>JAXMBD010000033.1:0-76150 GCA_046350035.1 Isosphaeraceae bacterium | reverse complement strand
CGTCGGCCGTCGGGGCTGTAGGCCACGGAGAGCACCCCCTCCGTTCGCCCGTCGATCGTGCGGATCTCCCGGCCCGTGGCGGCGTCCCAGACCCGCGCCATCCCATCCGAGCCGCCGGAGACCAGGTGTTTGCCGTCGGGGCTGAACGTCACGCCCCACACCACGCCGGTGTGGCCCTTCAGGGTGAGGATTTCGGCGCCCGTCGCGGCATCCCATACCTTCACCGTCCGGTCGACGCCGCAGGTGGCGATTCGCCGGCCGTCGGGGCTGTAGGCCACACCCCACACCTCGTCCTTGTGCGCCTTCAGGGCGAGGATCTCCCGGCCCGTCTCGACGTCCCACACCCGCGCCGTCTTGTCCTTGCTGCCGGTGACGATGCGCTTGCCGTCGGGGCTGTAGGCCACGGCCACCGTCGGGTCGGTGTGCCCCCGGAAGGTGAGGATCTCCCGGCTCGTCGCGGCGTCCCACAATTTCGCCGTGCCGTCGCCGCTGGCGGTCGCGATCCGCAGGCCGTCGGGGCTGTAGGCGATGCCCCTCACGAAGTCGCCGTGCCCCTTGAGGGCCGGGACTTCCTGGCCCTTCTCGGCGTCCCACACCTTCGCCAATGCGTCGTCGCTGCAGGTGACGATGCGCTGGCCATCGGGGCTGAAGGCCACGCCGCGCACGAAGCCCGCATGCCCCTTGATGACGCGGAGTTCCCGGCCGGTCGCGGCGTCCCACACCTTCGTGGTCTGGTCCCAACTGCCCGTGACGATGCGGAGGCCATCGGGGCTATAAGCTACGCACTCCACCGCGCTCGCGTGCCCCTTGAGCACGAGGATTTCGTCGCCCTTCTCGGCATCCCACACCCTCGCCGTCCTGTCGTGCCTGCCGACGAGGAGATGTTTGCCATCGGGGCTGTAGGTCATGCTGGACGCCACACCCGGGAAGGTGAAGAGTTCCTCCCCGGTCGCGGCGTCCCAGGACTTCGCCGGATCGCCGCCGGTGGCGATGCGTTGGCCGTCGGGGCTGTAGGCCACGCAACGAACGTCGCCGGTGAGCCCCGGGATGGCGAGGATCTCCCGGCCGGTCGCGGCGTCCCACACCTTCACCTCCGCGGCGGGAGGGGCGGCATCGCCCCAGTCGGCAGCACAGGTGACGATGCGTTGGCCGTCGGGGCTGAACGCCACGCTCCACACCGGGCTTTGCCGCACGCTGAGGACGAGGAGTTCCCGGCCCG
Organism: Isosphaeraceae bacterium; assembly: GCA_046350035.1. Classification (GTDB taxonomy): domain Bacteria; phylum Planctomycetota; class Planctomycetia; order Isosphaerales; family Isosphaeraceae; genus CALLYK01. The sequence continues at coordinate 74,931 of JAXMBD010000033.1, read as the reverse complement.
TGGCGGCGTCCCAGACCTTCGCTTCGCTCCGCGTCGGTTTGCCGACAATGCCGTATTCGCCGGCGCCCGTGACGATCCGCCGACCGTCGGCGCTGAAGGCCGCGCTGATCACCCACATGGTGTGCCCCTTGAGGGTGAGGATTTGCTGGCCCGTCGCGGCGTCCCAGACCTTCGCCGTCCCGTCATAACTGGCGGTGAGGATACGCTTGCCGTCGGGGCTGAACGCCACGCTCGTCACCTCGCCCGCGTGCCCCACCAGCGTTTGCCGGGCGTTCACGCGCGACCAGAGGTAGCGATATTCCCAGCCACGCAGGCCGACCTGGCACTGGTCGAGGTAATGCAGGGCCAGGCCGCCGTTGCCCGCCTCGAAGTTGTTCTGGGCCTCGGCGAGCTTGCCGGAGTAGAGCAGCCCTTCGGCCCTCGTCAATTGCACCAGCGTCCGCGCCCGCTCCGCCTCGGCCCGTCGCGTTTCCTGCTGCGCGAGCGCCTTGGCGGCGGCCTCCGCGGCCTCGCGATCCCGGGCTTCCTTCTCGGCCCGCCGCGCCGCCTGGGCCTCGGCGTCGGCCCTCTTGGCGTTGTCTCCGGCCACCTTCGCCTGGGCCTGGGCCTCGCCCGCGTAGTGGTTGGCGGCGGCCTCCTGGCGCCTCGCCTCGAACAGGCCCCAGGTCGTCCCGGCGATCCCCGCCAGAAGCGCGAACAGCAGCAAGCTGGCGGCGGTCACCTCGCCCCGGTACTTGCGCATGAACTTCCGCACCCGGTAGGCGCGGCTGGGCGGCGCGGCCGTGACCGGCTCGGAGGCCAGGTGCCGCTGGATGTCGGCCGCGAAGCCGTTGGCGGTCTCGTAGCGGCGGCGGCGGTCCTTCTCCAGGGCCCGCATCACGATCCAGTCGAGGTCCCCCTTGAGCGCCCGCTTCAGGTGCGCCGGCTCGGCGTCGCGGCTGGCCGAGATGCTGGGCAGGGCGTCGGCCGTGCTCACCTTGGTGCTCGGCTTGGGCGGCTCGTACTCCCGCACCATGCGGAGCATTTCCAGGATCGCGCCCCGCTGGAACTGCTTCGCGTCGATCGGCGGCGATCCCGCCAGCAGTTCGTACAGGATCACGCCCAGGGCGTAGATGTCGGTCCGCGTGTCGATGTCCATCGACGACGGGTCGGCCTGTTCGGGCGACATGTACGCCGGCGTGCCCACGATCGCGCCGGTGTCGCCCAGGCTCAGGTCGGTGAGGTTGAACTCGGTCGCCTTGGCGACCCCGAAGTCGATGACCTTGGGCATCGCCCGGCCGTCGACCTCGGTCACCATCACGTTGGAAGGCTTCAGATCGCGGTGGATAATCCCCTTCTGGTGCGCGTGCTGGACAGCCTGGCAGACCGTCACGAACAGTTCCAGGCGGGTCCGGACCGGCAATCGCAGGCGGTCGCAGTAGTCGGTGATCGGCTCGCCGTTCACCAGCTCCATCACGAAGAACGGCTGGCCGGTGTCGGTCGTGCCGCCGTCGTACACGCGCGCAATGTTGGGGTGGTCCATCAGGGCCAAGGCCCGGCGCTCGGCGTCGAACCGGGCGAGCACGACCCTCGAATCCATCCCGACCTTGATCAGCTTCAGCGCCACCTGCCGCTTGACCGGCGCCGCCTGGTCGGCCCGGTAGACCGTGCCCATCCCCCCTTCGCCCAGGACCCCGACCAGCGTGTACCGGCCGGCGATCACCCGGCCCAGGCCGTTGGATACCCTCCCGACGTCGCCCGGGTGGTCCGCGACCGTGGCGTCCGTCCCGGCCGATCCAGCCTGGGTGGCCGCCAGGGCCGCCGACGCATGAGTCGGGTTGTCCACGACTTCGGTCGCGTCCGGTGAGGCAGCCGGGGGGTGTCCGGGCACTGTCTCTTCATTGCCCGCCCCGGGGGGCTCGACGCCGTCGTCGGCGCCCAGCAGAGCCTCGACCCGCTGCCGGAGGGCCGCATCGCCCCCGCAGGCCTCGTCGAGGTACGCAGCCCGGGCGGTCCGGTCCTGGAGGCTCGACGCGGCCAGGAAGAGCGACTTCGCTCGCGCGGGATCGACGGCCATGCCTCTCCTCTCGGGATGGGTCCACTACACAATGCCCCGTCCGAGCGAAAAGTGTCTCGCGCCTTCCCGTTTTTTTTCAGGCCTCGCGGAATCCGGCATCGCCGACCCTCCGCAGCCGAGGCATCACCGGGTTATGTGTAGACCGCCCAGCCCGCCCGGATCCCGGCACCACCCGGTATCCGCCGACCGCGGTGGCTGGAAGCCCTGAACGGACGACCGGTCATTTCGTCTCCCCCGCCGGCGGGGTGGCCGCCGGGTACTTCGCCCGCTCGGCCTGATACTTCCGGACCTCGTCGGGCCTGTCCGTGGCGGTGTATAGCTCGATGAGCCGGTCGAGGGCCGCGGCCATGCGGACCTCGGCTTGAGGTGGGATGACGGTCTTTTGTGGCTCGGCCAGTCGGTCGAGGTCTTCGGGCAGGCGGTTCTTGGCCCGCAGAGGGATGGCCTCGCGAGGGTTCATGCCCTGGTGACCGGACAGGAGCAGTGGTTCGGCTTCGGCGTATTTCTCCTGGCCGAGCAAGGCCCCGCCGAGCATCGACTGCGCGTTGAAGGTGGACCAGGCATCGGGCTGCACCTTCTCGCGGATCGCCAGGCTCTCGCGGAAGAACGGTTCGGACTCCTCCCATTTCTTCTGTTGAAGCAAGTCAAGGCCGATCTGGTCGAGCATGTCCGCCAGTTCTGGGCTGTCTTTCCGGAGCGTCTGGCGAAGATCGGCCAACTGCTCCTGGAGCAGGACGGTCAGTCCGGCGGGCTCGCCCGCCTTTTCATAAGCCGTCTTTAATTCATCCGTGGCCCAGCGAAGCGTAGGAAATCGTGTCGCCGCTCGGTGGGCTTCTTCGAGGAGGGAGATCGCTTCCACCAATCGGCCGTCGGCGACGCAGTGGACCCCCAGGTTGCCGATGACGTCCTGCGTATCCATGTGGTCCCGGCCCAGTTTCTTCTCCGCGAGCATGAGTTCCTCCTGGAGGAGCGGGATGGACTTTTCGAGCCGGCCCAGCTTGAGGTAAACCTTCGCCAGATTGCTCATGTTTCGAAGGGTATCGGGGTGGTCCAAGCCGATCTTGGACTTCCTCATCTCAAGCGCCTGTTCGAGGAGTAGGACCCCCTCCTCCAGCCGGCCCGCGGCGTCGTAGTTGACCCCCAGGTTGGCGATCACGGCCAGCGTGATCGGGTGGTCCCGGCCCATCCTCTTCTCCGCGAGCGCGAGCACCTCTTCGAACAGCGGGACGGACTTCTCGAGGCGACGCAATCCGAAGTAAACGCTCGCCAGACTGCTCATGTTTTGAATGGTATGGGGGTGGTCGGGGCCGAGCTTGGCCTTACTCATCTCGAACGCCTGTTCGAGGAGTAGGGCCCCCTCCTGCAGCCGGCCCGCGGATTGGTAGTTGACCCCCAGGTTGGTGATCGCGCCCTGCGTGAACGGGTGGTCCCGGCCCAGCTTCTTCTCTGCGAGCTGGAGCACCTCCTCGAAAAGCGGGACGGAGTTCTCGAGGCGACGCAATCTAAAGTAAATGGTCGCCAGATTGCTCATGTTTCGAAGGGTATCGGGGTGGTCGGGACCGAGTTTGGCCTTCCTTATCTCGATCGTCTGCAACCATAACGGGATGGCCAGGTCCGGCTTGCCGAGTTCGGCGTAGCACGACCCCAGGTTGTCCATGCAGAGGATGGTCTCGAGGTGGTCGGGACCGAACCTGGCCCTCGTCATCTCAAACGACTGTTCGCACAGCGGCAGGGCCTTGTCGTACTGCCTGGTGTTCAGGTAGGCCACCACAAGCGAATTCATGCCTTGGAGTATGTCGGGGTGGTCGGGTTCGAGTTCGGCTTTCCGCTTGGCCATCGTCTGCTCGTAGATCTGCTCGTAGAGTTGCAGCGACAAGTCAGACTTCCCGAGCTCCTGGTAGAGCGCTGCGAGGTTTCTCGTGCTCGTGATGGTGCAGTGGTGGTCGTGGCCGAGGAGGCGTTCGAGTCCCTTGACCGACTCCTCGGCCATCTTCAAGACCTCGGCGTCCCATCGGTCCCGGTGGGAGAGGATGTGAGCAAGCGCGCCTTGGGCCTGATAAAAATCGGACGACTGCGGATCCTGCTCCCGCGCGGCCTCCAGTAACGCCACCCATTGCGTTTCGGCCTTCTCCCAGGACGCCAGGCCGTGATACGTCGCTGCGATCGTCCTGCGCAAGCTTCGTTCAAGCTCCGGCTGGTTCGCGAAGCGTGTTCCCACCTTTTCGGCCGCGCGGTCGAGCACCTCCAGGAGCGTGACATTGTCCTCCACCGCATTGTTCTCGGGCTCGGCCTGGGTGAGCAGGTCTTTGGTGAGGAACTCATTGATGATCTTGGTCTGGGCTTCGGCCGCGATCGCCTTGTCGCGCTGTTCGGCTGCCGCGTCCCGAGCCCGCTGGGCGTCGACCTTGGCATCTCGTTCGCCATCGGCCCGCCTCTGCTCGGCCGCCCGGGCCAGGTTCGCTTCCCTCATCCCCCACGAAGTGCCGACGATCCCGGCCAGCAACGCGAGCAGGAGCAGGCTGGCCGCGATCACCTGGATCTTGTTCCGCTTGACGAATTTCTGGAGTCGATAGCCCCGGCTCGGCGGCCGGGCCTCGACAACCTCGTCGGCCAGGTACCGCTGGATGTCGCGGGCGAAGCCGTTGGCCGTGTCGTACCGCCGGTTGCGGTCTTTTTCCAGGGCCTTCATCACCACCCAGTCGAGCCCCCTGCAACAGCTTCGACAGCCGCCCCGGCTCGATGCTCGGCTTGGCCGCGATGTTCGGCAGGGCCTCGGCCGTGCTCAGTTTGGTGCTCGGCCGCGGAGGGTCGACCTCCCGCACCATCCGCAGCATTTCGAGGACGGCGCCGCGCTGGAACTGCCGGGCGTCCAGGGGCGGCGAGCCGGTGAGCAGTTCATAGAGCATCACGCCCAGGGCATACACGTCGGTCCGCGTGTCGATGTCCATCGACGACGGGTCGGCCTGCTCCGGGCTCATGTACGTGGGGGTCCCCACGATCGCTCCGGTGTCGGCGAAGCTCATGTCGGTCAGGTCTTGCTCGGTCGCCTTCGCCACGCCGAAGTCGATCACCTTGGGCGTCGGCCGGCCGTCCACCTCGGTGACCAGCACGTTCCCCGGCTTCAAATCGCGGTGGATGATCCCCTTCTGGTGGGCATGTTGCACCGCCTGGCAAACGGCCACGAACAGCTCCAGGCGGGACTTCACGGAAAGCCGTTGCCGGTCGCAGTACTCGGTCAGCGGCACGCCCTGGACCAGCTCCATCACGAAGAACGGCTGGCCCGACGGCGTCACGCCGCCGTCGTAGATCCGGGCGATGTTCGGGTGGTCCATCAGCGCCAGGGCCTGGCGCTCGGCGTCGAAACGGGCCAGCCCGGCCCGCGAGTCCATCCCCGTCTTGATCAGCTTCAGCGCCACCTGGCGCCGGACCGGCCGGGTCTGCTCGGCCAGGTACACCGAGCCCATTCCGCCCTCGCCGATCACCTCGACCAGCGTGTAACGCCCGGCGATGACCGTGCCGATCGCCTTGTCGTTCGCGGGCCGGGCCGCCCGTGGCGGGGCGGACCCGGATTGCCGCGCCTCGGTCGCGTCGGGATCGGTCGGGGGCGACGCCGATTCGCGTGCCGCGGTGGCCTCGGGATCGGCGTGGTCGATCGTCTCCGGCGGCGCGTCGGGCGGGTGCTCACCGGTTGCCGCTTCCGTCGGGTTCGGCCCCTCGGGGAGGAACGCGCCGGTGGCGTCCTCCTGCGGTTCGGGGAGGCTGTCCCCGACAGCCAGGGGAGCCACTTCGGCCCTCAGCAACGCCTCGACCCGAGCCCGGAGCTCGGCGTCGCCGCCGCACTCGCGGTCCAGATAGGCGGCGCGCTCCGCCGGGTCGGCGCGGTCCGACGCGTTCAGGAACAGCGACTTCGCTCGGGCGGGGTCGACGGCCATGCCTCTCCTCCGGGGATGGGTCCAATACCCAATGCCCCGTCCGGGCGAAAAGCGTCTCGCGCCTTCCCGGTTGTTATTTGGACAGGCTCTCGCGGAGCCAGGCGCGGGCGTACTTCCAGTTCCGGTAGGCCACCGCCCGCGAGATCCCCAGCGCCTCGCCTGCCTCCTCGACGGAGAGCCCGCCGAACAGGTGCAAGTGGGCGACCCGCGCCGCGACCGGATCCTCCTCGCCCAGCCGGGGGAGCAACTCGTCGAGCGACAGGACGAGGTCGGAATCCTCGGCGAGGGAACCGATCTGGTCGAGCAACTCCAGCCGCGCCCGCCCGCCCGCCCGCTTCAGGCGGTTGCGATCCCGCGAATGGTTGACCAGGATCCGCCGCATCGCCTCCGCCGCGGCGGCGAAGAAATGCCCGCGATCTTCGAATCGCTGGTCGCCGACCTGGCGCAGATAGGCCTCGTGGACCAGGGCCGTGGCGTCGAGCGTGTGCCCCGGCTTCTCCGCCGCCATCCGTGCGGCGGCGAGCCTTCGCAACTCGTCGTAGACCAGCGGCAGCAACTGTTCGGCCGCCTGGGGGTCGCCCTGCTCGATGGCCAACAGGATGCGGGTGACGTCGCTCATCGTTGGGCTCGCCCGGAACAGGGACTCGGCCGGGATGGGACCGAGCCCCCGTCGCTCGGATTCCTGTGCATAAGATCTTATTCGGGTGACTCCTTAGGGTGCAATCGGCCGGGCCTATCCTCCCCTGCCCATGGCCTCCAATCCGCGAGGAAATCCGCGAACGGGTTGCCTTCATTCGGAAGGTTGGCCCGGCATTTGCCGGATCGGCTGGAGATCCATGCCGCGAGAGAGCAAGCTTATCTTGAGCTTATCTTGATGGGATGGCACAAGATAAGTGGACGATTATGAGCGAACCGCCCGATCCGGTCGAGGCCGCCGAGTTTCCGGTGGCCGACCCCGCCGCCGAGGTACCCGCTTCGGGCGAGGCTTCGGGACGGAGTTCGTTGGGGATCCGCCTGGCGGTCCTCGTCGTCATCGTCGTCCCTTTGGTCGCCGTGCTGGCGACCCCCTTTCTGGTCTGGGGGTGGGGCTTCCGGTGGATCGACCTGGGCCTCCTGCTGGGCCTGTACATCCCGACGCTCCTGGGGATTACCGTCGGCTATCACCGCCTTTTCGTCCACCGCTCATTCGAGACGAATCTCGCCGTCAAGCTGGTCCTCGCCGTGCTCGGCTCGATGGCCGTCCAGGGGCCGTTGCGGAACTGGGTCGCCACCCACCGACGCCACCACCAGCACGCGGACACGGCCGGCGACCCCCATTCGCCGCACGGCCACGACGGCGGTTTCCTCGGCCTCCTGCGGGGTACCTGGCACGCCCATATCGGCTGGTTTTTCGACCCAGAGCCTTCGGAAATCGGCCGATACGTCCCGGACCTGGACCGGAGCCGTGCCCTCCGCGCGGCAAGTGCCCTGTTCCCGGCGTGGGTGGCCCTCGGCCTGCTCATCCCGGCGGCCCTCGGGGGCCTGGCCACCGGGACGTGGGCGGGGGCCGCGACGGGGCTGATCTGGGGCGGGTTGGTCCGCATCTTCCTGGTCCATCACGTCACCTGGAGCGTCAATTCCGCGTGCCACCTCTGGGGCTTGCGGCCCTATCGCAGCAACGACGAGAGCCGCAATAACGCCCTGTTCGGCGTGCTGGCGATGGGCGAAGGTTGGCACAATACCCACCACGCCTTCCCGAATTCGGCCCGCCACGGGCTGCGTTGGTGGCAGATCGACGTGAGCTATGGGGTGATCTGGGCCCTCGCCCGCCTGGGGCTCGCCTGGAACGTGAAGCTGCCATCGGCGAAGGCCCAGCGCGAACGGATGATGGCCGCCGGATCGGACGGGGACGGGGCGTCTCCGGCGGGCCGGCGCCGCGGGCCGGGGCTGTGCTGAAGCGGGGCGGAAGGTCGGGGAAAAAGTTGGAGCAAAACAATCAAATTGATAGGTTGGTTATTTTTGGTAATTTTATGGATGTCGTGGGGATTGCAGATGAGACGGCCTTCCCCGGGCCGACCATGGCCCCCCTACTGCGGCGGCCCCCTCCGGGCGGGCTCGACCGGGCGCGGGGGGCGATGGCGCGGCGAGGAAAGGGGCGGATCATGCCCAGGCAGAACCGGGTCACCCCCTTCGGCGAGATCGTAGCCGTGGCCGATCGCGGGGCGATGATGGGCAATCGCGGCCGGATCCACGAGGCCGGGGGGCGGATCGCGCGCCCCTGGCAGGTGAAGCGGTGGATCCTCTGCCGGCTGGAGTTCAACGGCCGGCACCGGGCCGTCATGGCGCCGGACCGTTACACGGAATTGTTCTTCCTGGACGAGGCGACGGGCCTGGCCGCAGGCCATCGCCCCTGCTTCGAATGCCGCCGTCAGGCGTACCGCGATTTCGCGGCAGCCTGGGCCGCCGGCAACGCGAAGCGCCTCCCCTCGGCGGGGGCGATCGATGAGCAACTCCACCGCGAGAGGATCGGCCCCGGCCGGTCGAAGCGGACCTTCCGGCATCCGATCGACGATCTGCCGGACGGGGTATTCGTGTCGCCGGAAGATGGCGATGGGACGGCGTGCTTGCTCCGGCAGGGCCGCCTCTTCGCCTGGTCGCCCGGCGGCTACACGGGATCGCGCCCGACCCCGGCGGGCGGGGTGGTGTCGGTACTCACGCCGGCCTCGACCGTGGCCGCGATCCGCGCGGGCTATGCGCCGGAAATGCATGCCTCGGCCGTGTTGTCCGGCCGGGAGCCGGGCCGGTTATGATGCCGATATCAACCCTCTGGGAGTCGCCCTCATGATCGGCGCCATCGCCGGGGACATCATCGGCTCGCCCTACGAGCGTGATCCGATCAAGACGACCCATTTCCGCCTCTTCCACCCGGATTGCCGGTTTACCGACGATTCGGTCCTGACCATCGCCCTCGCCGATTCCCTGATGCACGGCGGCACGTACGTCGACCTGCTGAAGCGCTACTACCGAGCCTATCCCCGGGCCGGGTACGGGGGCCAGTTCCACCTCTGGGCGAGATCGGATCAACCCGAACCGTATTACTCCTGGGGCAACGGTTCCGCGATGCGGGTCAGCCCGGTCGGCTTCGCCTTCGACACGCTCGAGGAGGTGCTGGAGCAAGCGAGGCGGAGCGCCGAGGTCACTCACGATCATCCCGAAGGGATCAAGGGGGCCCAGGCGGTCGCTTCGGCGGTCTTCCTGGCCCGCAAGGGCCGGTCGAAGGAGGAAATCCGCTTCCATGTCGAGTCGTCCTTCGGCTACGACCTGGGCACGCCGATCGACGAGATCCGGCCTCGATACGTGTTCGATGTTTCCTGCCAGGGGAGCGTCCCGCAATCGATCCGGGCGTTCCTGGAATCCGACGACTTTGAATCGGCGGTCCGATTGGCCGTCTCCCTGGGCGGCGACAGCGATACCCTGGCCTGCATGGCGGGCGGGATCGCCCAGGCCTTCTACGGCGGCGTGCCGGAGGAGATCCGTCGGCAGGCCTACGCGATCCTGGACGAACCCCTGGCGGACCTCGCCCGCCGATTCGCCGAGCAGTATGGCTGCCCCGAGTGACGGGATAGAATTGGCCCGAGGCCCTGTTCCTGGAAACGCATGCCGGGGGTTCGAGCACCGATGAAACGCATGGTCACCCTTTTCGCCGGGATCCTGGTCGGTACCCCGGCCCTCGCGCAGACGAAGGCCCAACTACCCCCCCTGCCCCCGCCCCAATCGATCCCCAAACCCGCCGAGGACACCGGCAAGCCGTATGCGCCCCAGGCGATCCTGCCCGGCGGCGTGGTCGTGCCGCTGTTCGCCCCCGATTCGCCTTATCTCAAGGCCGACAAGCTTCACATCCCCGAGGTCTACAACCTCAGCCAGGCCGTGCCCGGGCGGATCAGCAGCATCGTTTCGATCCATAACCCCTCGATCGAGGTTCATACGGTTGAGAAAGGCATCAACACCGGCACCGCGATCATCGTCATCGCCGGCGGCGGCCATCGGACGTTGAACGTCGGCGGCGAGGCGGCCGATTTCGTGCCGTACTTCTACAACTACGGCATCAACACCATCATCCTGCGGAACCGCCTCCGCGCCGACGGCTATGTGGCGGAGGTCGATGCCGTCCGCGACGCCCAGCAGGCCGTCCGCGTCGTCCGGGCGTATGCTGACAAATGGGGGATTGACCCCAAACGGATCGGCGTGATGGGCTTCTCGGCCGGCGCGGAGTTGTCCGCTCCCGCCGCGGTGTTGTACGAGATCTTCGACAAGGAGAACGGCGACCCAACCGACCCGTTCGCCGGGATCTCCTCCCGCCCCGATTTCACCGGCATCATCTACCCCGGCCCGACCCCGTTCGCCAGGGGACGGACCGCCCCGCCGATCCCCAAGGACGTCCCGCCCGCATTCCTGGTGTGCAGCAGCGCCGGCGATCGAGGCCATGCGATCTGGGCCCTCGATTACTACCAGGCGATGCTGAACGCCGGCGTGCCGAACGTGGAACTGCACCTGTACGGCAACGGCCGGCATCCCGGCGACGCCCTGCCCGACGGAAGTCGGATGTCGGGCGGCCTGACCGATCGCAACGGCATCCCGTTCGGCACCTGGCAATACCGGTTCATCGACTGGGCCCGCGACCTGGGGTTCCTCCAGAAGCCGGGAGTCGAGACCAAGGCCGCCCGCGATGTGGCCGCCTTTGTGGCGAATCCGCCGAGACCGGCGGGGGCCGGGCGATAGGTGCCGGTGATGCAAGGAGGGCCTTGGGGACGGACGGCGAGTTTCGGACAAACACTCGCATATCCTGTTCAGATGATGGAATTTCTCAGCCCCAAAGGGGCGGCGGTTGGTAGCCAGGGGTGAAACCCCTGTGCACGGTCCGATAGGTGCCTTCAGGATTCCCGAAGGAGCAAGCGCGAGCCATTCCAATCCGATCGGCAGCCACCAAAAATTCGAAGAAAATGCCCCAATCATTCGCCTGCCAACATCACCATCTGATCTTCTCCACCAAGAATCGGGCCCGGTATCTCACGCCGGAGATCTTGCCCCAGCTTTTCGCTTACCTCGGTGGGATCCTCCGATCCGAGGGGGGCGTCCTCCTGGCAGCAGGTGGTATGCCGGATCATCTCCATCTTTTGGTTGGGATCGAGAAAACGGCGTCGATCGCCGAGACGATGCGCCTGGTGAAGGCGGGATCCTCCCGATGGATCCACGAGACGTTCCCGAAGTTGGAGGGCTTCGCCTGGCAGGCAGGTTACGGGGCCTTCTCGGTGAGCTATTCGCATCTCCAGAAGGTCAAGGACTACATCGACCATCAGGAAGAGCATCATCGGATGACCACGTTCGAGGAGGAATATCGAGCCTTCCTGGAACGGCATGGTATCGTGTTCGACGAACGATATGTGTGGGACTGAAGGGGGAACGTGCACGTCGCGACGATCCCAGGGGTTTCACCCCTGGCTACCGACCGCCGCCCCTTCGGGGCTGACAAGACTGCGGAAAATCGAGGGGATCGGAGAGGGGACCGCTCAAAGCATCGTCTTGCGCAGGAAAGTAAACAACCATCCGGCCGCTCGGATAGATGCCGTCCCAACCGCAAGGATATCCGCCTATTTGGTTCAGAACGAACGTCCGTTCCAGGAGCGGAAGCGTCGGCCCGAATGCAGCGCGCGCTTCGGCGATCGCCTCATGGTCGCCCAAGATCTCCTGGATGTGCTGTTCGGAGCATAGGCCGTCGAGTTGACGCTTTACGATATGATACATCACGTCCCTAAGGGCACTGAAGTGACGACGCATGTCGTGACCCAGTAGTCTTCGCTCCTCGCTTTCTACGAGATCGCCGTCATCCGTCCCGCCTGCGCGGCGGATGTCCCTCCAGTTCCAGGTGCCGTCCGGAGCATCCGAGGGTGGATCTTGAAAGAGATCCGCTTCCGCGAGGTCATGAATGACCCTGAAGGGTGGGCCATCGAGCGGTACGCCACGGAGCAGCAGTCCAGACTGGATGAACTCGACAACTTCGAGGACGTCGGCTGTATGTGGGCCGAAGTTCAAGGCTTGGGGAACTTCCGCCATCGGTGGGAGGCCCTGTTCGTGCCAAGGCCCGTCAGGCCAGCAACCCCTTGAGCGGCTCGGTGCTATCCCCGAACCTCGGCAGGTCGACCCCCATGCAGCCCAGCATCGAAAGATAAACGTTGCACAGGGGCGTATTCCTGGGCGAGGCGATATGCTTCCCCGACGCGATCCGGCCGCCGCCCCCTCCTCCAAGCAAGATCGGCAGGTTGTTGGGGTCGTGGCGGTTGCCGTCGGACAGGCTCGATCCGCAGAGGATCATCGAATTGTCGAGCAGCGTCCGCTCGCCCTCCGGGATCGCCTGCAAGCGGGCGATCAGGTAGGCGAATTGCTCGACGTGCCAGCGGGTGATGATCCGGTAGGACTCGATCTTGGCCGGCTGGTTGGCGTGGTGCGACGAGCCGTGGTGGTTCTCGCTGACACCCTCCAGGAACGAGAAGTTCCGGGGCGAAACATCATTGGCGAACATGAACGTGATGTTGCGGGTCGTGTCGGTCCAGAAGGCCAGGACCATCAGGTCGAGCATCAGGCGGACCAGTTCGGGCGGGTTGATCGTGCCGCCTTCGGCCGTCGCCGTGCCGTCGCCGCCATTGTCCTTGCTGGTGTGCAGGACATCGGGCCGGGCCATCCGGGGCGGCGGGATCAGGGCGTCGGGGCGGGTCGGCGGCTCCCAGGTGGGTGCCGGGCCCCTTCCCAGTCGCTTCTCGACGCTTCGGACCGAGTCGAGGTATTCCTCCAGCTTCTGACGGTCATTGCGGCCGAGGCGGCGGTTCAAAGAACGGGCGTCTTCGAGGGCCTCGTCGAGCAGGCTGCGGTCCTCGTCCCGATTCGGCTGGGGGATCGGCCGGCCGTTGTCGTCCCTCGGCCCGAACATCCGTTCGAAGGCGGCGCGGGGGTCGATGATCCGGGGCAAGGGCAGGTCGGGGCGGGCCCAGGAGATGTAGGATCCATACATTCTTGTGTAATTGACCGCCCGATCGAGGCCGTTGATGACCGGGTCGGTCGCCAGTTCCAGCGACGGCAGGGGGGTCAGGTGGCCCATCCTCGCGGCCGCGACCTGGTCGACCGACACGCCGCCCGAGTTCAGGTCCTGGCCGGTCGTCTTGCGGACGTGCAGACCGGTCAAGAAATTGGCGGTCTTGGCGTAGTGGCCGTCGCCCGTGCGACTGAACGGCTTGTCCAGGCCGCTGAGGATGTTCACGTGATTGCGGACCGGATCCAGCGGCGTCAGGCTGAAAGGCAGCTCGAAGTCGGTGCCCGTTTCCTTCGGGATCCAGGCGTCCATCCAGGCGCCGTTGAAATACATGTAGGCGGCTCGGACGGGTGCCGAGGTGGGATCGGCACCGAAGGCCGAAAGGCCGGCGCCGGCGCGGGGCATCATCGCTTCGAGCAGCGGCAGGCCCATCGCCACGCCCATCCCCCGGAGCACGGTCCGCCGCGAGAGTACCTTCGTCTTCGTGCCCATCGACGGCCCCTTATTCGGCGTGATAGCGGTGGAGAAATGGGTAGCTCAGCACGATCGTTTCGATCAGCCGCGAGGCGCGGAAATCGCCCGCTTCCAGGGCGTTCACGCAATCGCCCACCACGCAGAGATCAACGCGGTTGACCTCGCGGGCCAGGGCGTATCCCAGCAGCTTCCTCGACAGGTTGCGGAGGAATTCCTGGCGGCGGGTCCCCAGCAGGATCGCCTTCAACTCGGCCGGCCCGCGGAATTCCTCGCCGGTGGGCAAGGTGCCCGTGTTATCGATCGGCTTGCCGCCGGCCTCTTCCCGCCAACGGCCCAAAACGTCGAAGCTTTCGAGGCCGAAGCCAAGCGGATCGATCCGGCTGTGGCAGGCGCCGCATTCGGCCTTGGACCGGTGCTGCTCCAACTTCTCGCGGAGGGATAGGTTCTGGGCGTCCTTCCCTCGCTCGTTCAGGACGGGCACGTCGGGCGGCGGCGGGGGCACTTCCGTCCCCAGCAATTCCTCCAGGATCCACCGGCCCCTCAAAACGGGGCTGGTCCGGTGCGGGTACGAGGTGACGGCCAGGATGCCAGCTTGCCCCAGCACGCCGCCCCGCCGGGGATCGTCCAGTTCGACCCGGCGCATTTCGGAGCCCCGAATCCCCCCAATCCCATAGTGCGCCGCCAACGCCTCGTTGACGAACGTGTAGCGGGCGTCGAGCAGTTCCAGCAGGCTCCGGTCGTTGCGGATCACGTCGTCGAAGCAGAGGATCGTTTCTGCCCGCATCGCCGACGCGAGTTCCGGCGTGAACTCGGGGAAGAGGCGGGCGTCGGGGCGGATGGTGGCGCCCAGGTCGCGGATGCCCAGCCACTGTGCGGCGAAGCTGTCGGCAAGGCCCCTTGACCTGGGATCCTTCAGCATCCGGCGAACCTGCGACCGGATCACTTCCGGGTCTTCCAACCGGCCCGACCCGGCGATCGCCAGCAACTCGTCGTCGGGCATCGACGACCAGAGGAAGTACGCCAGTTGCGAGGCGAGTTCGTACGGGCCGATGCGGAAGGCCCCCGGCTGCTCGGGCGGATTCACGGCCAGGAACAGGAAGCTGGGGGCGACCAGGGCCGATTTGATCGTCCGGCGCATCGCCTGCTCATACGAGAGGCCCCGTCGTGTTGCTTCCCCGAAGGTGACCTCGTAGCGTTCCAGCTCGCCCGGCAAGAGCGGCCGCCGGAACGCCCGGGGCAGGAACGAGCGGAGGGCTTCGTGGGCGGCTTGCTCGGCCGTCCGATCTGCGCCGGGGCCCTCGCCGATCAGGCGTCGGCCGGCCTCGGTAGGCCCCTCGTCCGGCAGGAGTTTCGCCAGGATCTTGTCGGCCGCTTCCAGATATTTTTCGACCAAAACGGGCGTGATGAACAGGGTTGATCCCGCGTTGTCGAATCCCTCGCCGCCGCCCCCTTCGGAGGGGAGCAGGTCGCCCACGGACGCGTCGATGCCCAGCAGGTCGCGGACCGTGTTGGCGTACTCCGAACGGCTGAGCCGGCGGGTGCTGGCGTAGCCGGCCAGCGCCTCGGCCCTTTGCTCGGGCGTCAGGGTCGCGCAATCCGGCCGGGATCGCTCGACGTGCTCGACCCAGCCCTGGAGCCGGGCCCGTTCCTCTTCGGACGGCTGCCGGGACTTGCTCGGGGGCATGTCGCCGGCCTCCAGGCGTTCGCCGACGCGGGCCCAGAGCGGGTCGTTCTCCAGCGCCTCCCGGTCCCCCTCGATCGGGGTCAGGTCGAGGCCGCCCTTCCCCTTGGTGGGGTTGTGGCAATCGAAGCAGTACGCTTGCAGCAGGGGCCGGATGTCGCGGGTGTACGACCGGAAAGGGATCGGCGACGGCGGGTCGTCGGCCCGACCCTGGCCGTTGAGGGCCGCGGAGAGCGCCAGGGCGAACGCGGCGATGGGGGGGGATCCGGGCATCTCGGCCACCGATTGGGTTCAGGGCCGGTGGTTCGGGGCGCGCGGGGCGATCGGGCGGGGGCCACGTCGGCGGCGCGCCCCGCCATCTTACCCGCAGGCCCGGGGCCGATCGAGGAGAAATCCCGGCCGGGATTTCTTGATTGGCAATTCGCCCCCCGCCTGCGCATGATGGCGGCGTGCGAGAAATCGGGGCCGAATCGCCGGCCCCGAGGGTCCGAATCCGATCACATCGTTCCTCCCCTCATCGGAAAGGTCGTGCGACCCATGGCGTACCCCCCGCGACGTGGCTTCACGCTCATCGAACTCCTGGTCGTCATCGCGATCATCGGCGTCCTCATCGCCCTGTTATTGCCGGCCGTGCAGCAGGCCCGCGAGGCCGCCCGGCGGATCCAATGCGTCAACAACCTGAAGCAGGTCGGCATCGCGCTGCACAACTACCACGAGACGCTCGGCGGATTGCCCTGGGGCGACGGCCCCGACGAGTGGAACCAGTGGTCGTCTCTGGCCCTGATGCTCCCCTACATGGAGCAGGGCTCGCTGTACAACGCCGTGAATTTCATGTACGGCATGCAGGACTGGAACCTGCCGTTCAACACGACGATCCACCGGACCCGGGTGGCGGCCTACAGCTGCCCGTCGGATACCGATCGCCTGACCAGCGCCAATGCGTCGTCGAACTACGCGGGCAACGCCGGATCGAACCCGGCCACGTTCTACGACTGGGACAACACCGGCGCCTTCAACGGCCTGTTCGGCTGGTCGGGCAACTCGCGGAAGACCGGCAATTACCTCAAGATGACCCCCGGCACCGGCTTCCGCGACATCCTCGACGGCCTGAGCAACACGGTCGCCTTCAGCGAGAAGGTCAAGGGCATCGGCTGGTTCACGAACACCCGGGTCCAGGATTCGACGATCCCGCCGTCGACCTACGCCCTGCTCTCCAAGCCCGCCGCGGCCGACCTGCTCAACCCCACGCTGGTCTACAACCAGTGCAAGGGGCTGAACCCGTCGGCCGCTGCCACGCCGCAGAATCAAAATAACATCTATCCCAACGGCTCGCTCTGGTACAACGGCTGCCCGAGCAACTCCCGGTACAACCACGTGATGCCGCCCAACACCTGGAGCTGCACCTACGGCGGCCGTTGGGGCGACATGGGCGGCGCCGTCACCGCGTCCAGCCGGCATCCGGGGGTCGTCAACGCGCTCATGGCCGACGGCTCGGTGAAGGGGATCAAGAATTCGATCAGCAACACCGTCTGGTGGGCCCTGGGCAGCCGGGCCGGCAGCGAGGTCATCTCGTCCGACGCCTATTGATCGACGGGCGACCGCCGGGGCCGCCCCACCCGATCCGATCCGATCAGGGTGTGGCGCCCGGCGGCGGCAGGGCCGCCTCGAACGTATTGGTCCCCGATTTCACCTCGCATTCCAACGAATAGTCCTGCATCTGCGGATCCTTGACCGAGGGGATCGAGAACGAAACCCGATTCAGGCCGACCAGAGTCTTGACCTCGTAGGTCCCGTCGGCGCCGATCGGCGCCCGGCGTGCCACCTCGTCCTTGCGCAGGTGGTTCGACGGGTCGAAGCGGATTTCCCCCTTCGACACCGTCTTCCCCTTGTAGGTGACGGACCCCTTCACCGTCGCCTCCTCCTTCGTCGAATCGACCGGCGGCTTCCCCTCGCCGCAGCCGATCACGGCCCACAGCAGGCCGGCCGTCGCCAGGCCGGCCGATCGTTGAATCCGGGCGTTCATGGGGGGATATCCTTTCGGGTCGGTTGGGTTGCGTTCCACGGGCCGAGCCGGCGATCACCACGCGGTTCGGCATCTCCTTCGGCGACTTCCAGGAAGCGGTCGGCCGGCAGGTTTGCCCACCGCCCGACCGCCCCGGAAGGCCACCGAATTTCCAGCTCCTCGACGACCCGGGCCTCGCCCAGGCCGGTGGATCCGCCGGTCGTGGCACGACAGATAGCCGGTGCCGGCGCTCAATCTCCTCCGCAAGATCCGTTCCCCGACGCGGCAAGTCACCAAGGCGCCGACCGGCGTCCGGCAGGCGGGCGGGCGGCCCCGGAGCGAGAGGCCCAGCCAGTGCCCGCCCGGGAGTTCGTTGCGGAGCAGGGCCGACGGTGCGTCCCGATGGACGACGACCAGGTCGACCCGGCCGTCGTTGTCGAGGTCGCCCGCCGCAAGCCCCCGCCCCACGAATTGCCGGGCGAAATAGCCCGAGGCCGGCGCGATCGCGAATCGCCCCGGCGCGGTCGCCTCGAAGACCTGCGGCGGCTGGGCCATCGGCTGCCCCGCGGCCGAGAGGTCGTCCACATGGCCGTTGGCCATGACCAGGTCGAGGTCGCCGTCGGCGTCGAGGTCGACCGCCGCCGCGCCGAAGCCGGTGACCGACCGGGTCGGGCCGTCGAGCCCCGAGGCGGCCGTCACGTCGGCGAAGAGGCCATCGCCGAGGTTCCGGTGCAGGGTCGTGCCCTCGTATCGGAAGTTGGTATGCAGGATGTCGGGCCGGCCGTCGCCGTCGAGATCCTCGGCGACGACCCCCATGCTGGCGGTCGCCTGGCCGTCGCCGCCGTAGGCGACGCCCGCCGAGAGGCCCCTTTCCTCGAACCGGAGGCCGCCGAGGTTCCGGTAGAGGTGGTCGGGCACCGCGTCGTTGGCGACGTAGATGTCGAGCAGGCCGTCGTCGTCGACATCGACGATCGCCAGGCCGAGCCCTCGGCCGTCGGGCGCGTCGAATCCCGACGAGGCGGCGACGTCGGTGAAGGTGCCGTCGCCGTTGTTGCGGAAGAGGTGGTCGGCCTGGGCCGCGAACCGCCCGGGCGGGCAGTGGATCGGCCGGCCCGCCGAATCGCGGCATTTCGGGGCGGTGGATGGGTCGGCATCCACGTAGGTGATCACGACGAGATCCAGGTCGCCGTCGCCGTCGAGGTCGGCGAAACCGGCCGCGGTGGACCATCGGTCCGATCCGACGCCGGCCGGGCCGGTCACGTCCTGGAACGTGCCGTCGCCCCGGTTCCGGTAGAGGGTGGTCCTCCGGTAGCCGGTGACGAGCAGGTCGTCGTCGCCGTCGCCGTCATCCGCCGACCGCCGCGCTTCATCCATGCTCGCCGCCGGCCACCCCGGCCGACTCGGTCACGATCACCGAACGTGCCGTCGCCGAGGTTGCGAAACAGGGAGCGGTTCGACCCGATCACGCAATCCCACGAGGTCGAGCGGCCCGCCGTTGACGAAGTACACATCGAGCCAACCATCGCCGTCGGCATCGATCAGGGCCACGCCGCCGCCCATCGTATCGACGATGAACAGGTCGCCCCGATCGCCCGGATCGTAACGGAATCGGAGGCCCGTTCCTCGGCCCGATCGGCCAGGCCCGCGGACAGACCAGCGGAGGACGGCCTCCACGGCCCGTCTTTCCCGGCCGAGTACGATGGCGGCACCGATCCGGGCGGGATCGGGTCGACTTCGACGATCGGGGTGAGCCTCGCCAGGGCCGCCTGGGACGATTGCCGGGTCGGGTCGATCCGCACGGCCGCCCTGTGCCAGTCGCGGGACTCGATCGGCAGCCCGAGGCCCTCGCAGATCTCGGCGAAGTCGGCGCAGGTCGCGGCATCGGCCACGCCGGAGGGATGGTCGTGGACGGCCCGCTTGAGGCGATCGAGGAACGGTCGGATGGCCTCGGCCCGGGCCGGGTGGGCGGCCGCTTCCCCTGCCCTCCCCCTGCCCCGCCAGGGCGTTGCAGCGTCCGATGGTGGGCGGTGACGTTCCCTGGGATCGGCGTCGAGGGCCGCTACAGGGCATCGATCGCCTCGTCAGGCTTGCCGAGCGCGTCAAGGACCTGGCCCGGGCCGGGTGCCGAAGGCGGTCGATCGGGTCGGCGGGCGGTTCGCCGAGGTCAGCCGCGCCGCCGCCGGGTCGCCGGCCTCGGCCGGCATCGGGCCAGGGCCATCCGCCCTTCGAGGTCGTCTTCGAGGCTCCCGGCAGCGGAATTCAGGTCCCCGATGGCCCGCGAAGGCTCGCCCGCCTGCGGGCGATCAGGCGACGGCAGGTCGGGGCTCATCGGGGCGTTGTTTCAGGACCTCGCCGAGCCGCGGCGCGCGAACCGGGAGACCTCGCCGCCCAGGTCGCGGAGCAGATGCGGCTGGGCCGTTGCGGCGGCGAGTCCCGGTCCGGGCGACGAGATGCCGGGTGTCGCCGTCGAGCCGTAGAGACCGCGTAGGGCCGCCACCGCCTCGGGCTTCCGCCTCCAGGAACAGGATCTCCAGGAGCCGGGTCCGGGCCGGGATGGCGTCGGCAGGGTCGAGTCGGGCGCCTCCCAGTAATGGGCCTCCGCGGCGGTGAGGTCGCCGTCCTTGCGGGCCAGTTCCCCGAGCAGGCTGAGCGCCCGGCGCGGTTGGCGTCGCCAGGCGGGACGGACTCAAGGGCGGCCCGGGACTCCTTCCCGGCCCAGCAGGCCCAGCACCTGGCCCAGGCCGGGCCTCGCCGTCCTCAGGATGCGGCGACCCGGGCCCGGAGGGAAGGCTCGGCGAGGTCCCATCGCCCGCTTGCAGGGCGCCCCGGATGGTCGGCCAATCGTCGCGGGGCTTTACCCGGGCCGATTGCAGGGCGAACCCGGCCGCGATCAGGATCGCCACGACCAGGCAAGCGGGAGCCAGGAGACCTGGGCGTATCGCCATCCTCGGTATGTCCCGACGACCCTTGAAGTGGCCCAGAGCCGGGCGAGATGGGCGGGCCCGCGTCTTCGAGGACGATCATAACGCCGCGGGGCCGGGCGGGCCAGGCGGCAGGCGAGGCCGCGGACCCGCCGGGTAGGCTACCGGGCGGCCGGCCTGTTATGGTGGTTCGTCCCGATCCCCCGGAGGCCCTGCCGATGGAACCGCGCGTCGAGTTTCAAAAGAAGGCGCCCGAGGCGACCCGGGCACTGTACGGGCTGGGTAGCTACCTGGCCGGCTGCGGCCTGGAGCATCCGCTCCTCGAACTGGTCAAGATCCGGGCCTCGCAGATCAACGGCTGCGCCTTCTGCATCGACATGCACACGAAGGACGCCCGGGCCGCCGGCGAGGCCGAGCAGCGGATCTATGCCCTGGACGCCTGGCGGGAGACCCCCTTCTACACCGAACGCGAGCGGGCGGCCCTCGCCTGGACCGAGGCCGTGACCCGGATCGGCGACGGCGTGCAGGACGACCTTTTCGAGGAGGCGAGGCGGCAGTTCTCCGAGAAGGAACTGGTCGACCTGACCTGGGCGGTCGCCGCGATCAACGCCTGGAACCGGATGGCGATCGCCTTCCGCAGCGTGCCGGGCTCGTACCAGCCGGCCCAGCGGCCGGCCGAATCCTCGTAAGGGACCCACCCCTTGAATCGCTACCTCCCGATCCTGGTGACGGTCGGCTTCAGCATGGTCGGCGTGGCCGGCGACTACCTGCTGAAGCTGGCCAGCCAGCAGAGGAACCCGCTCCGATCGGGTTGGTTCTACCTGGGCTTCGCGGTGTATGCGTCCACCGCATTCGGCTGGGTGTACGTGATGCGGCACCTGAAGCTGGCCACGATCGGCGTGGTCTACTCGGTCTCGATGATCCTGCTGCTCACGGCCATCGGGGCGATCGCGTTCCGGGAGGCCCTCAAGCCGGCCGAGGTCGTCGGACTGGTGCTGGCCGTCGCCTCGCTGGTCCTCCTGATGCGATTCGCCTGAACCCGCGGCCGACCCGGTGTTGGGGGATGTCCACCATGAACCTGGAGGTATCGCCCGTCCCGGGCGAGGAAACCCTGGCCCTGCGGGAACTCCATCGCCACGAGATGCACTGCCAGATGCTCCGGGATTCCTGGCACGAGCGGGGCTGGACCGACTCGTACCTGCTGCGGATCGGCGGCCGGGTCGTGGGCTACGGCCTGGTGGGCGGGATCGGCCTGGATCCCCGCGACATCGTCGTCGAGTTCTACGTCCTGCCCGCGTCCCGGGGCCGGGCCTTGCCCCTGTTCCGGAGGCTCATCGAGGCGAGCGGGGCCCGGACGATCGAAACCCAGTCGAATGACCTGCTGCTCACCTTGATGCTCTTCGATTGCGCCCAGGAGATCCGGTCCGACGTGGTCCTGTTCCGGGACGCGATCGAGACCGACCTGGCCGCCCCGCCCGGGGCGACTTTCCGCGGGATTGATGCGGTGGACCGGGACCGGTTGGTCGCAGCGGGCCTCGACGCCGACGCCGGCTGGATGATCGAGGCCGATGGCTCACCCGTCGCCGCCGGGGGGCTGCTGTTCCACTACAATCCCCCTTACGGCGATATCTACATGGAAACGGCCGGGTCGTCCCGCCGTCGCGGGTACGGTAGCTACCTGGTCCAGGAGCTGAAGCGGGCCTGCTACCGGATGGGCAAGATCCCGTCGGCCCGATGCGATGCTACGAATGACGCGTCGAGGGCGACCCTCCAGAAGGCGGGCATGCATCCCTGCGCCCGGAAGCTGGTCGGCCTTTTGAAACCCGATTGAGGGGATTCGCGATGTCCCAGGGCCTCTTCTTCAAGGCGGCCGGCCCGATCGGCGATACCGATAAAGACGCCATCCCGGCCCAGTCGATCGGCCCGGCGGTCGGCTACTACACGCACTGCCTCGGCTTCACGCTCGTCTCGAAGGACGGGACCACGGCCCGGTTGAGGCGGGACGACGTTGAGATCGGCCTGGCCGTGAACGGCCGGGATCCCCAGCAGGCGAGTTGCTGGTTCTCCGTCGGCGATGTGGACGCCCTCCGGGACGAGTTCGAGGCCAAGGGGATCGAACCCGGGACGATCGACGAGCAGGCCTACGACGGCCGTCGCTACCGCGTCTTCT
The DNA here is from genome assembly GCA_046350035.1 of Isosphaeraceae bacterium. Classification (GTDB taxonomy): domain Bacteria; phylum Planctomycetota; class Planctomycetia; order Isosphaerales; family Isosphaeraceae; genus CALLYK01. Next base: position 52,635 of record JAXMBD010000033.1, on the reverse strand, counting down.
TCGCCCGGGATCCCTACGGCGTCTGCTTCTGCTTCAGCTTCACCCAGCCCCTGGACCGGCCCGGGGAAGGCTGACCGCAGGAAGGAAGAAGGGAGATCTTCGATGGCATTCGGACCCCTCCTTGCCCTGGCCCTGATGGCCTCCGACCCGACGTCGGTCCCGGCCGAGGACGACCTCGACGGCACCTGGCTGGCGACCTCGGCCGAGCTCGGCGGCAAGCCGTTCCCGGACGAGGTCCGCAAGGCGATCCGCCTGGAAATCCAGGGCGACAGGTACACCGTCACCGTCGGCGGCGGGCCCGACAAGGGCACCTGCAAGCGGGACGGTTCGGCCAAGCCCAGGGCCCTGGATATCACCGGGACCGAGGGCCCGAACCAGGGGAAGACGATTCCCGCCATCTACGAGCGGGTCGGCGACAAGCTAAAGGTCTGCTACAACCTGGGCGGCCCCGATCGCCCCAAGGAGTTCAAGACCGAGGCCGGGACCGCGCTGTTCCTCGTCGAATACGCCCTGCAGAAGCCCTGAGGCGAGGGAACCGGGGCGACGATCAGGAAGCGGCCGTGGCCATCGGCCCGGCCGCATCCACCTTTTCCTCCGGGAACAACGGCAGGAAATCCTGCGCCTCGGACTCCGGATGCCGGGGCGACCTCGGCGCCTTGCCGGTTTCCGAGAGGGCCGCGAGCTTCCTGCGGAGCCGGGCGCTGACGCCGGCATGGGCGGCCTGGCTCTGCAGCGCATGGTACAGCTTCGGGCCGAATTCCGGGCCGTACTTGCGGACGTAATTCTCGATGCGTCGCATGGTGCCTTCCTTGATCGGTGGCGGCGGCCCGATGGCCGCCGTTTCTTGCCCCCTCTTGCCCCTATAAATACGCTTCGGGAAAGGTCTTGGTTCGATTTTGCGGGCCCGAAATGGGGCCCATTCAGGGGCCGATGAAGTCCTGCAATCTCCGGGCGTTTCGGACCGCGTTGCCGTGGCCGTCGTTGTTGAAATAGGCATAGATGTCCCGGCCCTGCGACCGCCATTCGCCGATCCGGTCGGCCCACCATCGGAGGCCGTCGTCCGGGTAGGATCCGGCGTAAAGGTGGTGATGATCCGGCCCATGCAGCCGGACGTACACGAACGGGGCGGTCGCCCTCAGGATGCACGGCAGGTTGGCCCCGCTCATGACGCAATAGGCCACGCCGTACCGTTCCAGCAGGCGGAAGGTCTCCTCCACGGCCCAGGTCGGGTGGCGGAACTCGACGGCGTACCGGTGTTCCCTCGGGAGGGCCGCCAGGAACCGGTCGAGCCGGTCGGGGTCGCTGGGGAAGTGCGGCGGCAGTTGGAAGAGAGTCACGCCCCGCTTTTCTCCCAGGCGGACGAGGCCCGACTCCATCCGTTCCAGCCAGGGGAGCGGGTCGTTGAGCTTGCGGAACTGGGTCAGGCCGCGCGACGCCTTGGCCGAGACGACGAACCCTTCGGGCAGGCGTTCCCGCCAGGTGGCGAAGACCTCGTCGCGGGGCCATCGGTAGAAGGTGTTGTTGACCTCGACGCTATCGAACCGCCGCGCATAGGCGTCGAGCCGTTCCAGGCTGGTGGCTTCGCGCGGGTAGAGGAGGCCTATCCAGTGGTCGTAACTCCAGCCGGACGTGCCGATGTGCAGGCTCAAGGCCGGGCGGCTTTCTCTTGCCCCTGGAACGAGGCCAGCAAGGCCGCCAGCGGGTCGGACTTCCGACGGGCGAGTCGGGTCAGCACCTTGCCGGTCGTGAAGGCGGCCGGGTTGAGCTTCGGGTTGACCTCGCGCCAGTCGAGCGGGGTCGAGGCGGTGGCCCGGGGGATCGCCCGGAGGACGTAGGGCGGGACGGCGTGGTGGCCCCGGGCATTCTGCAGGACGTCGATGTAGACCCGGTCGCCCCGCTTCGCCTTGCGGATCTCGACCGTGGCCTTCTCGGGCAGGGCCTCGGCCGCCCGTTCGCCAAGCTCGCGGGCCCAATCGCGGGCCGGATCGAAGCCCCCCGCGCCATCCCAGGGCGTCAGCACATGCAGGCCCGACTTGCCCGAGGTCTTGACGAACGCCGGAAGCCCCCGCTCCTCCAGGATCGACCGGATGGCTCGGGCCACCTCGATCACGTCGGCGAACGGGGCGAGCCCCGGGTCGAGGTCGAACAGGATGAAGTCCGGGCGGTCGAGGCTGCCGGCCCGCGAGGCCCAGGCATGAAATGTGATGGCCCCCTGGTTGACGAGGTACAGCAGGGTCGCCTCGTCCCGGATCCGGAGGTATTCCACCGTCTTGCCCGACTCGGTTTCGAGCGGGATCCGGGGGATCCAATCGGGGTAGTACGCGGGCGTGTTCTTCTGCCAGAAGTGCGGGGCCCCTTCGTGGAGGCCATCGGGAAGGCGTTCCAGCGTGATCGGCCGGTCCTTGAGGAACGGCAGGAGATGGCCGGCGACCTTCCGGTAATAGGCGAAGACATCGCCCTTGGTCAGGCCCGCCTCGGGGAAAAGAACCCGATCGGGATGGGTCAGTTCGACCTCATCGGGCGCGTCTTCGCGGGCCGGGATGGGCGCCGGATCGGCGCGTTTCGCCCTGGGCCGGGGCGACGGCTTGCCGGCCGGGGATCCGGCCTCGGCCCGGGCGAACTCGTCGGCCAGCTTGATGAGCAGCCATTGCGGCTTGCCCTTGCCCCTGCCCTTCATGCGGACCAAAGCAAACTTGCCCCGAAGCCGGCCGCCGTGGAGGGCGAATTCGAGCCGCCCCGATTCGATCGCATCGGTTAGATCCAGGGCTTTGTCCGGGGTGGACGTCAGGTTGTCGAAGGTGCCGTGGTCCCAGATCGACACCGTGCCCCCGCCGTACTGGCCCCGGGGGATCGACCCCTCGAACCCGGCGTAGCTCAGGGGGTGGTCCTCGACCTGCACCGCCAGGCGCTTCACCGACGGGTCCATCGACGGCCCCTTGGGCACGGCCCAGCTCTTCAGGACGCCGCCGGCTTCCAGGCGGAAGTCGTAGTGGAGCGTCGAGGCGTGGTGCTCCTGCACGACGAAGATCGGCCGACCGGCGGCCTCCGACGGGCCGCCCTCGGCGGACGGCTCGCGGGTGGCCCGGAAATCGCGCTTGGCCCGGTATTCGTCGAGCGGCATGGCGGCATCCCCCCTGGACGAGGGCAAGGCCGGCAACTGCCGTACCGAGGGTGCCGCGGGTGGCCCGCCGCGTCGCAAAAGCGGGAATCGACCGCTTGCGAATCGGCCCCGATTCGGGCAAGCTCGCTCTTTAGCCGCGATTTCGACGCCGGCCGATCCCGGCCGGGGGTGCGGTGCCCTTCTTCCTTCCCTGCTCCGTGGAGATCCCGTCATGGGCGACAAGGCGCCGAAGGACAAGGACAAGCAGAAGAAGATCGACGACAAGAAGAAGACCGCGTCGAAGGGGGCCAAGGCGGCCTCGACGCCGAAGAAGTAGGCCGGATTCGGGCAGGAAAAGGTGCCGGGAGCCGCTTTTGCCGAAAAGCAGCTCCCGGCACCTTTTCCTGCCTCAAGCTTGTCGGGTGCCGAATTTCAACAAGTCTTGCAGCGCATAGACATCCAGCTCCCCCTGGCGGAGCCGGTGCAGGGCGGCGACGGCGGCCCTGGCGGCGTTCAGGGTGGTGATGCAGGGGACGCCGTGGCTGACGGCGCTGGCGCGGATCCGGCCCTCGTCGGTCCGGGCGCCCTTGCCGCTGGGCGTGTTGATGATCAGGTCGATCTGGCCGTTGGCCAGCAGGTCGAGCAGGTTGGGCCGCCCCTCGTGGATCTTGCGGACCGGCTCGATCGGGATCCCGTGGTCGGCCAGGGTCCGCGAGGTGCCGTCGGTGCCGAGCAGCCGGTAGCCCATCGCGTGCAGGCCGGCGGCGATCGGCACGATCCCCTTGCGGTCGCGGGCCGCGACGCTGAGGAAGATGGTGCCCTCCATCGGCAGCTTGGTCGAGGCGGCCATCTGGCTCTTGGCGAACGCGGCCGGGAAGTCGCGGTCGATCCCCATCACCTCGCCGGTCGACCGCATCTCGGGGCCCAGCACGATGTCGACGCCCGGGAACTTGGCGAACGGGAAGACGCTCTCCTTCACCGACGTGTACTTCGGCTCGGGTTCGGCCGTAATCCCCTGCGATTCCAGGGCCTGGCCGACCATCACCCGGGCCGCCGCCTGGGCCAGGTTCAGGCCGGTCGCCTTGGAGACGAACGGCACGGTCCGCGAGGCCCGCGGGTTGACCTCCAGGACGTAGACCTCGCCTTCCTTCACGGCGAACTGGATGTTCATCAGGCCGCGGACGTTGAGGGCCTCGGCCAGCATGTAGGTCTGCCGCTTGAGCTCGGCGACGAGCTGGGGCGCGAGGTTGTGGGGGGGGATGGCGCACGCCGAGTCGCCGCTGTGGATGCCGGCCTCCTCGATGTGCTCCATCACGCCGCCGACGATCGTCCGCTTGCCGTCGCAGACGGCATCGACATCCACCTCGGTGGCATCTTCGAGGAACTTGTCGATCAAAACGGGGTGTTCGGGGCTGGCGTCGACGGCGTTCTCCATGTACCGGGCCAGGCTGGTCTCGTCGTAGACGATCTCCATCGCGCGGCCGCCCAGGACGAAGCTGGGGCGGACGACCACCGGGTAGCCGATCCGGTCGGCGATCCGCCGCGCCTGGTCGAAGCTGGTGGCGGTGTCGCTGGGGGTCTGGCGGAGGCCCAGGCGCTCGATCACCAGGCGGAACCGCTCGCGGTCCTCGGCCAGGTCGATCGACTCGGGGCTAGTGCCCAGGATCGGCACGCCGGCCGCCTCCAGGGCCTTGGCCAGGTTGAGCGGGGTCTGCCCGCCGAACTGGACGATCACCCCCAGGGGCTTGATCCGCTCGCAGATATTCAGCACGTCCTCGACGGTGAGCGGCTCGAAGAAGAGGCGGTCGGACGTGTCGTAGTCGGTGGAGACGGTCTCGGGGTTGGAGTTGACCATCACCACCTCGTAGCCGTCGGCCTTGAGGGCGAACGCGGCCTGGCAGCAGCAGTAGTCGAACTCGATCCCCTGGCCGATCCGGTTGGGGCCGCCGCCCAGGATCGCCACGCGGGGCTTGTCGCCCACGCGGGCCTCGTCCTCGCGTTCGTAGGTCGAGTAGTAGTACGGGGTGACCGCCTCGAACTCGGCGGCGCAGGTGTCGACCAGCTTGTAGACCGGCTTGATCCCGCGCCGGAGGCGGTCGCGGCGGACCTCCATCTCGCTGGTGCCCCAGAGGTGGGCGAGCTGTCGGTCGGAGAAGCCGTCGCGTTTGGCCAGGGTGATCAGGTCGTCGGGGGCGTCCTCCAGGGCGGGCACCTCGCGGAGCCGGTCCTCGACCTCGATCAGCTCCTGGACGTTGCGGAGGAACCAGGGATCGATCCGGGTCAGGCCGTGGATCAGGTCGGGCGGCATCCCGGCCTTGAAGGCGTAGCGGAGGTACCAGACGCGGTCGGGGTTGGGGGTGGCGAGCTTGGCCTTGATCTCGTCGGGGCTGGGCTGATTCTCGGTGCCCCAGAGGTCCTTCTTGTCGGCGCCGAGGCCGAACCGGCCCACTTCGAGCCCCCGGAGGGCCTTCTGCAGGCTCTCGCGGAAGGTCCGGCCGATCGCCATGACCTCGCCGACCGACTTCATCTGGGTGGTCAGGGCGGTGTCGGCGTCGGGGAACTTCTCGAAGGCCCAGCGGGGGACCTTGGTAACGACGTAGTCGATCGTCGGCTCGAAGCAGGCGGGGGTCTCGCGGGTGATGTCGTTGCGGATCTCGTCGAGGCGATAGCCGACGGCCAGCTTGGCGGCGATCTTGGCGATCGGGAAGCCGGTGGCCTTGCTGGCCAGGGCCGAGCTGCGGCTGACCCGCGGGTTCATCTCGATGACGATCATCCGGCCGTCGCGGGGGTCGATGGCGAACTGCACGTTCGAGCCGCCGGTGGCCACGCCGATCTTGCGGAGGATGGCGATCGAGGCGTCGCGCAACCGCTGGTATTCCTTGTCGGTCAAGGTCTGGGCGGGGGCCACCGTGATGCTGTCGCCGGTGTGGACGCCCATCGGGTCGAAGTTCTCGATGGAGCAGACGATCACGGCGTTGTCGGCCGAGTCGCGCATGACCTCCATCTCGTACTCCTTCCAGCCCAGGACGCTCTCCTCGACCAGGATCGACTTGACCGGGCTCAATTCCAGGCCGTAGGCGACCAGCCGATCGAACTCATCTTTGTTATACGCGATGCCGCCGCCCGAGCCGCCCAAAGTGAAGCTGGGGCGCAGGACGCAGGGCAGGCCGATCTCGTCGCGGATGGCGCGGGCCTCGTCGAGCGAGTGGGCCAGGCGGCTCCGGGCCGATTCCAGGCCGATCTCGTCCATGCACTTCTTGAACAGCTCGCGGTCCTCGGCCCGGCGGATGGCGTCGGCCGTGGCGCCGATGAGCTGGCAGCCGTGGCGGTCCAGGGCGCCCGACTCGGCCAGGGCCAGGGCCACGTTCAGGCCGGTCTGGCCGCCGAGGGTGGGCAGGACGGCGTCGGGCTTCTCCTTGGCCAGGATCCGCTCGACGACCTCGGGCAGGACCGGCTCGATGTAGGTCCGGTCGGCCATCTCCGGGTCGGTCATGATGGTCGCCGGGTTCGAGTTGACCAGGACGACCTCGTACCCCTCCTCCCGCAGAGCCTTGCAAGCCTGGGTGCCGGAATAGTCGAACTCGCACGCCTGGCCGATCACGATCGGCCCGGCGCCCAGGATCAGGATCTTCTGGATGTCGGTACGCTTGGGCACGGCAGGGGCGCTCGCTGGGCGATCATCGGGGAGGAGGGGAGGGATTCCGGGGCGGCGGATTCCGGGCGCGGTTCGGGCCGCGCCTCCCGACGGGCGGGCGACGCGGCCCGGATTTCGTGTACCAAACTCTAGCAATTTCGGGCGGGTTGGGACAAGGGCACCCCCGACGGCCCGGGATAAGGGGGCCGGGTACCTTCGGGGCGGGCGAGAAGTCCCCGGGCCCTCCCCTGCCCCCCTACAAAGGCTCCGGGCATTTCGGGTAACGTGGGATCGGGCGGCCCGGACCGCCGCCGCGACCGATCCCGACCCGCCGGAGGCCGCCCTATGCCCCGCGCCCCGCTCGCCGCGATGGCCCTCGCCCTGTCCTCGATCGCCATCCCGGCGGCCCTCGCCGACGTCGCCCAGGACCTGGACAAGGCCCGGCAACTCGCCCAGGTCGGCCGGTACGGGCAGGCGAAGGAGGCGTTCGAGGCGATCAAGACCGACGACCCGGCCCTGGCGGCGAGGCGGGCGATCGGCCTGGCCGATTCCCTGGCGGCCGTCGGCGAATACTCCCCGGCCCGCGAGGCCCTCGCCAGGGCCCTGGAGGCAGCCCCCGATTCCGCCCCGCTGGCGGCCGCCCTGGGCGAGCTCGAATTCCGGGCGGGGCGTTGGGACGAGGCGTCCGAACTGGCCCGCAAGGCGATGGCGACCGAGCCCGAGAACCTGGGCGCCCGATGGCTGGCCGCCCGGCTGCTGGAGGCCCGCGGCAAGCACGATGAGGCGCTGGTCGCCTACCAGTCGATCGTCGACCTGTACAACGCCAACCGCAAGAAGCTGGCCGCCGACGCCGACGCCCTCTGCCTGGTCGGCCAGGCCGCCGAGCGCTACTACCGGGCCAGGGCCCGCGGCCCCGAGTTGGGCGAGCAGCTCAACGACGTGCTCAACGAGCTGTACGAGAAGGCGATCAAGCTCGACCCCAAGTGCTGGCAGGCCGCCTGGCTCGAAGGCCGGCTGTTCCTGTCGGGATACCGCGAGGGCAGCGCCCGCAAGGAGCTGAACCGGGCCCTCGCGATCAACCCGTCGGCCGTCGAGGCGATCGTCAACATCGGCCAGGCCGAGCTGCAGGGCTACAAGCTGGCCGTCGCCACCCGCAAGGCCGAGGAGGCGCTGGAGGTCAACCCCCGGTACGCCCCGGCCCACATCCTGATGGCCGACGCGGCGATCTCCGACGAGCGGTTCGACGACGCCCTGAAGGCCGCCAAGCTGGCCGTCACCGAGATGCCGAAGGACGAGGAGGCCCTCGCCCGCCTGGCCGCCGCCTATCGCTTGCTGGTCGACCCCGTCGGCGCGGCGGCCGTCGAGGCGGCCGTCTTGCAGAACAACCCGAAGCCGGCCGCCTTCTATGCGGCCCTGGGCGAGCGCCTGGCCGACCGCCGCAAGTACCACTCGGCCGAGCGGGCCTTCCTGCAATCGATCGCCGCCGACCCCGAGCACGCCGATTCCCGGATCGGCCTGGGGATGCTCTACATGCAGATCGGCCGCGAGCCCGAGGCCCGCGAGCTGTTCCAGGCCGCCTTCGACGCCGATCCGTACAACGTCCGCGCCGAGAACATGATGAAGGTCCTCAAGCGGATGGAGCCGTACGAATCGCTCGATTCGGACCATTACCGGTTGCTCACGTCCGCCCCCGACAAGCTGCTCGGCCGGTACATGTCGAAGTACCTGGAATCGATCTACGGCGACATGACCCGCCGGTTCGGCTACGCGCCACCGGGGAAGACCCAGATCGAAATCCTGGAGGACCAGGAGACGTTCAGCGGCCGGACGGTCGGCGTGCGGTTCATCCCCACCGTCGGCGCCTGCACCGGCAAGGTGGTGGCCCTGGCCAGCCCCCGGGCCGGCCGTCAGCCGTACAACTGGTCGCGGGTGCTCACGCACGAACTGGCCCACGTCATCACCCTCCAGCAGACCGACTTCAACATCCCCCACTGGTACACCGAGGCGCTCGCCGTCGAGAGCGAGAACGCCCCGAGGCCCCAGCCCTGGAACAAGATGCTGATGGAGCGGATCCCCGCCCGGAAGCTGCTCAACCTCGACAACATCAACCTGGGCTTCATCCGCCCCAGGGAGCCGGAGGAACGCCAGCTCGCCTACTGCCAGGCCCAGCTTTATGCGCAGTACATGCTCAAGCGTTTCGGCGAGGATGCGCTGATCAAGATGCTCGACGCCTACCGGCAGGGGCTCACCACCGAGAAGGCGATCGGCCGGTGCTTCAACGTCGAGAAGGCCGACTTCGAGGCCGGCTACCTGGCCTTCCTGGACGACGTCCTCAAGACGATCCGTACCCGGGCGGACGACGAAAAGAAGGTGCCGTTCTCGCAGCTCGACCAGATGCTCAAGGCGAAGCCCGACGACGCCGACCTCAACGCCCGGATGGCCTACGAGCACTTCAGCCGCCGCGACCTCAAGCAGGCCCGGCCGTTCGCCGACAAGGCCCTCAAGCTCAAGCCGAACCACCCCCTGGCCGGCTACGTCAAGGCGAGGCTCCTGCAGGCGATCGGCGACGACGACGGGGCCCTGGAGGTCCTCAAGCCGGCGCTCGACCCGGCCAGGCCGAACGAGCGCGTCATCGACCTGCTCGCCGAACTCCTGATGAAGGCCGACGACCTCCAGGAATCCGAACGCCTTTATGAGCTGGCCCGCAAGGACGACCCGTTCCAGTCCAAGTGGATCGCCGGCCTGGCCCGCGTGCACATGAGGCAGGAGCGGCCCGACAAGCTGCTGGAAGACCTCGCCATGCTGGCCGCCAACGACGCCGACGACCTGGCGGTGCGCAAGGCCCTCGCCGAGCGCCACCTGGCCCGCGACGAGTTCGAGCAGGCCGAGAAATGGGCCACCGAGTGCCTGTATATCCAGGTGTACGACGCGGCCTACCACGACATCCTCGCCGACGCCCGCGCCGGCCGGAAGGACTGGGACGGCGCGATCGAGGAATACCAGGTCGCCCTCACCCTCAAGCCCAGGAAGCCCAACGACCTGAAGGTGAAACTGGCCCGCGCCCTGAACGGCAAGGGGGACGCCGAAGGCGCCCGCAAGGCACTCGACGAGGTGCTCCAGGCCGATCCCGAGCATCCCGGCGCGCTCGAGCTGAAGAAAACCCTGGAATGAGACGGACGCTCCCGGCGGCCGGGTTCGGACGAGCGGGTTGTCAAAGAGCGAAGGGCCCCGGGATCGATCAGCGGCGACGGCTTCGCTTGCGGGCTTCCCGCTCGCGCCTGAGCCGTTCCCGCTTCGCCTGTCGGCTTTCGCGACGGCCTTCGGCCCGGGACAGCTCCGGGGCCCTGGGCCCGTCGCCTTCCTCCTCCTCTTCGTCGTCGTCCTCATCCTCATCGCCCAGGGCCTGGAGGTTGGCGAACGCCCTGGGGTATTCCTGGGCCATCCAGGCGTCCATCGCGGCCATCCGCCCTTCGATCGCCTCCAGGGTGTAGTTGGCGTAGCCCGGCGGTGGGGTCGGGCCGACGTCCTCGGCTTCGGGGGCTGGTGGGGTCATCGCCGGCCGAAGCATCTCGACCGCGGGGGCCTTGGCCACGCTCGCGGGCTTGTCCGATTCGCCCCGAGCTACCCGGCGGGCCTTCAACTCGGCGATCGCCCGCTCGTACATCCGCAGGGCGGCGTTCTCGTACCGGACGAGCTTGAGGTAGCCCGGTTCGAGCAGGTACCCCCGGCCCTCGATCGCGCGATCGCGGCGGTTGGCATCGATGCTGGCGAGGTCGCCCGAGAGCCTCGCCTCCAGGGTCGCGACCTGTTCCGAGGCCAGCGCCCGACGCTCTTCCGGCGTGCCCCCGCGAACGACGGATCGGTCGGCTTCGTGGTCGATCGTGGCGATCCCGAGCAGGTGCAGCGCCCGGGCCTGCCGGTCGTCGTCCCAGGTGCCCGAGTGATCCAGGCTCGCGACCAGCCACCGCCACTGCTGCAGCAGCCAGCGGCACCCCGCCAAGGTCAGCATCAACTGGCCGACGACCCACGCGGGCCGGCTCGCGAGGCGATTCCCGAGCTTCTCGGCCGAGGCCGCCTCGGCCTCGCCCCAGCTCGCCAGGGCCTGCTCGGAGCGGTCGGCGATGTAATAGGTCTGCTCGTCGACGGCCGCCTGGAACCTGGCGAAGCCCAGCGCCGCCTGGCCGATCAGCCGCAGGTCGTCGTCATCGACCGGCGAGTAGGTCGCGACGAACTCATCCCGCAGGCGATCGACCGACTGGCGAAGGCCCTCGGGCAAGACCACGCCGGCTCCGGTCAGGCCATGCCGGACCGCGTTGCGCTTCGAAACGTCCTTGCCCGCTTCCGTCAACGGGCCGGTCTGGGGATGGATGTTGGGCGTCGGATCAGGGTCGGCTACCTCGGCCGCGATATCTGGCAGCATCGCCAGGTCATTCGAATTCATGGCAGGGACTCGGGTGAAGTTAGGGACTCCACTGTTTGGGGGTTCACGGAGATCTTTGTCGGAAGGTTGTAGTGAGGACTTTGCAGAAAATGGGAGATTCGCGAGAAATGGGTTGAGGTCCCACGGGATTTCGTTTGGCGGCACACTGCGGCCCGTTCGTTTCGTTTGGCAGAGCCGTTGGTGCACCAGGCGGTTCCAGGATCCGACGGTTGATCCGGTAATCGCTGGCAGGGCACCGGATTTCGTGGGTGGCAGCTGAGCCGGTGGTGCCCTAACGGATCCGATGGGCGGGACTAACCGTAGCCTCGGTGTCCGCCGGGCGGGATCATGTCGCGTCCTCACTCAGCCTGTAGGACCGGGCGATCGCGGTCGATCTGAAGTCGTATCTTCTTGTCGGGTTCCCTGAACTCCTCGGGTATCTTGAGACGCTCCAGGTAGATCGAGTCGCGGATTGACCTTAACCCTCAAGCCCTGTACAAATGGAAAGAATGGAATATCCCGAGCGGTCGAATGAACTGGCGATCGTGGGGGCCGAGACCGCCGATCATACGGTGCCGGTCGAGGTGCTTTCCCGCGCCCTGGAAGGCCTGCAGCGGATTATTTATCTGATGGCCGCGTCTGGCCAGGAATTGCCGATCAGCGATCGGTTTAAGCCGAGTAGCGATTTGCGCAGCCGGTACACGTTGCGATGCGGCGTCCCTCGTGCATCGAGCTTTGCTGTGCCCCTGCATATGAGCCGAACCGAATCGATGCTCTTTCCCGAGCCAGACCCGTTGGTCGGCTCATTGTCGGTAATGAAGGCCTTGGCTGAGGGGCGATGGAACGAGCTAAACCGCTTTTTTTCCCGGCCGCAGTATCTAGGGCGCGTGCTCGGGGAAGTCCGCGAGATCCTGCCGCGTGCGGGGGAACGGTGGAGTTTGCGGATCCGGGTCGGGGGCGAGGGGGTGGATCTGAACCATGCCACCTTCCGCTCGCTGAATTCATACTTGGGATCGGGCGCGGCCGAGGACGCGACGATGACCGTGACGGGCGATTTGCTCAAAGTCAATATAGAGGCCCAGAGCTTAATCATCCGTTACCCGCCTACACGTCAAGAAATCCGCTGCCAATGTGAGGCTACGGTCTTCGATACGGTTATGAAAAACTACAATGTCCCGATCCAGGTGACCGGCCAATATACGCTGGATCGAAAAGGACACCCGATTAGCCTAACGGGCGTTTCACGAGTAGAACCGATCGATCTTTCCGCGATGGTGTTTTCCGAGGCGAGATGGGGCGGGCGTGCCCTGCGCCTTGCCCCGCATCTGACGCTCATACCCTCGATGGATGAGGATTCAGGGCAGTATTACACGCTCCGAAGCGAGGAACTCGGGATCGATGTGTTCGCCTGGACCCGCGACAAAATCGCTGATGAATTTGCGGAACAGCTTATGTTTCAGTGGGATGTCTATGCCAAGGCGTCGCCGGAGAAGCTAAGTCGAGGTGCCCGACGGCTACGCCAGGCTCTGCTGGACCGAGTCCGCGAGGAGACCCGCGATGCCGCGATCTCGGAAGGCCGTTGAAGCGGCCCTGAGGGGGAAGGGGTTCGAGCGGATTGAGGGCGATCACCACTACTTCGTCTATGTCACGAAGAGTGGTCGGATCACCAGGGCCCGGACCAAGACGAGCCATTCGCCGAAGGTGAAGGAGATCGCCGATAACCTGCTCGGGCAGATGGCCCGGCAGTGCCTGTTGAGTCGCCCGGATTTCTTGAAGCTTGTCGATTGTCCGATGGATCGCGACGAGTATGAGCGATCCCTGGTCGAGCGCGGCGAGATTGATGAGTCCGAGGTGGAGGCCGGGGGCGAATCGACCTCCTGATCGGGCGGTAGGCTGCCCCTCTCCTACTTGCTTACCGGTCCGGGCCCCTTCAGGCCGATGCCGTGGTAGGTGAAGCCGAGGTGGACCATCCGGGCCGGGTCGTACAGGTTGCGGCCGTCGAAGATGACGGGTGCGTTCAGCAGCCGGGCCATGATGTTGAAGTCCGGGTTGCGGAACTCGTTCCATTCGGTGACGATCGCCAGCGCGTCGGCCTGTTCCAGGCAGCCGTAGGGCCGGTCGCAATAGGTGATCCGGTCGCCGTAGATGGCCCGGACGTTGGCGAGGGCCTCGGGGTCGTGGGCGCGGACGTTGACGCCGGCGGCCAGCAGGGCGTCGATCAGCACGAGCGCCGGGGCCTCGCGGATGTCGTCGGTCCGGGGCTTGAAGGCGATCCCCCAGACCGCCACCGTCTTGCCCCGCGCGGCGTCGCCGAAGTGGGCCAGGATCTTGCGGGGCAGGACCGATTTCTGGGCCTCGTTCACCGCGTCGACGGCGTCCATCATCCGGCTGGGCAGGTCGCGGGACCGGGCCATGTGCTGCGCGGCCCGGACGTCCTTCGGGAAGCAACTGCCGCCGTAGCCGGCGCCGGGGAACAGGAAGCTGAAGCCGATCCGCTGGTCGTGGCCGATGCCGCGGCGGACGTCGTTGATGTCGGCGCCGTAGGCCTCGCAGAGGTTGGCCATCTCGTTGATGAAGCTGATTTTGGTGGCCAGCATGCAGTTGGCCACATACTTGGTCATCTCGCTGCTCTCGGGGGACATGACCAGGAACGGGCGTTCGGTGCGGAGGAACGGGGCGTACAGGGCGCGGAGCTTCTCGGCGACCTGCGGCGACCTCACGCCGACGACGACGCGGTCGGGCTTGGTGAAGTCGTCGATGGCGGCGCCTTCCTTGAGGAACTCGGGGTTGCTGGCGACCTCGAAGGGGACCGAGGTGATGGCGGCCATCCGGCGGGCGATCTCGGCGTTGGTGCCGACCGGGACGGTGCTCTTGGTGACGACGATCGTCGGCTCCTTGAGTGCCCGGGCGATCTGCTCGGCGACGGCGAAGACGCCGGAGAGGTCGGCGCCGCCGTCGGCCCCCTGCGGCGTGCCGACGCCGATGAAGACGAAGTCGGCCCCCTCGATCGCCTCGGCCAGGTCGGTGGTGAAGCTGAGGCGCCCGTCGGCGGCGTTGCCGCGGACCATCTCGGCCAGGCCCGGCTCGTAGATGGGGATCTGCCCCTCGCGGAGCATGGCGACCTTCTCGGCCACCTTGTCCACGCAGACCACGTTGGTGCCGCTGTCGGCGAAGCAGGTGCCGGTGACCAGCCCCACGTAGCCGGTCCCGATCATGGCGACTTTCACGGTGTCCTTACCTCGATGCTCTTCCTGGACGATGGTTTGCGACGAACCCGAATCGTCTCGGGATCGCCCGGTTCCGATGCCCGCATTATCCAAAGGGCCGGCGGGATGGGCAAGCCTGGTATGATCCCCGGGACAGGCCCCCGCGGGGAACGGGAACTGGCATGAGATCACGGGAAGCCCCTTGATTTGCCCCCCTGAAGCGTACCCTGGTTCGGGTGCGGTCTATGCTATCCATAGTTCCATAAATTGAGATGTTTGGATTCTAGTCGAAATCCGAGCCGTGCCCGTGATCCCAATTTTCGATGATGCGAGGAGGTACCGGCCATGCGAGTCGATCCCCGTCCCCGCGGTTTCAGCCTGATCGAACTGCTCGTGGTCATCGGGCTCGTGGCGTTGCTGGCCGGCCTCGTACTGGTCGCGGTGCAGTCATCCCGCGAGGCGGCCCGGCGGGTGGCCTGCCTCAACAACCTGAAGCAGATCGGCGCGGCATCGCTGGCGTTCGCCGCCAGGAGCGAGGACTCGCTGCCGCCCGGGATCGACGCCCGGGGCTATTCGTTCCTGGTGAACATCCTGCCCGACCTCGACGCGGGGAACATGTACCAGGCCCTCAATTTCTCGCTGGGGAACGGCATGTTCCTGAACCTGGCGAATCTCACAGTCGCCTCGCAGGGCGTTGCGGCCTACAACTGCCCTTCGGAAACCCTGCGGCCGAACAGCGGTGTGGGCTGGACCTGCTACGCGGGGAATCGGGGCGTCCGTTGCCAGGTCGTCGCCGGCTACAACGGGCCGCTGGCGGGCACTTTCAGCCCGACCGTCAAGCTCCGCGATGTCACGGACGGCACTTCCACGACTGCGCTCGCCGCCGAGTGGATGCTGGGGTTGCCGATCGGTTCCAAGACGCGGCATCCGATCCGGACCGTCTTCGAGACGTCGGAGCATAAAGACGAACCGGGCCAGTACGAGGAGTCCCTCCGCGATTGCAACGGCCTGGACGTCGCCACGGCGCGGCTGAGCGTTCAGAGGAAGGGCTATGATTGGTATCACGGCGAACTGGGGCGCTCGCTTTACAATCACGACATCGGTATCAATGGCCATACGTGCACGAATGGGGGCGGCGTCCAGGTGGGAGGTTGGGCCGCCAGCGGCGCCCATTCCCGCGGGGCGCACGTGGCCTTCGTTGACGGCCATGCGCGGTTCGTGCGGGATCGGATCGCGATCTCGGTATGGCATGCGATGGGTAGCATGAACGGCGGCGAGGCGATCGATCCGATCGATTGAACGGCGGGGATTACAGCGTTTCCGACGGCACACGGGCTTGCCGACGTTCGGATCTTGCCCGGCGCCCTCCATGTTCTGCAGCCGAGGGGAGAACGATCGATGATTCCATCGCGTTTCGTTGCCCGCCAGATCGTGGCGGTCCGCGTCCTGGCCCTTGGGGCCACGGCTTTCGGCATCACCATGAGCAGAACAACGAATCCCTCCGCCCCTTCTCCCCTCTCAGGTGGCGCCAAACCCGACAAAGGTGACCGTGGTGCAGAGAATCGACGCATCAGGTTGTTGGACCCTCGGGACGAATGACCCGCCTGTAATCAACGTCGTGGTCTTTGAGTTGTTGAACAGTCACAACCCGCCCAATTGGCCTGGCCTTAATCCCGGGATCCTCGTGGATCAGAAAGATGCCAACATGAATACGCCGGCGGTCGGTTCCTATAGCTTATTCAAAATCGGAAACGATAAGCGAATTGTTGCAGCGAGAGACTCTAAGCATCCGGCCGCGGTTTTCCCGGACTTTCCGCCCCGGAGGGCGACCGTGAATAGCCCGAGCGCCAGCCCCGGGAAACGGCCAACCCCAACGAACAGGCCCGGCACGGCGTCGGAAATCCTGGTTTCCAGGGATTTCCGACGCCGTGCCGGGGCATACTTCCGAGCCGGCCGCGGATCCCCGGGGCTGCGCCCCGGGCTATTCACGGTCGCCCCTCCAGGGCTTCAAAACCGAGAATCATGCAAGAACCGTGTCCGCCCACTGGGTGGCGCGAAGGCCAGTTATTATATGACGGCCGAGCCGTACGGTCCCACGCAGTGGTATCGGGATGCGGCCGGGAATCCGATAGTTGCCTCCTCGGGTCCGTACGCTTTCTGAAGAGGTTTTCTTGCCTGGCAGGGCGTCCGGATATGTGGCCCCTGCCCATTCCAAGGCGAATCCAAGTCCCTGCTAAGCCGTCAACGCCCGCCAGCGGGCCAGCGGTTCGGAGCGTTGGTGGCGGAAGCCCAGCGATTCGGCCAGGGCCCGCGAGGGGGCGTTTTCGGCCTCGGTGAACCAGGCGGGGAGCCGGCGTTGGTGGGCCGGGCCGGCTTGGAGGGCTCCGATCAGGGCGCGGGCGACGGCCCTTCCCAGGCCCAGTCCTCGGTAACGCTCGTCGGTGGCCACGCCGATCGAGGCGTGCTGGTTGTCGGTTTCGCAGACCCAGGCCATCGAGGCGAAGCCGGAGCCGTCTCGGTGGGGAATCGCGAACATGGGCGATTCGGCGAGGGCCAGCTCGAACGCCCGCCAGGCGCGGAGAGCCCAGGGAGGGGCCAGGGCCAGGAAGGCCGCCTTCTCGTCCCAGGCGATCGGCCGGACGAGGGCCTCGGTGCCGGGCGGGCCGGCGGCGGGCGGGCGGCCGGGGTCGGTTTGGATCCAGGTTTCGAGCTGGCCGAACTGGGCGGTCCCGCCCCGCTTGGCGACCGCCTCGTGCCAGGCGGGGGGCCCGACCAGGACGAGTTCGGCCTTCAGTTGGCCGCCGAGCAGCCAGGAGATCGACGGGTTCGGCTTGCCGGCCCCGAAGGCTTCCCAGCGGTCGTCGGCCTTGCGGGCCAGGAACAGGCTGTGGGGGCGGCGGACCTGGTCGCCCCAGACGGCGCGCTCGTAGCCGGGCATCCGCAGGGCGTGGCCGATGGCGACGCGTCGGCGGAGCGAATCGTCCTCGGCGGGCCAGTGCCGGAGGTCCGGGTTCCGCAGCGGGTACATCATCGGCATCGCCACTCCCTCCGCGGCCGACGGGCCGATCCGTTCCAAGCCGATCGGGGGCGGGAAGTCCGCCCCGGCCTGATTATACGACGGCCGACTCGGGGATGGACGCGCCCTCGGCGAAGTCCCCGGGCACGAGGGCCCGGAGTTTGTATCAGGAGAAGCCCTTGCGGCGATGCTGGCTGTAGGAATGGAGGGCGTCCTCGATGACGGGCAGGGCCTTGTCGGCCGACTGGATCTCGTCGACCTCGACCGACTTGCCTTCGAGGAGCTTGTAGTCCTGGAAGAAGCGACGGAGCATCATCAGGCGGTGGGGCGGCAGGTCGGACGCCTCGTGGAAGGCGTTGAACTCCGGGTCGTGGACGGCAACGGCGAGGATCTTGTGGTCGTGCCGGCCGCCGTCGACCATCGTCATCAGGCCGATGGCGCGGGCCTCGACGATCGTCATGGAGGCCACCGGCTCCTGGCAGAGGACGAGGACGTCGAGCGGGTCGTCGTCCTCGGCGTAGGTCTGGGGGATGAAGCCGTAATTGGCCGGGTAATAGACGGCCGAGTACAGGACGCGATCGAGCCGCAGCAGGCCGGTCTTCTTGTCCAGCTCGTACTTGAGGCTCGACCCCATGGGGATCTCGATCAGGGCGTGGAACTCCCTCGGGAGCTTCTCGCCGGGGGTCACGTCGTGCCAGGGATGGATCATCGGGGGGCCGGGCCCTCGTCAAGCATTCGAACTTCGCGCCGCTCCGCGGGCCGGATTATAGCAGGCCGGGCCCGGAGACTCCACGAAGGCCGCCCCGCCGGCCCGGGCCCCTTGCGGCGCCGGATTGCGTACAATGGCCGTCGGGGCGGCCGCGTCGAATTTGCGTCACCCGCCCTCCCTGGGGAGCACCCATCATGAACAAGGCAGGAATCTTCTACACCGGATCGGGCCCCGTCCTGATCCTGACCACGCACGACTCGCTGAACGACCCCGGCCTGGTCGAGAAGCTGCAGGCGAAGGGGATCGCCAAGTACATGGCGTTCGAGGTGCCCGTCGAGGACGTCAAGAAGAAGTACGGCCCGCAGTTCACCTCGGTGATGAACGACCTGAAGCAGCAGGACGACCTCCGGGTGATGGACTTCGACGGCCGGCGGATCTTCCAGCTCTTCTCGTTCCAGCAGATGGGCAAGCCGATCATCCACGAGGAATGAGGGGGCGACGGCCCCGCGTCAGGAATCCCCGAAGCGGAAGCGGCTGGCTTCCAGGTACGAATCGACCAACTCGACGGCGATCCATCGAAGGCCCAGGCCCTCCGCGACCGCGCCGGTCGTGTTCGAGCCGGCGAAGGGGTCCAGCACCAGGTCCCCTTCGTCGGTGAGCATCTTGAAGAAGAACTCGGGGAGGGCCGCCGGGAACCGGGCGGGGTGAATCTTGAGGCCCAGTTCCTTGCACTTGCGGGTATAGGCGTCGTTCGCCGCGTTATTCCCCATGCGGAGCAGGTCGTCGGCGGTGCCATCCTCGACCACGTTCGGCGGGATCGAACCGCCGGCATCGACGCCGCTGAAGCTGGGCCGGATCTGATGCCCCGACGGCCGGACGGTGGCGCGGATACCCTTGCGGCTCAGGCGGTGCATGTCCTCGCTGTAAGGCTTGAGGACATGTCGGTTATTGGCCTTGGGCCAGGGGGTCTTGGACAGCCACCAGACGTATTCGACGGAATCCCGGATGCGGATCCGTCGGACCGTGACCCATTCGGCCGGCATCGGCATCTTGGCCGGGTTGTACCAGAAGCACTCCTGCGCCAGGTGGAAGCCGACGGACTCGACGAGGTCGATCAGCAGCCGGAAATGATAGAGCGATCGCGTCGGCACGCCCGGATTATAGCTGCCCCCGATGTTGAGGACGAAGCTCCCCTCGGGCTTCAAGACTCGGAGGATTTCCCGCCCGAAGTCCGCGAACCAGGCGACATAGTCCGCCTTATCGGCGTTCCCATATTCCTTCTTGAAATGCAGGGCATAGGGCGGCGAAGTCAGCACCACATCGACCGAATCGGCCGGCAGGGCCTTGAGCAAGGCCAGCGAATCGCCCAGGTAAGCGTCGCCCAGTTGCGTGCTGTAAAGGGGCGTATACCCAGGTATGATGAGTTTATCCCGGCCCTCGAATAGCAATCGGTTCTGGACGGCCCGTTCGGGCTGCGGACTTCCCATCGATTCACCCTCGCGAGCGGCCTGACCAGCATCACCGTAATCGGGGCGGTTTACATTGTCAACCGATTTTCCCTGCGGTCCCCCCGACGCTTCGGAGTGGATTACTCAGGCCGAGGCGGCCCGCATCCATGGGGTGAGCCGGCAGGCGATCTCGAAGTTGGTGCGGAACGGGAAATTGAAGACGATCGAGGTGGGAGGCCGGGTCTTCGTCTCGCGTCAGGATCTGGACCGGTTTCGGCCCGGTCCCGCGGGGCGACCACCACGGGATGGCGAGCCTCGGGTCCATGCGATTCTACACCAATTGCGGGCGATGTCGGAGGATGCCCGCAGGGCGGTACTCGGGCAGATCCGCAAGGAGTACCCGATCCATGAACTGGAGCGAAAACTGGGGGCGCCGGCCGAGGTGATTTTGGAGGCGATCGATCTGGCCGGCCCGCTGACATTGCGGGGGATTCGTGGCGTGCTCGCCGAATCGGCATTCCGCCTGGGGGTCGTCGAGGAGCTGAAGGCGAAAGGGTGGATCAATCAACCGATCCATGGCGATCCATCGTACGATTTTGCCCTGGATGATGGGCGTGGGGTCGTGAGGGTCCAGGTCAAATTGCAGCGCAAGAAGGCCGATCGGCCCATGCGTGCCAACGAAGGCTCCCGCCGGCTCTCTGCCGATATGTTCGTCACCGAAACGCAGCGGACTCGGGGCGGTAAGGACCAGAAAACCGGGGGAGATACGAGGCCTTACCGTTACGAGGAATTCGATATCCTTGCGGTTTGCATGGAGCCTTCCACCGGGGACTGGGGCCAATTTTACTACACGGTTGCGCGTTGGCTTTTACCCCGTCCCGAGGACCCGAATTTGCTGCTGAAGTTTCAGCCGGTGGCCGCCTCACCGAATGAAGATTGGACCAATACCTTCGAAACCTGCGTAGGATGGCTCCGTTCCGGCGCAACCCGCACAATCGGCGGGATCGCGGGCGGATCTTCGTGAAATCGCCTGCGATCGGATTTAAAGTCGAATGTAAATCGACCGCTTCTCCAGCGACCGTACCAGCAAGTACACCAGGCCGATCGATAGCATCGACGCGGCCAGGATGTACGGGAGAGGCGCGTCCCTGGGCACGAACGGCTTGAGTGCCCCGTCGACGATCATGTGCAGCAGGTAGGCCGCCAGGGCGTTCGAGCCCAGGGTACGAAAAAGGCCGATCCGCAGGTTCCCGGCGTCGCAGGCGGCCGCGAACAGGGCGAAGATGGCGATCGAGAAGCCGGCGGCGAAGGTTTGGTAGCTGACGCTGCCGGTCCTCTGGCTCATCGTCCCGAGGTCCACATCTTTGGGCGTAAAATCCGGCTTGAGGAATGGGGGCGAGTGGTGCTCGCCCAGGAGCGACATCCCGTAGCCGATCGCCATCAACGCCGCCGCCCCGATCAGCCAACGGGGCAGGCCGCCGATCGGCCCTTTGTCGCGGTACACATCGTAGGCCCACGCGCCCGCCAGGGTCGGGATCGTCCAGGAGAGGAACCCGAGCGGGCCGCCGTCGATCACCGGCCGATTGACGGCGAATTCCAGGTAGCCGGCCCGCGAGGCGGCCAGGTGCAACGCGGTCGACGCCAGCAGGAAGGCGTGCCGGATGCTGGGCCGCGCCCCGATGACCGGCAGGATCCAGAGCGACGTCACGCCGATGTGAACGAGGGCCTGGAAGGGGCTTTTCTGGATCGATTTCCAGATCAGGTCGGGCCAGCGCTCCGCGGCCAACGAGTCCCACGTCTTGTAATTGCCATCGAGGTGATAGACGAGGACGCCCAGCAGGATCAGGCCCAGGCACCTCCAGGCGGCGTGGGCATACGCGGCGAACCGGCCTTCGGTCGTCCCCCTTTTCAGCCAGGTCAAGCGGTAGGCGAACCCGACCGCGAAAAAGAACTGCGGCATGATCGTGTCGGCATAGCTGCAATACGTGTTGTGATGGCGCAGGACCGCCGGCACCGTCGGATAGCCGCCCAGGAAATTCACGAGCAGCATGCCGGCCACCGTGTAGCCGCGGAACTGGTCGAGCGAGCCGATCCGCGATGAACCGCCTTCGGTCGGCTTCATGCGGGCGGGATCCCCGGGGCGGGCGGCGGCGGCACGGCGCCGGGGGCCGGCTCCGGCCGGGGGTTGATCGGCTGGGGCGGCGGTGGCGGTACCCTCGGCCTGGGCTGGGGCGGCGGTGGCGGCTGGGGGGCTGGTTGGGGCTGCGGCTGAGGGGCTGGCTGGGGCTGCGGCTGCGGTTGGTTCGGATCGGGGTAGCTGTAGCGGGTCTCGTTGAGGCGGACCGGCGCCGTGTTGCCGCCGATGTAGGCGTCGGCGCGGGTGTTTCCCTGACCTTTCGTGCCGGGCCCGAGCTTGTTGTAGAGGGCCGCGGGGCCGTCGCCGGAGGGGCCGATCAGGCCGGAGATCGTGCCGAATTCGGGGCCGGGGCCGTACCGTTCGTGGCGGCCGTCGAACCGGACGACCCCGCGGGGCGCCGGGTCGTACGAGCCCTGGAGCGGCCGGGCGCCGACCTGCGTCAGGCGAATATAGGCGTTCTTGCCGTACCCGTATTGCTCGTAACGGGTGGTGATGCCGTTACGCGTCTCGGTGTAGACGATATCCTGGGCCCGGGCCGAACCCCCCGCGATCGCCAGGGCCGCCGCGATCCCGCACGCGATCCGTCGATTCATCGAACCGGCCTCCGATCCCCCTGCCCTCGCCCCTTCGAGGATGGCCAGGATCGTCCCGGCCTGGCAAGGGGCGATCCCCTGGACTTGCGGCCCTGCGGCGGTTGCTCTGCGGAGGATTGCCGGGATAGGATGGATGGTTGGGTTGCGTGATTTGTTCCGCCGGGGTCCCGGGGTGCCGATTCCATGAACGCTCGAACCAGGCGGCCGACCGCGACGCGACGGGCCGGCGCCTCGCCGGCACTCGATTCCCTCGAGGCCCGGGTGGTCCTGTCGGACCTGTCGATCGGGCAGGTCGTGGCGCTGTCGCCCACGCAGGTGCGGGTCTCGTACTCGGTGGACGGGACGATGCCGGTCGGCTCGTCGTTCCAACTGGCGATCCGACGGTCGGCGACCTCGGCCGTCGATGCGTCGTCGGCCCTGGGGACGGCCTCGCTGGGGATCGCCGACCTGTCGGCCGGCTCGCATACGTCGACGATCACGTTGGCTTCCCCCCTGGCGATCAATCCGTCGCTGCCGTATGTGACGGCGGAGGCCACGCCGGGCGCCTCGGGGATCGATGACCAGGCCGGCAACAACTCAGGGTCGTTCCGGATCTGGACGATCGCGGCGGTGGTCCACGGCTATTCGACCACCGGCCAGTTCCCCGGGTGGGTGACGACGATGTCGAACGACCTGAAGGCCCAGGGGTATGACGCCGCGATCCCGTTCGACTGGGCCCTGGCCAGCGCCCTGCCGGCGCCTTTCGTCACGCCGGGGGTGGCGTCGTCGCTGGTGAGCCAGGTCACGACGGCCGCCGGCAAGCTGTCGGGGCTGCAATCGAACGACATGGTCGACGTCCACCTGATCGGCCAGAGCCGGGGCGGGCCGGTCATCACCCAGGCCGCCGCGCAACTGCCGTCGGGCGAATCCTCGCCGATCGGCCGCGGATATCTCAAGTTGACGTTCCTGGATGCCCACCCATCCGACTGGAACAGCTCGGGGCCGAAGTACGTCAGCTTCTCCGACGGCCCGATCGGTCGGCTGGCGCAGCGGGTCTACAAGATCTTCGAGACCTGGAACAACGACCCGGCGTTGACGGTCTCGGCCAACGTCGATCGGGTCGAGGTGTTCTATCAGCACATTTCGGTGACGAACACCAAAAACGGGGATATCTACGAATCGATCGTGAATGACTGGGGCTCGGTGCCGTTGACCTTGAAGGCGCCCGGCCAGACCTCGGCCTCGTACTATGACCTGACATCGACGGCCGGCTCGCACTTCGGCGTGGTCGGCGTGTATTCGAAGCAGGTCGTGCCCACGTTGAGGACCGGCGCCGCGGTGCCGATCGCCCCGAACGCGGCACCGACGAAGGCCCCTTCCGGCGACGGCGCGGCGCCCGGCACGGCCGGTTCCGGGGCGGGCTCCTACGAGTTCCGCGTTTTGACGGCCCCCAGGCTGGGCAAGGCGAAGGCGGCGACGGCCCGGACGATCTTGCAGCAGACGGATCTGCTCAATCAGGCGCTCAACGCCCGCAAGTATTCGACGGCCTCGAAGCTGCTCAACCGCCTGACCGTCTACACGGCGGCCCAGCGAGGCCGGACGATCGGGGCCGATGCGGCCGACCAGTTGATCGGGCTGTACGTGCAGGTCCGATTGGTGGCCTTGCCGCCGTTCTCGACGCTGACCTCGTGGGTGTTCGGGACGATCCGGTAGCGAGACTCGATCGGATCACGATCGGCTTGCGACGTATGTTTGTCCCGAAGGGGCGACCTGGCCCCAGCCCAGGGCAACGACGACGGCGAAACCCCCGCCCATCCGGAAGCCCCGAAAGGGGCGACCTAGCTGCAGCCCTGGGCAACGCCCTGGGACCCTGACCAACGCCCATCCCCCCCTCCGGTAGCCCTGAAAGGGCGACCCAACGCGTCCCGACGAGCCACCCACGAATCGGGCCCTACCCTGGCGCGGTTCGAAATACCCCCGAATGTCCCGACACGGGCGGCCGCATCCCTGTTTCCACCCATCCCAGGCCTATACAGTGCAATAAGCAGATCGGCATTATAGGCATGTATTGCGTCCGCCTGGCCTGCGCCGGCGCCGCCAGGTTCTTCCGAGATGCCCCGATCGCTCGCCCGCATCCACATGCACCGGATCTTCCGCACGAAGGGCCGGGCGCCCCAGATCCGCGATGGCGTCCGCGAGGCCTTGCATCGGTACATGGCCGTCGTCCCGGAGGACTTCGGCTGCACGGTGGACCTCATCCACCCGGCGGAGAATCACGCCCACCTGCTGTTCGAGCTGGGCCGCGCGGTCGCCCTCGGCCGGGCGGTGGAGGAGGTCAAGAAGTCTTCCTCCCGATGGATCAAGACCCAGGGCGGCGAATCCGCCGGCTTCGCCTGGCAGGCCGGCTATGGCGCGTTCGCCGTTTCCGAATCGAACCGCGCGGCGGTGGGCCGCTACATCGCCGACCAGGCGGAGCATCATCGGGCGCGAACGTTCCAGGAGGCGTATCGCGCCTGCCAGGTCGTCATCGGATTCCGTATGACGAACGGTATGTTTGAGATTGAAGGGGACCATGGCCGCCCCTGGCCCCCCGCGGAGTGGGGTAGGTGGGGGTTTTGCCGTCGTCGTTCGCCCAGGGCGTTGTTCTGGGCTGGGGCTAGGTCGCCCTTTCAGGGCTACTGGAGGGAGAATGTGCGTTGGTCCCGGTCCCAGGGCGGTGCCCTGGGCTGCAGCTAGGTCGCCCCATTCGGGGCTTCCGGATGGGTGTGGGCGTTGGTCCCGATTTCAGGGCGTTGCCCTGGGCTGCGGCTCCCCTTCAGCGCTGGGAAGGATGCGGGGCAACCCAAACGAGAACGGCCCAGGAATACCCGCACCAGCGGGTATTCCTGGGATCTGGCCTCAGATCCGCTCGGCCGCCAGCAGGTCGTCGTAGGTCTCGCGGCGTCGGACCAGCTTGGCCTGATCGCCCGCCACGAGCACCTCGGCGGCCCGGGGCCTGGTGTTGTAGTTCGAGGCCATCACCATCCCATACGCGCCGGCCGAGAAGATGGCGAGCAGGTCGCCGCGTTCCATCGTCGGCAAGGGGCGGTCCTTGGCCAGGAAGTCGCCCGATTCGCAGACGGGGCCGACGATGTCCCACGGTTCGTTGCCGGGCAGGCCGGCCTCGAAGTCCTTGGGCGGCTCGGTCGTCCCCTTGGGCAGACTCACGGGCCAGATCCGGGTGGAATGCCTCATACAGCGATGGCCGGATCAGGTCGTTCATGGCGGCGTCCTGGATCAGGAACCGCTTGTCGCCCGATTGCTTGGTGAAGATGACTCGGCTCACCAGCAATCCGGCGTTGCCGGCGATCACGCGGCCCGGTTCGAGGGCCAACCGACAGCCGGTCGACTTCACCGCGGGGACGATCACGTCGGCGAATTCGCGGATCGCCTTCGCCTCGGGGCCCCGGTAGGCGATGCCGTAGCCGCCGCCGATGTTGTACCAGGCGATCGGGTGGCCCAGCTCGCGGAGCCGGCCGATCACCTCGACGCCCCTCGCCACGGCCTTGGCGTACGGCTCGACGGTGGTGATCTGCGAGCCGATGTGCATGTGCATGCCGATCATCGCGATCGACGGCATGTCCCTGGCGGCCTCGGCCAGGCGGATCGATCGCTCGATGTCCATGCCGAACTTCGACTGCTTGTTGCCGGTCGAGATATATCGGTGCGTCTTGGGGTCGACGTCGGGGTTGATCCGGGGCGCCACCGGGGCCTTGACCCCCCTGGCGGCGGCGACGCGGGCGATCGCTTCGAGTTCGGCCTCGCTCTCGACGTTGAACATCAGGACGCCGGCATCGAGGCCCGCGGCGATCTCTTCATCCGTCTTGCCGACGCCGGCGAAGACGGTCTTGCCGGGATCGCCCCCCGCCTCCTTCACGCGGAGCAGCTCGCCCTGGGAGACGACGTCGAAGCCGCTGCCGTGGCCGGCCAGGAGCCGGAGGATCCCCAGGTTCGAGCTGGCCTTCACCGAGTAGCAGACCAGCGGGTCGAGCGCGGCGAACGCCTCGTGCAGGGCCTTCAACTGGCCGACGAAGGCGGCCTCGCTGTAGACGTACAGGGGGGTGCCGTACTGCTCGGCCAGGCGGGCGATGGGGACCTGCTCGCAATAAAGCTGGCCCTGGTCGTAGTGGAACGGATCCATGATGGGTCGCGGGTCCGGGCGGGGATTCGGGGCGGTCGCAAACATTCGGCCCCGATTATAGCCGGCAGGCGGCCCGGGTCAAAAATCGGTGAACCACTGGAGCTGGTACAGCGTGCCGCTCTCGCCGGCCCGGTAGCCGGTGAGGATGTTCTGGGCGGGCGAGTGGTTGATGCGGAGCACCTCCGCCGTGATCCGCCAGTCCCGGGTGCCGCGGACGTACCAGTTGAGGCCCCCGCCCCACTCGTCGCCGCTGCCGAACCGGCCGGTCACGAACGAGGTCCGGGCGAAGGCTTCGAGCTTCGCCGGGACCAGGAAGTAGCCGCCCTGCACCAGCACGCCCGTGTCGAACAGGCCGCGGATCGGCGCCGCCTCGCCGGCGTACTGGAAGTTCCCCAGCCACCGGAAGAAGGTCTCGGCGGAGAGGCCCAGGCCGCGGTATTTGAGGCCGGCGTCGATCGTCCAGAGGCGGATGTCGGTCGAGCCGAGCTGGGCGCCCGGCCCGAGCGCCCCGTATCGGAACAGCGGCGTGCCGTCGGAGAGCCGGAGGATGGTGTCCTCGGGGTTGGCCAGGCCGCCCAGGGCGATTTGCTGGTTCAGCTCGTGCGAGAAGGCGACGTTGGTGCCGACCTTGATGGCGGGCGTCTCGTGGGATTCGACGTCGGAAGGCCCCGGGCCGTAGTCGCGGAAGACGTCCCACCAGATCGTGCCGCCGTAGCCGAGCGACGAACCGGCCCGCTCGACACCCTGGGTGAATCGGTTGAATGAGTTGGCGAGCATCGCCACGTAATGGACGCCGGGGAGGGCCTCGCCCTGCGCCCAGATCCCCGGGCTGATGTTGGGCCGGAAGAACGTGGTGGCCATCAGGCGGTCGGCGCCCATCGTCCATCGGAACGAGTCGTACCACTCGCGCGTGCCGGGCACCGCCCAGTTGCCCACGCGGAGGTCGAATGCGTCGCTGAAATGGTAATTGATCCAGCCGAGGTAGACGGTGTCGTTGATGGCCGTCGACGAGAAGATGAAGGCGGAGAACTGGAGCCGGGGGTCGAGGGCGAACCCGCTGAACTGGACGAAGTTGCGGGTGATCTCGGTCGACTGGTAGTTGCGGATCGGCAGCCGGTTGCCGGCGCTGTCGTACCAGGCGGGGGCCGACCGGCCGAAGTCGGTGAAGCGGGCCTGGGTGAACAGGTCGGCCCGCAGCTCGAACGGCACCTTCTGGGCGTCGTGGGGCCGGACCAGCACGAACTGGCCCCGGTCGTCGTCGCGTTCGCCGACGCGGAACCGGGCCTCGGGCGGGGCCGATTGCGACGGCCCCGGGTAGATATCCGCGGGGCGGAACGGCCCGTAGGGCCCCGCGGCGACCGGCGGTGGATCCGGGGTCGCGGGGCCGATCACCAGCGGCTCGGGCAGGACCGAGGCGGGCGTCGGCGGCGCGCCGGGCCGGTTATCCAGCCGATCCTGGAGTTGCCCCACCCGATCGGCCAGGGCCCGGTTCTGCTCGGCCAGTCGGGCGTTCTGCTCCTCCAGGGCCTGGAGGCGGCGCGACAGTTGCTCAACCGTGACCGTCGCGGGCGGATCCTCACCCCGGGCGGACATGACCGGGATCAGCCCGAACGCCAGTGCGAAGACGGCCGGCCAGGCCGGTCGCCCCGGGCGATTCATCCGGGGGGCGACCCCGGTCCGGTCCGGCTCGGGCATGCATCCACCTCGACCCGGGGGCATGTCTCCGATCGATGCCCCGTGATCTTGTCTCATCGGCAAGGATGGCGCGGGCGCTTGAGGTCCGGGCCGGATCGGGCAACGTTGTCGGCCCCGCCGGGGAGGCAGCCCTCCCCACGCGGTATGCGACCCGGTATCCGCATGCGTTCCGCTTGTCATGGATGCAAGCCCGCTATTGCCGGGGATGGCCGCCCGTGCCGACAGGGGCGGAGAAATGGCGGGCTTCGAAGAAGTCGGGTTGTCGATTCCGGTACGGTTCGTTTACGATGAAACGTGGTCTCTAGCCCTTCTTCGCTACGCAGACGCCATGTGCTGGGTTGGGAACTGGCTAGTCGCCCCCCTCCTCTATCTTGCTCTCTACCCTTGCTCATGGCATGCATACCCGGGATTCGCCCGGCCGTGCGCCCGCGGTTTGGTCGGTTCTACACGAACTTTTCCCTTTCTTTAGCCAACATTGCGATTTCACTGATGACTAACGCCGCCGCATCCCCGGCCCTGGATCGCCTTGCCGAACTCCTGCGGCAAGCCGAAGCCAAGACACGAGTCCAGGAGTTGACCGGCTTGATCCGCAAGGCGGCCGAGCCGTTGCGGGGTGCGGGGGACCGGCTGGAACAGGCCGAACGCCGCGCCCGGGACATCCGCCCGGCCCGCCTCCGCGAGCTGGAACAAATCGATATCGACGACATCCGGCTCAAGGAACTGGTCCGCAAGACGGCCCAGAACCGGGCCTTGCTGGTCGCCGACGAACAACGCGAGGCCGACCGGCTGAGCGAGGCCGCTCGGGTGGAGCTCGAGGCCCGCCGCAAGACGGCCCAGACCGAGGTCTCCTCGATGAACCGGGAACTCGACGACGCCCGTCGAGAAGTCCGCATCCTGCTGGAACGCTACCGCGCCGTCCGCGGTGAGATGGAACGCCTGCTGCCCGAGGAAGACGGCTTCCAGGAGGAGGACGCCGCCGCGCAGCGGGCCGAATCGTTCTTCCCCGAGTACCAGATCCGCGCCTTCTCGCGCGAGATCGACGACAGCAGCGCCCATTACGGTACGCTCGATCGCCGCGAGCAGTACGCCCAGATGATGATCTGGATCGGCCGCCTCCGCAAATTCCAGATGGCCGACCCCAGCGAGGAGGAGCGGGACCTGCTCGAGCAGATCTTCCGCAAGCTGGTGACCCTCTCCAAGACGTACGAGCCCGGCTACATCGAGGCGTTTCACCGGCAATATCAGGCCGACTGGGACGTCTACGTCGCCGAGGCCCAGGAACGGCTCCGGCTGGCCTCCGAAGACGCGCGGCGCGACCGGAGCGGCGGCGACCGCGACCGGGGGGAACCCCGCCGGCGGCTCGATTTCGAGTCGCAAAGGCCGCACGCCCGCCGGGCGGCCCAGGCCGGCCTCGACGCCATCCGGGGCGTGATCGCCCGCCACGGCTTCGAGCTGGCCAGCACCGGCGCCGAGGAATTCCGCAACACCCTGATCCGCGTCGTCGAAAGCTACGGCCCGCTCGACGGCGCCCTGATCGACCTGATCTCCCCCTACCGCGAGCTTTGCGTCGGGCCCGAGCTGCAATCGCTCCGGGCCTACCTGGACCAGCTCGCCATGGGCGGGCGGGAGCGGGATGATGATTTCGATGATGATGATGAGTGAAGCCTGAGTTGGCATGCGGGGTCGGCGACCGGTAAGCGAGCCGTTCGCCAACCCCGCATGCCTCGCGATCCCGTCAACGCGCATCCGTTCAAGGCCCGCTGAATTCCCGGTCGAGGAACCCGGCGACCTCATCCCAGATCCGGGCGACTTGCTCGAAATCGACCGCCATCGGGTGCACGGTCCGGGGCGTTTCGACCTGGGCCGTCACGTCGACCTTCGGGTTGAGCGGGATTCAGCGCTCGGGCCCCGGGCCAGGGCGGTTTCGACCTCGGGGCTGAGGATGTAGCCGGCCAGGGCGATTGCCTGGTCCCGGTGCGGGGCGCCCTTGATCAGGGCGATCGTGTTGGGGATGAACAGGGTGCCCATCTGGTCGGCCTCGCGGTCGGGGTAGACGATCGCCACGGGGCTCCCTTCGGCCAGCTCGGCCATCGCGTCGTCGGTGTCGGTCAGGCCGAAGGCGATCTCGCCCCGGCCGACCGACCGTGCGACGTCGCGATTTCCCGAGTCGATTCGCACGCCGTTGGCCTTCAGCGCGCGGAAGAACTGGCGGGCCGGTTCGTCCCCCCAGGCGGCGAAGAGGCTGGTGGCGTGGGTGGCGGTCGTGCCGAAGAGCGGCTTGGCGATGCCGATCTTCCCCTTCCAGCGCGGGTCGATCAGGTCGCGGATCGATCGGGGACGGTCCTCCTCGGCCACCTTCTCAGTATTCACCAGCAGGATCCGGGCCCTGGCGGCGAAGCCGTACCAGGTGCCGTCCTTGGCTCGGAACGCCTCGGGGATGTCCTCGGCCCCCGCCGGTTGGAACGGTTCCAGCAGCCCCTTCTGCCGCAGGCGCAGGGTGTTGACGATCTCGTTGTTCCAGAAGAGGTCGCAGCGGGGCTGGTCGCGCTCGGCGATGATCTGGTTGGTCAGGCCGACCGTCTTGGTGCTCTCGATGTCGAACTTGCCGTCGACCGTGATGCGGTGATCGGCCTGGTATCGCTGGAGGATCGGCTGGGCGAATTCCTGGTCCAGGGCCGAGTAGACGACAACCTTGGGGCCGGGGTCGCGGCTGCAACCCAAGGCCGTCGCCGCGATCAGGCCCGCCAGGGCCCAAATCCAGGTCTTGTTGTCCATGTCGCGCTCCGTTTATGGGAATCGGTGCCGGACGGCCCCCGGCTTCGGGTTCGAGGCTAATCGTGCGCCGAGGGCCGGCACAACCCCGGAATCCGAACGATTTCGTTGAAGGGCCCGGGGGCGCATTGGGGTAGGCGATCGGGGGCGTCGGTGGTAAGGGATGGGCCGTCCATGGGAGGGGAGCCGACCCGCCCGGGATCGGGGGCATGGGCATGGAGCCGAGGTTGGGGACGAGGCGGGCCGCGGGGCCGGGGCGGAATCGGCCCCGGTTCGTGCCGTATCGGCCGGAGCCGAAGCCGGTGGCCTTGCCCGGCTCGCGGGCCTCGGCCTATTTCCCGCTGGTGATGCTGGTGGCGATCCTGCCCGGCCTGTTCGCCCTGCGGAACTGGGACCTGAACCCGCCCGGCCCCTGGTGGGGCCTCCGGGGCCTGGCGGTGCTCGACGGCTACCCGCTGGACCAGGTGCCGGCCGCCGAGGGCCTGGGGCGGGAGTCGGAAGCCCTGGCCTTCCGGGCGGTCGCGTTGCAGCCGCCGCTGTACGCCTGGCTGGAGGCGATCGGCCTGAGCCTGAGCCCGTCGCGGTCGCCCCTGGGGGCGATCCTGCCCAGCTACCTGGCGGGCGCGGCGGTGGTGATCCTGGTCTACCGGCACGGCCGGGTCTGGGGAGGGCCCGGACAGGGGCTGGTGGCCGCGCTCCTGACCGGATTCAGCCGCGACCTCCTCGCCCAGATGCAACAGCCGTCGCCGGCGACCCTGGGCCTGGCCGGTGCCCTGGTGGCCGTCTGGAGTTACGCCGAGTACCTCCGATCGGGCGTGGCCTGGGATCGCCGATGGGGCTGGGCGGTGCTTTCGGGCCTGGGCCTGGGCGTTTCGCTGATGACGGTCCGCCTGCTGGCCCTGGCCGTGATCCCGATCGTGCTGCTGCACCAGGCGGCGATGGGCCCCGACCCGGGGCCGGCCTCGCGGCGGAGCTGGCGGGCGTTCTGGAGGGCCCGCTCGGGCCTGTTCGTGGGGGCGGCGTCGCTGGCCCTGGGGATCCTGCTGGCGGCCCCCTGGTATGGCTACATGCTGGCTACCTACGGCCGGAAGTTCATCGAGGCCCTGTGGGATCCGCCCGAGCTATTCCGGCCGATCCCCGGCGGCTTCCTGATGGCCGGCATGGTGATGGCCCCGGCCACCCTGGTCCTGGCGGCCCACGGCGCCTGGCGGTCGCTCCGTCGCTGGCTGACCGCCGAGACCGAGGACGCCGGCGCGACCGGCGGGGCGCTCTGGGTGATCTGGCTGGCCGTGGCGGCGGTGGCGCCGGCGATCGTGCCCGGCCGCCCCGGGCCGGCCTCGCTGATGTTCCTGCTGGTACCGATCAACCTGCTGGCGGCGCGGTCGATCCTCGACCTGGCCCGTCGCCGGGCCTCGGCGAAGGCCCTGGTGATCCTGGCCCCGGCGACCGCGCTGTCGGTCGGCTGGTGGGCCAGTTCGCACGTCCGCCAGGCCCTGGCCGACCTGGCCGCCCTGCACCGGCCCGACGCGGCCTCCGCGCTGGGCCTGCACCTGGGCCTCGACCTGCTGCTGCTGGTCGGGGTCCTGACCTGGGTCCTGGATCGCTGGACCCGGGACCGGGACGACCGCCAGCGGGCCGTCCTGGCCGGCTTCCTGGTCGCGGTGCTGGCCACCAACGTGGCGATCGGCGTCCGCGAGGCGCGATTCCGGCACAAGCAAACCTATGAGCTGCTGACGCTGGGCGACATCATCCAGCGACGGCAGCAGGTCCGGCCGTTCGACCTGGTCGCGGTGGTCGGCCCCGAGGGGCCCACGGCGCCCGACACCGAAGCCTTGCACACGGGCGGCCAGCTCCGGTTCCTGCTCCGCACCGCCCTGCCCGGGATCCAGCCCCGCGACCTGACCCGGACCGACGAGTTGCTCGACATGCCCGGCGGCTGCCGCCTGGTGATCCTGGCCGGGACCCGCCAACAGTTGCCCTACGGGGTGCAGTCGAGGCTGGGCCTGGAGGCGGTCCATCCCCGCCGCAACGGCATGCTGGACGTCTTCGCCAGCCTGCCGCCCGATCGCTGAGGGCCCCTTGCCCGGGGCGTCCCGATCGTGTCTCCTAACGGGGCCGGGTCGCGCGCGACCCTGACCGGGGCCTCGCCCCGAAGCGGACTTCCGAGCATCGCACCGGAGGAGACGACCGATGGACCCGATCATCAGCCGGCGAGCCCTGCTAGCGGCGGGGGGAGCGACCCTGCTGGCCGGCGCCGCGGGGCCCTTCGCCCCGCGCGGCCTGGCCGGCATCGCCAGGGAATACAGCCTTCCCCCATTGCCCTACGCCTTCGACGCCCTGGAACCTTACATTGACGCCAAGACGATGGAGATCCATCACGATCGCCATCATCAAACCTATGTCACCAACCTCAACAACGCCCTGAAGGACTTCCCCGACCAGCAGGCCAAGCCGATCCAGGAACTGCTCAAGGAGCTGGACAAGGTCCCCGAGGCCGTCCGCACGGCGGTGCGGAACAACGGCGGCGGCCATTACAACCACTCGCTGTTCTGGAACATGATGAAGCCCAAGGGGGGCGGCGAACCCTCGGGCGCCCTGGCCGACGCCATCAAGAAGGACCTGGGCGGTTTCGAGGCGTTCAAGGACGCGTTCGCCAAGGCGGCGACCACGCGGTTCGGCTCGGGCTGGGCCTGGCTGGTCCTGGGCAAGGACGGCAAGCTGGCCGTCACCTCGACCGCCAACCAGGACAACCCGATCAGCGACGGCCACAGGCCGCTGCTGGGGCTGGACGTCTGGGAGCACGCCTACTACCTGAAGTATCAGAACAAGCGGCCCGACTACATCACGGCCTGGTGGAACGTGGTGAACTGGGACGAAGTCGCCAAGCTGCACAAATCGGCCTGAGTGGGGCCCGGCCGGCGGGGGGCGTGTCCGTGCGCCCCCCGCCCCAAAGATCGAGGGAATTCGCGATGCTCTGCCCCCACTGCCAGGCGGCCGACGTCCCCGTCGGCGCCATCATCTGCCCGAAGTGCGGGGTTTCGCCGAACGCGACCCCGGGCGCGGCGGGATCCGACGGGTTCGAGACGACCCTCGTCCCGTACAGGAATCCGCAGGCCCTGACCGCCTATTACCTGGGCCTGTTCGGGTCGCTCCTGAGCTGCATCCCGCTGGTGGGCGTCATCGGCTTCGGCATGTCGATCGCCTCGCTGATCTTCGGCCTGAAGGGCCGCAAGGCCGCGATCGCCGACCCGCGGATCAAGGGGACGGCGCACGCCTGGTTCGGGATCGTCGGCGGGATCCTGGGGATCGTGTTCGGCCTCCTGGTGCAAGGGACGATGATCGTCGTCCTGATCAGCGCGGCGATGCAGGGCAAGCTCCGATGAACCGCCGGCGAGGCCCGGTCAGGCCCCGGCCGAGGTCGGCGGGGGCGGCACTTCCTTGCCAGTGAGGCGGGCGATCAGCTCGCGGACCCATTCCGGGCCCGGCCGGGGCGGCAGGTCGTCGGGGTGGCCGTCGGCCCAGCCCGGGGCGAGGATCAGCGGCACCCACCGGGTGAACCGCCGCGAGCCGTCGGGCTCCACGCCGATCAGGGTGACGGCCGTCGAGACCTTGGCCGGCAGCTGCACCACGCGGACCGTCTCGGCCGATGGGTCGGCGCAGAATTCGGCCGGCGAGGTCACCAGGTATTCGCGGCAGGCCATCGGCCGATCGGGGTGGATCGAGCACGATTCCTCCTCGAGGAACGGGCACGGGATCCCCAGCCGGAAGTAGGCCAGGCCGAGGTCGCGGGCCCTCAACTCGTCGTCGCTGAACCGTCCGGGGTGGAGGAGCTTTTCCCCCACCTCGCCCGAGGCTTCGAGGCGACGCCGGGCGTCCTCGAAGCGGGCGCGGATCTCGGAGCGCCTCGGCTCGGGCATCGCCTCGACGAGGTCGCGGATTTGCCGGGCTTCGGGCTCGGCCAGGGGTACGAGTTGCCGGCAGCAGGCGCCGCAGCCTTTCCGGCAGCTCACGGCGTGGCCTTCGGCGGCATCGCGGGCGACCGAGCAGCCGACGATCGCCCCGGTCAGGGACCGGCCGAGGGCCGGGAGCAAGTCCCCCAGCGGGATGGCCCGCCAGGGACGGTGATTTCGGCCTCAACCCGGACGTCCCCCAGCTTGAAGACACCCCGGGCGGTCAGGGTGCCGTCGGTCTCGGTCGGCTCGGCCATCGGGGGCTCCTCGTTCGATCGTGGATCGTCGATCCCGGGAGGGCCCCTCCCCGGTCAGGCGGTGCGGGCCCGGAGTTGCTGCAGGAGGTCGATGACCGCCTGGGCGCATTCCCCGATGGTCAGGCGCGAGGCGTTGAGCGCCAGGTCGTACAGCAGCGGGTCGGCCGGATCCCGGTGGAAATGGGCCTGGATGAAGCGGCGACGGCCCTGGTCGAGCCCGTCGATTTTCTTGGCCGCCTCGGCCGGGCTGATGGCGTTCTCCCGGGCCGTGCTGGCGATCCGGTCCTCCCGCTCGGAAATCACCCGGACGCGCAGGGTCGTCGCCGGGGGCAGCACCAGGCCGGCCCCCCGGCCGACGATCACGCAATCGCCGCGGGCGCCGAGCGCCAGCACCAGCTTGAGGAGCCTACGGAAGTAGGTCAGTTCGGTGACGGTCGGGGCGTTGGCGAACGCTTCGAGGCACTCGACCAGGCGGCTGCCGGGGCGTTCGTCCACGTTCTGGAGCTTGAGGACGTCGACCCGGAGTTCGGCGGCCAGGTGCTCCAGCAACTCGTGATCGTAAACCGGCCAGTTCAGCCGCCGCCCGACCTCGCGGGCGACCAGCAGGCCGCCCGAGCCGGCCTCCCGGCTCAGGGCGATGGTGAACGGCCGGGTGCCCTGGCCCTCGGCCTTGGGTGCGGCCTGCTCGCTGGAGCGGATCCAGGCGGAGGCGACCGCGGCGGCTTGTTCCCTCGAATACATGGCGAGGCCCTCCCAGGACCGGCCCCCGATCGCGGCGGGGCCGCGGGGCCGGTCGGCCAACCTTTATTGTAGAACGCCCCGGCCCCCGCCAGAATATCGCGGCGACCCTAATACCCCGGGAGATCCCGATGCGGACGGTCCTCTGCGTGATCGGCACCCGGCCGGAGGCGATCAAGATGGCCCCCGTCGTGCGCGCCCTGGCGGGGCGGGCGGGCCAATTCCGGCCGGTCGTCTGCGTGACCGGCCAGCATCGCGAGCTGGTCGACGGCGCCCTGGCCGACTTCGCCCTCCGGCCCGATCACGACCTGGACCTGATGGCGCCCGACCAGACCCTCGCTGGCCTGACCGCCGCCCTCCTGCCCCCGCTCGACGCCCTGATCCGCCGGGAACGGCCCGACTGGGTGCTGGCCCAGGGGGACACCACCAGCGTGATGGCCGCCGCCCTGGCCGCCTTCTACAACGGTGCCCGCTTCGGCCATGTCGAGGCCGGCCTGCGCACGGGCGACCTCCGCAGGCCGTTCCCGGAGGAGCTGAACCGGTCGATCGCCGACAAGGTGGCCGACCTGCTTTTCGCCCCCACCGATCGGGCCCGGCGGGCGCTCCGGGCCGAGGGGGTCCCGGAAGGCCGGATCGTCGTCACCGGCAACACCGGGATCGATGCCCTGCTGGACGTCGCCGGCCGGCCCTACGACGTCGGCCGGGGCCCCCTGGGTTCCTTGCCCGATGACCGCCGATGGGTGCTGGTCACCGCCCACCGCCGCGAGAGCTTCGGCCCGCCCTTCGGGAGCTTTGCGGCGCGGTCCAGGCCTCGCCCGGTGCATTCCGTTGCAGCCGGATTCCGTTTCGGTGTGCGGTCCCCGAACCCGAATGTCCGCAGGCCCGCCATCGAAATCCTCGGCGATCTCCCCGGGGTCAGCCTGGTCGATCCGTTGCCCTACCGGGACATGATCGCGGCGATGAAGCGGAGCGTCCTGATTCGACCGATTCGGGGGCGTCCAGGAGGAGAGGCAACCCTCGCTGGGCGTGCCGGTCCTGGTCCTGCGGGAGGACACCGAACGGCCCGAGGGGTTGAGGCGGGGATGGCCCGGCTGGTCGGCCGCGTCGCGGTCGTCGATCGTCGCCGAGGCGTCGCGGCTGCTGGGGGACCCCGGGGCGGCTCCGATGCGTTCGCGAGGGAGGCCGGAAGGAAGCCAGACCCTTACGGCGACAGCCGGGCGGCCAGCAGATCGCCGGGGCCGGGGCGTAGCCCGCCCCGCCGGCGAAATCCCGGCCGGAGGCTGACAGGATGGTTGTTCCCTCGCCCCATCGCGACTATCTTGCGTGATGACCCACCCTGCCGGTCGAGCGAGGATCGAACCGGCCTGCCCTGCCCAATTTCCAGCCAGGACGAGGACACGCCATCATGACATCGGGACTGAAACGCCGGACGTTCCTGGGGGCCTCCGCGGCGGGGCTCGGCTACTTCTTCACGGCGCCCGCGTATTCGGCCGAGCGGCTGGGCCGGCGGCCCAACGAGGCCCTGCAGATCGCCGGCATCGGCGTGGGCGGCAAGGGCTCCAGCGACATCGACCAGGCCGGCAACCTCGGCGAGGTCGTGGCCCTCTGCGACATCGACGAGGGGCAGCTCGCCCCCAAGGCGAAGAAGTGGTCGGGCGCGAAGACGTACTACGACTTCCGCCGGATGTACGACGAGATGGGCAAGCACATCGACGCCGTGACCGTGAGCACGGCCGATCACTCGCACGCCCTGGCCTCCTTGATCGGCATCCGGCTGGGCAAGCACGTCTACACGCAGAAGCCGCTGACGCACACCGTCTTCGAGGCCCGCGTGCTGGCCGAGGCGGCCCGGAAGTACAAGGTCTGCACCCAGATGGGCAACCAGGGGTCGGCCGAGAACGGCGTCCGCCGGGCCGTCGAGCTGGTCCAGGCCGGCGTGATCGGCCCGGTGACCGAGGCCCACGTCTGGACCAACCGGCCGATCTGGCCGCAAGCCCCCGGCATCACCGCCCGGCCCGACAAGTCCGACGTCTGGCCGTCCTCGGTCCACTGGGACGAGTTCCTCGCCGGCGCCCCGCTGCGGCCGTTCGTGAAGGATACCTACCACCCGTTCAAGTGGCGGGGCTGGTGGGACTACGGCACCGGCGCCATCGGCGACATGGCCTGCCACACCGCCAACATGGCCTTCCGCGCCCTCAAGTTGGCCCACCCCACGAAGGTCTCGGCCGAGAACGGCGAGGTCAACCCCGAGACCTACCCCGGCTGGGCCCGCGTTACCATGCTGTTCCCCGCCCGCGAGGGGATGCCGCCGGTGAAGCTCACCTGGTACGAGGGGAAGAAGGACGGCAAGCTCGTCCTGCCGGATGAGGAGATCACCGGCCGCTTCCTCAAGGACGGCGAGAAGCTGCCCACCAGCGGCTCGTTCCTGGTCGGCGAGAAGGGCATCCTGTACTCGCCCAACGACTACGGCGCCGAGGTCCGGCTGTATCCCAAGGAGTTGGCCGAGGGCGTCAACACCAAGACCCCGGAGAAGCTGCCCATCAACAACAAGGGCGACCAGGGGATGAAGAACGAGTGGGTCGAGGCGATCAAGGCCAACAAGCCCGAGATCGCCTACTCGAACTTCGACATCGCCAGCCTGCTGACCGAGGCGTTCCTGCTGGGCAACGTCGCGATCCGCACCGGCAAGTCCCTCGACTGGGACGGCCCCGGCCTGAAGGTCACCAACGTGCCCGAGGCCAACGCCCTGATCCAGACCGAGTACCGCCGCGGCTGGGAAGTGACGCGGGCCTGATGCTTGCGGGAATGCCCTCGGACGAAGGGCCCGGCGCGGCGCCCGGGCCCTTCGCTTTCGACCATGCTCAGGAGCCGGGATGCTCTGGCGTCGCGATCGTGCTTCCGGGTGCTTTTTGATGGTATCGCCCTTGCCGGTGAATTATCGTGCGGACGCCACTTTCCTCTCCCGATGCCAAGGGGTCCCACATGATTCGCCAGCATGTAGCGGCAATGGTCGCCTTCGCGGCCGTCCTCACCGCCATGGGTTCGCAGGCCACGCCGATATCCTGATCTACGGCGGCCACCCTGAGCCGGGCCGGCCGAGAGCCCGCCCAACGCCTCACCGGGCATCGGCCAGGCCACGGTCACCATCAACACGATCGTGCATACGATGCGCGTGGTTGTTTCGTTCAGCGGCCTCCTGGGCACGACGACCGCGGCGCACATCCACAGCGCCACCGGCACCCCCCTCGGCGGGACGGCCGGCGTGGCCACGACGACCCCGACCTTCGCGGGCTTTCCGCTGGGCGTCACGAGCGGTAGCTACGACAACACGTTGGACCTGACGAGTGCCTCGTCGTACAATCCCGCCTTCATCACGGCGAATGGGAACACGACCGCCGGCGGCGGGCGGCCCTGCTCGCCGGGATCGCGGCGCGGCGGCTTATCTGAATATCCGCACGTCGGTTTTCGGCGGCGGTGAAATCCGCGGCTTCCTGGTCGCCGTCCCCGAGCCATCGACCATCATCTTGATGGGCGTTGGGGGGGTATCGGCGTCCTCGGCTTCGCGATGGCTCGCCGCAGGCAACGGCCTGATTGCCGACCATCGGCCTACCCGCCTCGGGAACGCCCCGAAACGGCGATCCCGCGGCCGGGTCGGGCCCCCGGGCCATAACCGGAACGGTTTGAATAGGGAAGATCCCCATGCTGCTGATACCGGCGGTCGCATTCCTGCTTGTCGCGCCCGCGGACGAATCGCCCTGCCCGATGCCGGCGAAGGTCAGCCCCGACGGCCATTTCCTGCTCGACCAGTCCGGCAAGCCTTATTTCTACCTGGCCGATACCGCCTGGGAACTGTTCCACCGCCTCGACCGCGACCAGGCCGTGAAGTACCTCGAAACCCGGCGACGCCAGGGTTTCACGGCGATCCAGGCGGTGGCCATCGCCGAGGTGGACGGCCACTCGGCGGCCAATCCCTACGGCCACCTGCCGCTCGTCGACCTCGACCCGGCGAGGCCCGCCGTGATGGACGGCCCGGCGAACGACTACTGGGATCACGTCGATTTCATCGTGGAGGAGGCCAACCGCCGAGGGCTGGCGATCGGCTTCCTGCCCACCTGGGGCCGGTACTGGCGCGATCCCGTCCGGGACGGCAAGCCGATCTTCACCCCCGAGAATGCCGACGCCTACGGCGAATGGCTGGGCCGACGGTACGAGGACAAAGCGATCGTCTGGATCCTGGGCGGCGACCGCCCCGTCGAGAATGATACCCATCGCGCCATCATTCGGGCGATGGCCCGGGGGCTCCGCAAGGGGGACGGCGGCCGGCACCTCATCACCTTCCACCCGCCCGGGGCCAACGGATCGTCCACCTGGTTTCACGACGAAGACTGGCTCGATTTCAACATGCGGCAGAACGGCCATGCCAATGAATTCAGCGGCCGTTACTCCAAGACCCGCGACGACCACGACCGGAGGCCCGCCAGGCCGGTGATCGACGGCGAGCCGATCTACGAGGATCACCCCGTCTCGTTCGACGCCAAAAAGCACGGCCATTCGATCGCGGCCGATGTCCGCCGGGCCCTCTACTGGGACCTCTTCGGGGGGGCCTGCGGGCATACCTACGGGCACCATTCGGTCTGGCAGATGTGGCAACCCGACCGGGCCCCGATCAACAACCCGTTGATGCCCTGGACCGAGGCGATCGAACAGCCGGGCGCCAACCAGATGATCCACGGCCGTCGCCTGATCGAGTCGCGGCCGATCCTGTCGAGGATCCCCGACGATTCGGTGATCGTGGCCGACCGGGTGGCCACGTCGGTCCCGGGCGCGGGGATCTACCGGTTCGCCGCCACCCGCGACCGGGACGGCTCGTACGCGATGGTGTATGCCCACCGGTCGGACGTTTACGGTCCGCATGGAGTCATCGCGGGCCGACCGTGGCCGCCTGGTGGTTCAACCCCAGGACCGGCGAGGCGGCGATCGGCGAGTTCCCCCGCGAGGGCCGCCGACAATTCACGACGCCCGACCCGGGCGAGGCGATCCGACTGGGTGCTGGTGCTCGACGACAAGGCGAAGGGATACCCGCCGCCGGGGCGGTCGCGGCCCGCCCTTGAGGGGCCGGGGCATACCCGTCCGCGGGCCGGCCCCTATCATGGCGGTAGGGTGGATGGTACTCGCCCTCGCCGGGGATCGCCCTGTGTATCGGACGCTTCCGCGCCCGGATTTTGCTGCCCCTGATCGCCATCCAGGGGACGGCCGCGATCGCCACCGCCGTCACCACGGCCGGCCTCGCGGCGAGCCGGGGCGAGGCCCAGGTGCTCGACCGCCTCCGCGGGATGGTCGAGACGCTGGGCCACGCCAATTTCCCCCTCACGACGGCCGTGCTCTCCAAGATGCGTGGGCTCTCGGGCGCGCATTTCCTCGCGTACGATGCCGACGGGAAGCTCTCCGCCACGACCCTGCCCGGTTCGATCGATCTGCCGGCGGACCTGGATTGGGCCCCGCCCTCGGGTTCGGGCGAACCGCCCTTGCTGGTCGTGGGCGGAGTCCCCTACCTGGCCGTGCCGGCGAGGGCCTCGGGCGATCCCCGATCGGCCGCCCTGGTCGTGCTCTACCCGGAATCAAACCGCCGGCAGGCCCGTTGGGAAGCGGCCTGGCCGCCCCTGGTCCTGGGCGGATTGTCGCTGGCCCTGATGTCGGCCGTCACCGGCTGGATCGCGCACCGGACCGGCCGCCGGATCCGCATGCTCGGCGACGAGGTGGCCCGGCTGGCCCTGGGCGACTTCCAGCCGATCGACCCGGGACCCGGGCCCCAGGAAGTGATCGACCTGGCGCGGTCGATCAACGCGATGGGCGCCGAACTGAGGGACCTCCGCGCCACGATCGCCCGGACCGAACGGGCCAAGGTGCTCGCCCAGCTGGGGGCCGGGCTGGCGCATCAGCTCCGCAACTCGCTGACAGGGGCGAGGATGAGCATCCAGCTCCACGCCCGACGCCACCCGCCGCCCGAGTCGGACCGGAGCCTGGAAGTGGCCCTCCGCCAGCTCGCGTTGACCGAGGAACAGGTCCGCGGCCTGCTGGCCCTGGGGCGTGGCGAGCACGAGCCGAGGCCCGCCGCGTCGTTCGACTTGCGCCGACTGCTCGCCGACGTCGCCCTCTTGATCGGCCCGGCTTGCGAGCACGGCCGGGTGGCGTTACGCCCCGAGAATGGGGAGGGGCCCCGGGTCATCGCGGGCGACGAGCAGGGCCTCCGTTCGGCCATCCTCAACCTGGCCCTGAACGCGATCGAGGCGGCCGGGCCGGGCGGTTCGGTCCGTTTGGCGCTCGAAGATGGGCCGGAAGGGCCGGCGATCGCGGTGGAGGACGACGGGCCCGGGCCGCCCCGGGACCTCGCCGGATCGGTGTTCGACCCGTTCGTGACCGGCAAGCCCGAGGGGGTCGGCCTGGGCCTCTCGCTGGCGAGGGCGGTGGCCATCCGCCATGGGGGGCGGCTATCGTGGACGAGGGACGACGGCCTCACCCGCTTCCGGCTATTCCTGCCGGCCGCGGCGGCCGACGCCCGGGAAACCCAGGATCGGGGGTTGCTGACTCCATGAGCCGCGTCTTGATCGTCGACGACGAGGCCAGCATCTGCTGGGCCTTCCGCGAGTTCCTGGCCGACGAGGGCCATGAAGTTTGCGTCGCCTCGTCGGCCGAGGAGGGCCTGGCCGAGGCCTCGGCCGCCCCCCCCGACGCGGTCGTGCTCGACGTCCGCCTGCCCGGCATGGACGGCCTGTCGGCCCTGGCCGAGTTCCGCCGCCGGGACGCCGACCGGCCGGTGATCGTGATGACGGCCTTCGGCAACCTGGACGTGGCCGTCCGCGCCCTGGAGGGCGGCGCGTTCGATTACATGGTGAAGCCGTTCGACCTGGAGCAGGCCGCGGGCGTCGTCCGCAGGGCGCTCGAACGGCCCGGCGCGGCCCGTCACGATCCCGAGCACTCGCCTTCCGATCCCGCCGGTACCCTCATCGGTGCGTCGCCGGCGATGCAGGACCTCTTCAAGAGGATCGCCCTGGTGGCGCCGGCCGACGTGCCCGTGCTGATCACCGGCGAGAGCGGCACCGGCAAGGAGCTGGTGGCCCGGGCCATCCACCGCCATTCGGGCCGGAGGGCCGGCCCGTTCCTGCCGATCTGCCCGGCGGCGCTCAGCCCCAGCCTGATCGAGCGCGAGCTGTTCGGCCACGTCCGGGGCGCCTTCACCGGGGCCGATCGCGACCGCCAGGGGCTGCTGGAACTGGCCGTCGGCGGCACCGTGCTGCTCGACGAGGCGGGCGACGTGCCCCTGCCCGTGCAGGTGAAGCTGCTCCGCGCCCTGGAGCACCGCGAGGTGACGCCGGTGGGCGACGCCCGCCCCAGGCCGGTCGATATCCGCGTGATCGCCGCCACCAACCGGCCGCTCGAGGAACTGATGGCGCAGGGACAGTTCCGCGAGGACCTGTTCTTCCGGCTCAGCGTCTTCCGCATCCACCTGCCCCCGCTCCGCCAACGCCGCGAGGATATCGCCGCCCTCGCCGAGTTCTTCCTGCGTCGCGCGACCGGCGACGAGGCCCGGCTCTCGGCCGAGGCGATGGCGGCGCTCCGCAATCGAGACTGGCCCGGGAACGTCCGCGAGTTGCGGAACGCGATCGAACACGCCGCGATCGTGGCCCGGGGGGGCCTGATCCGCCCGGAGCATCTCCCGCCGCTTCGGGTCGAACCTCAAACAGGGCCCGCCGCGATCGAGGATCGGATCAAGGCGAGCCTGGGGGAATGGG
Organism: Isosphaeraceae bacterium; assembly: GCA_046350035.1. GTDB lineage: Bacteria > Planctomycetota > Planctomycetia > Isosphaerales > Isosphaeraceae > CALLYK01. The sequence continues at coordinate 9,011 of JAXMBD010000033.1, read as the reverse complement.
CCATCGGCCAGGCCCGACGGCTTCGGGAACGGCCCGATCCCGCCGCCAGCCCCCTGCACGAGCGGTTCCTCGACCTCGCCGAACCCCCGGTGCTGTCGGCCGCCCTCGAGGCTTGCCAGGGGAACCGCGCGGCGGCGGCCGAGGTCCTCGGCATCCACCGCGCCACGCTCCGGGAGAAGCTCCGCAAGCACGGCCTGGGCTAAACCCCGAAGCCGCACGGCCTCGGCTCGAGCCGCCCATCCAAGGGCCGAAATATCCCCCGCAATCCGCCGCCTCATCCCGTTTTGCTGGCGTTCCCCGGGCCCCCTGCCTTGGCGAATTTGTTTGTGGTATGCTTGGCCGGTGGATCGCGTCTCGGGTTGGTGACGCTGCGGCCCGAATTGGATTGATGAAGGACCCAAGACCCATGACCAGGGATCAGGGGCTACGGATCGAGGACACGCGGCGTGGGGTGTCGCCGATGGTGACCGCCCTGGCCCTGGTGGGTTTGGGGGCGTGGTCCGGGGCCATCCCGGGCGCGCTCGCGCAGGATCTTGGCGCCGAGATCGGCGCCGAGGTGGCCCGCCAGCGGGCCGCCCTGGCGCGGATGACGCCGGCGGAGATCTTCGGCCAGGCCGATTACCTGGTCCGATCCGGGCAACCCGAACAGGCCGTGCCATTCCTGGAGGCGTTCCTCAAGGCCCAGCCGGACGACGCCACGATCCACGCGTCCGCGAGGATATGGCGAGGGCGATCCTGCGATTCCAGGACAGCCCGGCGACCCGCCGTTTCGCCGCCCCGCTGGTCCAGCGGCTCGCCGAGGCCCAGAAGCGGAGCGCGACCAACCCCAATCGGATCCGCCGCTATGTGAGCGCCGTGCATGCCTCGCCGAGCGAGCAGGATCTGGCGGTGGAACGGCTCCGCGAGGCGGGGCCTTACGCGATCCCGGAGATCCTCGCGGAGCTGGAAAGCAACGCGCTCACGGGCGCGGAACGGGCGCAGGTGGCGAACAACCTCGGTCGGCTCGACCGGACCGCGGTGCCCGCCCTGATCGCGGCCCTCGATAGCCCCGACGGCAGCCAGGTCGCCAGCGCGGCCGAGGCCCTGGGCCGGATCGGCGATCGCCGGGCCCTACCCTATTTGACTATCCGGGCCGCACAGCCCTCGAACGATTCGCCCGGCCGCGATAGCGCCATTCGCGCGATCGCCCAGATCACCGGCCTCGATTTCGCCGCCCAGCCCCGCTCGCCGATCCGTGTTTTGACCGACGAGGCCTGGAAGTACCACCGCCATCAGGTCGGTTTCCCCTCGGGCTCCGTGGAACTGTGGAACTGGGACGAAGCCTCCAACAACGTGTCGCCCCGGGCGGTCCCCGCCGCCGAGGCCGAGACGGAGCTGGGCTTGCGGATGGCCCGCGAAGCGCTGGCGATCGATCCCACGGACCGGACGGCGCAGGCCGCACTGCTCAGCCTGGCCCTGCAGGCGACGATCCGCCATGCGGGCGGCCCCGAACCGGTGGCCTCCGCCGACGCGACCGGGACGTACGCCACGGCGCTGGCCAGCGGGCCGGGCCTCCTGGCCGATGTCCTCCGCGTGGCCCTGGCCGATGGTCATGGCGACCTGGCCGCCCTCGCCACCACCGCGCTGGGCCGGGTCTCCGACCGCGACGCGATGCCGGCGGACGGCCAGGCCACGCCGCTGGTCGAGGCCCTCGGCTCGCCCGACCGTCGGGTCCGCTTCAGCGCCGCCCGGGCCCTGGTCGAGTTGGCCCCGCGCAAGGCGTTCCCCGGTTCGAGCCGGGTCGTCCCGGCGCTGACCTGGTTCCTGTCCGATCCGACGGCGCCCCGCGCCGTGGTGATCGACGGCAGCCTGTCGCACGGCAACCGGACCGCCGCCGCCCTGCGGTCGATCGGCTACGACTCGCAGGTCGCCACCCGGGGCGATGAAGGGTTCAAGCTGGCCGCCGCCGGCGCGGACGTGGAGTTGATCGTCATCGATCCGACCGCCCTGCAAGGGGACTGGAGGATCCGCGACACGCTGACCAATCTCCGGGCCGACGCCCGGACGGCCGGTATCCCGATCTTCCTGCTTTACCCCGTCGAGATGGACCGGGAATTGACCCGATCCGAGCCGATCCGCCCCCAGTCCGACGTCGAGCCCAACAACGACCAGCGGACGGCGAACGAGGTCCGGTTCCGAGGCGCCATCCGCCAGGCCCGCGTCCTGGGCTCGCTCGATACCGACGACAAGGGCGGCGACTACTACCTGGTGGGCGAAGTCAACCCGGGCACGCGGATCGATGTCCGCCTGGAGTTCCCGCCGGGGAGCCTGGCGACCTTGAACGACGTGGCGATCACGCTCGAAGGGGCCAACGACCGGGTGGTCGGGCAGGCGATGATGGGCCGCCTCAGCTTCGAGGTCCCCTCGTCCGACTCGTATTATATCCATGTCCAGGCCCCCCAGGGGCGGAGAGGGCCGTCGACCACCTATTCCTTGCTCATCACCCTGGCCGACGTCTCCGCCGCGATGCTGGCGAACGAGCGGACCCTGGTCCGCCTGGAAGGGATGATTCGCGGGTTACCCCGGATCGTGCCGATCGCCCTGTCGAGCGATCCCCAGGTCCTGAAGAGGCAGATCGATCGCGAACTGGCCCGGCTGGGATCCCGGCCGTTGACCAACGACGAACGGGCCGCCTACGCCCAGGGCGCCACCGCCTTGCTGGGCCGGATCGCCGCCCGGGCGGGCAGCCCGTTCGCCCCCGACCTGGAGCAGGCGGGCCCGGCGCTGGCCCAGGCATTGAACTCCCCCGCGTTGGCCCCCACCGCGACCTTCGCCCTGGCCGACGTGCCGGGCGTCGAAGGCGCCGGGGCTGGCCGAGCGGGTCCTCGAACCCTCGCGGGCCGCCGACGCCCGGATCGCCGCCGCCGGCCAGCTCGCCCGGGCATCGGCCGCTTCGGGCCGCTCACCGGCGAGCAGGAAGGCCGGCTGCTGGAACAGTTCAACCGCGAGGCCAGATCAGCTCTCCTGTTCTTTTCCCAGGTGGTCGGCGCTGAAGCCGAAGGCGTCGCAGGTCGGCCAGCGGCTCCGCGAGCCTTGATGCGCCGCAGGCGGGGCCCAGGCGTCCTGCCGCTGAGGGCCTGACGCAGGGCCATGAACGAGCAGCCCGCCGAGCAACTTCGACCGCGGGCGAGCTGGCTAGTCGGCTCGGAGAATGAGGCGGGTCCTGGCGACCCGCCCCGCTTTGTGCGCTTGAAGTAGGAATTCCTGGGGAATCTTCAAGCGTTGCCATTCTTGCCGTCGCCCGCGAGTCGGGCGTTAAATGGCTTGCGGCTCGACGGCCTGTCCGAGGAGAAGAATGTCTGGCCGGCTGGAGAATTCGTCGGGATTCGAGATGCTTGTTTGGCGTGCGATCCGGTATGCGCTTGAGTGGCCCGCCGGATCCATTGAGCGGTCCGCATCCTCGCGGCTTCGAGGGGGAGGTGGGCGAGGAAGCATGCCGTATGGCATTGATGCCGGATCGACCGATCGCCCGGGTCCGACTCGACACGCTCCTGCCGGGCGTGATCGACGGCTTCATGGCCAGTCCTGCGCGAGGTCGAGAACGACGCAGCGCGTGGCCTCGTCGCGGGCCTGCGTCCTGATCGTCAAGGAGGCCGGCGCCGGCGAGAGGAGCTGATCGCCCGCGCCCATCCTTGACCTGAGCCCACGCCAGGCAGCCCTTACATCCGGGTAGTGCAGGCCGCTGACCCGAGAGCCCTGCTCGAATCCGAGCTGTTCGGCCGTGGAGCTCGTTCACCGGCGCGTGGAGAACCGGACCGGCCGGTTCAAGGCGGCCACGCCGGCAACATCTTCCTGGACGAGATCAACAGCACCTCGCCAAGCTCCAGGTGAAGTTGCTCCGGGTCCTCCAGGAGGGGGAGTTCGAGCGGGTCGGCGATACCAAGACGATCAAGGTCGATACCCGATTCATCGCCGCGACCAACCGCGACCTGGTCGAGGAGTGCGAGGCCAATCGGTTCCGCGAGGACCTCTACTATCGGCTCAACGTGGTCCCGATCTACCTGCCGCCGCTCCGCGAGCGTCGGGAGGATATCGGCTTGCTCGCCGAGTTCTTCGTGAAGCGTTACGCGGACCAGAACCGCCGGGAAATCCACCGGATCCACCCGCAGGCGATCCGCCTCCTCGAGAACTACGACTGGCCGGGGAACGTCCGCGAACTCCAGAATTACATCGAGCGGGCCGTGGTGCTGGGCGAGGGGAATGAACTGCTCCCCGAGCACCTGCCGCCCCAACTCCGCGGCGAACCCCCGCCGCGGCCGATCCGGGCCGCCAGGATCGGCGACCTCGATACCCTGATGACCGAGCTGGTCCGCCAGGGGATCCGCAACGCCGGGCCGAACTCGAATGACCTGAAACGGCAGGTGGTGGGGCCGGTCGAGCGCGAGCTGATCGTCCAGGTGCTGGCGGCATGCGACCGGGTGCAGATTACCGCCGCCGCCCGCCTGGGGATGAACCGGAATACCCTCCACAAGAAGCTCCGCGAATACCGGATCGATGGCCACGGCGGCCAGGCCGGGGACGGCGACGGCGACGGCGGCGAAGACCCGCTGGGCGACGGCGATTGAGCCGTCTCGGGGGCCTTTCGGGGTAGTTCGGATGAGCGCGGACGACGGCCGTCCGACCCGGAATTTCGGCTCATGACTGGCCTGGACGGGTCCGGCCGGTACAGGTATCGTCCGGAAGCCCATCCGATTTCGGCCTGAAAATTGCCGACGCACCCCATCACGCCACCAAGGGACGACACCGGGAGGTAGCGCATGTCCGACCGCGCGCCGAGGCAATTGGCCTCGCGTCCGGATCCCCGGGCTGGAACCGACGCGGCCGCCACCGCGGCCGTCTCGACCGATCCGGGCGGCAAGGATCCGTCGAAGTCCAATCGGATGGCCCGCTGGAATGTACCCAGGGCCTGGCAGTGGATCGCGGGCCACTGGGCCTCCCGGTTCGAGCTGCCTGTCCTGGGCCAGGTCGGGCGGTCGCTGGGGAACCGCCTGCGCCCCCGCCTGACGACCCAGTCGGTGGACCGTTGGACGGTCGATCCCCAGGGCGTCCGGATCCTCTCGCTCTCGGGGCCGGCCCCGGGTTTGCCGGCCGCCGCCAACCTGGCCATCGGCTTCGACCCATCCTCCGGCCGGCCGACGCTGGCCCTCGAATCCACGGCGGGCCCGGCGGCGACCCTCGCGGCGATCGCCGCCACGGGGAAATCGATCACGTTCCAGGGGGGCCTGGCCCCGGAAGAATCCGGGCCGATCCTCCGCGTGACGATCGAGCAGGTGGGCAAGGTGGGCCTGCGGATCGTGGCCGAGCTGGGCGATGCCCCGGGGGCCGCGCCGCTGTTCTCCTACTCGGCCCGGAAGCTGATCGACGGCCAGGCCGCCTGATCGGGCGGACTGACGCCGGGGTCGTTTGCCTTGAGTTTCGGGGCCGGGTGGATCTATATATTAGGGGGTACTTTCTCGCGATCCGCGGCTAGACCGGCCGTGGCCGACCCTTCGACCGATGGGATGGGGACCTCGGGAATGCCGCCGATCGGGACCAAGAACCTCGTCATGATCGTGGGCGTGCTGGCCCTGGGCGCGGCGTTCCTCTATGTCCTCGTCTACATTTCCGAAGCGAAGCTCCAGCTGATCGTCACGGTCGCCGCGGTCGGCGGGGGTTGCTACGCGATCGGCCTGAACCAGGATTCCCGCTATTCCCGCCGCGAGATCGAGCGCATGGAGGCCGAGAATCGGGCCCTCCAGGAGAAGGTCCGGGCCCTCAAGGAGATGTACCTGGAAGACCGGGTGCCGGCCCGCGCCCCCGAGCCGATGCCCGCCCCGGCGCCCATGCCGTCGCTGCCGGCCGACACCATCACGATCCGCGGCGGGGCCATCCGCGACTTCATCGGCAAGTTGATGCCCGGGTCCGCACCGACGCCCGGCCGGCCCCAGATCCCCGGCGCTTCGGCTTCGACCGCCGGCACGTTCGGGGCGGCCGAGCGGGTTGAGGCGCAGCCGACGCCGACGATCCGCGACTCCGCTTGAATTTCGGGCGAGGGGCCCGCCCACCGATGAATGCCGACGACCCGGCCCGAGCGTTCCGCGGCTTCATCGAGGGTGCGTTGCTGCCCCGATGGGCCGACCGCGTCCCCCATCCCGAAGGCGGTTTCCACGAACGCCTCGACCCGTCCCTGGCGCCGATCGACCTGGGCTATCGGCGGCTGCTCAGCCAGTGCCGGATGCTGTTCAGCTTCGCCGAGGGCGGCGTGCCAGGCACGCAACCCCTGGTGATCGACGGCTTCCGATGGGCCGCCGGCCGATACTTCGAGGGGGATCGCGGCTGGCGGTTCGCCCTGGGGGAAGGTGGCCCGCTCCCCCCGGGCACGCGACACCTCTACGCCCACGCCTTCGCCCTGCTCGCCTGCTGGGCCCGGCTTCGCGTCGCCGACAGCGACGAGGCCCGGCGGATCGCCCGGCAAACCCTCGCGTTCATCGACGATCGGTTCCGCACCGGCCCGCCCGGTTTCGCCCCCGCGCTCGACGAAGGGCTGATCGACCTGGGACTGCCCCGCGAGCAAAACCCGCAGATGCACCTGTTCGAGTCGTGCGTCCTGCTCTACGAGCAGACGCAGGACGTGGCTTATGCCCGAATGGCCCGGGAGATCGCCGGACTGTTTCTGGACCAGTTCCTCGACCGAGAGACCGGATCCCTGATCGAACATTTCCGGCCCGACGGCTCGCCCGACCCGATCCGCGGCCGGTTGCGGGAACCCGGCCATCATTTCGAGTGGGCCTGGCTGATCCATCGATGGCTGCGGCTGGACCGGGACCCCCGGGCAGGCGAACTGGATGAGGCCGCCGACCGCTTGATTGCCTGGGCCCTCCATCATGGGATCGACCCGGGCGGAATTTATGATCAGGTTGATGTGGGGGGCGAGGTCGTTCAGGCGACCCGGCGGATCTGGCCGGTCTGCGAGGCCCTGAAAGCCCTGCGGTTCCACGCCTCGGTGAGGGGCGAGTCGGCCGAGCGATCGGCGCTGGAACGGGCCTTGTGGGACCTGCTTTTTTCCCGGTACTTGCGGCCGGATCAGGCGGGGTGGGTGGAAGTACTGGGGGGTGATCTGCGGCCGAAGACCGACTACTTGCCGGCGACCACGCCCTATCACCTGGTCATGGCGGCGCGGGAACTTTCCTGGCTGGAAGGGTCCTGACCGACAAGTCGTAGTTCGGCTTCCCGGCGCTCCCGATCCAGGCGTTCGCCGGCGGTGCGGAGGCGTTCGCCGGCCTGGGCCCGTTCCTTCAGGAGATTCGCAACACTCAGGCGGGCGACCTCGGGATTGGACCCGGGATCCAGGCTGCAGGCGACGGCCCGTTGGAGCCGTTCATCCAGCCGTTGCAGTTCCTCAGCCAGCCGTTCCAGACGCCGGACGCGGCGCTCCAGCCGGGCCACCAGGCGGGGCAGGTCGATCAGCGTTCGGGCCTGGGCGTGGCGTCGATCCATGACTTCCTCGGGATCGGATGCAGGGCGGCTATGGCGTCCCCCGACGCCGTCATCCAACCAGTTGCGATCGGCGCGAAAAACCGGCGGAATGCCGCCGAAAAAATTGGAGCAGGCGGCAAGGTTGGGCGGCATTCCGGGGCCTCCCTCACGAGGGAGCTGGCCGGTCGCATGCTAAAATTGGTCGTTCTTGTGGGCGATCGCAACGGCCTCGGGACGGCTTCCACTCATGGCTGACTCGTTCGAGACGAACCGCCTGATCCGCGGCGATTGCCTGGCCGGGATGAAGTCGATCCCCGACGGCTCGGTCGACCTGGCGTTCGCCGACCCGCCGTTCAACATCGGGTATGAGTACGACGTCTACGACGATCGCCAGAAGGCCGACGATTACCTCGACTGGACGAGGGCCTGGGGCGCCGAGATTGTCCGCGTGCTCAAGCCCGATGGCACCTTTTGGCTGGCCATTGGAGACGAGTTCGCGGCCGAGCTGAAGCTGATCTTCCACCGCGAGCTGGGCCTGCACCCGCGATCATGGGTGATCTGGTATTACACCTTTGGCGTGAACTGCTCCCGGAAATTCACGCGGAGCCATGCCCACCTGTTCTACTTCCTCCGCGACCCGAAGCAGTTCACCTTCAACGATGAGCCGATCCGCGTCCCTTCGGCCCGCCAGTTGATCTACGGGGACCGCCGCGCGAATCCCCGCGGACGCCTGCCGGACGACACCTGGATCCTGCGCCCGCAGGATGTCCCCGACGGTTTCACGCCCGATCAGGATACCTGGAGCATTTCCCGGGTGTGCGGCACCTTTGGCGAACGCGCCGGCTGGCACGGCTGCCAGATGCCCGAGCAGTTGCTAGGCCGAATCATCAAGGCCAGTTCCAACCCGGGCGACCTGGTCTTCGACCCGTTCGGGGGCAGCGGCACGACCCTGGCGGTCGCCAAGAAGCTGGGGCGACGTTACCTGGGTTGCGAGCTTTCCCCCGAATACGCGTCGCGAATCGAATCCCGGTTGGAGGCCATCGAGGAAGGCCAACCCCTGGAAGGGGGCGAAGAACCCAAGGTTCGTCCGGGCTTGACCCGTCGCAAAACGAAATCCCAGGTCCAACCCGGATCGGAATCCCGCCCCCATCAGGCATTCCTGATCGGGAGCGAACCCGACCCGACCTAGCGGAGGGGCTGGCGCTTTTGCCAGGTTTGCCGATCGAGAACAATCGCTCCGTTTTGAGGCTTCTCCTCGAAGAACGATTCATGCGGGACGTACCCCGGGCCGATCCCTCTAAAGATCGGATCTCCAGAAACGGCGATCCGCACACTCGGATTCGGGGGATGGTTGCATGCGACCTCGCCGCAGATTCCGCCCGATGGTAACGGACCCGCTGGAGGAGCGTATCCCCCCCGCCGTTTCGAGTGCCGCCAGCAACCCGAAAAGCCTCTCGGATATGATCGATTCGTTGTTCCAGGGATTCCTGGGCAAGCAAGACAAGACGCCGACGACG
>JAXMBD010000032.1:0-81444 GCA_046350035.1 Isosphaeraceae bacterium | reverse complement strand
GGCCAGGTCGGTGCGGGGGTCGGCCGCCAGGATCTCGGCATGGAACTGGTTGACCTTCGGGGCGCGGATTTCCAATCGGGCCGCCCCTTTCACCACGTGGAAGGCGGTCAGGATTTCCCCGCGGTCGCCGATCACGACCCCCGAGCCATAGTCGTAAGAAACGGCATTGGGATCGTTCTGGTCGAGTTGCTGGGGGAGGAGGATCGACTCCCTTCGCAATCGAGGATCGTCGGGGTTGCGGATTGTTAAGGTCTTCCCATCCCCTGACTTGTAACGGCTGATCGCAACCACCGATTGCTCAGCCCGCTCTATGGCATTGCTGACGGCGGCTTCCAGGGCGGCCACCACGCCATCCGGGCTCATTGGCTTGGGATCATCCGAGGCGAGTGCGAAGGCCGCGGCAAGCAGGGGAACGATCATCGGGCGAGTACCCATGCCGAGGGATGAACCGGGCGGGGGGCGAACCCCGCCGATTAGACATGATGCCTGAATGTGATCCTCGCGCACAACCGTATGTCTTCACCGGGCAAGTTCGACCTCGCGGGAGCATCCGGGAGGAACAGGTCGAACATCCGCGACCCACGGCCCCCCCGCGGTGTTGCATTTTTGCATCCAAGGAGGCGAATTCATGTTGAATCGCAAACGTCGATCCGGCATCCTGTTGCCTGAACCAGGGGAGGTACCCGAAATCGCCTTGAAACGGGGCTCGATTCCTGTCGAATCGGGCCACCCTGCTGGGACCACGAAATCGGGTCTCGCATCTTCTATGGAGAGGACCTATGAATCGAATCTTCCCGACGATCCCCGCGGTGGCGGTGATGACCCTTCTGGCCTTATGCAGTTCGACTGAGGCCGCAACGATCTCCAATTTCCGCCAAAATCCTGCCAGCGACGGACTTTCGGCCAGCGACGGTAACCTGAATATCACCAACGTGGGCATTGATTATGTATTCCAGGTACCGCCGGGCAATACGGGCATCGGACCGGTGAGTTCGCAGCCCGGGACGTACCCGGCGACCCTGACAATCTCCGGCAATATCACCGTCGCGGCGTTGGGCGGCGGCCAGTATCGCGGCAGTTCGATCCCGCTCACATTCACGATCCGCGGGGCATCCGGGGCCGGCTCTCTGAGCGGTCAGGTGCTTCTCTCGGGAAACCTGCTGGCGGAAGTTCTGGTCAGCACGACCTCCAATACGATCCTGCTGCAGGGCTTCGGATCGAACTGGAACTCGCAGGCGTTGTACGACGTGGGCGGGGGCCCGCTCACCGCCAACTTCCTGCAGGGCCAGACATTCAGCATGAGCCTGATCAATCTGACGGGCATTTCCGTCGGCAGCGCCGGCCAGTTGAATTTCCGCTCGCCGGGGGGCAGCTCGATTACCGGCAATTTCGCCGCGGTCCCCGAGCCGGCCTCGCTGGTGATGATGGGCCTGGGCCTGGCGGGTTTCTCGGGCGTATTGGCCTTGCGGAAGCGATTCGCCCGCGCCTGATCCGACGCTGAATTCGGAAAACTCACGATGGCGGCGGTGATCCGACTGGCGATCACCGCCGCCATCGTCTTTTTCGCCAACCCCAACCCCCCCGAGGGGGCGGGCGATCCATTCGATCGAACCGGAACGCCGATCGGGCCCGGCACCGCGGGCTTCCCCGGAGCGCGGCGGTTGGCCCCCTCTCGTGGCCGGTGGGGCTCCTTTCCGTTATGCTGGGGATCTTGATCCTCCCCGAATGCCCCCCTGGCGACGAAAACCTCCGCCCATGAAGACCGACGAACTCCGCGAAGCCTACCTCGATTTCTTCGTTTCGAAGGGGTGCGTCCGGAAGCCGAGCGACACCCTCGTGCCCCACGGGGACGAGACGGTCCTGTTCACGCCAGCCGGCATGAACCAGTTCAAGCGCGAGTTCATGGGCCTGGGCGACCCGACCTTCCTCCGTGCCACCACCTGCCAGAAGTGCATCCGCACCGGCGACATCGAGAACGTCGGCAAGACCCCCCGCCACATGACGTTCTTCGAGATGCTGGGCAACTTCTCGTTCGGCGACTACTTCAAGCGCGAGGCGATCCACTGGGCCTGGGAACTGCTCACCGACAGGCTCGGAGTGGATCCCCAACGCCTTACCGTGACCGTCTACCTGGACGACGACGAGGCCTACTCGATCTGGCACGACGAGGTGAAAGTTCCCGCCGATCGGATTAGCCGCCTGGGCGAGGACGACAACTTCTGGCCAGCGAGCGCCCCCTCTCAGGGGCCCAACGGCGTCTGCGGCCCCTGCTCGGAGATCTTCTACCACGGCGACGGGATTGAGGCGGTCGAGATCTGGAACCTGGTCTTCACGCAGTTCAATCGGGTGGGGGTAAACCAGCTCGAACCGCTACCCAAGAAGAACATCGATACCGGCATGGGGCTGGAGCGGATGGCCGCTGCCCTGCAGGGGGTCCGGTCGAACTTCGAGATCGACACCTTCCGGCCGATCGTCCAGGCAGCAGCCGACGCGCTCGGCGTCGATTACGGCAAAATCGCCGACACCCCCGACGGCATCCGCATCCGTCGGGCGAGCGATCATGCCCGGGCGCTCACTTTCTGCATTCATGAGAACGTACGCCCTTCGAACACCAAGCAGGGGTATGTCCTCCGACGCCTCCTGCGCCGTGCCGTTCTCGACGCCTACCTGATGGGCCGTCGCGACCCGTTCTTGTACGAGGTCGTGCCCAGCGTCGCCGACGCCATGAAGTCGGCGTATCCGGAACTGGCCGATTCGGTACCCCGGGTCCAGACGATCGTGAAGGATGAGGAGGAGAAATTCCTCTCCAACCTGGAGAACGGCGCGAGCCTGCTCCAGGACGCCTTCCGCAAGACCCGCGCGTCCGGCTCGGATACGATCCCCGGCGAGGTCGCATTCGACCTCCACTCGACCTACGGGATTCCGATCGAGGTGACCGAAAGTTTGGCGGCCGACCAGAACCTGAGAATCGATGAGGCCGGATTCGAGAGGGCCCGAATCGATTTCGCCAGGATTTCCCGGGGGAACGACCAGCCGGCCGACGTCTTCGCCACCGGCCCGATGGATACCCTCCGCGAGGCGTACCCTGACGGCAGCGAATTCGTCGGGTACGGGACCACCAAATCACCCGCCCGGGTGATCGGCATCCTGGAGCAGGGCCGACTCGCCGATTCGGCCGGTGTTTCGCCGGCTACTGGACCGCCCATCGCCGTGATCCTGGACCGGACGCCGTTCTACGGCGAGTCGGGCGGGCAGGTGGGGGATACCGGCGTGATCCGAGGCGAAGGATTCGTCTTTCGCGTCGAGGACACGAAGAGGGATCACGACTTCACCCTCCATCTCGGCCGGGTCGAATCGGGCACGATCGGGGTCGAGTCGGAAGTGGTGGCCGAGGTCGATGAGGCCCGCCGTCAGGCGATTCGCCGGGCCCACTCGGCGACCCACGTCCTGCACCACGCCTTGCATACCCACCTGGGCAAACACGCCCAGCAGGCCGGCAGCAAGGTCGAGCCCGATCGGCTGCGTTTCGACTTCTCCAACCCCCAGGCGGTTACGCGCGACCAGCTCCGCGCGATCGAGGAGACGGTGAACACGCGGATTCTCCTCGACGAGCCGATTTCCTGGAGCGTGATGCCGATCGGCGAGGCGAAGACGCTGGGGGCGATGGCCCTGTTCGGCGAGAAATACCCGGAGAACGTCCGCGTCGTGGCGATGGGCGAATTCTCGCGGGAACTGTGCGGCGGCACGCACCTCGATCGGGTGGGCCAGGTCGGCCTGTTCAAGATCCTGGCGGAGGAATCGGTCGCGGCCGGCACCCGGCGGATCACGGCCCTGACCGGCAACGCCTCGCTGGAGCACGTCCGCAAGGAAGAGGAAACGCTGGCGGAGATCGCGTCGGCCTTGAAAGTGCCCGCCTCCCAGGCGGCGGCGAGGGTCCTCGCCCTGCAGGAAGAGGTCAAGGCCCTGAAGAAACAGGCGACGCAGAAGAAGGCCGAGGCACCGCGGAAGTCGCTCGACGACCTGATCGGCTCGGCGGCGGTGGTCGGCGAGGATTTGCGGGTGATCGCGCAGAAGCTGGAGGGCCTGACGATCGACGAGCTGCGCCAGGTCGCGCTGGATCTCCGCAAGAAGCTGGGGGCGAAGCTGGCGGTTCTTCTCGGATCGGACGTCGAAGGGAAGGTCAGCCTGGTGGCGACCCTGACCTCCGACCTCGTCGATCGCGGGTTACACGCCGGCCAGTGGCTGAAGGAAGTGGCCCCGATCGTCGGCGGCGGCGGTGGCGGCAAGCCCGACCTCGCCCAGGCCGGGGGCAAGGACCCGTCGAAGCTGCCCGAAGCCATGGCGAAGGCCGTCGAAGTGATGGGTGCAAGGTCGGCTTCTTGAAAAGATCCGTGGCGCTCGAAGAACTTCGGTAGGGTCATGGCGAGGGCCTGGCCGGCCAGTTCCTGGTCGGATGCCGGCTCGCGGGGATACCCGCGAGGCCTGCGGTATCCGTCCGATCATCCCCGATCCTGCGTGGAGGCGGCGAGGTCATCCCCGCCCGGCCCCAATCATGCCCATCTCGATCACCTGCGAATGTGGCCGGCAATTGCTGGCCAAGGACGAATACGCCGGCCGGCGTACCCAGTGCCCCGACTGCGGACGGGAGCTGGTCATCCCCAATCCGGCCGCACCGGCGCCTCCCGATCTGGGCGTCGGCGATCCCTATGACCTCGCCCCCGGCCCTGCCAAGCCGGCCGCCGGACCCATTTCCTTCTCGCCGCCGCCTGCCGGGTTTGCCCCGGGCGGGCCCGGCGGGGAAGGCAAGACCAGCGGCAAAGCGATTGCCAGCCTGGTCCTGGGCCTGCTGTCGTTCATTTTTTGCTGCGTGACGGGCGTCCCGGGCCTGATCGTCGGCGTGCTGGGCCTGAACGAGATCAATGCCAGCAACGGTCGGATCCAGGGCAAGGGGTTGGCGATCACCGGCATCATCATCGGCGGCCTGTCGCTGGTGCTGATGCTCCCCGCGGTGCTGATCGCCCTGCTGCTGCCGGCCGTCCAGTCGGCCCGCGAGGCCGCCCGGCGGGTCCAGTGCATGAACAACCTCAAGCAGGTCGGGTTGGCGATGCACAACTTCGAATCGTCCTATAACGCCTTCCCTGCGCAGGCGATCACCGACGCCAACGGCACCCCGCTCCTGAGCTGGCGGGTCGCGATCCTGCCGTTCATCGAGCAGCAGGCCCTGTACCAGCAATTCCACCTCGATGAGCCATGGGATAGCCCGCACAACATGAGCCTTTTGTCCCAGATGCCGATGACTTATGTTTGCCCGTCCGATGTTGACCCCTCCGCGAAGTCCCGGGGGCTGACACATTACCAGGTGATCGCCGGCCCGGGGACCGCGTTCGACCCGTCCGTGCACACCTACACCGGGCCGGGCGTTACCCGCGGCCTTGGTGTGTCCACGATCGCGGACGGCACGTCCAATACCGTGATGGTGGTCGAGGCGGCCTCGACGGTCGAATGGACCCGGCCCGATGACTTGCCCTATCAGCCCAACGGACCGCTGCCACCCCTGGGCTCGTCGCACCCCGGCGGTGAGAATGTGCTGATGATGGACGGCTCGGTGCGCTTCCTCAAGAGTAGCATCTCGGAACTCGTGCTCCGCGCGCTCTTCACGCGGTCGGGAGGCGAGGTGGTCACGGCCGACGCCTATTGAACGGCATCGGCGGGTCCGGTGGGGGAGGTTGCGCGGGCCGGATGAGCGGCCCGCCGCGCTTTGGGGCACGGTCGGTCGTTGCGGCCGGCCTGCAGTTCGGATATCAAAGGGGCAAGTCCCGCAGCTTTCCCCCTGGTCGCAATCACATCGGCCTTGAAGACTCCAGGCCGTTCGGGTGCGCGCGGGCCGAGGATGATCCCGCTCTCATTCCGCCCGGGAGACCCGCAAGATGACCGAAGTCGCCGCCCCCTCGCCCGGCAAGGACCAGGTGGGGACGAACGAAAGACTCCTGTTCTGGGCCTGTTTTATCGCCCTGATCGCCACCGCGTTCGGGTTCGTCGTCCGCACGCAGATCATGGGCGACTGGGCACGATTTCACCGACCTCAGCGAGACGCAGAAGGGGAGATCTTCGGCGTCGGCCTGTGGCCGTTCGCGATCAGCATCGTGCTCTTCAGCCTGATCATCGACCGGATCGGCTACGGCAAGGCGATGGCATTCGCGTTCCTGTGCCACGTCGTTTCGGCCGTCGTCACGATCTTCACCAAGGAGATTTCGGCCGCCACCGGCATCTCCCCCTACACCGTACTTTATGCCGGCACGTTCGTCGTGGCCCTGGGCAACGGCACGGTCGAGGCGGTCGTGAACCCGGTCGTCGCGACCCTGTTCGCCCGCGACAAGACCAAGTGGCTGAATATCCTGCACGCGGGCTGGCCTGGAGGCCTGGTATTGGGAGGCATCCTGGCAATCGCGATGGGATCGGCTTCCTGGCAGGCTAAGGTCGGGCTGATCTTCCTGCCGGTGATCGGGTACGGCCTGATGATGCTGGGCCGCAGGTTCCCCATCAACGAACGGGTGGCGGCGGGCGCCTCGTACATCGAGATGCTCCAGCAGGTTGGCCTGTTCGGCGCCCTGATCGTCACCTACATGATCATCAGCCAGCTGGGTGTCACTTTCGGCCTGGCGGGGCTGCTGGGCGAGCCCACGGCACAGTATGTCCTCTGGGGGATCATCGCGGCCCTGTCGATCGGGTTCGGCGTGTACACGCGATCGTTGGGCCACCCGCTCTTCGTATTCATGCTGCTGATCATGGTGCCGCTCGCCACGACCGAGCTGGGGACAGACTCCTGGATTACCGACCTGATGACCCCCGCGATGAAGGAGTTGGGGATCAATGCCGGCTGGGTCCTGATCTACACGTCGCTCATCATGATGATCCTGCGGTTCTTCGCCGGGGCGATCGTGCACAAGCTCTCCCCGCTGGGACTGCTGGCCGCCAGTGCGGCCATCGCGGCGGTCGGCCTGGTGGCCCTGTCGAAGTCGCAAGGCCTGCTGATCCTGGCCGCCGCCACGCTCTATGGATTCGGCAAGACGTTCTTCTGGCCGACGATGCTCGGGGTCGTCGCCGAGCAGTTCCCCAAGGGCGGCGCCCTCACCCTGAATGCCACCGGCGGCGTCGGCATGCTGGCCGTCGGCGTGATCGGCACCGCGCTGCTGGGGAACATCCAGGACAAGGAGGTCGACCGGCGTCTCGAGCAGCAGAATCCCGACCTGCATGCGAAGGTCGTCGCCGACGAGAAGGTCAGCCTCTTCGGCGCCTACAAGCCTCTGAAGGAAGGCGAGGTCGAGCAGCTTCCCGAGGCCCAGAAGGCCGAGATCGACGACATCAAGGCGGGCGCCAAGAAGGACGCCCTGATGACCGTCGCGATCTTCCCCTGCATCATGCTGGTCTGCTACCTGATCCTGCTGGGTTACTTCAAGACCCAGGGCGGCTACAAGCCCAAGATCCTGATCTCCGAGAAGGAAGAGCAGCTCTTGATGACGGGCGGTGCCGTCGCCGCCGACGAGTTCTGAACGGAGCGGGTTCGAAGGCGCGCCGGGTTCGTCCCCGGGCGCGTGGCGTTGGTGAAAGGCTGTTTGGATGGCCGATCTGATCCGGGCGAGATCCCGGTCGATGAACTTCTGCCCTGGGCGCGCGGCGTCGGGCACCATTACATCGGCCTGTTCCTGACCGCCATCTTCCTGGACCGGCTCGCGGCGGGGACGCTCGACGTCGGCGGGCTGGTACCCTCGCTGTTGGGGGCCACCCTGGGTGGCTTGCTGGCGTTCGCCATCCTTTATTACCCGTCGGCTTCCTGGGGCTTGCAAGCCCGAGCCGGGATTGATCGGGTGGCCTCCGCCACGTTCGGCGAGCGCGGGGCACGATGGTTCCCCGGCGTGCTCCTGGCGGCAACCCACATCGTCTGGTTCGCCTTATGCCTGGCAATGGCCGCCGACTACGGTAAGCGCGGCCTCATTTCGCTCGGCCTGATTCAACCACAAGACGTCGCCGATTGGGCCCTGGGCCCGCTCCGCCTGAAGGCCCCCGCCATCCTCTTCGAGACGCTCTGCTGGGCCGCCTTCGCGGCCGTCATGGCGGCGATGCTCGTGCGCGTGGTGACGGCGGTGATGTACACCTACCCCATCTTCCCGGCGCTGGCGATCTCGGCCGCCTTCTGCATGACCCTTCCCGGGATCGGCGACCCGACTACGGCCTCGGGAACCCTCCCTGTCGCGACGATCGGCGGAGGGTTGGTCGCCGCCATCACGATGATTCAACGGATCACGGGGTTCTTCGCCCCGTCCGGGTTTGCTCGGTGCCGACTGGGGCGCCCCGGCCAGCCGATCTCCCCGGGACATCGTCGCCGGGGGGATCGTCGGGATCGCGCTGGCGGCAACCATCCTTGCGGCACTAAGTTTGACCATCCAGGCCGATACCCTGGGGGTCCGACCCCAGGCCGAAGTCGCGCCGGCGGCGCCCAGGTCCCCGGAGACGGCCGAGGAGCGGCTCGCCCGCCTCCTCGGCGGATCGGCCGGGACGCCTGCCGCGCTGAGCCGAAGTTCGAACCCGGCGAGCAAAGCCTGGAGCGCTCGATCCAGCACGGCCTGGGGCCTGCGGCCGGCGTGATCCTCCTGGTACTGGCCTTGGCCTGCTCGGTCCCTGCGTGTACGCCCCACCTATCCGCGAAGTATGCGTAGGATCTTCCCCTCAGTTCACCCGCTCGTGTTCACGCTGGCATGCGTGCCCCCGGCGTGGCTCCTGGTTGCGACGGGGTGCGCCGATTCGCCGCCCCGTATCTTCGGCCTGATGGGCGCGGTCTTCGCGCCGGTATCGGGGGCGATCGCCGCCGACTTCTTGCGCCAGAAGCGGCGTTGGCCGGGGCCGCGACCGGGCTGGCGGCCATCCGCGGTGGCTGCCTGGGCGATCGGTATGGCTGTTGGGCTGGCGCCCGAGTTCGGCCTGATCCGGGCCCAGCCGGCGACGATCCTGGCCTTTTCGGCCGCCTTCCTGGTCGAGATCCTGCTGGGATCAGCCCCCAACCGATCGCCTCAGGATGTCGAGGGGTCGTGAGAGGGCGGGGCGACCGGCTGCCCTTCCTTCAAGTAATGGGCCTTCAGTTGCTGGAACCGATCGGTCTCCCGGATCGCATCGAGGTCGGGGTCGCTCACGAGCAATTCGCGGGTGGTCGGGCCGCCGGATACCCTCTGGTCGAGGAAGCCCGCCTGGAGCGATTCTTCGAGGGAATCGAGGGCCTTATCCACTTCGCCCAGCCGGCTGTAAGTGCAAGCCTCATTATAGGTGGCCGTGATGAACAGGCCCTCGGTGTCGATCTTGAGCCCTTTCGTGTGGCGAATCTGCCTGGCAAGTTCCGCCGACTTCAGGAGCAGCGGTCCGGCCAGGTCCCAGCGATTCTCGCGGGTGGCGACCTGGGCCTTCTCCTGCAAGACTTGCGCGAGTAATCCCTTCGCCCGGGAGTCCTTCGGGTCGCTCTCGAGCTGCTCGTCGAGCGCGGCCATCGCCTCGTCGACCTCGCCACCCCTCAGGTGGTCGATCGCGCGTTCCAAGGCGTTCTTCTCGGGCTCGGGGGGCGGAGGTACGTTCTTCGGTTCCTCGGGGACCTTCGGCTGATTCGGGCCCGGTGGCGGCTGCGCGGCCTGGGGGGAGCATCCGACAAACGCCAGGACGATGGCCAGGGAGCGGAATGCCTTCATGGGGAAAATCTCCGAATTGGAGATAAAACGTCGACATGCGCCCGTTCAGGCTAAGCCCCGCATCAGCCGGAATCAACGATGAGCCGCTGCATTCCGGGAGGGCACCGCGGTGACCGCCATGGTAAAGTGCACCGGGCCGAACGGCCCGCGATGTTACGAACCGAATCGTTGCCGGACAGAGACCGATCATGCTGGCCCATAACGTCTACTTCAAGCTCAAGGATCGTACCGACTCCGCCCGGGCGGCGCTGGTCTCGGCCTGCAAGGAACACCTGACCGGGCACCCCGGGACGGTCTTCTTCGCGGCCGGGACGCTGGCGACCGAGTTGGACAGGCCGGTCAATGATCGCGACTGGGACGTCGCCCTGCACCTCGTCTTCCGCACGCCGGAGGACCAGGACTCCTACCAGGTGGCGCCCCGCCACCATCGTTTCGTCGAGGAGAATCGCGATAGCTGGGACGTCGTCCGCGTCTTCGACTCGATCGTCGATGGCGTTTGACCCGGGCCGAATCGCGATCAAACCGAGTGCGCCGTCGGTGACGGCGCACCGTCGACGTCCGGCGACTCGACCACCTCGGGCGGCGGCGGCTCGGACCGGAAGTTACCTTCCCACTTGGAGACGACGACCGTCGCCAGGCAGTTGCCGATCACGTTCACCATCGTCCGCCCCATGTCCATCAGTTCGTCGACGCCCAGGATCACCAGCACGCCGGTCAGGGGCAGGTTGAAGCTGGCGAGGGTCCCCGACAGGATCACCAGCGAGGCCCGGGGCACGCCGGCGACGCCCTTGGACGTCAGCATCAGGGTGAAGACCATCAGCAACTGGCTTTCCAGGGGCATCTCGACGCCGGCCGCCTGGGCCACGAAGATCGATGCCAGAGAGAGGTAGAGCGTCGTGCCGTCCAGGTTGAAGCTGTAACCCGTCGGCAGGACGAAGCCGACGACCTGCCGGGGCACGCCCATGCGCTCCATGTTTTCCATCGCCAGCGGCAACGCCGATTCGCTGGAGGTTGTCGCGAACGCGATCGCCGCCGGCCGCTTCACCGCGTTGTAGAAATCGCGGAGCGGCACGCGAAAGATCAGGGCCACCGTGCCGAGCACGAAAACCACGAAGACGAAGAGGGCGCCGTAGAGCGTCAGGACGAGCTTGCCGAGGTTCACGAGGACCTTCAAACCTTCCTCGTTATGGCCGACCGTGTAGGCCATCGCCGCGCCGACGCCGATCGGCGCGCGAGCATCATCACGATCTCGGTGAACTTGAACATGATCTGCGCTTGGCAGAATTCGCACCATTGGAGGAACGGCGCGGCACGGGGGCCGACGAGGGTGGCGCCCAGAGCGAAGAGGACCGAGAAC
The DNA here is from genome assembly GCA_046350035.1 of Isosphaeraceae bacterium. Lineage (GTDB taxonomy): Bacteria > Planctomycetota > Planctomycetia > Isosphaerales > Isosphaeraceae > CALLYK01. The sequence goes on along the minus strand of JAXMBD010000032.1, from coordinate 70,359 downwards.
ACCACGATCTGCAGGACGTCCCCCTCGGCCATCGCCTTGATGATCGACGTGGGCGAGAGGTGCTGGATGATGTCGGCCAGGCCCTGGGGCTTGGCGGGCGGCTCGGGGGCCCTGGGCAGCTTCGCGAGCACCGCGGCCGCTTCGGCCGCATGGCCTTCGGCCGCCAGCCGCGCGGCCTCGTCGGCCAGTTCGCCCTTGTGCTTGCCGACCTCCTGGCCCTTGACCTCCAGGCTGACTCCCGCCCGGGCCGGGTCAGGTTGACGGCCGCCAGCCCCAGGAACAGGGCGATGGTGGTGACGACTTCGAAGTAGATCAGCGACTTGATCCCCATCCGGCCCACCTGCCGGATATCCCCCGTATGCGCGATGCCGATCACGAGGGTCGAGAAGATCAGGGGGGCGATGATCGACTTGATCAGGCTGATGAACAGCATCGAGATCGATCGGATCAGGCCTAGGATCGCCTTGTGATGCGACTCCTCGCCCAGCCAACCGATCGGGCCGCCCACCGCGGGATCCTTCAAGACGGCGGCATGGGTCGCATGGACGACCCAGCCGATCGCGATCCCCAGCGCCAGGCCGACGAAGATCCAGGTGGTCAGGGATGGTCGTCGTCGGTTCGGCTGGGTCGGCATCACGGCGCCTCGATCGTATCCGGGGGATTCGCTTCCGCGAGCCGGGGATCTTAGCGATTCCGGGCGATTCGGGCCAAGCCGGGCCCGGCGGGAACCGGGATGATCCTTCGGGGGCTCGCATCGGATCGTGGGAGAATGCGACGGAAATACACGCCGGCGACGGATTCCCGGATGCGGCTTCGGGCGGGCCTGCGTATTGTTGATGGAGGATTCGGAGGCGATCGAGCGATGGCCCCGGAAACCGATGGCGATCCAGGCGACGGCGACACGTCTCGCGGACCTTCGAAGGGGGATCCCATGGCCGATCCGAAAGGGTGAGCTCCTGGCCTCACGTTCCGGCGGCCTGCTCGGACGAGGCGGTGACGATCGACGTGCTCGTGCGGTTGACGGCCGCGGTGGAAGGCCGACTCCCGACCCGGCCGGCCCTGAACCTGGGCCTGGTCATCGACCGTTCCGGGTCGATGGCCGCCGGCCGCAAGCTGGAACACGCGAAGCAAGCGGCCATCTTCGCCGTCGAACAGCTCTTGCCGACCGACCGGGTCAGCGTCACGGCCTACGACTCGGACGTGAACATCATCGTCCCCAGCACGACGACGGCGGAAAAGGACTCGATCCTCGCGCAGGTCCGAGCAATCCAGCCCGGATCGGCCACCGCCCTGCACGCGGGATGGAAGGCCGGGGCGACCCAGGTCATCGAGCACGCCCGGCCGGGGATGTTGAACCGCGTCCTGCTGCTTTCGGACGGCCTGGCCAACCAGGGGCTGAGCGACCCGACCGCGATCGCCGACGAGGCCCGCCAGGTGGCCGAGGGGGGCGTGTCGACGACCACCCTGGGCGTGGGCGACGACTACAACGAAGACTTGATGGAATCGATGGCCCGGCAAGGGCACGGCAATTACTACTTCATCGAGGATCCCGCCCAGCTGGCCGACATCTTCCAGACCGAGCTCCATGACCTGATGGCGCTCGTCGGCCACCGCGTCAGCCTCGGGATAGAGCCCTCGACGGGGGTGCAGGTCGTCGAGATCCTGAACGATTTCGACCGGCTGAACACGGGCCGGTGGAAGTTGCCCAACCTGGTGGCCGGTTCGCCGATCCGGGCTCTGGTACGCCTGAGGATCGAGCCCCGGCCCGGCCGGTCCACGATCGCCGCTTTCCGCCTGGCCTGGGACGTCCCCAAGGGCGATCGGAGGACGATCCGCGTGGAGGCCCTGGAGTTGCCCTCGGTGTCGAAAGCCAACTGGGAACGGCTCGATCAGGAACGCGACGTGATCGAGCAGGCGGGACTCCTGATGTCGGCGAGGGCCCGGCGCGAGGCGGCCCTGGCGATGGAACGGGGCGAGCACACCCTCTGCCAGGCCCGCCTGGAGACGGCCTGGGGCATCACATCCGCCTTGCCGACCTCGGCCGGGACGGTCGCCGACCTCTCGGCGATCCAGCGGCTGGCCGACGACCTGGCGCAGAACAAAATCGCCCGATTCCTGAAGCGGACCAAGCAGCAGGTTTACGGACACCGCCACGGAAAAGACCTGTCCTGAATGAGTCGATTTGAACCCATCATTTGGCCGGATTCCGCGTGCGATCGGGATATTCCTGCGATAGAATCGGCGGATCTGGAGCTTGAAAAAGCAGTCCAGATCCGTCAAACACGTTCACCCTGGAGGTGATCCGCATGCGTCCTAGACGATCCACCGTGATGACCTGGAATCTGGCGGCTGGGTTGTGCCGCAGCCTTGATCCTGGGGTCGGCCGCCCCGGACCGCCCGGCCGAGGATATCCTGAAGGAACTCAACTCGGTCAAGATCACCCCGGCCACGCCGAAAGACAAGGGCGCCGCGAAGGGGCCCATCTACAGACCGCCAAGAAGTCGAGACTCGCAAGGCGGAGGCTCATCCGCGAACTCTATACCTTCCATCCCCAGCATCCGTCCGTCCCCAAGCTGCTCCCCCAGCGCTGGAACGCCCTGCTGACGCTCAACCAGGCGGAAGTGGTCACGAAGGAGATTGAGGAGGCCGCGACCAAACTCAAGAAAGACGAGTTGCGTGCGGAAGGCGCCTTCGTGTTGGCCAGTCGGGCCGTGGCGACCCGCCTCAAGAGCGACGCGGCGGGGGTCCTTCAGGATGTCGAGGCGTTCGTGGACGCCGCCCCCGGCGACCCCCGGGGTGCGACCCTGCTGAGCAAGCTGGCGACCGTCAGCTCCGACGCCTCCATCAAGGGGAAGGCGATCGAACGGCTCGCCAAGGACTTCCCCGGCAGCACCGAGGCCAAGAACGCGGCGGCCAAGCGTAAGGTCACCGACGGCTCGACCAGCGGCAAGGCGGTGGAAGGCGAGACTTTCGACCTGGAATTCAAGGACGCGATCACGGGATCGTCGGTCTCGACCAAGGACCTCAAGGGCAAGGTCGTGGTCGTCGACTTCTGGGCGACCTGGTGCGGGCCGTGCGTGGCCGAGATGCCCAAGATGAAGGAGCTCTACGCCAAGTACAAGCCGCAGGGGGTTGAGTTCCTGGGCATCAGCCTGGATCAGTCGGAGAAGGAAGGCGGGCTGAAGGACCTCCGCGAGTTCGTCGCCAAGAACGAGATCAAGTGGCCGCAGTACTACCAGGGCAACGGCTGGGAGAGCCCGTTCTCGGCCTCCCTGGGCATCAACTCGATCCCCTGCGTCTACATCCTCGACACCGAGGGTAAGCTCCACACCACCAAGGCCCGTGGCAAGCTGGAGACCTTGATCCCCGAGCTGCTCGCCAAGGCGGGCAAGGGCGACGGCGGCGGCAACGGGTTGGCCGCCAACCCGACCGGCCCGACGTCCGGCTCGACCAGCGGCAAGGCGGTGGAAGGCGAGCCGTTCGACCTCGAATTCCACGACGCCATCACCGGTACCTCGGTCTCGATGAAGGACCTGAAGGGCAAGGTCGTGGTCGTCGATTTCTGGGCGACCTGGTGCGGCCCCTGCGTCGGCGAGATGCCCAAGATGAAGGAGCTCTACGCCAAGTATCAGCCGCAAGGCGTCGAGTTCCTGGGCGTCAGCCTGGACCACCCCGAGAGCAAGGGCGGCCTGAAATCGCTCCGCGACTTCGTGGCCAAGAACGAGATCAAGTGGCCCCAGTATTATCAGGGCGACGGCTGGAAGTTCTCCAGCTCGCTCAAGATCGACTCGATCCCCCGGGTCTACATCGTGGACGCGGAAGGGAAGCTCTACTCGACCCAGGCCCGCGGCAAGCTTGAAAAGATGATCCCCGAATTGCTCGCCAAGGCCGGCAAGGGCGGGGCGCTCAACGGCGGCGAGTGATCGGGCTTGAGAACGGTAACAGAAACCGGACAGCCCCCGGGGTGCCCAAAACGCCCCGGGGGTTGTTGCAACTCCATGACCGCAGGCATCGTCCCTCAACCCTGCGCGGCGTTGAATCGGGCATCGACGGAGCGAGGACCAAGACTCGCCTATCGGGGCGGCCTCGAATCCAATAGGGGACGATCCTCCTGCTCATCGCCCTTTTCGGCCTTTTCCTGAGGCTATCCCACGATCGACTTGCCCCGGCAAGGCCGCCGGCCCGTCAGGTTGTCGATGCCACGGCCCTCAACCCGGATGTTGGGCTGACGGCGATGGAGGAGCGGAGGATCGAGCGGCTTTATCCCAACGGGCGGGTGGTGGCATCGCTTCCCGACGGGCCGGATTCGACGAACCGTCGGGTCTATCTGGAGAAGTCCGGAAGGTAGCCGGACCCGATCGGCAAGTGGGCCAGGCTGCGACGAATACCATTCGATCCTAGCGGCCGGCTTTTCGTTCCTTGTTGGCCTCCATCGGGGCGCCACAGGCTGAAGGGAAGATGCCGCCGAACACCTCGGCGGCCGGATCGCCACGAATGGCGAGTGGATCTACTTTGATCCCAGGGCCGTGTCGGCCGAGGTTTGCAACATTGTGGGGCCAGACCCATCCGAGATCTCGCCATCGGTGCCGGTCCGAAAGGCGATGTGGCGGGCCCAGGTGGGGTCCGTTTCGGGGAAATCGGTCCGGGTGTGGGCGCCCCGCGATTCCCGGCGTTCCGCCGCCGCGGCGATGGCGAGCCGGGCGATCGTGAGCAAATTCTGCAAGGTCCAGCCGGCCGGGTCCTCGAAGACGTGGGCCAGGACGTAGCGGCACCAGTATTCGACCTGTTCTGCGGCCTCGCCCAGCCCTTTGGCTTCCCGGATGATCCCGGCCCGTCGCCACATCAAGGAACGGAGCGCGTCGCGAATGTCGGCGAGGTCGAGCGGTGCCGCGTGGCCCGGGGGGGCTTCGCCCCGCACGGGCGGTACCTCCAACCGCACCGCCCCGTCTTCGAGCAGTTCCCGGGCGATCGATTCGGCGGCCTGCGCGCCGTAGACGAGCCCTTCCAGCAAGCTGTTCGACGCCAACCGATTGGCCCCGTGCAATCCGCTGGAGGTGACCTCGCCCGCGGCCCAGAGGCCCGGGAGCGTGGTCCGGCCGTCGGCATCGACGGTAACGCCCCCCATGTAATAATGGGCGCCGGGGCGGACGGGGATCAGGTCTCGGGTGATATCCAGCGAGAATCCCAGGCAGAGTTGATCGATGCCGGGGAATCGCTTGCGGACGAAATCGGCGTCGAGGTGTCGAAGGTCGAGGTAAACGTTCGGGTGCTGGGTCTTCGCCATCTGGGAGACGATGGCCCGAGACACGTCGTCGCGGGGTGCCAGCTCGGCGAGGGGATGGTAATCGGGCATGAACCGGTGGCCGTTGCGATCGACCCAGATAGGCCCCTTCGCCCCGGATGGCTTCGGTAAGCAGGTGTCGGGACGAGCCGGCGATGTACAGCACCGGTAGGATGGAATTGCATGAATTCCATGTCGCGCAGCTCGGCCGGCCCGATAGGCCACGGCATGGCCGTCGGCGGTGGCGATCGGCGGATTGGTGGTCTCGCGATAAAGTTGCCCGGCGCCCCCGGTCGCCAGTACGGTGGCCCGGGACCAGATCATCGACGGGCCGCGCCGGGCGTCCCAGATCAGGGCGCCCCGGCATCGCCCTTCATAGGTCAAGAGGTCGACCGTAAAGCTGTTCTGCCAGAGGCGCACGTTGGGTCGCTGCCGGGCCTGCTCGATGACGGCCCTCATGACCTCGCGGCCCGTGGCGTCGCCCATCGCATGGACAATCCGGGCATGCGAGTGCCCGCCTTCGAGCCCGAGCGCCACCTGGCCGTTGTGCTGATCGAACCGTGTCCCCCAGGCGATCAACTCGCGGATCCTCCGCGGTGCCTCGCGAACGACCATGGATACGACTTGGGGGTCGCACAGCCCCTTGCCGGCGGCGAGTGTGTCGGCCACATGGCCGTCGAAATGGTCTTCGGGGTCGAGAACGCCCGCGATCCCGCCCTGTGCGTACGAGCTGTTGCTCTCGCGGACCTCATCCTTGGTAACCACGAGGGCCCGGAACGGCTCGGGGATGCCGAGGGCTGTCCGGAGCCCCGCGAGGCCGCCGCCGATGATCAGGACATCGGTGAAATGGTGCGGCAGCTCCCTGGGGTCGAACGGGATCAGGTAGCGGCGGGGCAGGGGGCGCTGGGCGGGCATTCGCTCGGGCCTCGTACGACCGTGATCAACGCTTGGGCTGGGAAGGGGCCGGTGCGGCCGGCGGCCTCGAGGCCGAATCGGGCGTGCTCGACGCCGACTTCGACATGCTCTTGAGGTAGGCCTCGTACCGCGACTTGACCCGCGAGGGGGCCACGGAGCGGGCTCCCTGGACATTTCCGCCGGCCGACTCCTGCGGCATATTCCCGCCGCCCCGGGCCGCCCGCTGGCCGAAGGAGGAACCTTGCTTCATGCCGGGGAACTGGGCGCCACCCTGGTAATCGGGATCTTCGGTGGGGTTCGCCTCCAGGGTGCTGGCCTCGCGTCCGGCGGCCTGCTCCTTCTTCTGGAAACGGTCGACGAACTGCTCGAGGTCGGAGCGGGACATCCCGGTTTCTTCCTCGAGTTGCTTGGCGGTGTCCTCGTTCTTGAGCAGGTCGCGCACCCGCCGGGCGAAGTCACCCTTGCGTTGTTCATCACCGGGGTTGACGTCGGAAGGGCGATCCGGGGCGCCTTCACGAGCGCGCGGCGAGGGCGTGGAGGTGTCTTCGCCCTTGGGAAGGTCCCCGTTACGCTCACCCCCATTCTTGCTCTTCGTTGAGCCCTTCTGCTGGTCGCCCTTCTGCTGATCGCCCTTCTGCTGGTCCTTCGACGCGTCGCCCTTCTGCTGGTCGCCCTTTTGCTGGTCGCCCTTCTGCTGGTCCTTGGACGCGTCGCCCTTCTGCTGGTCCTTCGACGCGTCGCCCTTCTGCTGGTCGCCCTTTGCTGGTCGCCCTTCTGCTGGTCCTTGGACGCGTCGCCCTTCTGCTGATCGCCCTTCTGCTGGTCCTTGGACGCGTCGCCCTTCTGCTGATCGCCCTTCTGCTGGTCCTTGGACGCGTCGCCCTTCTGCTGGTCGCCTTTTGCTGATCCTTGGACGCGTCGCCATGCTGATCGCCTTCTGTTGATCCTTCGACGCGTCGCCCTTCTATGATCGCCCTTCTGCTGATCCTTGGACGCGTCGCCCTTCTGCTGATCGCCCTTCTGTTGATCCTTCGACGCGTCGCCCTGCTGATCGCCCTTCTGCTGGTCCTTCGACGCGTCGCCCTTCTGCTGGTCGCCCTTCTGCTGATCCTTGGACGCGTCGCCCTTTGCTGGTCGCCCTTCTGCTGGTCCTTCGACGCGTCGCCCTTCTGCCAAAGATCGCCCTTCTGCTGATCCTTGGACGCGTCGCCCTTCTGCTGATCGCCCTTCTGCTGGTCCTTGGACGCGTCGCCCTTCTGCTGATCGCCCTTCTGCTGATCCTTGGACGCGTCGCCCTTCTGCTGATCGCCCCTTTGCTGGTCCTTGGACGTCGCCCTTCTGCTGATCCTTGGACGCGTCGCCCTTCTGCCTGATCGCCGCTTCTGCTGGTCCTTCGACGCGTCGCCCTTTTGCTGATCGCCCTTCTGCTGGTCCTTCGACGTCGCCTTCTGCTGATGATCGCCCTTCTGCTGGTCCTTGGACGCGTCGCCCTTTTGCTGATCGCCCTTCTGCTGGTCCTTGGACGCGTCGCCCCTTCTGCTGATCCGCCCTTCTGTTGATCCATTGACGCGTCGCCCTTCTGCTGATCGCCCTTTTGCTGGTCCTTCGACGCGTCGCCCTTCTGCTGATCGCCCTTCTGCTGATCCTTAGCGTCGCCCTTTTGGTCGCCCTTCTGCTGGTCCTTCGACGCGTCGCCCTTCTGCTGATCGCCCTTTTGCTGGTCCTTGGACGCGTCGCCCTTCTGCTGATCGCCCTTCTGCTGGTCCTTGGACGCGTCGCCCTTCTGCTGATCGCCCTTCTGCTGATCCTTGGACGCGTCGCCCTTCTGCTGGTCGCCCTTCTGCTGATCCTTGGACGCGTCGCCCTTCCGGTCGCCCTTCTGCTGGTCCTTCGACGCGTCGCCCTTCTGCTGATCGCCCTTCTGCTGATCCTTGGACGCGTCGCCCTTCTGCTGATCGCCCTTCTGCTGGTCCTTGGACGCGTCGCCCTTCTGCTGATCGCCCTTCTGCTGATCCTTGGACGCGTCGCCCTTCTGCTGATCGCCCTTCTGCTGGTCGCCCTTTTGCTGTTGGTCCTTGGTCTGCTGCCGTTCTACCGCCTTTTGCAGCTTGTCTATGAGTTCCTGATCTTCCTGATCTCCTTGTTTTTCTTGGCCCTTCGGCTGGTCGCCGGACTTGGGCTGGTTCTCCTGGTCTGCTCCCACCGGGGCGTTGCTGATCGTTCGGCGATTCCTTTTCGGGCAGGGCTTGCGGCTGGCGATCCTCGGGTTCGGGCTGTTCCCGGGTTTGCTCCTGCTTTTTCCTGCCGCTCCTGCTCTTCCTGCTTTTCAATTGCTCCGGCGAGGCGGATCAGGGCGATCTCGATGATCGGTGGTTTGTCTCCAGGACGTTCGGCCTCGGTTCCTTGACGTCCTCGCCGACAGCCAGTATTCGAGCCGCGTCCCGGCCGGCAGCTTCCCGGGGCCAGGTCGAGCGTGTGCTCGGCAGCGGATCTGCCTCTGGCCCCTTTCCAGCGAAACGGTGTGTCTGTCCGACGTGCACCGTCGCCCGCTTCCTTCTGGACGACCAGGGACAGCTCCTTGAGGCCGAAATCGTCCGTGGCCGCGACCTCGAAGTTCACCCTCGCGTTGCTCGGCTTGCGTATGATCGCTTGCGTCGGCGCCCACGAACTGGGCCGTCGGGGCTGATCCGGGATCGACTTGATCTCGTAGATCACCGGTCCAGGTTGATCTGGCCGTCCGCGTCTTGAAGCGGATCGTGTAGTTGCCGTCCTCGGTCACCTGGAACCGGCCGCTGAGTCCCAGCGGCTCGCTGGCGACCTGCATGTTGCGGCTCCAACGTCGCCTTGCCGAATTCGATCCGGGCGACTGCGCCCGGCTGATTCGCCCGAGCGTGCACCGTCACCCAGGTCCCCTCGATCGCCTCGATGTTGCCCGCCCCCTCGACCCCCTGGCGGCCGGGGATCCGGTGTAGGCGGGGAATTCGAGGTCGTGCGAGACCCCCGTGATCATGGGCACCCGGGAGGACGTGCAGCGAGTAGGTCCGCGAGATCGCGTCGCCGCCGGACAGGTAGTAGCGGACGTCGCGGCGCACGTTCCTCAGGGTCGTCTGCCACGGGTCGTTCGCGGCGTTGCCGGCTTGCCAGTTCGGCCTGCAGGCCGAACTTTCGTTATCGGTCGAGTAATGCAGCACGACCGACTCGGGCGGCCGGCCCCGGACATCGATAGACGGAACTGTTCGAGCCCGCGATCACCGCCAGCTCGCGGTCGTCGCCCGGCTTGATGTTCAGGAGACGCGTATCGGTGGGGCGGGCGACGTCGAACAGGAAGGCCCGGCGGATCGAGTCCCCGGGGCATTTGGGCGTCCAGAGCCAGTAAAGGCAGAACAACGCGACGGCGCCGGCCAGGGCATACCAGGCCCGGATCAGGCGGGTCTGGTCGACCACCATCTCGATCGGGACCTTCGCCAGCTCCTGGACGGTCTTCGCTTCGATCGCCGCCAGCGCGCCGGGACCGATCTTGTCCGGTCGCCTCTTGAAATCGAGGTAAGTCATCAGGCTATTCTGGAATTCGGGCTCGGCGCGCTCGATCGTCCGGGCGGCGTAGAACCCGTTGATGCTCTGGAGCATCGGCCAGATCGCGAACCGGACGGCGACGCCGATCGCCGAGGCCGCCCCCAGGCCGAAGAGCACCTGTCGGACGACAAGCGGCAGGCCGACGCGGTGGTCGATCATGACCTCCAGCAGCAAAATCGCCACGAAGGCGGCCGCCAGGGACACGACCGCCGTCAGGACATCCGTGGATTGGATCCGCGTCCTGGTCCGGCGGAGCTGGTGGTCGATGAACTGCTCGAAGTCGAGCAGCTCCCCCTGCGACGGCATCTCCGGCTGCGTCCCCACGGCCATGAGGTGGCTCCTTCGCTCGCACGTCGCCGACCAATCCCGAACCGCACCATTATAGCGCCCTGGGCACGGCGGGTGAGAGGGCACAACGGCGGCAAGTCGCCCCGCGGACCTGGTCGCGGCCGGCTCCGGCCGGACGCTTGAATTCGACCGATTCGCGTGTACGATCGTCGATGCGTCGATTCGACCCAGGACGAGGCCACGCCCGATGAGCATCCCCACCGACCGCGACCCGGAGTTCTCCAACCCCTACCAGGCCCCCAAGGTCGGGATCGCGCCGGGCAAAGCGTTCCTGGACTCGACGCCGGATTTCCGGGTCGATCGGAATTTGCTGGTGGTCCGCAAGGGGGCGATTTTCCCGGACCGTTGCGTCCGATGCAACGCCCCCGCCGAGGGATACCGCCTCCGCCGGAACCTGAGCTGGCACCACCCCCTGATCTACCTCGTCCTGTTGGCCAACCTCCTGATCTACGTCATCGTGGCCCTGGCCGTTCGCAAGACCGCCCAGTTCGATATCCCAATTTGCCGGGTCCACCGGGCCAAGCGAAGGAATGCGATCCTGATCGCCTGGGGGCTGGTCCTGGCGAGTTTCCCGCTGGGGATCGGGCTGGGGCAGGTCCTGCCGGACGACATGGTCGGGCTGGCCTTCCTGGCCGGATTCGGCCTGTTCCTGGGCGGGGCCATCTACGGCACGGCCGCCGCGCCGCCGGTGGTCCCGGCGAAGATCGATAGCTATGACGCCTGGCTGAAGCGAGTTTGCCCCGAATTCCTGATGGGCCTCCCCGAGTACGAAGCCCCCCCTCGCGGTTGAACGGGGCCGACCGGGGCCCCATAATGGTGGGACAGCCCGCGACCCGGCGGGCCATCCTGCCCGCCCCTCCCGCCCGCGACCTCCCTGGACCCGTTTCGAGCTGCTTTTCATGAAACGACGCCGCGTCGGCTTGTGGCTCATTGGCGCCTTCGGCGGCGTCGGCACCACCATCACGCTCGGCCTGTCCGCGATCGCCCGAGGGCTTTCGCCCACCACCGGACTCGTCACCGCCTTGCCGCTGTTCGACGGCCTGGACCTGCCCGAACCGGGCGATTTCGTCGTCGGCGGCCACGAGATCCGACAGACCTCCTTCCTCGCGTCCGCCGAGGAATTCCTGAGCGGTTCCCGCGTCTTCGATCGCTCCGTGGTCGACGCCTGCCGGGGCGAGTTGGAGGCCGCGACCGCCCGGGTCCGCCCGGGGACGAAGTTCGGCACGAATGCCACGATCGGCCGGCTGGGCGACTGGGCCGACCCCACCCCGCCCAGGACCGCCGCCGATGTGGTCGATCGCCTGGCGAAGGACATGGACGACTTCGCCCGATCGGAGCACGTCGACCACCTGATCGTGCTCAACGTCTCCAGCACCGAGGCCCCCGCGTCGATCCCGGCGGAACTGCTGCTCGGCGGCGATCTCGACTTGCTGGGCCTCCTGGGACGGGCCACCCCCGACTTCCTGCCGGCCAGCAGCCTGTACGCCATCGCGGCGGTCCGGTCGGGCCACACTTACCTGAATTTCACGCCCAGCCTGGGGGCGTCGCTGCCCTCGATCGCCGGGCTGGCCGAATCGACCGGCTCCCTGCTCGGCGGCAAGGACGGCAAGACCGGCGAAACCCTCATGAAGACGGTCCTGGCGCCGATGTTCGCGCACCGGAACCTGAAGGTGACGAGCTGGGTCGGCCATAACATCTTCGGCAACCGCGATGGCCTTGTGCTCGACGACCCGGCCAACAAGGCCGCCAAGGTGCGCACCAAGGACGTGGTGATCCACGAGATCCTGGGGTACAAGCCCAACACGCTGGTCACCATCGAGTACCTGCCCGACATGGGCGACTGGAAGACCGCCTGGGATCACATCCACTTCCAGGGATTCCTGGGTACCCCGATGACCTTGCAGTTCACCTGGCAAGGGTGCGACAGCCTCCTCGCCGCGCCCCTGGGGATCGACCTCGCCAGGCTGGCCGACCTGGAGAAGAGGCGGGGCAGGAAGGGGCTCATGAAGCACCTGGCCTCGTTCTTCAAGGCGCCCGAAGGGGCCCCGACCAACGACTTCTTCGAGCAGTTCCGCACGCTGGTCGATTACGTTGCCCAGGTCAAGGCGGGCGCCTGAAACCGAGATTCCCCTCCCCCACGGGCCAAAAGCAGCCATGCGCCTCGCCTTCAGCACCAACGCCTATATGCGATATCCGTTCGACGAGGCCGCCGCGCGGATCGCCTCGTTCGGCTATGAGGGCCTGGAACTCATGGCCGACGTCCCCCACGCCTGGCCGGCCGGCCTGCTGGACGGCCCCAAGCGGGCGATCGTCGAATCGATGCGGTCCCGCGGCCTGACCTTCTCGAACGTCAATGCGTTCATGATGAACGCCATCAACGACTACCGGCAGCCGTACTGGTATCCGTCGTTCATCGAACCCGACGAGGGCTACCGTCGGGTGCGGATCGACCATACCCGCCGGGCCCTCTCGCTCTGCGCGGAACTCGGGGCGCCCCACATCACCACCGAGCCGGGCGGGCCTCTGGCGCCGGGGCAGCCCCGGGACGAGGCGATGACCCTGTTCGTCGAGGTCCTGAAGCCGCTCGCCGAGCACGCCGAGGAGTGCGGCGTGCTGCTGCTGATCGAGCCCGAGCCGGGCCTCCTGATCGAGACGACCGACGAATATCTCGAAGTCGCCGACCGCGTCGGTTCGCCGGCCATCGGCCTCAATTTCGACGTCGGACACGCCTTCTGCATGAGCGAGGATCTGCCGAAGCAGGTCGCGAAGATGGCCCCGCATACCCGCCATTATCACCTGGAAGACATCGCCGCCACCCGGGTCCACCATCACATGGTCCCCGGCACCGGGGCGATCGAGTTCCCGGCCGTCATCGAGGCGATCCGACGGACCGGCTACCAGGGCTGGCTGACGGTGGAGCTTTATCCCTCGGTGGACGACCCCGACGGCGCCGCCCGGGAAGCCTATCGCGTCCTCAAGCCCTGGTCGGTTGAGCCGATGGCCAGGGCCCTGCTGCAACTGATCCGGCTGCCGAACCTGTTCACGGCGGCCGCCGACAGCCTCGCCGGATGGTGGATCGTCAAGGGCAGCCTCGAACGGCCGACGCTCTGGCTGCCGCTCGTCCTCGCCTCGATGGCCATCTACGCCGGCGGGATCGCCCTGAACGATTGCGTCGATCGCGACGTCGACGCCCGGGAACGCCCGAATCGGCCGATCCCCTCGGGGCGGGTCGGCATCCGCTTTGCCTGGTCCCTCGCGGTCGGCTTGCTGTGTCTCGGATGGATCCTGGCAGCCATCCCTGCGTGGATGGTGGGTGATCCCGGATCGGCCGTGGTGGGCGGCCTGCTCATCCTCTGCGTGATCGCGTACAACACGTTCGCCAAGCGAACCCTGTTCGGGCCGGTGGCGATGGGCTCCTGTCGGGCGCTGAACCTCTTGCTGGGGATGAGCCTGGCACCCGATCGGGGCGGCGTGGTCGGGGCCGTGGCCGCCTGCGCTTACCTGGTATTCGTGGCGGGGATCACCGTCCTGAGCCGATCGGAAATGGAGGCAGGGCGACGGGGGGGGCTGGCCCTGGGCCTGTCGCTGGAGGCCCTCGGGCTGGCCGGATTCGCGACCGCGGCGTCCTTGCCGTTGGGGACAATCCGGATGTCGCCGTGGCCTGGCCTGCTGGTGCTCTCCGTGGTCGGTGTGGCCCTGGCAAGGGCGGGGGGGCGGGCCTGGAGCGAGGCCAACCCCCAGGCGACCCAGGCGGCGGTCAAGGCGGGCATCTTCTCGCTCGTGTGGCTCGACGCCGCCCTGGTGGCCTCGATCCGGGGCCCCTTGCCGTCGGTTTCGGTGGCGGCTCTCTGGCTTCCGGCATTTTTCCTGGGAAAGTGGTTGTACGCGACCTGAACGGGGACGGTCGCCGGGGCGAATCGGGGCGGACAAGCGATGCGGCTCGGCTACAACACCAACGGCCTGCCCCACCATCGCCTGGGCGACGCGCTGTCCCTGCTGGCCGAGGAAGGCTATCGAAGCGTCGCGATCACCCTCGACGCCGGCGCCCTCGACCCCTACGCCGCGCCGGGACGGCTGGCGGAAGACCTCCGGCAGACTCAAGAACAACTCGAGCGGCTGGGGCTGGCCTGCGTGATCGAAACCGGTGCCCGGTTCCTGCTCAATCCACGCCGCAAGCACGACCCGACCCTGATGGATCCCGACCCGGCCCGCCGGGCGACTCGCGTGGATTTCCTGCTCCGGGCGATCGACATCGCGGCCGGACTTCGTGCGGAGGCGGTCTCGCTCTGGTCCGGCGCCCTGCCCGACGCCGTGGAAGAAGGCGAGGCGCTGGACCGCCTGGCCTTCGCCCTGGACCCCGTCCTGGAGCGGGCCGCGGAACAATCCGTACCCCTCGCGTTCGAGCCCGAGCCGGGCATGTTCATCGACACGATGGAGCGGTTTGCCCGGCTGGACGAGCGGGTCGGCCACCCGATGTTCGACCTGACGATCGACCTGGGCCATATCCATTGCCTGGGCGACGGCGAGATCGCCGACCAGGTACGGGCCTGGGGCCCTCGGATTCGCAACATTCACGCCGAGGACATGGTCCGGGGCGTGCATGATCACCTCCCGTTCGGCGAGGGGACGATCGATTTCCCGCCGATCTTCCGGGCCTTGCACGAAGTCGGTTATACGGGCGGGATCCACGTCGAGCTGAGCCGGCACGGCCACGACGCCGTGACGGCGGTCCGGCGGTCTGCCTCCTTCCTGCGTCCCCTGATCGACGCCCCGGGCCCGCGGGGATGACGATCCGGCGTTTGGCCCGGCCCAACCCTCGGCGATCCGATCGCCCGGGAGCTTAGAACGATGCCTGAACGCGTGCTCTTGCTGTCGATCCCGCAGTTGCAACTCCGGGACGTCACCCCCGGCGCCCTGGCGTCGCTGGAGCGGGTGGCCCGCCGCGGCAGCATCCATGAACTCGAACCGACCTTCCCGGGCCTGGCCGCCTGCGCCTTCGCCACGGTCGTCACCGGGGTGATCCCGTGCCCCCACGGGATCCGCGGCAATCGCTTCTATGATCGGGCGACCTCGACCATCGCCCGGGCCCCGCTGGCCGACGACCTGGCCGAAGCCCCCCGGCTCTGGGAGATGGCCCGCGACCGGCTGCCGACCGCCCGGACGATGCTCTGGTTCCCCCCCAATTGCGCCGGGGCCGACGTCGATTTCGGCGCCTGGCTCCAGCCCGACGGCTCCCTGGTCACCACCCCCGACGACCTCGGGGCGAAGCTCGAGGCCCGGTTCGGGGCGTTCCCCAAACCGCCGGGCGGTCGGGCCGAGCCGCCCCGCCTGGAGGTTGCCGGCTGGATCGCCAGGACGGCCGCCGCGCTGCTCGCGGAGCAGGGGCCCGACCTGGCCATCGTCCGCATCCCCTACCTGGGCCAGATCGCCCGCCGGTACGGCCCCGATGGCCGAGAGGCGGGACGTTCGGTCCGTGCCCTCGACCCGGTCCTGGCGCCGCTCCTCGACAAGATCCCGGCTTCCTACGACATCCTCGCGGCCACCGAGTCGATCGTCACGCCGGTGGGGACGGTCGTCCGGCCCAACCAGGTCCTGCGCCGCCTCGGCCTGCTGGCGCTCGGGAAGAACGAGCAGGGCGAACTGGAGATCAACCTGGGGGCCAGCGCCGCGTTCGGCGTGACCGACCACCAGATTTGCCACATCTACCTCAACGACCCGTCGCAGGCCGGCCTGATCGCCGCGGCGTTCGCGGGCGACGAATACGACGGGATCGCCGGCGTCGTCACGGGTCGCCGGCAGAAGCTGCTGCTGGGCTTCGATCATCCCAGGGCCGGCGATGTCATCCTCGTGGCCAACCCCGACGCCTGGTTCGCCCCCGACTGGTGGACCACGAAGGGGGAACGGCCCCAGCACGACGCCTCCGGGTTGGTCCGATCCAACCCGCTGGGACCGCTCGACGAAGCCCAGGTCGCGGGGTCGCTGGGGGGCCCGTCGCCGGGTCCCGATTACGGCGGCGTGCTGGTCAGCACGCAACCGATCCACGCCGACGAGCGCCTGGAAGCCACGGCCCTCGCCAGGTTGGTCCTGCAGCGTTGGCCGGGAACCCTCGATTAAATGCCCCCTTGCCTCATCCTGCGGCACCTCGTTGGAGATTGTTGCAGGAATCGCCCGGTTTCTGTGCAGCGACTTCGATTTGCGGAACAAATGTGCTCGAAAACTAAGCCGGCCATGTTTTGCAAATTGTTCACGGGTTGCGACTTAGGAACTTCATTTGGTCTTGCCCGTCGCCTGCAAGTCGGCATGGCCTCGGCCTGAATATCGGATTTGCATTGAAGTTGATTATCCCCGGGTTGTGCGTTAGCCCCCACCAGCCCTCCCGCCAAGAATTCCTGGCCGGACATCGAAGCCCCTTGACAGCCCCATTTTCGGGCGAATATGCTGATCCGATTCACCTCCCGCCCTGACACCATCCGTTCCAGCTTGCTCGCAGCAGATTCTCTTGCGGACTTGTTCAGATTAAACAGATGCATGGGATTCGCAAGTGTCACCGATCAATGCCTCGCCGGGGGCGCGTTGGTGGCCGCCGGCGATCCCCCGCGTCCGCAAGTTTGCGCGATCACGCGACCCCGCCCGCGAGGGTTCGATGCGTCGCGGAGGGGTGAAAATTCGACAACTTCGGAGGATTCGCTCGATGCCTCGCCGATCGGTCGCCGCCCTCGCGTCACGCCTGCTCATCGTCGCCATCTTCCTGGGCAGCATCGGCCTGCCGGGATGCGGCGGGGATCCACAACCCGTGCTGGATATCCCCAAGGAGTCGGTCCAGCCCGGCGGCCCGCCCCCTTCTGCCAAGGCGAAGGGGCCGGCGATCAAGTCGATCAAGCATCTTAAGGGTTCGACACCCGAGAGCAAATGAGCGATCCCGGGCTTCCGTGCACCCCCCCCTATTTATTCTCTCTTTTCCAGGTCCTGGAGCGATTTCCCATGCCATCCACCGTTCGTCGTCGCGGCTTTACCCTGATCGAACTGCTCGTCGTCATCGCCATCATCGGCGTCCTGATCGCGCTGCTGCTCCCCGCCGTGCAGCAGGCCCGCGAGGCCGCCCGCCGGATCCAGTGCACCAACAACCTGAAGCAGTGGGCGTTGGCGATGGCCAACTACGAGGGTGCCATCGGCGCCTATCCGATGGGCATGAGCATCCAGGTTTCGGCGAACAGCGGCCCGAGCATCCTCTGGACGAACTGCGGCGCGTTCGTCCCCCTCACCCAGTACATCGAGCAAACCCAGCTCTTCAACGCGGTGAACTGGGACCTCAATGTCTATGACCTTCAGAACACCACGATTAATGCCTCTGGCTTCGCGGCCCTCTGGTGCCCCTCGGACACCGGCGTCGAACGCGGACGCTCGACCGCGTATGCGATCGGCTCTTCCACCGCGATGACGATGCGGTACGCCAGCTACGGCGGCAACTCCGGCACCTGGTTCACCTCGCAGTTCAGCAATACGGCCCGGCAGAACATGAAGGGCGTCCTCTACTCCATGAGCCCCACCAGGCTGGCCGACATCACCGACGGCACCAGCAACACATTCGTCTTCGGCGAGCACGCCCACTCGATCATGAGCCTGGGCTCCCAGACCGACTGGCACTGGTGGACCTCCGGTAACTATGGCGACACGCTCAACTGCACCTACTGGCCCCTCAATCCGCAAACCCGGGTGAAGGACCTCGGCGGCAACAGCGCCAGCGCGTACGTCGAAGCGTTCTCGAGCAAGCACCCCGGCGGTGCCAACTTCGCGATGCTCGATGGTTCGGTCAAGTTCATCAAGGACTCGATTTCGAGCTGGGCCAATGACCAGTCCACCGGCCTGCCGGTCGGCGTCACGTACGATTCGACCAACTCGGTCTATAACGTCCAGGCCACCGCCCGGCCGGGCATCTACCAGGCCCTCTCGACGCGCAACGGCCAGGAAGTGATCAGCTCCGACGCTTACTAACATCCGGCGATTCCTCAAGCTCACGATGACGCCCCGTTCGGACAGGTTCCGGGCGGGGCGTTCCACTTGACGACGTACCTGGGCGCAACGCGATGCCGTCCTCGGTATGCCTCCCGAAGCCGGGCCCTTTGGGACATTCGGTGGCCCGATTTTGCCTGCTCGGGGCCGCACTCGGGATCGGGGTAGCCACCCCAGCCTGCACGCCGAAGCCCGACGATCTCCGCAAACAGGCCCGGGCTGCGGCCGTTGCCGGCCGCTGGGATGAGGCGGAACGCTCGTTGGCTCGCCTGGCCGAACTTGGACCGATGGACAAGATCCTCCGGGCCCAGGTCGCGATCGCCCGCAGCGATCTTCGGACGGCCAGATCCGCCCTGGAAACGGTCCCATCGGGCGGAAGGGTGGGGGCGCAGCGGGAATATCTGCTCGGCCGGCTCGCCCTCGGTGAGTATCATGCGCGGGAGGCCGAGGTCGCCTTCCGGCGGGCACTGGACCTCGATCCCGAGCTGTCCGACGCTCGACGCGCCCTGATCTACATCCTGGGAATTCAAGTCCGCCGCCGGGAAACGCTCGAGCAGTTCGCGGAGCTGGCCGAGCGGGGCCCCATGCTCCCGGCCCTGGTCCAGGACTGGTGCGTCAGCCACGACACGATCGGCGACCCGGCCAAGGTCGTCCCCGACCTCCGCAAGATTGTCGAGGCGGATCCGGGCGACAATCGGTCCCGGCTTGCCCTGGCCGATGCCTACAGGCAGCTCGGCCAGTATGAGGAAGCCGCGGGGGTGCTGGCCTACCTCGACCCGGCCGAGCCGGATACGCGGTCGGCCCTCGCCGAACTGGCGACCGCTCGCGGCGATATGGATGAGGCTCGCCAGCTGCTCGAGGATGGGCCGATCGACCATCCCGGTTTGGCGCGACAAAGGGGGATGCTCGCGCTCGCCCGTCGCGATTACGCGGGGGCCAGGGAGAATCTGGAGCGGGCCGACCAGGCCGAATCGAACTGCCGTGACGTGATCCTGGGCCTCGGCCTTGCGCTGCGGGGCCTGGGCGAGACAAAGGCGGCTGATCGGCTCGTGGAACGGGCTACGGCACAGCATACCGTGCGAACGCGACTGATCAGCAGCGTGGACCATCCGCCGTCCAGCCCGGAGGAGTTTTGCGAGCTGGGCCGCGCCTGCGAATCGGCCGGCTGGAACGATGAAGCGAGGGCCTGGTATCGCCTGGCCGTCGCGGCCAGCCCGACGGATGCCGCGGCGCAGGAGGCGCTGTATCGGTTGCGGACACCCTAGGGCGGTTCGCATCCGCATGGCCCAAGGAAGGGGAAAGGGGACAGGCCGCGGCACGTACGCCCGCAGACCGAGGCGGACCTGGGATGGGAGCCAGTTCCCCTTTCCTTCTCCTGGATGCAGGGCATCCGGGAACCGGTTTGGGGTCATTCAACCCGCCTCAACGGCCAGCCGGCCGCCGATCGCAGGCTCCGGCGAGGATTGCCGATTGCGGAAGCCGCCCAGGAACAGGCCGAATGCCCCCAAATTCACCAGGGTGGGCACCAGGAAGATCAGCCCGTATTGCCCCGGCAAGGCCCCCATCAACTCGCCGACGACCAGGTTTCCCGCCAGGGCGCCGATTCCGCTGGTGATCATCAGGTAGACGCCCTGCGTCGAGGCACGAAGTTGGGTCGGCGCCTGGCTATCGAGGTAGAGCTGGCCGCCGATGTGGAAGCTCGCAATCGCCAGTCCGTGCAGCGGGATACCTGCCAGGATCGCCCAGGTCGGCGGGTCGAAGGAAAGTATCCCGTAGCGGCCCACCCAGCAGCCGATCCCCAGGGCCAGGGTCCACCGATAGCCGAAGTGCTGCATCAGGCGAGGCAACAGCACCAGCGCCAGGATCTCGGGTGCCTGCGTCAAGCTCATCATCACGGTGACCCAGCCCACCGGGATTCCCCGGTCTCGCAGCATCGGCGGCAGGACCTGGTAGGTCCAGGGGGTCGTGATGCAGACCGCAAACGCCGAGGCCAGGAACAGGGCCACGTTGGGCCGACTCAGGACGCCGACGGCCTCCTGCCAGGTCCCCGAATCGGCGGACTTCGCCAGGGGGGGCGTGTTGGGCAGGGTCAGGCAATAGAGTCCGGCCGCCATCGACACCGCCGAGGCGACCCAGAACGCGGCCGGGGCCCCCTGGCCGGGCGACGAGGCCAGGAGCAGGGCCCCGGCGACGATCCAGTTCACCACCATCCAGCCGACCGTCCCCCACATGCGGACCCCGCCGTATTCGGACCGGGGGCACGCCAGGTTGCGGAAGGCCAGGGAGGCGGCCAGCGAATAGACCGGCCCGCCCAGCAGGGCGTAGCCCAGGAAGATTGCGAAGAGACCGAGGGGGTCGCGGGTCGGCCCGAGTGCCAGCCCGCCCAGGCAGACCGAGCCGATGCAGAGGAGCGCGGCCAGAACATGCTGGGTGGCCCACTTGCGGTCGGCCAGCCAGCCCAGGAGCGGGGGCATCGCCAGCGACGACATCGCCATGGTGGCGAAGATCCAGCCCTGGCCGCGCCCGGAGACGCCCAGGTCGCGCAGGTGGATCGCCAGCGATGGCCACCAGGCTCCCTGGACCGCGTAAACCAGCCCCATCATCCCCGCGAGGCGCACGATCGTCCGCGCCGCCGTCCGTTCGCTCGCCTGCCGACCGTGCATCCAGCCCTCCAGCGTCGTCCCGGGGCCCATCTTAGCGGGAGTGTCCCCGGGGGGTAAGGCGAGCCGTAGGCCCGGAAGGGTGGTTCCGACCTCGCCCCGGAAGTTACGATGATTGCATTAGCCTTGCGCCTGGCGGCGGCTTGAAGGAGCCCCCATGAGTACCGAAACCCGAGCGCCCCGCCGTCGTCGATGGCGCCTTGCCTGGAAGATCGCGGGCGCGCTCGCCCTCATCCTGGTCGTCGCGGGGTTCGCCCTGCCGACGCTGCTCAGCACCGGATCGGCCCGCAAGGCGATCCTGGCCCGGGCCGACGCGATGCTCCGGCCGGCGAAGCTGGAAGTCGATACCTTCCGATTCTCCTGGTTCTCGCCGACGAAGATGACCGGATTCCGGCTGATCGACCGCGAGGGCCAGTCCTGCCTGACCTCCGACGAGGCCGACTGGGACCGGACCCTCTGGCAGATCCTGTTCGACCGCCCGAGGTTCGGCACGATTACCTACCCCGGCGGCCTCGTCCGACTGGTCCGCAACGACCAGGGCGAGCTGAATCTCGTCGAGGCAATCCGGCCCATCCTCCGCCGCGACCCGCGGCTCGATATCCGATTCCGCATCCCCCACGGCGCCCTGGTCCTCCAGACCCCCGAACTGCCGCGATTGTTCCAGGCGGGTGATGCCGACATCGACTTGCACGTCCCGGTCAACCTGGGGCCGCTCGAACTTCATGCCGAACTCTCGCCGCAAAAAGGGGTTACCGCACAGGCGCTGATCGTGGACGCCCGCGTGCCCCGCGCCGAGGGCGATACCCGCCTTTCGGCCGACGTCGAATGCCGCTCCTTCCCGTTCCCGATCGACGTGGCGATGATCCAGGGCGGCTGCAACGCCACGGGCGAGATCCACCTGGCGGGCGAATCGGGGGCAATCACCCTGCGGGGCGACCTGGCTCTGGCCGACGTGGATCTGACCGCCCCGGTCCTGCGGGGCGACCACGTGCGGCTCGACCGCCTGCAGGTCGCGATCGATCTGGGCCAGGATGGGGCGGCCTGGACCATCCGCGAGGCGAAGGCCGATTCGTCGATGTTGCAAATTTCCGCCAGGGGCAGTTATCCGCCGACCTCGAAGGCGGGCCTGTCCCTCGACGGCAAGGTGGACCTGCCCCCCTTGCTGTCGCAATTGAGCCATGCGATCCCGCTGCGGGCGGGGATGAAATGGTCGGCGGGCTCGGCCATCCTCAAGGCGGATGCCCTCGAGGGCGAAGGCGGCGAGCTGGTCCACGTCCACGCCGAACTGGCCGGGCTCGAAGGGACCGATGGCGAGCGATCGGTCAAGCTTCGCGAGCCGGCCGAGCTCGAGGCCGGGCTGGTCCGCAAGTCGGGCGTCCTGGGAATCGAGCATGTTTCGGTGCGGACCGCCTTCCTGAACATCGAAGGTACCGGAGCCCCCTCCGGCGGCCTCGATTTCCATGGAACCGTGGAACTTGCCGGGCTCCAGAGGCAGGCGGCCGACCTGATCGATTTCGGCAAGCTCGACCTGGCCGGCGACGGCAAGCTCTCGGGCCATTACGAACGGCAAGGGGACGATTACGCCTTCTCGATGGCGATGGACCTGACCGACCTGAAGGTGGCGGGACTTCCGCCCATCCGGCTGGAAGAGCCCTCGCTCGCCTTCCGATGCGACGCGGGCGGACCCGCCTCGGAGCAGGGGCTGCCGAAGGGGCTGGCCCGGGCGAAGCTGTCGATCGAAGCCCGCAACCTGAACGCGGAGATCGCCCTCGGCGAGAAGCTCCAGGGTACCCTGCGGTTGCCGCTCGAAATCGCCGGCGGCTCGGGGCTGTTGCAGGCCGACCTCGTCGCCAATCGGAAATTCCTGGGGATGAGCCTGCCGATCCGCTTCGAACGCCTTGGCCTGGCCCTGACCCCGACCGGCGGCCAGCCGCTCACCTTGAACGCCTCGGGGATGTTCGACGGGGCCGGCGGCACCCTGGAACTGGAACAGGTCGAGGGCGAGGCGAGTACCATCCGCTTGATGCCGGGCGGCCTGCGGTTGACGGGATTCCACGGCGGTGCTCTCCGGACCGAGGGCGGCTTCACCGGGGACATCCCGCCGATCGCCCGGTTCGTCGCCGACTGGACCGGCCAGGAGGCCCCCAACCTTCTGGGAACGTGGGTCGCCCGGTTCCTGGCCCGCGAGGAGGATGGCGTCTACCGCGCCTCGGCCCGACTCGATTTGCCCGACCTCACCCGCCCGTCGATCGACAACGAGGCGGACGCGAAGGCCCTGCTGCTGCCGATCGCCGCCAAGGTCCAGGCCGAATACGACAAGGGCAGGGACCGGCTGACCCTCCGCCCGTTCGAGGCGTCCGGCGACATCGCCAGCCTCGTGGTCCGCGGCACGATCGACGAGCCGATGCGTCGGCGGATCGTCGACCTCAACGGCGTCGTCGCCCTGAACCAGGAGCTATTCCAGGCGTTCCTGGTGACTCGCGTCGAGCCCGAGGCAAATATTTCGCTCCGGCCCCGAGAGTTCCGCATCCGGGGGGCGCTCACGGGCGATTCGCCGGTGGCGATCCTCCGCGGCCTGGACGCCGAGATCGGCGTCGATGTCGAGCAACTGGACATCTACGGCCTCCGGTTCGGCCCGATGCCGCTGGTCGCCCGCGTTTCCAGCGGACGGGCGTCGATCGAGCCCATCCAGGCCCGCCTGAACGGCGGCTCGATCGACATCCGGCCGATCATCGAGATGGATGACGAACGGGGCATCTGGATGGGCTTCCAGCCAGGTTCGGGCATCCAGGGGGTCCAGATTAATGAAGAAGTCTCGCGGCGCTACCTCTTTTACGCCGCACCGATGCTGTACAACGCCACGAGCGTCCGCGGGATCGTCTCGGGTCGGATCGACCAGGCGTCGATCCCGCTCTTCGGGGCCGACGAGGACGATCAGGCGGCCGCTCAGGGCGTGCTCGACTTCCAGCAGGTGACGTTCTACCCCGGCCCGGTCTTCCGAGAGGTCGTCGAGACGATCCGGATGCCCGGCCTGGCGACGATTCCGCTGCTGCGCCTCGACCAGGCCGTCAACTGGCAGGTCCGCGACGGCCGGGTCTACCAGCCGGGCGTGCCGTTCACCCTCGTGAACGTGATGAACGGCGACATGAGCGGCTCGGTCGGCTTCGACAAGTCGCTCGACCTGCTCCTGCGGATGCCGGTGGTGCCCGGATTCGTGTCGCAGATCCCGATCGTCGGCGAGTTGACCGGCCGAAACAAGCTGGAGATCCCGGTGCAGGGCACACTGGCCGAGCCCAAGGTCGGCAAGGCCCGCTTCGGCCCGGAAACGGCCCGACCCGGCGAACCCCCGTTGGTTCGCCCGAACGACGGGGCCCCCAACCGGCCCCCGGGTGGCGGCCTGCTCGACATGATCAACCAACTGATCCCCAAGCCCGCCGCCATCCCGGCCCCGCCCGCGCCCGGGCAGGTAGCACCCCCGGGCCCGGGCCAGATCACGATCCCGGCCCCGCCCGGCCCCGCCATGCCTCCCGAAGAAAAGCGACTGGAACGGCAGCGTAAGCAGCAGGAAAAGCGGCAGCAGCGGATCGAGAAGCAGCAGGCCAAGAAGAAGGGCGACGGCTAACCTCGAAACAGGGTCAGGGCCGGACCTGGTTGAGGTGCCATCGGACGGCGTTGAAATGGTCCAGCCGCGAGGGCCGGAGGTAGCCGCGGACTCCGGTCTGCTGGTCGAGTTTCCGGTCCTCGATGCCCGGGTGGGCCGCGGCCTTGCCGAAGCCGCTGGGCCCTTCGATCCAGTAGTGCTCGACCTTCGAAGCCACCGACGAAGCGCCCAACTCCTCGAAAAGCTGGCCGTGCTGGCCCCGGGCGGGGTCGATCAGGGTGAGCGACCGGACCGTTTGGCCGGTCCGGTCGCGGATCGTTCTGGCCGCCGAGGTGGCCACGAGGCACCCCTCGCTCTGGCCGATCAGGCGGATCGACGGGGGTGACAGTCCCGCCTGGAGCAAGGCCGATCCCAGGCGCTCGCCCTGCTCGACGGCATGCTTGTCGATGACCGACGGGCGGAACCCGGTCAGGGTCCGCGCGTTCCAGTCCCAGGCGAGCACGTTCTCGCCGGGCCCGATCGCCTCGGCGTAGCGTTCGCCCAGGGCGTAATGCCAGAACGGGTGGAAGATGTTGATCCCGTGGACCACCGCGACCGTGGGCCGGCCGGGGTCGATCGCCCAGGGCCCCGGCTTCCCGCCGGTGCAATTCACGAGGACGCCGCCGCTGGTGCTGCGGCCCGGCTCGAACAGGCGCTCGTTGACGGATTGGGCGCGGCAGGGCATGCCCGACCAGGTGACGGCCAGCAAGGCAAGCGCGATGCGTTTCATCGGTGTGGGCCGCCGACATGGCGGCTGAATTCGAAGAATCCCGGTGGTCGATGACGCGGTCGATAACACCCTACAACGCACCCGGGTCGGGCGCCGGGGAATCCGCGGCACGCCGCTTGCTGGTTCTGCGGGGCGGATCGGCGGCGGGGCCGATCCCGATCCCAGAGGATGACGGCATCCGGGGGGTTGGCGAAGCTCCCTTGGGAAATCGGGGGAGATATGACTATGATGGCCCGCTCGGAATTGCCGGCCGCCTTTCCCGGGGCGGCGCGCGATGGCGCAGGGAGTGGGCAACCTCAATGGCCGATATCGTCCTGATCAATCCCCGGTTCGAAGTCTCGTTCTGGGGGATGGAACATGCCCTGCCGTACGTCGGCAAGCGGGCGAACTTGCCGGTGGCCTGCCTCCCGCTCCTGGCGGCGCTGACGCCCGAGGGGCATACCGTCACCCTGATGGACGAGAACGTCGAGGCGATCGATTTCGACCGCTGCGCCAAGGCCGACATCGTCGGCATCACGGGGATGAGCGTCCAGCGGTTCCGCATGAAGGAGATCATGGCGGAACTGAAGGCCCGCGGCTGCTTCGTCGTCGTCGGCGGGCCGTACGTCACCGTGAAGGAGGACTATTTCGAGGGGCTGGTCGACGCCATCTTCATCGGCGAGGCCGAGGTCACCTGGCCCGAGTTCCTCCGCGAGTGGGGGCAGGGGCTGCACCGGTACCGCTACGAGCAGGTCGAGAAGACCGACATGGCGACCGTGCCCACGCCCCGGTTCGACCTCTTGAAGATGAGGCACTACGCCTTCGGCAGCCTGCAATTCTCGCGCGGCTGCCCGTTCCAGTGCGAGTTCTGCGACATCATCGTGACGTTCGGCCGACGGCCCCGGATCAAGACGACCGAGCAGGTCCTCGCCGAGCTCGACGCCATCCGCGCGACCGGCCAGACGACCGTCTTCATCGTCGACGACAACCTGATCGGCAACAAGAAGGCGATCAAGGTCGTCCTCCGCGCCGTGATCGACTGGCAGCGACGCCACGGCTACGAGATGGTCTTCTTCACCGAGGCCTCGATCGACCTGGCCGACGACCCCGAGCTGATGGACCTGATGGCCGAGGCCAATTTCATCTCGGTCTTCATCGGCATCGAGAGCCCCAGCGAGGAGGCCCTCCGCGAGACCAAGAAGCTGCAGAACGTCCGGTCCGGCGGCACCCTGCTGGAGAAGGTCCACCGGATCCAGAAGGCCGGCATGGAGGTCTGGTGCGGCATGATCATGGGGTTCGACTCGGACGACGCCACGATCTTCGACCGCCAGATCGAGTTCATCAAGGAGGCCCGAATCGCCTTCTCGATGAGCGGGATGCTCTCGGCGATCCCCAAGACGCCCCTGTATGACCGCCTGGCCGAGGAAGGCCGGCTCGATTATTCCGACACGCCCGAATGCGGTACCAACGTGATCCCCTTGCAGTTGAGCCGCGAGGAGCTGCGCGAGGGGTTCGTCCGTGTCCTGAGCGAACTCTACGAGCCGACCGCCTACTTCGACCGGGTCGATTCGCTCTACCATGACGGCCGTTTCGAGTACGGCACGATCCGCGTCAAGCCGTCGGCCTTCTGGTCGCCCCAGTGGATCGCTCGTGAGTTCGGCGACCTGGTCAAGTCGATCGCCCTCTATGGCCGCCTGATGAAGGACGTCCCCCAGGCCGAACTCCGGCGGATCTACAAGGAACGCTTCTGGAAGTACGTCCGGACCCGGCCGCGCCCGGCCAAGCTGCTCTTCTACGTCTTCCACCTGGCGATGCACTACCACGCCTACACGATGGCGACCGACATGTCCGAGCGCCGGACCGCCATCGTCAACTCGTACTGATCGGCCCCGGGATCCGGCCCCGGGCGATCGCTTCGCGGTCCTCGGGCGAAAGGTAGAGGCCCTGGAGCCGGGCCGGCTCGCCGACCGCCTTGAACAGCAGGTCGCCCCGGCCCAGCAGCAACTCGGCCCCGTCGGCGTTCAGCAGCATCCGGGACTCGATCGGGCTGGGCATCCGCAGGCCGACCCGGGCGTTCATGTTGGAGATGAGCGCCCCCTTGAGCACCTCGCGGCTAGGCTGCTGGGTCGCCAGGATCAGGTGGATCCCGGCCGCCCGGGCCCTTGCGCCCAGCCTCTGGAACCGGTCCTCCAGGCGCCTCCGGCCGGCCGGATCGCCCAGCAGCAGGTCGGCGAACTCGTCGCAGGCGCAGACGATCCGGGGGAGCAACACCCCGGCTTGCCCGATGTAGCCCGAGAGGTCCTCGACGCCGGTTTCCGAGAACAACCGGGTCCGCCGTTCCATCTCCTCCAGGAGGCCGTCGAGCAGTCCCTCGACATCCTCCTCGCCCGGGAAGACGAGCGGTTGCCGCAGGAATTCCGAGTCGCGGAGCCAGCCGAACGCGGTCCGCTTGGGATCGATCAGGACCAGGCGGAGCGTCGCCGGCGTGTTGGTCGCGATCAGGCCGGCCACGGCGGCCCGGAGCCACTCGCTCTTGCCGCTGCCGGTCGTGCCGGCGACGACCCAGTGCGCCGAGTTGGTGTCGTCCAGGTCGGCCAGGACCAGCTTGCCATCGAGATCGACGCCCACCGGCACCCGGGAATTGGCCCGGCCCTCGGCCCGCCCCGGCAGTTGATCGAGGATCGAACGGAACGGGACGACCCTCGGCGGCCTCCGGGGCAGGTCGATCGTGACGACGTTCCCGTCGATCCCCACCGACGGCTCGGCGTCGAGCCCCAGGCGCATCCTCAATTCCCGGGCCCTCTGGCCGATCGAAGCGACCTTGACCCCGGGGCCCGGCTTCACCCGCAATCGGATCAGGCTGGGGCCGACGACCGGCGAGCCGGCCAGATCCGCCTCGACCCCGTACTCGGCCAGGACGGCGATCAGCCGTTCGCCCAGGTCCCCGGCCTCGGTCTCGACCAGGCGTCCCCTCACCGGCAGGACGCCCGCCAGGCGGCCGATCAGGTCGAGCAGGGCCGGCCGGGCCTCGGCCAGGTCTTCCGACCGGAAGAGCCGCTCCTCGAGATCGGGGCCGAAGCTTAGCAAGGCCGTCGCGGACCCCGAGCTTCCCGGGTCGGCGGCCTCCCGGATGAGCTGGTAGAGTGCCGCCTGGCCGAGATCGGCCCGGGGGTGGGATCGGCCCAGCTTCAACTCGACGACGCACCAGCGCCCGTCCGATCGGTCGCGGACGACCGCATCGGCGACCCCGTTCAGGAGGACCGAGTCGGTCCAAGATGGCTCGCGAAGTTCGGCGCCGACCGGGATCCCCGCGTCGATCCCCGCGGAGGACGGCTCCAGCGAGGCCAGCCAGGCGCAGAGCGATTCGACCGCCTTCCAGAGCCGCTGGACCTCGGCGGCATGCGGATGAAGCTGCTCCTCCCGGCCCGAAACGAACGGGCCGATCGTCCGTTCGTAAACCCGCAGCGCCATCGCCTTCGCCACCTCCGGCCCGCCCGGCTCGCGGGCCTCGCCGATCAGGGCGGTGAATGCCTCGTGGAACAGCCTACCGACGGCGGCGTTCGAGGGTTCCCCGTCGCCCGGCACATCGGCCCTCATCAACGCATCGCGGACTTCGCGGACCGTCAACTGGACAGGCATCGCGCTTTCTCAACGGGGCGGCGATTCTAGGACGATGGCACATCCACGCGTCGGAAGAGCGTCGCCGGCGGCCCGCCCAGCAGGCCGATCCGGCCGGATCGCGACCGGGCGACACGCTCCAGCCGATCGACCTCCTCGCCGAGGTCCCGGGCGGCCTGTTCCAGCGCCAGGACCGGGGTCGACTCCAGCAGGGTCATGAGCTTTCCGGCGAGGTCGGCCCCCTCGTCCTCGTCGGCGTCCTCGACGCTCAAGACCTCTTCGAAAAACCCCGGACGGCCGGTTCGGCGTGCGAACGGAGCCATTCCAGGACGGTGTTGGGGCCCAGGCCATCGCCCAGGTCCCCCGCCCGGGAATCGGCCAGGAGGGACGAGAGGACCCGGGCGCCGACAGCACCTCGGCCGAGGGGCGGACCAGGCGGCCCCGATCGGAGCAACTCGTCGAGATGCCCGCGGGCGCCGGGGCTGAGCGGGTGGAGCCCTTCGGGCCGGATCACCACGATCCGCCGATAAGGGAGGGTCGGCCGGTTTTCGCGGAGCCGCTTGAACGGACGCCAGGCGGCCCGGTTGTCCGCCTCGAACGAGATATGCACGCCGACATTGCCCCCCGGCCCGGCCCATGCCAGGTTCAGGTCGCGATGGCCGGTCTCCTCCAGCATCCGATGCCGGCCCGAAAGCGCCGGGGCGAGGCCACGCAAGCTCCGTTCGATCAGGTCGCCCTGCTCCCTCGGATTCGGGTCCTTCGCGGGGGCCGCCCGCCGGAGTTCCCAATCGGCCGAGATGCGGGCGTCGGCGTCGAGCCTCGGGGCGGGATCGGCCGCCCCCGACTGCAACTCGTCCCACAACCGGGCCGCTTCCGAGATCGCCCGACGGGGGGTCTCGCCCACCCGGTCGATCCTGGCCTGGACTTCCCCTTCGGTGAAGGGCCAGAGCGACGGCTTCCCCTCCCGGAGCGGGCCCAGTCGTTCGGAAGCCCGCAGCCGGGATCCGAGCAGGGCCGACACCTCCGACCATCCGAGCTTGTCGAGTTGCGCCTGCTGCATCGACAGCCGGTCCCAGGCGGCCCGGAGCATCCGCTGTTCGAGGATATTGCGGAAGGTGCTGAGGACCGACGAGATGATCAGGACGTTCCGGGTCGACTGGACCAGCCCCATGATCACATGGCCGAAGGCGTGGATGGCGGCGTAGTCCTCGCGATCGGCCTGGAGCGCCTCGATCTGGTCGAACGTCAGGACCACGGGGATGCCGGGTCCGGCCAGCCGGCAGAGCGCCCCGACGACCTCGGCCGCCTCCCCCTCGGGATCGACGTCGGCCTCGGGCTCGGCCAGCCCCAGCCTCTCGAGGGCGCTCCCCGGGAGGGAGTCGCCCCGAAGCCAGGCCCGGGCGTCGAGACGCTTGCGGCCCTGGACGAAGTGGCGCAGGACCATGCAGAGGTCCCGGCCGAGCTGTTCCTGCGCGTCGATGCGGTCGAAGAGGTCATCAAGGAAGTCCTCGAAGGCGTCGCCCGGGAATTCCTGGCGGGCCCATTCGAGCCACATCCGCAGGTCGGCATCGGCCGGTCGAACCTCGGCGAACCGGCGGAGCAGGACGCGTTCCAGCAGGGTGGTTCCGTCGGGCATCGGCCGCATCAGGTCGTCGACGAGGCTCTGGCGGACGTACCTCCAGAGGTGTCGCGGGCTGGCCTGCAGCTTGGCCGCGACGAACACGACCGCCGGCCGGATCGGGTCGACCTCGTGCGGCGGCTCGCCCACCCAGTGCGCCCGGAGCCTCCTCAGGAGATGGGTCTTGCCGCTGCCCGGCTCGCCGTAAATCAGGACGGAACGGGTCAGCCCGAGCCGTTTCGAATCATCCAATGCCCCCAGGCAGGCCCGGAACGCGGCCGCCTGGATCTCCGGGACGTCGTCGGTGTTGGGCTGCCAGGGGTCGGGGACCACCGTGGACCGGAACGGGTTATCGATTCCCGCGATCGGGTTCAAGGCGCGGCCCTCCGGGAGATCGTGACGTAGTAGCCGCCCCGCCCGTCGGGCACCATCTGCTCCCGTTCGGCCTCGGATTGCCCCGCCGGGAAGTCGTGCCGGTGGAGCGAGACCAGCCCTTGCATCCCCAGCCGGAGCACCGCTTCATCGAAGGCCGCCTTCCCGGCGAGCGGGCCCGCCAGGAGCGGCCGGAGCCGGTCGAACGTGATCGGGGCGCCCGACGAGGTGGCCGGGTCGGCCCGCCTCATCGCGTCGAGGATTTGCAGGGCCGGATCGCCGGCGGATCCCGGCGGGCCGGGATCGACCGGACGCGCCTCGCCGAGCTTCAGGAGTGCCTGGCCGGCGGCCCTTTCGAGGCGGTCGGCGGTCACGAGGCCCGCCGGGAATCGCCCGGCCAGGGCCTTCAGTTGCCCCCGGAACTGGTCCAGCAGGGGCCCGAGGTACTCGACCGGATCGGGCGGCGAGGTGCTGAACCGCTCGGCCCCTTTCGGTGTCGTCCTGGGCCAGAGATAGATCCGGCCCTCCCGGACGAGTTCGTCCCGGATCGCCTCACCCTGCCTTGCCGGGACCAGTTTGATGTCCTTCTTGAGGACAGGCCGCTTCTTGAGGTCGGCCCAGGTCATCCCGGTCGGGCCGGAAGCGGCCGCGACGATCGATCGGCCGATCATCGCGGCCGGGGACTCGTGGTGATACTTGGGGGTCTTGGGCGTGCCGTGCCGGTGGATCTCCCCCGACGCATGTAACCCTTCCAGCAGGCCGATCAGGTCGGCCTTCGACCGCCCCAGGGTCTTGTCCAGCCCCTTGAGGATCGCGGCGACCGTCGCCGCGGCGTCCTGCCCTCGGATCCGTTCCAGCAACCGCAGGCGGACCTCCTCGTCGCCGAGGGCAACCGGCGGTTCTGCCTTGGCCCTGCCGGACTTGCGCGCCATGTTCGACCGCCCCCGTCGTGATCCCGGTTCCTCCCCCGAGCTTATGCCAACCCGCGGGCCGCCACAACGGTTGATGGCCCCGCTACAATGGGACCATTCGTACCGACCCGTTGCGTCCGCGAGCATCCAAGATGCCGATCATCGACGTCCAGGGCTTGACCAAGACCTATCGCGTCTTCCAGAAGAAGGAGGGCGTTCTGGGGGCCTTGAGGGGCCTGTATCACCGCGAATACAAGGAAGTGAAGGCGGTCCGGGACGTGAGCTTCTCGATCGAGCCGGGCGAGATGGTCGCCTTCCTGGGGCCGAACGGGGCCGGCAAGACGACCACCCTGAAGATGCTCTCGGGCCTGATCTACCCCACGGCGGGCTCGGCCCAGGTGCTGGATTTCGTCCCCTCGGAGCGGGCCGACCCGTTCCGCCGCCAGTTCGCCCTCGTGATGGGCCAGAAGAATCAGCTCTGGTGGGACCTGCCCGCCTCGGATAGCTTCCAGCTCCACAAGGAGATCTACTCGATCCCCGAGGACCAGTTCCAACAAACCCTGGGAGAGTTGACCGAGCTGCTGGGCGTCGAGAAGCTCACCCGCCAGGCGGTCCGCGAGCTGTCCCTGGGCGAGCGGATGAAGATGGAACTGATCGCCGCCTTGCTCCACCAGCCCCGGTTGTTGCTGCTCGACGAGCCGACGATCGGCCTCGACGTCGTCGCGCAGGTCGCGATCCAGCAATGCCTGA
The DNA here is from genome assembly GCA_046350035.1 of Isosphaeraceae bacterium. GTDB lineage: Bacteria > Planctomycetota > Planctomycetia > Isosphaerales > Isosphaeraceae > CALLYK01. The sequence continues at coordinate 37,954 of JAXMBD010000032.1, read as the reverse complement.
AGGAATACCACAAGCGTCGGGGCGTCACCGTCCTGCTCACCAGCCATTACATGCGGGACGTCGAGGCGCTCTGCCGCCGCGTTCTCGTGATCACTCACGGCCAGCTCGTGTACGACGGCGCCCTGGAATCGCTCACGGAGCGGTTCGGCGATGCCAAGCTGGTGAAGCTCGAATTCGCCGGCGGCAAGGCCCCCGAAGACCTGGCGAGATTCGGCGAGGTCGTCCGCTCGCAAGGGCCCGAGGCCGACATCAAGGTCGAGCGGAGGAGGGTCGCCGAGGTCCTGGGGGCGATCCTGGACCAGCACGAGGTCAGCGACGTGAGCGTGCACGACCCGCCGCTCGAGCAGGTGATTGCGCGGGTCTTCGAGGAAGGGCGGGCCGAAAATGACGCCGCCTGAAATCGCCCTCCCGGCGCCCTCGCCCGACGCCGGGCCGATCGGCCTGCTGCGGAAGTACGCCAAGATCTTCCGCGTCACCCTGATCGAGCGGATGACCTACCGGGCCGACTTTCTGCTGACGACGTTCCTCCGCTTCCTGCCGATGCTGACCACGATCCTGCTCTGGCAGGCGATCTACTCGGCGTCGGGCGAGGAATCGATCGAAAATTACCGCTACGACGAGATGATCGCCTACCTGCTGCTGGTCAACATCAGCCGGATGTTCTCCAGCATGCCGGGCCTGGCCGGCGGGATCGCGCGGGAGATCCGCGACGGCTCGCTCAAGAAATATCTGTTGCAGCCGCTCGACATGCTCAACTACTTGCTGTCGTATCGGGTGGCGCACAAGGTCAGCTACATCATCGCCTCGGCGATCCCCTACGGCATCCTGTTCTACCTCTGCCGGGGCTACTTCGTCGGCCACGTCCCGGCCGACCCGCAGACCTGGCTGGCGTATGCGGCGTCGCTGATCCTGGCGTTCTTCGTCGGCTTCTACTTTGAGGCGGCGGTGGGGATGGTCGGCTTCTGGTTCCTGGAAGTGACCTCGCTGCTGTTCATCGTGATGACCCTGAACTTCTTCGTCAGCGGCCACATGCTGCCGCTCGATTTGCTCGGGCCGACATGGTCGACGATCCTCAAGGCGCTGCCGTTCCAGTACATGGCGTATTTCCCGGCGGTCGTCTTCCTCAAGAAGGTGCAGGGGGCCGAATTGCTCTTCGAGCTCACCCGCCAGGCGCTCTGGGCCCTGGCGTTCTGGGCCCTGTCGCGGTGGCTCTATCGCAAGGGTTTGCGGCACTACGGCGCCTACGGAGGCTGAGCCTTGGGGACGATCCTGCGCTACCCGCGACTGCTCGGCTCGATGGCCCGGTTCGCCCTGGCCCGCGAGATGGCGTTCCGCGGCAACTTCCTGGTGAAGCTGTCGGTCGAGGTGATTTGGCTGGGGATCATGCTGGCGTTCTACCAGGTGGTCTTCGGCAAGACCAACGACATCGCCGGCTGGACCAAGCCCGAGTATTACTTCTTCGTCGGCTGCTTCTTCGCCATCAACGGATTGATCGAAACCTTATTCCTGGAAAACTGCAACGAGTTCGCCGAACTCGTCCGCACCGGCGACCTCGATTTCCTGCTGCTCAAGCCGATCGACGAGCAATTCCTGATCTCGATGCGCAAGTTCGACTGGGGCACCGCGCCCAACGTCTTGATGGGCGCCGCCGTGATGGTGCTGGCGCTCGTGCAACTGCACTGGCAGTTCGACCTCCTGGCCGTCCTGGCGTTCGCGTTCACGTTCGCCTGCTCGATCGGGATCGCCTACAGCTTCATGCTGATCCTGACGGCCACGTCGGTCTGGCTGGTGCGCAACCAGAGCCTGATGGAGATGTGGTGGCTGTTTTCCAGCATGGCCCGATACCCCCGCGAGATCTTCTCGGGGCGGAGCTGGGCCGAGCCTCTGGGCCGGTTCTTTGTCTACGCCGTGCCGATTTTGCTGGTCTCGAACGTCCCAGCCCGCGTGATGGTCAAGGTGATCGACCCCTGGATGGTCGCCTACACCACCTTCGCCGCGATCATGACGTTCCTGATCAGCCGCCGGTTCTTCCGATGGGCATTGCGGTCGTATCGCAGCGCCAGCAGTTAGGATCATCACGATTGCCCACTGGCTATTGGGCGCGTTCGCGGATCGATCTCCAGTGATTCTGCTCTCGTTCAAGGTATGACCCGTCGGGATCCTTGAGGATACCGGTGGCAGCTTCCAACCATTCTGCCGCTGACGTCTGGATGCGTGGATCCTCGGCAAGCCATTCGCGGAAGATCGCAATTGCGCGGTCAATCATCGCTGTACGCTGCCCTTGGTCCCGCGGTAGCAGGTTGGCGAGGATCTTGAATTCGTACAGGATATTTGGGCGGGCTTCATCTTCCGGCAACCGCGGGATTACATCGTCCTGTTGCTTCCAGTTCCAGCCGTAACGAGTGCGGACGATCTCGCGCATCAAGGAGGCGAGAGCCCGCTCATCCTTAACAGGGCGGTCGGTCGGCCACAGGAGGAACCACGTCTTGACGACGACCCGTTCGCGGTTGACCTGTTGCTTCGGATAGAAGGTTTGTGAGAAGAAGCGAGGAGGCTCCTCCTTAATCGGTCCCTCCTCGCGGGGGAGCCGATAGATGACGCAGACTTTATCGCGTAGATTTGGGCTCTGTAGTTGGAATATTCCCTCCGCCAGCGATCCGAATTCACTCTTGGTTGCCGTCAAATCTCTATCCAGAAGCAAGTCGGGAAGTTTGTGGATAGTGCCATCGATCCTCGCATTTCCCAGGTGCAATAGAACTCCTCCCGCCCTTCTCTCCAGATCAGATTCGGTGTCCCTGTAAACAGCGACTCCCGTCACGAATGTAGCCCGATACTTGAAGTCATCCGGCGCAGGGAGGATCGCTAACCAGAGGCGCTGCAGGACCGAGAGTGCGATCAGGGTCGTCGTCATCGCTCGATCTCCTTGATGTTCAAAGGTCCGGTTTCGGTTCGGACGACCTTGCCGTCGCGTTCGATTCGAATGGTCCAATCGAACGGGCCGGGTCGGCCATGCGCGGGGATGTTAATATCGTACACGTCTAAGTCCGAATTCAAGGGATGAGCATCCCCTGAGGAGGCCTGACCTATTGGCCTCAGTTCTAGCCAGAACTTGTAAGGGGCCGACTTGGAACTCGACGGAACCCCCCGCACCTTGATGGCAAGGTCGCCGTCATCGTCGCGGACCGCGGTAACTCGCACGTCGGCGAGTAGCCCGCGCAGGCGAGGATCGGGCATGAGGGACCAGCCCATCCAGGCGATGAGTCCGATGGATGCGCCGCAGCCCACCGTTATGAGCCACTTCCTGCGGCTCGATTGAGCATCCGACTCGTTCAGGTCGGTCAGGATGTCGGCGAGGTCCCGGAGGACCATCGGCACGAGTTGTTCCGGACTCAAGAACTGGCCGCGATCCCGCCCCTGACTCCGGATTCGCTCGAAGTGGAGAGCCTGGGCATGTTGTCCCTCCAGGGTCCGGATATAGCCCGGGTCGCGAGGCGCCTCCGGACTGGGGTAGTAGAAGAAGATCGGCCGCCTGTGATATAGCGCCAGGTAAGCTTCCCACTGTACTTTCCGGGAAACGATTACTGTTATGCGGCCAGGCTGAGCAGCCTTTCGGCGGCGGCCTGAATTTCCGCCTCGGTCGCCCCCGGGCGTAGGGCCGCACGAATCTCCTCGCCCAGCAGGTGGCGCCTCCAGGCATTCCGCTTGTCCGCGTGGCTCGGGCGGCGGGATTCTCGGTCCCACGGGGAGGCCGATCGATCCACCAGGGCGGCCTCATCCCGGCCCCAGGCCCACGCCTCGGTCAGCGTGAACGTCCACAGGCAGATGTGGAACGCCCCCACGTTCGCCCACAGGAATCGCACCTGCTGCTGGCCGGCGCCGACGACCTGCTTGCACTCGCGGAAGGCGGTCTCCAGGCCGAACCGGTCGGCGACCGCCCCCAGGATGTCGGCCACCGAAGCGGAGGTGTCGGTGCAGAAGTAGGCCCGCCAGCCGGCCGGCTCGTCGACCAGGACCACCCGGATCGCGCCCCCGGCCGGCCGCCAGGTCGCCAGGAACGTCTTGTACTTCTTGACCGCGGCGACCCCGTAGAGGGTGATCGTCCCGGTGGACCAGCCCCGCCGCTGGCCGCCCCGCCTGGCCAGGTCGATCACGTCCGGGCCATAGATCCGCGGCCGGCCCCGCTTGCCCGCCGGCCGTGGGCCGGGCACCGTCCGCAGGGCCGCGTCCTTGCGGAGCCGGCTGACGACCGTCATCCCCAGGGCCATCGCCGGCTTGAGGAAGTCGGCCTTGGCATAGGCCCCGTCGGCGACCACCCAGACCGGCAACCCCAGCAGCCCCAGCCAGGGCCCGGCCCACCGCAGCAGCTCGACGGCCAACTCCAGCTTGGTGCGGAACGGCGGCCGGTGCTTCGGGGCGATGCCCGGCAGGTCCGCCTTGCGGACGTAGAGGCAGGCCAGCAGCGGCAGGGCGACGCCCCCCAGGCCGGGTGGGCCGCGAGGATGGCCAGGACGACGAAGACGTGGCCGTAGACGTAGGGCGAGCCGGCCGGGCCCGGGGTCGGGTTGTGATGGATCCCGGCCCTGGACGTGCGGCCCGTATCGCTTCGTCGGGGTGTCGTCCAGGGCGAGGGTCAGCCGCGCCGAGCCGTTCAGGGCGGCCGGACCACGTCGATCAGCAGGCATCGGGCGATGCGATCGGCCTCTTGCCGGCGGCGGCGACGGCGACGTAGCAGGACGGGAACCGGTCGGAGAGCCGGGCCGCGCGGATCCAGGCGGTGATGCGCCGGCCCCAGGCCAGGACAGCGCCGAGGAACATCAGGGCGAGCCGGGGCGCGGACCGGCGGTCGAGGGCCGAGGCGAGCCGGGAGAACCACTGGCACGGCGGGTGTCGGGTGCGAGGATGTCATCGGGGCCGGCTCCGGTTGAGGCGTCTGGCTGGTGTGGTAACCGCCATCGTCCCGGTCGGGCCGGCCCCCGTCTACTCATCACCCGGCTTCAAGCCCAGAGGCAAAGTCCCGGAAAGTGCAGCTTCCCACTGCGTGTAGGAAATCCCCGGGTTTGCCTCGTCCAGCAAGGGACCGAGGAAAGGTAGACGCCCCACCAGATCCGGGTAACGTCTGCGAAGTGCATCGACGGCCGGCGGCTCAGGGATGAACCCGGTTGCGTCACCGATTAAGTGGATTACCGCATCACAGCCGCGGATGTACTCGTCGTCCTTCTCCAGGGTCGTGCTGGGGGAGACGATGAAGTCTTCCTGGACCTTCACCTCTAGGTTGGGTCGCCTTAGGTACCGAACTAAGAGCTCGCGGTACGATCGGAACTCCCCCGAGACGCAGGACAGGAACAGACGACGATGCGATCCGGCGCTCATGGCACCTCCCGTACGCTGACGGGTAAGTCGCACTGCTTCCCCTCGAACTGGGAACCGCGGGGTCACCGCTGTCCATTTCCAGATATATTGGAACCTTGCCCGACTCGGAGGACAAGCCTGCGAGAAAAGTCCTCGCACTCATGGTTTAAGCGTTGATGAGAATCCCACGCCACCATTCGACCGTCCTGCCTTCAAGTTGCCTCAACAATCTGAATCCACTTCGCCCGGATCCGATTCACGCCGGATCGCTGGGCGAACGGGCGGGGTTCGGGCTGGGCGAAGCCGTTGCGGTCCACCGTTCGGGCGCGGAATTCATAGGTGCCCGGCTTCAGGCCCTCCAGCGTGGCCGACCATCCCACCACGCTGAACCGCAACGGCCATTCCTTCGGCCGACCGTCCTGGCCGAAGCCCCAGATCCGGGCGAGGTCGGTCCCGGGCGGCAATTCGACGGCCAGGTCCGAGGGCGGCGAATCGAGCCGGCAGGGCCTCCAGGTGGCTTGCGACCAGGCCGGGTCGTCGTCCTTGAGGTCGGCGGGCGGGTCGGGCGCCGGCCGGATCCAGTATTCGACGCGATCCAGGCCCGGCCAGCCGACCATCGCCGTGCCCCGGATCGTCGCCGGTTTCCCGGCCGGGAACCGGATGTCGCGGTCGGCGTCGTCGACGTAGGCGGCCGTCTTGAGGTACGACTCGGGGTCGTTCTCGGCCAGGGCGTAGGTGTCGTTGGCCTGGTAGTCGCTCGTCAGGACGATGTTCTGGAGCCACTTGACCGACTTGAATCCGTGGGCCCAGGGGACGACCATCCGCACCGGCCCGCCGCGTTCCAGGGGGATCGGCTCGCCGTTGAGCTTGTAGGCGACGAACGGCGGCAACTCGCCGGGGGGCGTGTCATACACCTGATTGATGGCTAGTGAAGATTGGAATCTCTGCTTGGGGATATCATTGTGGTATCCCCAGTAGTAAACCCGACGGACATTCTTCATCGGCCCGGCCAGGCGGAGCAGGTCGCGGAGCGGGACGCCTTCCCACAATCCCTGGCCCAGCGGGTAGGCGAGGTTGTTGCACTGCATCGCCTTGAGGAACATCACCCCGCGGGTTTCGCCCAGCTTGATCAGGGCGGGCAGGTCGATCGCGTTGCCGCCCTCGATCCGAAGGGGAGTGGGGACCTGGGCCTTCCCCTCGGCCTGGATTTCCAGCCGCCACGACTCGGGGGTGAGCCTCGCCCGGACGAGCGCCTCGCCTTGCAGGGTATGCGGGATCGGATCGCCCCGGCTAACATCCTGGAAATCGTCGCCGGGCGTAAGGTAGGGCCTTGGCGGGTCGTCATCGACGGGCGGGGCGGGCGGGGCTGTTTCGGAGAGAGACGCTCGCCCCGCCGCGGCCGAGAGCGCGAGGGCGGCCCCGAGGCGGAACGTGTCGCGACGCGTGGGCGTATCCCGCATGATCGGCCCCCTTCGAAAAACCGGCCGGCGGCGAGGGAACGCCGGCCCGTTCTCGGGGAGCAGAAACTCCCCTCACTGGGCCGGACGCGGCCATGTTATCCGGCGCTTCGAAGGCGGCACAAGGGAGCGGGGGGCAAGCCCGCCAGGCAAAGCGATTGGCCCAAGTTCCCCGTCCGGTGGAACCCGGGCCAATCTCACTTGTCGAAAATCCGGGGCGATTAGCGATTGTCGCCGACGCGGTGCGTCGTGGTGGTGTGGTGATCCCGCCTCGGCATGAGGCCCATCAAGCCGGCCAGGCCGATCAGACCGAGCCAGCCCCAGTTGAAGCCGTCGTCGGCGTCCCGGTCGGTCCGGGCTCCTCCCCTCCCCGCACCGTTGCCGGTGGTCGTGGAGCTGCGTCCGGTGTCCCCGATCCCGGTGCTTGTCCCGGTCGTGGAGCCGCCGTTAACGCCGGTGGTTCCGGACGAGGTACCGGTGGGATCCTGGGCATGGGAGGGGGTCGCGAGCGGCGAGAGGGTGAGGCCAACGCCGAGGGCGGCGACCGACAGCGTGCGGGCGAGGATGCGATTCATGGGAATCCCTTCGTCAGTTCTGTCCCGATCGAGGCGCCGGGGTGCGCCCCATCGGCGCGCCCCGGCTGGAGAGCCGACGAGAAGTTCCTGCATTTGTGGGGCCATCATGGCCAACTCGGTTTGATGCGCATGGGTTCCGGGGGATCAACCGACCCCTTCGTCGGGGATTCCCCCGCGAGACGCCCGCGTGCTGGATCCTGACCCGCTCGGCAAAGCGGCCCGACTCAGGGGCCGACAAGCCCCCAGAACCGGGGCGGCCGGCCGGTCCCGCCGCACCGTCCGGTTCGGCGGCGATACCAACGGAGCCCGAGACGTGCAACCCGCCGGACTCGCCCGATCAACCCCAGCCGGCGATAACACGCCCGCCAACGGGCCAGCCGCCCGCGCTGGTGCGCCGTGCCCTCGACGTCGTGCCGTTGCTCCAGTTGGTCGGGGTACAGCACGAACACCGTCGCCAGGACAACGCACACCGGTGCCAGTAGCAGGGCCACGAAAAACACCGCGGGCAGGACGATCGGCATCAGCGGCCACATCCACCACGGCACGTCATCGGCTCGGGGCTTTCGCATGCTCCTGCCCTCCGTCACCTACCGCCCGATCTCAGCCGTTTTGGAGGGTGATTCATCGACGCACCGTCCGGGTGCTGGGCGCCACCGCTCTGGCCGCGGTGCTGGACTGCTTAGAGTTGACACTCCCTGGAATATCCTAAGCGGGCGGACACGGTTCTTGTATGATTCTCGGTTTTGAAGCCCCGGAGGGGCGGAAAGTCCGGGAAAACCGCGGCCGGATGCTTAGAGAGATGAAGTGTCAGGGGGAGGGGGCAAATCTAAAGCGGGTGAAGACGAAGGGGGCGGAGGGGGGGGGGGAAGTCTAGAGGTTCGGGCGGCACGGTCGGACCGAATCGGCCGAGTTTGACTGGGCCCACTGGCGGATTGGACGGGTCGGAGGGCTCCAGCTGAACAGCGACCCAGGGGTACGAGGCGGCGTATTCGTACTTTCTCCTCATTTTCGAATAATCTTCAATGATGGGAGTATGTTGATCAGCAATTGCATTTAGGTCCCATGATGAGTCTACTTGAATGCCAAATGGTGTTCGCGACGACCTGAACTCGTGCCTCGTTCGGGTCGCTATCTCCTCGCCCTTGGCATAGTGTGCTGCCCGTTCCAGGTAGAAAGCTCGTCGTTCTCTCAGCGATTCAGCCGCGAGGAGAACCGCAATCACCGCGATCGCAAGCATCCACCGACGGGTCGTCATCCGGGGCAATCGCATCGAAGTGTCCTCAACAGTTTTGTAGTCGGCGTCATCGACGCACCGACCGGGTGCTGGCCACCGTCCTGGTCGCGGTGCTACAGAACTGGTTCAGTCATGACCTCGAGCCGTGCTGCAAGGACCTGCAGCACGCCGGATGCGTTGAAGCAAAGCTTGAAATGCCGGTGCTCCGGCGACGGCATCAGCGTCCAGACCTCGCGGTGACGTGCCAGCCACGGTGTGTTATGGACAACGTAGCTGGTGTCATCCCGGTGGGCGGGGTCTACAGCGGCTTCACCGTCGTCCCAGGAGAAAGCCACGACCTCGTGAAACCGGAGCTCGACGGTCTTCTCACGCCAATCGCGGTACGTAACGCGCAGGCTCCCTCGTTCCGCGGTGAGCCGGGGGGACTCGGCGTCCGCGGTCGAAAAGGGCGCTCGCAGAGGCTCGTACCGATGTTCCATGCGATGACTCGTCGCGTTTCGTAGGATAGCGCCAAGCCTAAAACGTTGTGTCGAATCCAATCCGGGTCGGAACGATGGCTTGTCCACCAGTGAGCCGGGATCGCGGATGAAAACGAGTCCAAGCCCGCTCGAATCGCGCACCGGTGGACAAGCCACCAGGGCCACTCGGTCGGCGTGCTAGCAAGCCTCCGCAAGCATTCTCTTTCGGAACTTCGAGATTCACAACGAGACATCACCAGGGAAAGCCAGGAGTCCAAATTGAACGATTCCTCCGACTTGGTTACGGATGCTTTGTTTTACCGAAAATGACGCCCGACTCGTCTCAACATCCCCCATTCCGATCCCTTGTTCTACCAGCAACTTGTGAGTTTTCTCTGAATTGCTCATCCTTCCTATTTTGGCCAGCCGATACCCTCAGGAGTCGCCAAACCATACCGAGGAGCTGAACGTAAGGGTCCACCGCCATGACGCTCCCCATCGATGAAACAGCCCCCAGAATCCAGGATGCCCCGCCGTCGAAGGTCTCGCGGCAGGGGCAGGGGGGTGGTCCCAAGACCGCGTTCGGCAAGGAAGCCTCCAGCAAGAACGCCACGACGCACGGGCTTTCCTCGCGGGTGCCGCGCAACGTGCCTGACTCGTTCCGGGATGATATCGACGAGCGGATGACGTTTTATGTCGCCCAGAAGCAGCCGCAGACCGACGAGGATTCGAGCCTGTGCGGGCTGGCGGCGTTGGGGTTCGTCCAGCATCGCGAGGCGGTCGCGGAGAAGCAGGTTTATTTGAAGGTCCGGTCGTATCGGGCCCAGGTCGCCTGGGAGGCCGACCGGATTTCCGAGGCCGCCGACCTGGGCGCCCGGATCTCGAAGCGGCCCGAGACGGTCGCGGCCGACCTGGGGAAGTCCCTGCATGGGGCCCTCTGGCTGCTCGATCGCTGGAAGTTCCTGCTGGGATGCCTGGATACCGCGGGGAAGTGGAATGAAGAAGAGGTGTCGATGGCCTATGACCTGCTGGGCCGCGACCGGATGACCCGGCAAGCCGATCCCGAGCGGATCGCGGCCGGCGACCTGGATGTTTGCCGGGCGATCGCCTCGAAGCGGATCGAGCACCTGGAAAAGCACGTGATCGGGCCCTACACGGCGCTCGATCGGGTGCTCCGCGGCATGGCGGTCGCCGGCGAGCATTACCTCGACGATCCCACCTTCCGGCGGCTCAACCGCTACGAGAATCGGGCGCTGAAGCTGAACCGCGACTGCCTCGCGGAGCTGGAACGGCGGCGGATCGCCCGCGGCCTGGAGTCGTATAACCCCGACGGCACGATCGCCACGCCCCCGCCGCTCGATGCCGACCCCGACGACATCGAGCCCGATCCCGACTATCGGCCGGTCTTCTATAGCCCGATGACCGACGACCTGCCCGAGCCGCCCCCCGCGCCGGTCCCGGCGCCCCCCGCGATCGCGGTTCCCGCGCCCGCCCCGGTGACTCGCCCGGAACCCATCGCTTCGAAGCCGACGACGGCAGCGGTTTCCGAGCCACTGCCGCACCCGTCTCCTTCGGGCAAGCGGCTCACGCTCGACGAGATTCGGGCGGAGATCCGCGAGGCCCGTACCCGACTCGAAGCGGAGCGGAATCACCGGCAAGTGCGGCGTCGCGACGAACGCTCGGCCGCACGCCGGCGGAACCGCTGAAAACCTGCCTTTTGGGGCCGGGTCGCGGGGACGGATGCGCCCGAGCGTTCGGCGTCCGTGGATGGTTCGAGAACGCCTCGTCGCGATCGTCAGAATCGATTCGATCGGAGCCCATCCTTGGGCCATCGAGCATCGTTTTGCTTGCGATGGGGGCCGCTGGAGGCGGAGATCGCCGGCGCATCGGCCGGTGATTGCCTGATCGTTGGCATTCCCCGGGGCCGAGCGGGACCAAACGAACTTCCTGTTGTAAGGGTGATAGGGCGACACAGATGGCCGACACGCCCCAGGCCCCTATTTTTGCAGCCCGAACTCAGACCTCGGGTGGCACGGGTTTCCCATCGGCGCAGCCGATGAAACCCGTGAGGGGGCGAGGGCCGACGAATTCCAGCCCCCTGTGGCCAGGCCGATCGGCCTCCGGACAGCCTATGAGAGGGGCTTTCTCACACGGGTTTCATCGGCTAGGCCGATGGGAAACCCGTGCCACCCAGGAGGTTTATTCACTTAATATTTTTTAACATCTGCTTAGGCGAATAGCGCCGTCACCGGCTCGCCCGAGTTGATCCGCATCGGCCGGCCGACCGGGTCGGGGATCTCGACGGCGGGGTCAACACCCAGGGCGTGCAGGATGGTGGCGCCGAGGTCCTCGGGGCTGACCGGGTCCTTCGCGGGGTAGGCGGCCCATCGGTCGGAGGCGCCGTACACCTGGCCGCCCCGGATTCCGCCGCCAGCCAGGGCGGCGGTGTAGCAGCGGGGCCAGTGCTCCCGGCCGGCGTTGGCCGCGGTGATCCGGGGCGTCCGGCCGAACTCGCCGACCCAGACGACCAGGGTCTCGTCGAGCAGGCCACGGCAGTCGAGGTCATCCAGCAGGGCGTCGAACCCTTGGTCGGCCGGGGGCATGAGCCGGTTCTTGAGGTGGTTGAAGTTGTCGCCGTGGGTGTCCCAGAAGTTGGCCCCGTCGTTGTGCCAGTTGACCGTGACCAGCTCGACCCCCGCCTCGACCAGCCGACGGGCCATCAGCAAGCACTGGCCGTGGATGTGCCGGCCGTATCGGTCGCGGAGCTTCGGGTCTTCCCGGTCGATCTGGAAGGCCCCCCGCGCCTCGGCCGATTGCAGGGCATCCAGGGCCCTCGCACGGAAGCCGGGCCAGGGGCCGGTGGGGGCGTCATCCAGGCTGCCGAGCAGGTCGCGGCGTCGGCCCAATCGGCCGGGGTCGACCCCTTCGGGCAGGTCCATCCCCGACACCCGGAAGCCGGGCTGGTTGGGATCGCCCTCCAGTCGGAAGGGGTCGTAGGCCACGCCCAACCAGCCGCCGTGTTGTCCGGGCGCCTTGCCGCCGGGGGCGGCGGGGTGGGCGACGGTCCAGGGCATCAGCACCGACTGGGGCATCGCCCCGCCCTTCGGCCGGACGCGGGCGATGAGGGAGCCCAGGTAGGGCCAGTCGTTCGACGACGGGCCGTCGGCGTCCGACTTCTGCTTGGGGGCCAGGTGGCCGGTCAGGACCCGATGCGCCGTCGACAGGTGCGCCGGATCATCATGAGTCATCGATCGGATCAACGCCAGCCGGTGGGTCTGCCGGGCGAGCCGGGGGAAGTGCTCGCTGATGACGACCCCGGGCGTGCTGGTGGCGATCGGCCGGAACTGGCCGCGGATCTCGGCCGGGGCATCGGGCTTGGGGTCCCAGGTGTCGAGCTGGCTGGGCCCGCCCCACTGGAAGATCAGGATGCACGACTTCGCCCGTCGGGGAGCTCCCGCCAGGGCGCGGCCTTGCCAGAGCGCCGGCAGGCCCAGCCCGGTCATCGCCAGGGCCCCGGCCTTCAGGGCGTCCCGTCGGCTGGCGGAACGCCTTCGGAACTGATCGCACCCCTCGATCATGGACGCGGCACCCTCGCGGCCTCGGCCGATTCTCCAGCTTTGGTTCAACATCGGCGTCCGGCCAATCTAGCCGACGGAGATCGATCTGTCCACGGAAAAGGTTGCCGGGGGACGGCCCGCGCCGGTAGGTTGGGGCGACCTGGAAACACCCGAGGGACTGCCGTGAAGCCCGGCCTGGAGAGCCTGGAAAGCCTGTTGCGGGCTTGCGGGATTGCGCTGAAGCCCGACCAGTACCGTGCCCTGTGGGACTACCACCGGCTGCTCCGCGGGGCCAACGCCGAGCTGAACCTGACACGCATCCACAACTTCGAAAACATGGTGCTCAAGCACTATGCCGATAGCTTGCTGGTGCTGAAGTATGAGGGCCTGCCGTCGCCCCTGATCGACATGGGATCCGGTCCCGGGCTGCCCGGCATCCCGCTCAGGATCGCCCGGCCGGACGTCCGCATGATCCTGGCCGAGCCGAGGGGCGTCCGGGCGGAGTTCCTCGAAGGGGTCGTGAACGAGCTGAAGCTGGACGGGTGCGAGGTCTACGCCGGCAAGATCGGGCCGAGGTTTGACCGGCCGGTGGCCGGCGTGATCACCCGGGCGGTGGCGACGATCCCCGAGACCCTGGAGAAGGTCGCGAACTGCATCCAACCGGGCGGCCGGATGCTGTTCATGAAGGGCCCCGACTGCGACGACGAGATCGCCGACGCGAAGTCCTCCTCGCCCGGCTTCCGGTTCCGGGCCGACCACGCCTACTCGATCCCCGGCACCACGCATCAACGTCGCCTGGTGGTTTATGAGCGTTTGGAGTCCCCCTCCATGGCGGTGCCCGCCGGTTTCTCGGGCGAGATCCGCGAGGTCAGCAGCGCGGCCAACCCCACGTTCAAGCACCTCCGCGACCTGCTGCAAGGGAAGGGGATCCGCAAGCACGGCCAGGCCCTGATCGCCGGCGCGAGGGTGGTCGACGAGGTCCGCCGGCTGTTCCCCGGGCGGGTGCTGGGGTGGGTCGCGCCGCCGGGCGGCGAGCGGCCGCCAGCCGATTCGCCCTTCCCCTGGATCCGCCTGGCCGACCCCTTATTCCGGGAGATCGACGTCTCCGGGACCCACGCGCCGATCCTGTGGGTCGAGACGCCCCCCATCGAGGCCTGGGACGACTCGGCCGAATGGCCCGACGGGTGCACGCTGTTCCTGCCGTTCCAGGACCCCGAGAACGTGGGGGCCGCGATCCGGTCGGCGGCGGCCTTCGGCGTGGGGCGGGTCGTCCTCCTGAAGGAAGCCGCCCACCCGTTCCACCCCAAGGCGGCGAGGGCCGCGGGCACCTCTCTGTTCCAGGTGAGGCTGGAATCGGGCCCGTCGATCCGCGACCTGGCGATCGCCGGCGCCCCCTGGCTGGCGCTCGACGCCGGCGGGGAGCCGCTCGCCTCCAGCCCCTTCCCGGAGCGGTTCGGCCTGATCGTGGGGGTCGAGGGGCCCGGCCTGCCGGAGTCGCTGCGGGGGGGGAATTGCCGGCGGATCCCGATCGCCGAGGGGGTCGAGTCGCTGAACGCTGCGGCCTCGCTGGCGATCGCCCTGTACGAGTGGAGGCGAAATGGACCCATGCAAAGTGACGCCAAGGATGCGGGTCAGGGCGACTCAGGTTCGTCCGATAGAATCCAAGAAAATACAGGGCCTTGACCTGATCACTTTGGACGTTACACATGAGCAAGCGGTTCGGTTTTTTGGGATGGGTGCCCCGCTCGCACTCGCCGATGGAGATGGTCATCCTGCCATTGGCGCGATCCCTGTTCAAAAGCCCGAAGATATGGCCCACTTCCCAGCCTTCAATGCGACCGGTCGTTGGATCGAGGAGGGAGGGGTTTACGATTTAATCCCCCGTAAGATGCCAGGTGATTGGGCTAGTTAGAGGGGAGGCCCCGTCTTCGTCGCCTCGCGGACCAGGTGGCCCAGCTCCGGCAGGATGATCTTCTCCATGGCCAGCCGGACGGCCGCCTTCGACCCGGGCATCGAGAGGACCACGATCGGGCCCATCAGCCCGCCGACCGCCCGGCTGAGGATCGTGGCCGCGCCGATCTCGGCGTAGCTGAGCATGCGGAACAGCTCCCCATAGCCGGGCAGGGGCTTCGTCAGGCGGTTGAGGAGGGTCTCGTACGTCTGGTCCCTCGGGCTGATGCCGGTCCCGCCGGTGATCAGGACGGCGGCCACGTCCACCCGATCGATCCGGTCGTCGAGCCAGGGGCCGATCCGTTCGGGGTCGTCGGGCAGGATGGCGCGGACGGCGACCCGGTGCCCGGCCCCTTCGACCAGCGACGCGATCAGGTCGCCCGACCCGTCGGTCTCCGGGGTGCGGGTGTCGGAGACGGTCAGGATCCCGACCGCGATTCCCGATCGGGGGGCCGCGGCGCGGTGCTCTTCGAGGCCGGATTCCTGGCTCACTTTGCCCGGATCGCCCATGTTGAGGCTCGCGAGGGGTCGCCGCCGATTCGTGCTAGAATTCGTGGCGGATGGATCGTCATTCCCCTAGAATAAGCGGGCGGTCGCGGCCGTCCAATCCCGGGCCATTTCCCCTGGGGGAGCACACATGGATCGGATTCCTCGGGCAGTTCGGGTCGGTTGCGGCTTGCTGGGCGCGGCCTTCCTGGCCTCGACCGCCCAGGCCGATCGGATCCAGCTCAAGAGCGGCGGCGAGCTGAAGGGCGTGGTCGTCGCCGACCCGGCCGGTCGGGAGAACATGGTGGGAGTGCTCACCGAGCGCTCCGCCAATCCGCTGCCGATCAAGAAGGAGCAGGTCGCCAAGGTGATCGAGGAGCGGAACCCGCTCCGCGAGTACATCGAGAAGGCTGGCAAGGTCGAGGACGACGCCCAGGCCCATTTCGACCTGGGCCTCTGGTGCGAGTCGAAGAAGATGCCCGGCCCGGCGGAGGTCGAGTTCCGCAAGGCGGCCGACATCGACCCCCAGTTCGGCCCCGCCCGCAAGAAGCTGGGCCATTCGCTGGTCAACGACCAGTGGATGACGCCCGACGAGATCCAGGAGTCCAAGGGCCTGGTGAAGTTCCGCGGCCGATGGGTCACGCCCGAGGAGAAGGAACGCCGCGAGTTGGAGGCCGCCAACTCGGCCGAGGTCGCCGCCTGGACCAAGAAGCTGATGGTCATCCGCCAGGGCCTGCGTTCCGAGAAGCCGGACGTCCGCAAGCTGGCCGAGGATGAGCTGGCCGATATCAAGGATCCGGTGGCAATCCCGGCCCTGCTCAAGGTGCTGGGTCGCGAGAACTCCCAGATCCGGTTCCTGCTGTACCGGACCCTCCACCAGATGGAAGGGCAGGAGGCGTCGAACGCGCTGGTGAGTCTCTACCTGCAGGAGCCCGACCCGGGCCTTCATCCGCACGCCCTGGGCGTGGTCGGCCGCAGGCCGGTTGCCGAGGTCGCCCCGCGGCTGGTCCAGACGCTTAAATCCAACAAGCCCGACCCGATCGCCCAATCGGCCCGGGCCCTGGCCCAGTTGAAGGCGGAGACGGCCATCCCCAACCTGATCCCCGCCCTGTTCCAGTATCGCGACCGGGTCGAGATGATCCCCGTCGAGGTCACCACCACCGGGCCCAGCATGGTGATGGGCAAGACCCAGGCCTACGCGGCCCAGGCGATCCCCTCGGTCGCCCCGGGTGCGGTCGCCTACAACATCGTGCCCAACACGCTGCTCAACGGATTCGCCATGGGCGGGACCCAGACCCGGATCGTCGAGCAGCCCCAGATGATCCGCGACATGCTGCCCAACCCGGCGGTCCACGACGCCCTGGTGACGCTGACCGGCGAGGACTTCGGCTACGACATGGACGCCTGGAAGGCCTGGCTGGGTGCGGCCCGTCGGGTGAAGGTGCCCGAACGCCGCGTGCCCAACCCATGAGCCAGGCGCCGCAGCATCGGCCCCGGGTCGTCATCGTCGGTTGCGGGTTCGCCGGTCTCGAGGCGGCCAAGGCCCTGAAGCACGCCTCGATCCGCCTGACGGTGATCGATCGGTCCAATCACCACCTGTTCCAGCCGCTCCTCTACCAGGTGGCGACCGCGGCCTTGAATCCCTCGGACATCGCCGCGCCGATCCGCCGGATCCTGCGGGGCCAGCGGAATGCCGAGGTCGAACTGGCCGACGTGACGGCCATCGACCCGGCCGCCCGCCGGGTCATCCTGGCCGACGGGTCGCTCGAATACGATTTCCTGATCCTCGCCACCGGCGCCAGCCATTCTTACTTCGGTCGGGATGACTGGGAGGCCCACGCGCCCGGCCTGAAGTCCATCGACGATGCCCTGGAGATCCGCCGCCGGATGCTGCTGGCGTTCGAGGCGGCCGAGCGCGAGGACGACCCCGAAAGCCGCCGGGCCTGGATGACCTTCGTGATCGTCGGCGGCGGGCCCACCGGCGTCGAACTGGCCGGCACATTCCGGGACGTGGCCCGCTATACCCTGGCCCGGGACTTCCGCCGGATCGACCCGGCCACCGCCCGGGTCGTCCTGGTGGAAGGCTCCGATCGGATCCTCCATGCCTATGCGCCGGAACTGTCGCGGAAGGCCCGGGAGCAACTCGAATCGAAGGGCGTGGAAGTCCTCGAAAGCAAGCGGGTGGCCGACATCGATCAGCAAGGCGTGCGGATCGGAGGCGACCGGATCGAGGCCCGGACCGTCCTGTGGGCGGCCGGCGTGAAGGCCTCGCCGCTCGCCCAGACGCTGGGGGTACCGCTCGACCGGATCGGCCGCGTTCAGGTCGAGCCCGACCTGAGCATCCCCGGCCATTCGGAGGTCTTCGTCGTCGGCGATCTGATGGCCCTGGAGCAGGACGGCCACCAACTGCCCGGCGTCGCGCCGACCGCCATGCAGGCCGGGAAGCACGCCGCTCGCAACATCCTGGCCAGCCTGAATGGCCGCCCCCGCGAGCCGTTCCGCTACCTCGACAAGGGCTCGATGGCCACGATCGGCCGGAACGCCGCCGTGGCCGATATCCGGGGCTTCCGTTGCTGGGGCTTCCTGGCCTGGTTGATGTGGCTCTTCGTCCATATCCTGTTCCTGATCTCGTTCCGCAACCGCCTGATCGTGCTGGTCCAGTGGGCGTGGGGCTATTTGACCTACGACCGGGGCGCGCGGCTGATCACCCAGGTCACGCTCGGCCCGCTCGATCAGCTGGATCGGCCGGGGCTCGACGCCCGCCCTCGCGAGGCCGTCGGCCCCTGACCCCGACGATCGGAAAGGACACCGGATCGTGAGCGACGGGAACGCGAACCTCGCCCGACAGCTCCGGCAACGCCTGGAGCTGCTCGCCCTGGCCGGCATCGACCGGCTCCCCTTGCCCTTGATCGCGGCGAAGGCCCAGTCGCCCTCGGCCGTTCCCGCGACCTCGCCCGCCAGGCCGGTGCCGCAACCCCGGCTTGAACCGGCGGAAAAGCCGGCGATCCAGGCCCGCCCCTCGCCTCCGGCCTCGCCATCGCCCGTCACGAATACCCCGGAGGCCCGCCCCCTTGCCCTGGCGTCCTCGCTGTTCGGCGACGAAACCTTCGACGAACCGGCCCTCCCGCCCGAGGCCCGGCCGTCGGCCCTGGAGGAACTGGCGAAGCAGGTGGCGCCCTGCGTCCTGTGCGCGAACCTGGCGTCCTCCCGGACGCAGACCGTCTTCGGCGAGGGCAAGCCCAACGCCCGCCTGATGTTCATCGGCGAGGCGCCGGGGGCCGACGAGGATGCGACCGGCCGGCCGTTCATCGGCAAGGCCGGGCAGCTCCTGACCGACATGATCACCAAGGGGATGGGCCTGAAGCGCGAGGATGTGTATATCGCCAACATCCTCAAGTGTCGGCCACCCGGCAACCGTGACCCGATGCCCGACGAGGTCGGCCGATGCCTGCCGTACCTGGAACGGCAGATCGCGATCGTCCGGCCCGAGTATCTTTGCCTGCTGGGACGGATCTCGGCGTCGATCCTGTTGAAAACCGCCCTGCCCGCGGGCAAGCTTCGAGGCCGTTGGCAACGGTATCGGGGCATCCCGACGATCGTCACCTGGCACCCGGCCTTCCTGCTCCGGTCGCCCGCCCACAAGAAGGATACGTGGGCGGACCTGCAAATGCTCATGCAGGCAATGGGACTCAAGGCCCCTAAACGCTGAGGCCCCCGGCGTGAACGCCGAGGGCCCTGGCTGGCATCGATTTCTCTCGAGCGGCCCGGTCAGGGCGTGGCCTGGCCGGCCCCTTCGGGCGCGGGCGGGGCGTCGTCATGGCCGTTCGCCTGCGAGGCGGGGGTGGCCTGCGACGAAGGGCTGACCTGCCCCGAACCGGCGACCTCGCCCGTGGTGTACGCCTGGGTGATCGGCGCCGAAGTCGTGACGGTGCTGCCGTAAGTCGGCACGATCACCTGCCGGGTCACCTGACGAGGAACGGTCTGGTAGGAGGTCACCGACACCGTATAGGGCACGGTGTAGGGCACCTGCCGGGTCAACGTCTCGGTGACCTGTCGGGTCTGCTGCTGGTAGGTCGTCACCGGAACCTCATAGGCGACCTGGGTGGGCACCTGGCGGGTCTGGTTCTCGGTGACCTGCCGCGTCTGCTGCTGGTAGGTCGTCACCGGCACTTCATAAGCGACCTGGGTGGGGACCTGGCGGGTCTGGTTCTCGGTGACCTGGCGGGTCTGCTGCTGGTAGGTCGTGACCGGGACCTGGTAGGCGACCTGGGTGGGGACTTGCCGGGTCTGGTTCTCGGTGACCTGGCGGGTCTGCTGCTGGTAGGTCGTGACCGGGACCTGGTAGGCGACCTGGGTGGGGACTTGCCGGGTCTGGTTCTCGGTGACCTGGCGGGTCTGCTGCTGGTAGGTCGTGGCCGGGACCTGGTAGGCGACCTGGGTGGGGACTTGCCGGGTCTGGTTCTCGGTGACCTGGCGGGTCTGCTGCTGGTAGGTCGTGACCGGGACCTGGTAGGCGACCTGGGTGGGGACTTGCCGGGTCTGGTTCTCGGTGACCTGCCGCGCCTGCTGGGTCGGGACCATCTCGGTGCGGGTCTCGGCGACCATCACCGTCTGGGTGGTCATCACGGTCTCGGTCACCTGCTGCGGGACCATCTCGGTGCAGGCGACTTCCACCTCCCGGGTGACGACCTGCGGGACGTTGCGCGTGACGGTCGTGGGGACCATTTCACACTTCTGGGTCGGCACCTGGATCGTCTGCTGGGTCGGGACCATCTCGGTGCGGGTCTGCGTGACGTAGGTCGTCTCCGGGACGTTGCGCACGACCGTCGTCGCCGGGGCCTGGCCGCTGGGGCTCTGGCCGCTCGGGGTCTGGGCGGCCGCGGCCGGCTCGGTGACCTGGCGATAGCGGGTGACCGGCACCTGATACTCGACGGTCTTGGGCTGCATGACGGTCTGGGTCTGCGTGGTCATGACCGTCGAGTACTTCGGCTGCATGACCGTTTCCTGCACGGTCTGCATCACCGTTTCCTGCCGGGGGACCCGCTTCGTGGTGGCGACCGGCCGCATGACGGTCTTCGTCACCTGCTGGGGCACCGACTGGGTCCTGGGCACGTTCACGGTGACCTGGCGCGGGGTCATCACCGTGTCCATCACCGTGCGGGTGACCGGGACGGTCTCGGTCTTGTACTCGGTCCGGTACTGGGTCTGGGTCGACTGGACCGGGACGTTCTCGACGACCGTGCGGGTGACCGGGACGGTCTCGGTCTTGTACTCGGTCCGGTACTGGGTCTGGGTCGACTGGACCGGGACGCTGTCGATGACCGTCCGCGTCACCTGATACGGCTCGGACCGATACTCGGTCCGATACTGCGTCTGCTGGGTGACGACCGGGACCTGATCGTAAACGGTGTCGGTGACGGTCTGGTAGGTCCAGCCGGTCGGGCCGCAGGGGGCCGCCGTGCTCGGACCATAGCCGACCGTGGCGCTGGCATTGCAGATGCCGCAGCCGGTCGACCGGGTGTAACCGTGCTTGAAGCAGCCCGCTTCGGCATCGCCGCCGAAGAGGACATTGACCAGCAGAGCCGCCCCCAGACCCCGATACAGGACCTTGCGGGCGGCTCGTCGAGACGCGGAACGGAACATCGGACGACCCCTCGAACAGTAACCTGGATGCCGCATCCCAGCAGTAAACCCGTCCATGGCAAGCTCGATGAAGCAAGACCACGGACCCGCGTCAAATTCCCGACAGTGGGGCGATCGGGCAATTTGGGAGAATTGCGGACCGTGGTTGTGGTGGCTCGAATCCGGGGTTCCCCAACCCTACGGATTGCACCCCTGTTATCCTTAAGCCAGACCTCCAAGTCAATGGACTCGCCTTAGAGCCCCTGAAAGAATGGGAAACCTAAGGGGCCTTCGCTCGGTTTAACAGTCGGGCAAACAGATGGTTAAGGCCCTTGCTGATCCAGGTGGATGTGACAAAGAAAGCATGGACCTGGCAAGGAGCGCAGGCACCGAGAGCGGGCTAACCCGTCGATGCGCAGGCCATCGCGTCGCCCGGGAAGGTAGCCTCAAACCCGTGGATCCGTAACGGGACGAGCGAATCCTGGCGTGGTGCCGGAGTCAGGTCGCGAGGGGGGCAAGCTGGGCTACGGCTTCCTGCACATCCTTGATCTTGATCGGCTTCGTAAGCACGATCAGGCGGTCATCCTCGGGGAGGCGTTCGATCAGGGCCCGTTGGCGAGGGCCGACGATCACGACGGCGGTCAGGTTGTGGCCGTCTTCGTGGGCCTTCTCGTGCATGTCCAGGAAGGCTTGCACCCCTTCCTCGCCCTGGCCGTCGGCGTCGAAGACCACGGCGTCCGGGGTCTGTTCCCGGTACCGCTCGGCGGCACGTTCCGCGTCGCCCACGAGGATGACTCGATAGCCGAGCTTGGCGAAGGTCTTGCGGAAGATGTCCTGGACTTCGGCCTGGTTTTCGACGAACAGGACCTTGGGCGGGCGGACGGCCCGGACCTCGAACCCGGCCAGTTCGGCATCGTCATTCGTCGCCCCCGGGCGGGCCGGCGGGGCGGCCTGGGCCGGCCCGCTCCCGGCCGTCGCTTCCGGTTTGGGCTTGGGCTTCTCCGCGGGGGCACCGAGGGAGGCCTGGTAGGCCTCGAGATCCTTGATCACCTGCTCGATCCGTCCGTAACGGGCCTGGAGCTCGACCTTCATCATCCGCTCGACGATCCGGGTGATCTCCTCGGGCGGCGGATTGGCCACGTCCGAGAGCGGCTTGATGGCGCTGAAGCTCCGCTTGAGCATCTTGGCGATGCGGTCCTTGCTCTCCGATTCCGGCATCGGGACGGCGCCGGTGAGCATGTGGTAGTAGACGCATCCCAGGAAGTAGATATCGGACCGGGGGTCGCCCTTGGGGCTGCCGCAGGTCCGTTCCAGCGCGGAGTAGTCGACGGTGCGGACGCCGTGGGCGGCTGCGGCACCCTTTTCGTCGGACCGCAAGGTGGCCAGGCCGAAGTCGACCAGCTTGGCCTCGCCCGCCGTCGAGACGAGGATATTGGTGCCCTTGAGGTCGCGGTGGGTGACGCCCTGTTCCAGGGCATGGCCCAGGCCCTTCGCCAGGCCGATCATCATCGGCAGGGCCTCGTGGGGCTTGAGCCGGCCGCGGATCCGCAGGAAATCCCTCAGATTCGAGCCTTCCACATATTCCATGACCATGTAATGGAGGCGATCTTCCTCCCCGTACTCGAAGGTCTGCACGATATTGGGGTGGATCAGCCGCATCCCCGAGGCGGCCTCCTGGTTGAACCGCTCCACGGCGGACGGGTCGGCGGTGAACCTCTGGCGGAGGACCTTCACCGCGACCGACTGGTTGCCCGGCTGGCGGCTGCCGCGATACACGCGAGCGAATGTACCTTCGGCGATGTGGAACATCACCTTGACGTTGCCGAAGAAGAAGCCATCCGTCCGGCCCTTCAGCAGGCGATCCATCTGCCAACTGGTGAGCGACTGCTTCCGCATGAGGCTCCGTGTCAGCGCCTCGATCGATCCATCGGGGGCCTCCTCGCGCGCTTCGATCAATTGCCCCTGGGTCAGCAAGCCCATCAAGACGGCGCGCTCGGCGAACGATTCGGCGTCGAAGTCGGGCATGGTGGGGAAGTCCCGGGCGGAGGGGTGGGCGATCCGATGATTACGACCGATCGGCCGTCTCGTGACACGACCCGTTCGAAGCGATCGTTCGAGTCTAGCATTCCGCCGGTCGCGAGCAAAAGGCCGAGGTTACGCCGCCTCGAGCCCTCGGCCCGTTGCCACCGCCAACAAAAAAAGGGACCACCTTTCGGGTGATCCCCTTCGCAACGGAATCGTTCGGTCGGGGCCGGTCCCGACGCGGCTCAGTAGCGGCCGCCGCGGCTGCTGCCGCCGCCTCCGCCGTAGCCGCCACGACCGCCGCCACCACCGCCGTAGCCGCCGCCACCGCCGCCGCCATAGCCGCCGCGGCCACCGCCGCCGCCGCCACCATAGCCGCCACCGCCGCCGCCGCCCCGGGGGCCGCGCGGGCCGCCACCACCGCCGCCGCCCCGGTCATCACGCGGGCGGGCTTCGTTGACCGTCAGATTGCGGCCCTGGAAGTCCTGGCCATTGAGGGCGTTGGCCGCCTCATCCGCTCCGCTCGCCATCTCCACGAAGCCGAATCCCTTCGAGCGATTCGTCTCGCGGTCATAGATGATCTGAGCGGACAGGACCTCGCCGTAATCGCTGAAGAGCGCCACCAGGTCGTCCTGGGTGGTGGTGTAGGTGAGATTGCCGACGTAAAGCTTCTTGGCCACTGGAAAGAAACCCTGGGAAGCGGGGAGCGTTCTGGCGAGGTTAGCGTACAGACGGCTATCGGATACCTGCCAAGAGCGTTCTTCCAGTCTAGCGGCCCTGTCCGATTTGAACAGGGAAAATCCCTAATTTTTCTCGGCCCCGCGCCGGGCCATCGCGGTCGACGCGACCAGCGCAAGCGCGGGCACGATCGGCGAACGCATCCTCATGTCTGTCCAGAAGGCCGTATGCACGATCGACAGGCCCAGGATCGCCGCGAACGCACCCGCCGAGGGCCAACGGCGGGCCATCGGCGAGGCCAGTCCCGCCAGGCACGACAGCCAGAAAGGGGCCGTCCAGGCGGCCGTCAGCAGGCTCACGACACGCCCATGGACCGCCGCCGTCGGGGCGATCCCCCAGAAGCGTCCCAGCCTCGCGACCGAGGCGCGGGCGAAATCGCGGGGGCGTTCGCGAAGCATCCGCCAGCCTTCCCGGGCCATCCACCGATCGGCGTCCGGCTCGCCCATGCCGGCGGTCTTCTCGGTGATGTCGATTGACCAGGCCCGCTGTCCCGGCCCCGACCAGACGGCGCCGGGGGGGCCGTCGAGCACGTCGCGATAGTAGAACGGGTTGTTCGCCAGGGCCAGGGTGTAACCGCCGTGCGTCGTGGTCCAGACCGGCTCGCCCAGGAGGATCGCGTTGCGCACGGCCCAGGGCGTAAGGGTCGCGACCAGGGCCGAGCCCGCGATCAGGCAGCGGATCAAGCGGTGCCTCGAGGTGCCCGGGCCCAGCCCGGCGTACGCCGCCAGCACCAGCCCCGAGGAGGCGAGTAGGCTGGGTCGGCAGAGGCTGGACAGGCCGAACAGGAACCCGGCGATTCCCGCATCGCGGCGGCTCGGGCCTTCCGGATCGGCGAGGACCCGCAGCGATCCGGCGACCAGCAAGGCGGCCAGGGTCTCGGTCATCACCGAACGCGATTGCGCTACGAGGACCGG
Organism: Isosphaeraceae bacterium; assembly: GCA_046350035.1. Lineage (GTDB taxonomy): Bacteria > Planctomycetota > Planctomycetia > Isosphaerales > Isosphaeraceae > CALLYK01. Next base: position 13,592 of record JAXMBD010000032.1, on the reverse strand, counting down.
GTCGAGCGACACGATCAGCGCGGCCGCCGAACTTCTGGCTCGGCCCAGGCCCCAGCGCCGGGCCGTCGAGGCCGCGAGCAGCGCCGTCGATCCGCCGATCGCGGCGTGAATCGCGGCGATCGTCGCCGGCCACCAGGTTTCGGGGAGCCGCGTGACCGGCGCCAGGAGGATCGGATAGAGCGGGGGCCGATAAGCCGTCGGTACCCCATCGGGCCGGCAGAAACCCCGGCCGTCGGCGATCGACCTCGCCAGCGGAAGGTAATTGTCCGGGTCGTCGGGCGGCCGATCGAGGCCGGGCCAGGCGATCGCCAGCCGGATCATCACGGCGACAACCGCCGCGGCCCAGGCCAGCCCCGCCGATCGGACCGTCACCACGGGCGGAGGGCCTGCCGGGCGAACGGGATCGCGCCGATCGCCATGCCGATGGCCAGGCCGCCCAGGTGCGCCCCGTTGGCGATCGGCCCGAGGATCCCGGTCATGCCCAGGGGCAGCCAGATCAACATGATCGGCACGGCGTTGCCGCGAAGCCGCCAGGGGCCGGACGGGTCGTAATGCGACCGGACCCAGGCGTGCCCGAACAAGGCATACACGACGCCCGACATGCCGCCGAAACCGGGGCCGGACCAGAGGTACTCGACCAGGTTCGAGAACACCCCGCAGGCCACGACGAACAACGCCAGACGCCACGATCTCCGCAGCATCTCGAACTGGCCACCCAGCTCGGCCATCCAGAACATGTTGAAGGCAAGATGCAGGAAGCTGAAATGCAGGAAGATCGGCGTGAGTAGCCTCCAGACCTCGCCGTTCCGAACTTCGATCAGGTCCCCGAGGTGCTCGGACCAGAGCGAGGATAGCCAGATGGCCGGCTCGGGTTCCTCGGGCCGGATCACCCGAAGCGCGGTAATCCGCATCGCCGAGCTGACGGCCCGCCCCCGATCCGGTTCGACGAGCCTGAGGACGAAGATGCCGACGCTCATCGCGATGAGGAAGAGGGTCGCCGGAAGCCTGCGGGGCGACCGGTAGAGCCACCGGTCGCGGAGGTCGATGGTCCGTCGGGCATGCTCGCGATCGGCCTTCTCGGCCTTCTTGCGGAGGGCCCGGGCGGTCGCCTCGGCGGCCTCGTAGCGGGGATCGTCGGGCGCCCGGCGGAAAGCCTCCAGCTCGCGGCGGGCCTCTTCGAGTCGGTTCTCGTCGTGAACCCAGACGATCCAGCCGCCGGGCGAGTCATCGAGGCGGGTCGTGATGCCCAGCGTTCGGAGATAGTCGCCAATCCGACGGGCCTGCCCTTCCTCCGCAATCGTGCCGATCTGGCGCATGGTCATGGGAATCCGAACGGCACGAATCGGGATGGCCGCCCCATCCCACGCGTACCGGATTGTACATCCATCGAACCGCGGCGCGGACCCTCGTTTCCCGCCCGGGCCGGTTTTCTGCTAACCTACAATGCCCGCGGAAAGCACCGGAACCGCACCGACCGAGAGCCCCGACCATGTCCCAGCGCCCCGTGATCCTGATGATGACGCCGATGCACGAGTCGGGCATGGGCATACTCAGGGCCGCCGGCGATTTGCGGATGGCGACCTCGCTCGAACCGGGGCCGCTCCGCGAGGAGATCCGCGAGGCCGACGCCCTGGTCCTACGCACGGCCGGCGTTGTGGACGCCGCGCTGCTGGACGCCGCCCCGAAATTGCAGGTGGTCGGCCGGCACGGAGTCGGCTACGACCACGTGGACGTGCCGGCCGCCACCGAGCGGGGCATCTACGTCGTGACCACACCCGGGGCCAACACCGGCGCGGTGGCCGAGCATGCGATCGCGTTCATGATCGGCCTGTCGAAGCACTTCACGCAGCAGGGAATCGCCCTGCGGGAAGGCCGGTACGACGACCGCGTCAAGCTGGTCGGCAAGGAACTCGTAGGCCGGACGCTCGGCATCGTCGGCTTCGGCCGGATCGGCCGACGAGGTCGGCGCGATAGCGTTCCAGGGCTTCGGCATGAAGGTGCTCTACAACGACATCATCGCGCCCGCCCCAGGAGGCCGAGATCCGGGCCGGATAGGCGCGTCGGAGTCGAGCTGGACGAACTGCTGCGCGAGTCGGAGTACGTCACGCTGCGTTCCACTGGACCCGCTCACCCGGAAGCTGATCGGGGCCTCGCAACTGGCGAAGATGCGGCCCGACGCGATCCTGGTGAATACCTGCCGAGGGCCGGTGGTCGACGAGCGGGCCGTGGCCGACGCGGCTCGACGCCGGCAAGCTCTGGGGGTACGCCGCCGACGTGTTCGACATCGAACCGCCGCCCGCCGATCACCCGGGTGATCGGCCGCCCCGACGTCCTGCTCACGCCCCACAGCGCGCGCAGGGCCGAGAGCCTGGTCAACATGTCGTCCTGGGTCGCCGAGGATGTGGTCGGCATTCTCCGGGGAAGCCGCCCCGGAATCCGGTGAACGACCCCAAGGCGGTCCTGGCGGCGAGGGCCCGTCGGATGGCCCCCGCCGTCGGTTGACCCGGCTCACCGCAGGGCGATCGGGACGGTGACCGTCTTGCCGCCTGCGGTGATCCTCAACTCGCCGCGGATCTCATCCTGGGTGTAGTCGCCCGGTTCGCTGGCGAACGGCCTGCTCGACGTCGGTGCCCTGCGGCTTGGGTGTGAGGCTGACATTGGTCGGTGCGCCGCCCAGTAGCGTCAAGCTGGCCTCGACCGACGTCGGCAGGGTGGCCATCGGTTCCTTGCCGTCGGGGCCGACGAAGTAGGCGGCCAGGACGGTCCTGCTGCCCGCGGCCTTGCCCGTGCCGGTCCCGTTCGATCAGGGCTCGACATAACCCCGTACCGTCGGGCGGGGCCAGGGCGAGAAGCTGCGCCCAGGGCCGGGCACGCTCTTCTTGGCCGCATCGGGTGGGGGCTCGACCTTCGAGGAGGGACATCCCCATCCCGGAGGCCCAGGCAAAGCAGCAGGGCGGCGCCGATCGGGGGCCGCCCATGGACGATCGACGTCGCGGTCATGGGGTTTCTCTCGCGGCTGCAACCGAGTACCCGTCGAACTTAGTAGGCATCCGTGCTGATGACCTCGCCGCCGGCCCGCGTGCCCAGGGCCCGCCAGGTCTGGATGCTGACGGAGTTCTTGATGAACTTCACCGAGCCGTCGCCGAGCAGCGTGTTCACGCCGCCCGGATGGTTGCTGCGGGCCGAGACGATCCCGTGCTCGCTGGGGACGTCGATGATGCTCGAGCCGAGTCCGCAGTCATAGCCGACCCAATTGGGGGGCGCCGCGTGGTTGTACAGGGTCGAGACGTACCAGGCATAGCCCCAGCCGTCGGAGAACTGCAGGCCGAATCCGGGGCTGGCGACGTACCGTCCCGCTTGCACGAAGAAGTCCGTTGCCGTGAAGTTTCGGTTGCAGAACGGCATGAGCGTGTCGGAATCGACGGCGCCCAGGAAGGTCGGCGTGATCGTGGTGGCCGGCAGGAAGACGATGTCGCTCTTGTCGCCGACCTGGTTGAACTTGGCCGAACCCTTGGTACGTTCGGCGAACATGACGGTGTTGCTCATGCCGTCGGAGAACGCGGCGATCGCCAGGGCCGGCCCGTAGGTGAAGGCACCATTATCGGAGCCCGTTCGCGGCGTGTTGTCTGGGCGTACACTACCGCCGGCGTAGATCGTGCTGCCGCCGAAGTTGGCCCGATAGTTGTTCTCGCCGCCCGGCTGAGGCGAGTAATTGGGATCGGACGGGCAGAGGAAGGAACCGGCCGTAAGGGTGTACGAGGTGTAGTTGGGCGAGATCACGTTGCCCGAGGCGTCCTGCAACTGGCCCAGGTTCGGCCCGGCGAAGTTCAGGGCGTTGTAAGCGGCGGTCTGCTCCATGTAGGGCAGGATGTGGCAATGGACCGAATAGATGCCGGTCCAGGTGCCGGGCGTGTAAGGGGCGTTGGTCAGGCCATAGCTGGTCACCGACAGGTTGACCACGCCACCCTTGATGATGTCGGGCGTCATCCGGCCGGGCGGGAACGTGCCGATGGCCGTCTGGTAATTGTGCAGCCCCAAACCGATCTGCTTGAGGTTGTTGGTGCACTGGATCCGTCGGGCGGCCTCCCGGGCCTGCTGGACGGCCGGCAGCAGCAGCGCGATCAGGACGCCGATGATGGCAATGACGACGAGTAATTCGATCAGGGTGAAGCCGGCCGGGCGGCCGGTTGCACGGGAACGGGTCATGGGGGCGCCTTAGGTAGAGGAAGGATGAGGCCAACGAGAGCGTCTGGGCGATCGCGACAGGCCGAGCAGGCTACCGGCCGGGGAATTGGTACCGTCCGCCGGGACGGAGACCCTTCGCCATCGAAGGTTGCTGCGAGGGCGCTCCAACGAACATCGGCGGGGGCCTGGGTTCGAATCGCGAGGGGTGGAGCGGTGAGGAGGTCCGTTCCGAATTTCCTGGGAACGCCCGATCGGCCGTCGAAGGGGAGAGGACTCTTCGGCCGCGGGAGCCGCCCACGGGCCGTCGAGGCGGGGCCTCGGGACGCCAGGGCCGGGGAGATCGCCGAGGTTAACTACACCCAACACTCGGATTGTATCATGGAAAATGAAGATTGCGTGTAGTTTGTCATCGTGGGTAATTGCATCCCTACAATTGATCGTCCTGCCCGCGAGTACGACCTTCTTGTCATTTCAAGGAGTCGATTCCCTTGCCAGACCACGAAGTTGGATGGCCACGATCCCGGGGTCCGCATCGCCCGGGGGCGGGCCACGCCCGATCCCGCAGGAAAATGCGTCCTCTACTGGATGCAGCGGTCCCAAAGGGCCTGGTCGAACCCGGCGTTGAACCGGGCGATCGAGCTGGGCCGTGCCCTGAAAAACCCGTGCTGGCCGTCTTCGGCCTGACGGCCGATTATCCGGGCGCTGAAGGCACTATCTCTTCCTGGTCGATGGCCTGGCGGAAGCCGCCGAGGGAGCTCAAGGGCGAAGAACGTCCCGCTCGTCGTGCGGATCGGAAGGCCCGACGGTGGCCCTGGCCGTAGCCTCGGCCGAACAAGCCGGCCATCGTCGTGGGGGACGAGAATCCGCTCCGTGAGCCGGCTCGCTGGCGGAGGTCGCGAACGGCCTGCGCGTGCCCTTCGAGCTGGTCGATGGCGACGTGGTCGTCCCCACGGCCCTCTTCCCGAAGGAGGAATTCGCGGCCCGGACGATCCGCACCAAGATCCATCGCGTCTGGGACGAGTATCTCCGCCCTGTCGGGGACCCGAAGGCCAGCAAGTCGTTCTCCGAAGGGGACATCCCCGAGGGGATGCCGATCGATCCCGATCTTTTAATGGGTGCATTGAAGGTCGGCGGGTCAGGGAAGTGGCCGGCTACCGGGGAGGCTGGGACGAGGCCGGCGACGCCTGAAGCGGTTCGTCCGCGAACGACTGGAAGGGTACGCCGAGCTCCGCAACGAGCCGTCGGCGCATCGGCAGACCGAGCTGTCGGCCCACCTCCATTTCGGGCACATCGACCCCGCTCGATTGCCCTGGATGTCCTAGGTAGCGGGGCCGCAGGGGCGGATATCGACGCCCTGCTGGGAGCTGATCGTCCGTCGGGAGCTGGCAATCAACTTCGTCGCCCGGAACCCCCGCTATGATGATCCGGTTCGAAGGCTGTCCCGAATGGGCCCGGAAGACGCTCGCCGAGCATGCCGATGATCCCCGCCCGGTCCTCTACGACGCGGGCCGCCTGGAGCGGGCGGAGACCGGCGACCCGCTCTGGAACGCGTCGCAGCGGGAGATGGTCCGGACCGGACGGATGCACAACTATCTTCGCATGTACTGGGCCAAGAAGTTGCTGGAGTGGAGCCCCGACGCGCAAACGGCCTTCGGGATTGCGGTGGACCTCAACGACCGATACGAGATGGACGGCCGCGATCCCAACGGATATGCGGGGATCGCCTGGGCGATCGGCGGCAAGCACGATCGCCCCTGGCCCGGCCGGCCGATCTTCGGCACCGTCCGGTTCATGAGTTACGAGAGCACACGCAAGAAGTTCGACTCGGCCGCCTACATCCGGGCCAACGCCGCACCCTGATCCCGGCGGCTCAGGGGAGCGTGGCGTAGATCACGATGTTGGCGGCCAGCTTCAGGGCGCTGTCGTGCGAGTAGCCCTTGCAGTCCAGGGCCGCTTGCCGCTCCAGGGCGCAGCCGATGTCGTACTTGGAATAGATCACGACCCACTTGCCGTTCAGCTTGACGCCTTCGAGCTGGGGGCGGCCCTTGCCGCCTCCGGCCGCCTGGCTGTACTCGACCGTCGCCAGGTCGTAGCCGCCGATCCTGTTGGAGAAGAGGTCGTCATCGGGCGGGATCGGTTCCAGGGTGGACGCGGGCAGGAGTTCGGCGACCAGCTTGCGGAACGAGGCGTCGAAGGCCGGGCTGCCGCACGCGGCGTCCGCGAACAGGATGCCCCCGCCGGGGTCCAGGTGCCTGCGCAGGGTCGCCTGATCGGCCTCGGCGAACGCCATCGGCGAGCGGCCGTGGCTGTACAGCAGGGGGAAGTTCACCAGGTTGGGATCGCTGACGAAAATCGGCTTGTGGTTCAGCACCACGTCGAACTTGAGCTCGTCGCGCAGGGCCGTCATCAGGGACGGGATCGCCAGGGGGGCCACGTTCCAGTCGCCGGCATGTCGGATCTTGGCGATCTGCAGCGCATTCCGCTTCGGCTTCTCGACAGCGATCTTGTTCACCTTGGGCGGGTCGAGCTTGTCCGGCGGCAGCTCGCGGCCGGTCGCGTAGTCGACGATGTTCTGACCCAGGCGCATGGCCTTGATGACCGGGAGGCTGTCCGGATGGGTCTCGGAGTTGTTCCAGAAGCAAGACAGGTCCTTGGGCGTGTAGATCACCGCGGTCCGGCATCCCTGCTGGATGCCGAGGAGCGGGTGCGAGTCGGGCTTCAGCTCGTAACGGGCCCTCCAGACGGAATGCTCGGGGGAAAGCGGCCGGAGTTCGAATTCCCGCTCGGGGAAGACCTCCTTCATCAGGGTGCGGAAGCCCAGGTCGAAGGCACCCTCCGAGCAGCAGGCCTCGGCCAGCAGGAACCCGCCCTGTTCGACGTACTCGCGCAGCCGTTTCTTGGCCCGGTCGGTCAGCTCGGGCGCCTCATGGCCGTTCATGAACAGGATCGGGGCCATCATCAGGTCCTCGACCTCGGCCTGGTCGGCGTCGATCACCTGCCAGGTCAGCAGCGACTTCCAATCCTTGCCGACGGTACCCACGAGGTTGCGAATATCGTCCGGGTCCTCCTGCCAGTCGTTGCCCGGGCCGTGCTTGAGCTTATTGATCAGCACGCCGGCCTTGCCCTTGGACAGGAACAGCAGGGCGAAGCTGGTCGCCACGACCGGGTTGTTCTCGTAGCTGTCGCGGATTCCCAACCAGTCGCCCGTCCCCGGCCGCTGGGCGTTGATCAGTTCCAGGGCCCCCTCGCGATACCAGTCGTGCGAGCCGAAGAACCGCACGCCAGCCAGGCGGCCGGCCCGTTCCAGGCCGTAGAGGTAGTAAAAGGTCCAGCCGTCCCGGTTGACGTTTTGGGTGACATCGAAGTTGCTGGCGACCCAGTTGATCCCTTGCTGAACTTTTGGGCTGAACGTGCCTTCCCCGCATTTGACGATGGTGCCGTCGTCGTTCAACCGTTCGTGCCCCTCGTAGCGGCGTAGGCCGCTGATGATGAGGCTGGAGATGCCGGCGCAGGTCATGCTGCTGTAGCTAGGCCGTGGTTCGTCGGGGTGGTAGTTCCAGCCGCCGTCGTTCCGCTGCTGATCTTCCCAGTACTTCCTCGCCAATTCCCATACACCTGCTTTAATCGGGATGCCCGCCTCGCTGGCGGCATTCAGGCCGAGAAGGGCGTACTGCGTGTTCGAGTTGTCGCCGGACCGTTCGTGCCCGCCGGTATAGGTCCACGATCCAGCCCAGGGGTGGGGGTCAGTCCTGGTGAGCTGGGCCTTTTCCAGCCAGGCGGCGTTGGCGGCAATCCGCAACTCGTACCGCTTGGGATCGGCGGCGGCGAACGCCATCGTCTGGAGCGAGATCGCATAGACCGAATTCAACTCATCGGCCGAGTTTTCCTGCAGGAAGGTCAGCGCCTTGGCGACCTTCGGGTCATCGATCGGCTCGCCGGCCGTCATCAGGGCCAGCGCCGCCAAGGCCGTGAGCCCCACGGTGTTCTTGGCATTGTCCATCATCGGCCAGGAGCCGTTGGGCGACTGCCCCGCCTTGAGGAAGCGGACGCCCCCGCGAATCGCCCGGTCCACGCGATCCTTGCTCAACGCACCCTTTTGGGCCTGCGCAGAAGCCGGCATGGCCGCCGAGGACACGAACAACGCCAGCAGTGCGGGAACCAGGGGACCATGCCATCCGGCGGTTCGTGCCATCGTGACCTCCAGGATTGAGCAGGACGGGTCTGTGACAAGAGTCTGACGATTTGTCCCGACGCTGACAAGCATCGACTTCCGTCCGATTCCCCCGTATCGACGTGCTTCCCGATTGGCGAGGGCCCGGATTACGATGGCGATCGACGGTTTGTCGACGATTCGACCCTGCGAGGGGATTCTCCGTGACGATTGTACGCCTCGGGGCCATCCTGCTGGCGACGTCGGTGGCCGGGATGACTGGTTGCCGCCCCAGCGAGACGGCCACGGCGACGCCCCCCTCCGCCGCCGCCATCGACGATCGGGTGCATGCGTTCTGCGGCGATTGCCACGCCTATCCGCCGCCGGAGACATTCCCCAGGAACCAATGGGCCGCGGAGGTCCGTCGAGGTTTCGATTTCTTCCGCAGGTCGGGCCGAAAGCTCGACGCGCCGCATCCTTCGGAAGTCATCGAGTACTACATGCGGGTCGCCCCTGAGGCCCTCGATCGGCTGCCGACGACGCCCGACGACGAATCCCCTCGGATCGGCTGGAAAGTCCGGGAAATTGCAGGCCCCGAGGGCCGGGCCGCTTCCTCGATCGCCCATGTCGCGGCGGTTCGATGGGCCGATTCGGATGAGTTGCTGGGGATCCTGGCGTGCGAGATGGGTCGGGGTGAGCTACTGGGCCGGACCGGCCCGACAGGCCCTTTGGCCGTGATCGCCGACGGCCTTGAGAATCCGGCCCACGTCGAGCCGGCCGACCTCGACGGGGATGGGCGGATCGACTTGCTGATCGCCGACCTGGGATCGCCCATGCCGACCGACGCCCGCAAGGGGAGGGTGCTCTGGCTTCGGGCGACCTCGGAGGGCCGATTCGAAGTCGAAGTGATCGCGACGGGCCTGGGCCGTGTCTGCGACGTCCAGGCGGCCGATTTCGATGGCGATGGTGACCTTGATCTGGTCGTCGCCGTCTTCGGTTGGCATGTCGAGGGCGAAATCCTGTACCTCGAACAGGTCCCGGGCGATGACGGCCGGCCGGCGTTCCGTCGGCAACGCATCGACGATCGCCACGGCACGATCCATGTCCCCGTGGTCGATCTGGATGGCGATGGTCGGCCCGACTTCGTGGCCCTGATCAGCCAGGAGCACGAGGCCGTGGTCGCGTTCATGAATCGCGGCGCCGGGCGATTCGAGGCGAGGGAATTGTATCGCGCGCCCCACCCCGCATTCGGGTCGAGCGGGCTCCAGGTGGTCGACCTGGATGGCGACGGCGACCCGGACATCCTCCTCACCAACGGCGATGTTTACGACTCGCCCTTGCTCAAGCCGTATCACGGCGTGACCTGGTTGGAGAACCGGGGCGAGGGCCCATTCCAGCCCCATCGACTGGGCGAACTGTACGGGGCTCACAGGGCGATGGCCGGCGACATCGACGGCGATGGCGACATGGACGTGGTCGCTTGCAGCTTCCTCGGCGAACCCTACTATGGCCCGATCCGACGGCAGATCGGTGCCGATTCGCTGGTCTTCTTCGAGCAGGAATCGCCGGGGAAGTTCCGCCGTCGCCTGCTGGAGCGGGAGCACTGCGATTATCCCACCCTGACGCTCGTGGATTGCGATGGGGATGGGGATCTCGACATCCTGCTCGGCCGATTTCGCGACTTCCAATTCGCCGGCTCGAAACCCCCTTCGGAAGGCGAAAGGGGCGCCGATCGTGATCTGGGAGAACCTGGGCCGGCCCGGGTTCGTCCCCGGCCCGGCCTCCCCGTAGATCGACGGGGCTTCAGGCTTCGTCGGCCCGCCCCTCGGCGGAGGTCTCCTGCAGCTTCTTGGCCTTGGATCGGGCCCGGCGGCGTTTGGGCGGGGCGGGCGGCTCGGCCTCGTGTCCCGTGCCCATCGCGATCGCGGTGGGCTCCTCCTCAGGATCGGGCTCGACCGGTTTCACGATACAGACGGACCTCGAAGATTCCTCGGCCATCTCGGCCGATTGCTCGAGCTGGGCGACCAGCAGCGACAGGAAGTGCAGCCGAGTACCGTGCGTTTCCAGGAATTCCTGGAACAGGAACCCGCCTTCCGCGAACTCCTCGCCCTGGTCGAGGATCTCCAGGGTCATCGACTCGACCAGAACGTCGCGACCTTTCTGGAGAACCTCGATCGCGGCCCGATATTTCGAGGACTCTGAATTCGAGGGCATCGGCGCGTTCTCCTGGGAGGGCCGATTCAACGGCCGCCGTCGCGTGTTGGGTCGTCGTGCTGGCGTGGACAATCGGTCCAGGGCGGATGTTCGCCCCAATGCTCGGCCAACCAGGTTACCAGGCGGGCATCCATCCATCGGTGATCGCCCATCCACGGTTGCTGGCTCACATATCCGAGGTGGCCGCCGTCGGGCAAGAGTTCCAACCGGACATCCGCGGGAAGTTCGAGGTCCCGAAAGGCCTCGGGAGGGATGAACGGGTCGTCGATCGCGTGCAGGATCAGGCCGGGGATGGGGATCCGGCCCAGGATCGGCCGCGAACTCGAACGCACGTAGTAATCGCGGGCGTCGAGGAAGCCGTGGACCTTCGCGGTGTAGGCGTCGTCGAAAGCGGCCAGGGTGCGGATCCGGGACAGATCGATCCTGGGCAGTTCGGGGAAATCCCGCTCGTGCCGCCTGACCATGGCCCGGAGCTGTTTCAGGAATCTCAGCTGGTAGAACCGTGCGGCCGTCCGTTCGATGAATCGGGCCGCGGCATAAAGGTCGATCGGCGGGTTGACGGCGACCACGCGGTCGAGGTTCGTGACGGGCCGGTCGGCCGCCTCGGCCGCCAGCTTGAGCACGAGGTTGCCGCCCAGCGAGAAGCCGGCCAGGGCGATCGGCGAACCGGGATAGCGACGGGCGAGTTCCTCGGCGACGGCCCTGAGGTCGTCGGATTGGCCCGCATGGTAGGACTTCTTCGAAAGACCCTCGCCCGTCCCGGCGTTGCGCAGGTTGACCCGGGCGGTCAGCCACCCCTGGCGGATCAGGCGATGAGCGGGCCTCGACACGTAGGAGACGTCCGCCGAGCCGCAGAGCCCGTGGACCATCAGGACTACCGGATCGCCCGCTTTCCAGGGGGCGGGGGTGGAGATCAGGACGGTCAGCACGTCCCCATCGGGCAGGCCGACGCGAATCTCGGCCGATGGCGGCTCGCCACGATCGGCGCGGAGGAATCCGGCCAACGTTTGCAGATGACCGCCTCGGAACCAGGGGTGGGGCTGGAACGGGGGTAACGGCGGCAATTCGACCGACGCGGTCCGACTCGGAGGAGAGGCCAGAACCATCGCGCGTTTCCACCCAGCTTCGGCACTTCGGCGACCCCCTGGAGTCTACTCGATCGCGTCGGATGGCGTCGAGACATGCCCTGGATCGGCCCGGAAAAGGGGCCAGGAACCGCTTCTTTTGGGCGACTCCTGACGCTTTTTCCGAAGCGATTCAGGGCCGCTCGACCTTACGAATCCGGTGATTGCCGGTATCGCCGATATAGAGGGAGCCGTCGGGCCCGAAGGCGACTCCGTGGGGGCGGTCGAGGCTCGCGGCCACGGCAGGCCCGCCGTCGCCACCAGCCCCTTTCCGGCCACAGCCGGCCACCGTCGCGATCCGACCGTCCTGGACGAGTCGGATCGCATGATTTTCGGTATCGACGATGGCAACCCGGCCGTCGGTGGCAACCGCCAGCTCCTTGGGCCCGTCCATCGTGGCCTCGATGGCCGGCCCGCCGTCACCCGTATAGCCCTTCTTGCCGGTACCGGCGATCGTGGTGATGATCCCCTCCCGATCGACCCGCCTCAGGCTGTTACCCTGGCGTTCGACGATAAAAACCGTCACGGAAGGGCCGACCTTGACCGCCCGGGCGCCGAAGAGGGACGCGGCCGACGCGGGCCCGCCATCTCCCGAGTGTTTCCCACGGCCGTCGCCCGCGAACGTGGCGATCCGCCCGGTTTTGAGGTCGACGACCCGCACCCGATGATCGGCCACGTCGGCGATAAACAGGCGACCGGCGGGATCCCAGGCGACTCCGTTGGGTTCGACCAGGGCCGTCGCGTCGGCGGGGCCGCCGTCGCCCTCGTATCGGGTGCCGCCGTTGCCGGCAACCGTGCGGATCGAGCCATCGCCGGCATCCACCCGGCGGACCCGCCGATTCAGGCGGTCGGCGAAGTAGAGACGGCCCTCGTCGTCGATCGCCAGGCCGTAAGGCTCGTCCAGCCTGGCGCGAGTGGCCGGGCCGCCGTCGCCGGCGAAACCTTTGGTGCCGTCACCTGCGATCGTGGTGATGGTGCCGGTCCTGGCATCAATCCGGCGAATCTTGTGGTTGCCGGTGTCCGAGAAGAACAGGTTGCCCTGTCGGTCGAAGGCCAGATCGAACGGGCCATTGAGCCGGGCGGCGGTGGCGGGCCCACCGTCGCCCGAGTCGCCGGGCTCTCCAGTCCCGGCCGTCGTGGTAAGGATCGGCACCTGGCCGATCATGAGCAGAGTCAGGAACGCGGTGAAGGTCATGGCCGGGCCTCGATAGGGCGAGCCGAGGGGCGGGGGATTCGCCCTACTCTGCTCGCCCGCATCGACGCGGGCAAGGGCCTCGATGAATCATCGGACGGTGAGCGTCGCCGGCATGGCGAAGGGGACCTTGCGAACCCGAGGATCAAAGCCCCAGGGATGGAAGATGGAGTACACGCTGAGGCCATCGGGCGAGAGCAGGTGGACCCCCGATAGGACGTCCTCGGAGATCCTGCGCGAGGGGCCCGCCGAGGGACGGGCGGTGCTGGGGTCGGTCGAGACCTCCGCGACCCGGAGTTGCCAGGGTGATTGGCCGTCCTGGCGACTCTCGTACAAAAGGCGGGGGGAACCATCGGGCCCATCGAAGCACGCCGACCGGTATTCCTCGGCCGCTACCCCGTCGACATCGTAGACAGCGGTGGTCAAGCGACCGGCCTCGATGACGCGATCGCCCGCCTCGTCCAGGCGAAGCCACCAGATGGCGGGGGTATCAAAACGGATGGCGCCGGGGCTTCGTAAGGACAGCGTCACGAAGATCACCCGCCGATCGGTGAGCGGGGCGGGCCAGTGGGGTTCGTTCAGGTAGGGCGGTTCTTCCCAGCCCAGGGACTCGTCGAAAGCGATCGGGGTGAGGGGGTTGGCATCGAGGTCGTCGGCCTCGTCGGGGCCGCCCAGGCGATGCTGGTAGAGCCGCCCATCGCCCGCGGCGAAGAGGATCCGGTCGGGG
>JAXMBD010000031.1:0-81844 GCA_046350035.1 Isosphaeraceae bacterium | reverse complement strand
GTCGACGCCTTGCATCTGGAAAACGGCGCCGGAATGGCAGCAATCCAGGATCATCAGGATGTGCCGCGCCCTGCACTCCGACTCCTTGCGCAGCTTCGCGGCGACGCCGCCGATGTCGATGGCGAAGGTCGTATTCGGCCGCCCCTGGTCGTCCACCTTCGCGTCGATCGGCAGGAGGTAGGCGCGGTCATCGGCCGAGGCCGCGCCCATCTCGGGCCCGAAGCAGTGCCCTGCGAAGTAGAAGAGCACGCTGTCGTCGGGGCCGACCTTCTGGCCGTTGCAGAAGAGCCCTTCGCGGAGCAGGTCCTCGATCGCGTCGCGGTTCGCCTGGCGGCCCAGGAGCAGGAACACGGCGTCCTCTTCGTAGCCGTATTTCTCGCGCAGGATTTTCGCCACGCCGCCGGCATCCTTCTCGGCATTCGGCAGGCGTCGCACCTCCCCCCGGTCCTTCCATTCGGCCCGATCCTGCTCGTTGTAGCCGACGCCGACGACGACGGCCCACCGCTTCCCCGTCGCCAACGGGGCGGCCTGCTTCGGGACGCGGATTCCCCGCGCCTCGGGGCCGGCACCGTTCGGCCTGGAGTCGCCCACCTGGCCGGCGCCCGCGAGAGGGCATCTAGCAAAGACGATCAGGTAGATCATTGATAATGCTAAGATGTGCGCTGAATCCAGGGCTCGAATCTTCACGATCGAGTTCCTCACGCTTCACGGGACAAAGGATGCCGACGGGCCTAGGCCCGGATCATCCGGGTCGAGTCGGCGGGTCAATTATCAAGGACGAAGGCCCGATTCACCATCGAAAATCCTGCCAATCCTCGATCAGCCGGCGGGATCAGGTCCGCTGACGGGTCGGATCACGCCGGGTTCCGGCCACTTTCCCGCATTTGATTTGAATTGCGACCGGGGCCCCCGTAGTCTTTTCGTCACACCCCTTCCCTCGGGCACTTCGGGGCCAGTCCTGGCCCCTACGGGGGAGGCGGGTTAATTTTGAGGTATTCCACAGATGTGCAGAAAATCAATGCTATTTCTTGCCGTTTCGTGCATCGCCATGCTTGTTTCGGCCCCCGCCGGCTTCGCCCAGGACGCGAAGAAATCCGAGGGCCCGAATGCGTCCGATATCGGTGCGAACAAGCCCAAGGCCGATGCCAAGGCCCAGGGCGTGGCAAACCTCAGGATGGTGGCCGACCTGGTCACCTACGGGCGCCAAGCGAAGTCGCCCATGGCCCTGATCGTCGCCGCGAAGATGCTCTGGGCCACCCCGGTCAAGACGGAAGGCGGGTCCGCGAAGCCGGTCGAAGGTGCCGACGATGCCGGGAAGGCCAAGGCCGATCTCGAAGCGGTCGGCCCGCAGTTGCTCCTCGAAGAGGCGAAAAAGCTGAGCGGCGGCGATGAGCATATCGACGCCCTGATCGCCGAGGCCCGCCGCTCGATTGCGGAGCGCCCCCGCGGCGAGATCGACGGGCCGTCCGTCCGAGAGGCCTACCTGGGTCCCAATGGCAGCGGCAACTGGACCGCAGTCTTCCGGGCAAACGAACTCGCCTCGGTGACGATCGCAGGCTACGGGGGGGCCGACTTCGACCTCTACGTGTACGACGACCGCGGCAACCTGATCCGCCAGGACACCGGGCCGACGACGAACGCCACTTGCACCTGGGTGCCGTCGTACACCGCCACCTATACCTTCCGGGTCGTGAACTGCAGCCCCTTCGGTTCGGGCTATCGGTTCATCAATAACTAATAAGAATCGCTGATTAGGATGCGGCCCCGTCGCGGGGGCCTCGGGAGGCCCCGGCGACGCCCATATTTGAACTGACGCTCTACCGGCTGGAAGCCGGTAGGTTCGCAGGTCGGCTGAAAGCCCGACCAGAGAGGGAGCGGAGATGACGCCGCCCACGACTGCCTGAATTAACTTGGACGGCAGCCACTCCGATTGCACCTCGCACCGATACCATCAAGGATGCGACCACTATCCCCGACGTACTGGAAGTGGTCGCCTGAAGGCGAGGGATTTTAGATCCCGGGAATGGACATTAAGGTGAATCAATGCTGACATATTGCGTATGCTTCGTAGCATTGCTTTTTCCGTGGATCCCTCGAGCCGCAGGGTTGCCCGGCGAGGGCCGCGTACCCGGAGAGGCCGGGGCAAGGCGGGCGCTGCTGGTCGGCTGCACGAAGTACGAACTTGCCGGCGTCCCGGAGCTCTGGGGCCCGGCCAATGACATCCCGCTGTGGCGGAAGACCCTGGTGGATTCCTTCGGATTCGGGGGGGACGACGTCGCGGTGCTCCTGGGATGGCCGGAAGATCCCTCGCGTCGCCCCACCCGATCGAACATCGCCGCGGCTTTCGAGCGCCTCATCGCGGAGTCTCGGGGGGGTGATCACGTCGTGATCGTCCTGTCGGGGCACGGGGCGCAGATCCCGGTCCCCGAGGAGAATGATTTCAAGGTCAACCCCGAGCCCGACGGCCTGGACGAGGTGTTCCTACCGGCCGACGTCAAGGCGTGGGCCGGCGGGGTGGTCGAGAACGCGATCAAGGACGATGAGATCGGCGCCTGGCTCGATCGGCTTCGCGTGAAGGGTGCTCACGCATGGATCGTTTTCGACTGCTGCCATTCGGGTACGATGACCCGGGCTGCCTCGACCCGGGAGCGGCCCCGCTCGATACGGCCGCTCGACCTTGGCGTTCCGACTCGCGCGATCGCCGAGGCGGCCCGGAAGGCCAAGGAAGCGGGGCCGCCCCTGCCCGACGCCGGTCCGGTGGTCGGCCCAGCCCGGGTCGATGCCGAGCCCACCGGCAGCCTCGTCGCTTTCTACGCGGCCCAGCCCTTCGAGGAATCGCCGGAGCTGCCGCGCCCGGAGGATGCCGCCCTGGTTCCCGAGAACTATTTCGGCCTGTTCACTTATACGCTGATCTCGGCCCTGACCCGGCGGCAGGTGCCGCTGACCTACCGCGATCTCTCGCAGCAGGTGAATTCCCTCTACCGCTCCGAGCGGAAGTCGAAACCGCCGACCGCCTTCGTCGAGGGCGATCTCGATCGCGAGGTGCTCGGCTTGCGAACTTGGCCGGAACGTTCGGATATACTCCTGACCCACGACGATGGTGTCGGGGAGTTCGACCTCAGCGAGGGCGAACTGCAGGGGATGACACCAGGATCGATCCTGGCCGTTCATCCGCCCACGGACGACCCGCGAGGTATGGAAACGGTCCTCGGCCACGTCGAAGTTGTCGCAGTCGCCCCGACATCGTCCCGCTCCCGACCGACCCGCTTCGAGCGAGGTGCGGTTGCCGATCCGGCGTCATTGCCCGACCGCGCCCGCTGCACCATCGTCGCACGCGGGGTGTCGGGGATGCGCGTGACTTACGCGGTGCTCGCCGATGATCAGGGCGCGATCCGCCAAGCCATCGCCTCCATGGCCGAGGACCTGCGAGCCCAATTCCTGGAGGTTGCCGAACCCGAGCGGGCCGATTGGTGGCTCCGAAGTAGCGAGGGCCGAGTTTGCCTGGAGCTGGGGCAGGCCGCTGAAACGCCGATCCGCACCAGGGTCGCCGAATCCTATCCCGCCCAGACGGGCGAAAGGCTGGCGGCCGGACTGACGCGTGATCTCCGAAAAATCTTCCGATGGCAGAACCTCTGGCGGGTCGCGGGCGCGATGGGCAATAACCCCCCGCAGAGCCGAGATCTTGGCCTGCACATCGAAGTGAAAGTGCTCCGCGGCGAGGGCGACCGCGAAGGCATCCGGTTGGAGGATCGGCCCGTATTGAACCCAGGCCAGTGGATCGAAATCCGGCTCCGGAATGACGGCCCCGACGACTTATGGGTCACCCTCCTGGCCCTTGATGCCCGCTTCGGCATCCAGGATGTCCCCGTTGTCTCAATCCCCGCGAGGAGCGCAACGCGGCCCCAGCGGTACGAGGTTACCAACGAGTCCTTCGGCAGCGAAGGTCTGGTGGCCCTGGCTTTACCCATCGATGCCAACCGGGATCGACCTCGCTTCGATTTCCTGATCCAGGAACCGATGGGTCGTCCCGATGCGGAACGATTCCGGGGCTTTGTGCCCAAAAACCCCTTCGAAGAATTCCTGAAAGCGGCCGCTTTTGGCGGTCAGGCACGCTCCATCCGCAAGCAGGCGTCGACCGAGCCGCAAATTTCATCGGTCGTCTGGCTGACCCGACCCAATTGAGGTCGTGGATTCCCTCGGGTCGGGGAGATTTCGGCGGATATCCAACGGGCGGGGCAGGAGCAAGACGTCCGAGATCCGCGTCCGATAATGGGGCTTATGTCGTTTCAACCCACGCCCCAGCGTCCGGGGCGACAGCCGGATCGGATCAGGGCCTTTCGAGCAGCTTGGCGAACTCGGCCCGATCGATGAGGTCGAGCTCGTCCGGGTTGATCCCCGCCTTTCGCGCCTGGTCCCGATACTTGCGGAACTCGGCCTCCTGGCCGGCCCGGAGATAAGCTTGCGCGAGGTGGACCAGGGTCGGTGCCATCGCGGTCGGCTTGCCGGCCTCTTCCAGGTCGTGGATGGCTTCCGGGGTCCGGCCGAGCCGGAGCAGGATCATGCCCCGGGTGTCGAGCAGGGCGGCCTTGCGGCCGAGCTGGACGATCAGGCCGTCGATCAATTCCAGGGCCTCGGACGGCTGGTCCAGGCCCTCGGAAAGCACCCAGGCCAGGTTGTTGCGGGCCATGACATTCTTGGGATCCAGGGTCAGGGCTTGCCGGCATAGCTTGACTTCGTCCTCGTACCGGCCCTGGCGGTGCCTGAGGATGGCCTCGACGAGCAGCAGGTCGGCGTCGGGCGACCCGTCGGCCTTGGCGGCGTCGATCACCGATTCGGCCTGGGCGATCATTTCCGGGGTGGCCTTCGGGGCAACGGCCACCTCGCAGGCGACCCGGGCCAGGTCGAACCGGTCACGCCCCCGCGCCTTGGGCATCGCGCCCTGGCAGGTCGCCAGCGCCTGGGCCAACTGGCCGCGCTGGGCCTGGGCGGCGGCCAACATCCAGGCCGTACCTGGGAGCTTGGGGGCGAGCAGGCGGGCGATCGCCTCGATCGCCTCGACCGCCGGCGGCGCCTGGGCCAGGGCCTGATCGACGGCCAGGCGGGCGACCGCCGCGACCTGCGGCAAGGATTTCTCGTCGGCCGAGGACAGGGCCTGTTCGACGCCGCGGACCAGGGCATCGCCCGGCTTCGAGGCCCCGGAGCCGGCGACGGCGATGGCCAGGCGGTAGCGCGGCACCCCTTCATCATCGGGGGCGACCATGGCCAATCGCCGGAGGTGGCTCGCGGCCTCCTCGAGCAGGTCGGGCTGCCGCCGGGCGAGCAGGGCCTCGATCATCAGGGACAGGGCGGTGGGGTCGTCGGTCGTCAGCGTGATGGGCAAGATCGTGGCCTGCGCCCGATCGGGCCGGCCGGCGACGAGGTATTCCTTCGCCAGGAACTTGCGGGCGGGCGGGACCAGCGGCTCGGTCCCGGGGAGGTCGGAAATCAGCGCCTCCAGGGCGGGGATCGCCTGGGCCTTGCGGGCCGGGTCGGTCGCACGGATCAGGACCACGGCCCTTGCCAGCCGCTCTTCGGGGGCCTCGTCGGCACGGGCCTCTCCGAGTAGGGACCATGCTTCGGCCCAGAGCGTCGGATCCCCCGACTCGGCCAGTGCCGAGGCCAGGTCGAACCGCACCCCCCGGCGCTCCGGATCGAGCTGCATGACGCGGCGGAGCCCGGCGATCCAGCCCGCGGTATCCTTCCGCTCCCTGGCGAGCAAGGCGAGGTCATCCAAAACCTCCACGTCGTCGGGGTTCTTGGCCAGGATCCGCCGGTAAGCCTGTTCGGCGCCGGCCAGGTCGTTGCCGCTCCAGAGGCATCGGGCTTCGAACAGGTCGAGCCGTTTCGTTTTCACGCGCTGGCGGGCCTGCTCGATGGTCCGGGCCAAGGCGGGGGCATCACCTCGTCGGGCCTGGGCGCGGATCAGGTCGAACCAGGCCTTCGGATCCTGCGGCCTCTGGCGTGCGACCTCGCGCAAGGCATCCTCGGCCTGCTCGACCTGCCCCAGCATCAGGAGGCGTCGCCCCCAATAGCTCCTCTGGTCGGCCGGCATGTCGGCGATGCGGGCCGCCTCGCCCGTCAGGCGGACGAGCATCTCGCGGTTGGTGGCCAGCTGGGCCGCCTCGACGGCCATTTGTTCGAACTTCCCGCCGGCGACCTGCGGCCGCTTCCGCAACTGCTCCAGCTCCTCGTCGTATTCCCGGTGCCGGACATACAGCCCGACCAGGCGAATGAGCGCGGACCCCGAACCCTGGCCGTCGGCCCAGGCGAGCTTGTAGGCCTTGACCGCCTCGGCGACCTGGCCCCGCGCCTCCTCGAACCGGCCCCGCAGCATGTGGACCTGGGGCATGTTCGGGACCTGCTTTTCCAGCCGCTCGAGCGCGCCGCGGGCGGCGTCCATCGCCTTGGCCTTGTTCGCGGCGTCGGCGACCTCCAGGCGGCGGACCTGGTACGCCGTCTCGGCCAGCGTGGCGACGAAGTCCAGATTGGGGTCGGTCGATTCGGACGGGCGGGGCGGCTGCTTGAGGCGGTTCAGGATATCCTCGGAGAGCCGCAAATCGCTGCTCAGAAAAGCGAGGTCGAGCAGCGAGAGGCCCGCACGATAATTGCCGCTGATGCGGTACCAGGCGTCGAAGGCGGCCCGGGCGCCGGGCAGGTCGCCCTGCGAGAGCCGGAGTTGCCCCAAATACTCCTTGAGTTGCCCCTGTTCGGACGGCGGGTAGCCGGGGGCCTCGGCATCGAGCAGGGCCTGGGCCTCGCGCCCCCGGCCCTGATCGAGGAGCCGGGACGCCCGGGCGAGCCGGATGGGCAGCCGGTCGCCGAAATTCCAGGGTTGGGCGGCCAGCGCGAGGATGCGGTCCGCCTCGCCCTGCCGGCCCAGGCGGATCAGGGCATCCACGTAGGCCTGGAGGATGATCTCCGACTGCTTGGAGCGGGCCAACTCGATCGCGTCCGCCGGGGGTTTCTGCGACGCCGGCGGCGACTCGCTCAGGATCGGCTTGAGGGCCTTTTCGAGGACATCCATCGCCTGCTCCATCCGATCGCCGAGCACGAGGCGATTGGCCTCGAGCAGGACCAGCGACGGCCCGCGCCCTTCGGCCTTGCGGAGCGACTCCAGGAGGTCGTCGACCTCGGCGAATTTCCGATCGCCGGCGGGCTGGGCGGCCAGCTGCCTGAGGATCGCCTCGGCCAGGGCCTGCTTCTGATTGGGGTCGTTGGGATAGGCCCGGCACAACGCCCGGAGGTCGCCCAGGCCCTGTTCGGGATCGGTCGGGCTCAGGAACTCGGATCGGGCGCCCCTGGCATCGGGGTTGCGCGGGTCGAGCTGGACCGCCCGATCGTAGGCGGCCTTCGCTTCATTCGGCTCGTTGCGCGCCCGGAACAGCTCGGCCAGGAAGAGCTCGACCTTCACCTTGTAAGCAGCCGAGAGGGACTCGGCGTTGCGGATCCGCTCGAGGATCTCGCGGGCCTGTTCCAGCTGGCCGCTCCGCAGCCGGTATCCCCCTTCAAGGATCAGGTAGAGGGGCGAATCGGCATTGTCCTTATCCTGCAGGGCATAAGCGTCGATCAGGCGGCGGGCTTTGGGGAGCTGGCGGGTCTGGAGGTGGGTGTAGGCCAGCCACCAGGTGAGGCGTTCGTCGGTGCCGCTGCTTTCGATCTGGCTGTTCCGCCAGATTTCCAGGGCATTCACCGGCTGTTTGTAGGCCAATGCGAGGCTCCCTTCGACCAGGGCCACCCGCAAATCCTTGGTCCGCAGCTCTTCGGGGATGGCGCGGAGGTGGTCGGCGGCACCGTCGAGGTCGCCCCGTTGCATCGCATCCAGGGCGGCGTCAAGTCGGACGTCGGCGGAGTCGGGTTCCGCGGCCAGCGCGGCCGCGAGTTCGGCACGGGCACGGGCCTCGTAGGATGCCATCAGGGCGGGATCGGGTACGTCGCGCGCGGCCTCCTTGCCGCGGGCCTCCGAATAGATGTGGTGGTAGATCCGTCGGACCTCGGCCGACCTGGGATGCTCCTCGATCAGGCCCCGCTCGATGTCGTCCAGGTCCTGGCGGAAGGCCTTGTCGTCGCGGAAGACGTCGTAATATTCGAGGTAGATCCGGCAGATCTGCTTGGCCGTGGCCAGGTCGCCCGGCTGGCCGGGGCAGGGATTGCCCAGGATGATCTTCCGATCCGGGTCGCCCGGGGTGCCCAGCAGGGCGGCACGGTAGCCGCCGGCAACCCGCTTGATCTCGGCCGGGGTGGAGCTGGTCGAAAGGGTCGTCGACACGGCCAGCGTCTCGAGGCGGCAGATGTCCGGGTCGAACGGCCGCTTCTCCCGGGCGGCGTCGGCCGCCTCCTGCTGGACCACCTGCGTCGCGAGCTTCTGGGCCAGGGGCCACGGGTCGCGCTCGGTCAACCGGGGCATGACCTGGTAAATGTTCTTGAAACGGGACCTGGTTACCTCACCATAATCGACGTAGAGCTCGATCAGGCGCTTGCGGACTTCCTGGATCTCCTTGACATCGCCTGAAGTGTCCAGGTTGCGCAGCAAGGCCTCGTTGTGGCCGATGGCCGCCTCGAGCTGGCCGAGCGAATCGACGCGGTGGTCCCGCAGGATCGGCCGGGCGGATACCTCGGCCATCATCCTCAAGGCATCAACGTCGCGGGGCCACGACTTCAGGTAATCGGCGAGCTGGCGGGCGGCCTGGGCGTCTTCCCCCGCGTCGATGAACTTGCGGGCCTCGGCGATCGCCGCCTCGCGGACGCGGCGCTGTTGAACGACCCACAGCACCAGGCCGGAGACGAGGCCGGCCAGGGATAGCGCGGAAATGATCGCGACCGCCCGCCGATTCAATGCGGAAGTTTGGCGCATGAACGCAATAATCCCGGAGGATGGGCCCGCACCTCGACAACGGCGCCCGCCTCGGCCGGTTCGAGCCGGGCGAGGGAAGTCTAGAAAACAGAAGTGTGATAGTAAGGGGAACATCAGCCCCGATTCAAGCGTCGCCGTCGCGTCCGCGTTGCCCCCGGGCAACATCCAGCGTTTTCGGGCCTAAATTCCACTCAGGGGCCCATTCCTGGTTGACGGTGCAAAGCATCGGGCTCTAGTATCTTCACCAGGAGCAGGCCCCCCGGGTGGCGGCGGGCTATCCACGCCCGGATCACGACGCCCGGGCCCGGCGTTCGTCGCGGTCGCCCCGTCCCCGCGCGGGCCCCCTGGTTGGGCCCGCATGCGTCGCGAATGCCCCGCAGAACCCCGGCCGGAACCCTCCAGGCCACACGGTGGAGCACCGCCATGGACTCCCGCGAATCCGCCCGCCCGCCCCTGCCCGCGCACCTGGCGCCGCTCCGATCCGCGACGCCGATGCTGCCCTCGGCGACCGCCGCGGGTGCGGACGAGGCCAAGGGGCGGCGGTTCAGCCCCCGGATGGTCCTGACCGGCCTGGCCCGCTACTGGAAATTCGTCCTGCCCCTGTGGCTGGCCGCCTCCGCGGCCGCCGTGTACGCGGTGCACCTCAAGGTCAAGCCCTCGTTCGAGGCGTATAGCCTGATCCACATCGAGCAGGGGATGGTCATCGTCGAGAACCGGAACCAGGTCAACCCGACCAGTTCCTACCTGCAGACCCAGGTCAACCTGATCAAGAGCTCCACCGTGCTCGGCGCGGCGGCGCTCGACGAGCGGGTCCGGGACCTGCCCCTGATCCGGCGGGCCGACGATCCCGTCTCCGAGCTGAGGCGCCTGATCAACACCAACACCACCCCCGGCACCGAACTCGTCACCGTATCGATGCGGGCCGATTCGCTCGACGAGGCCAAGGTCATCGTCGATACCGTGGTGCAGGAGTTCCTCAGGTTCAACGAGAACAGCAACAAGACCCTCTACAAGGCCAACAAGGATACCCTGGAGAAATACGCCCGCCGCGTGGACGAGAAGATCAAGACGGCCCGGTCGAACATCGAGAACCTGGCCGCCTCCGGCGGCATCGTGAACCCCTCCAACGTGGTGCATATCGTCGGGGCCGGCAAGAAGGGGTCGAGCGAGAAGGGGAGCGATTCCGGCGAGGATATCGAGATCCGCGACGACGAATACCGCAGCATCGTCCTCCGCCACCTGCAGGCCGACATCGACGTCAAGCAGGCCGAGGTCTACCTCGATATGGTGCGAGCACGCCACGAGGAGCGACTGTCCCAATCCGGCACCGCCGACATCGGCCCGACCCTCGGCCGGATGGCCGAGGCGCCGGAGGCCGACCCCGAGCTCCGCACGGCCTACCTCAAGTGGCGCAACGCCCAGGGCAGCTATAACGCCGCGAAGGGCCGCTCCAGGAACCCCTACGACCCGTCGATCACCGCGGCGAAGGCCCGCATGGACCAGGAGGCCGCCGATTATCAGCGCCTGTCGGCGAGCCGGGCCCGGACCGGTCGGATGGTCCCGGGGTCGACCCAGGCCGTCACCGAGCAGGAGATCCAGGCCCGCGAGCTCGCCGAGGCCCAGCTGTCCCTCCAGCGGGCGAAGGCCGCCTACGCCGCCACCAGCAAGGCCGTGGAGGCGGTCGATCGGAAGGCCAAGCAGGAGACCAACGCCGTCGTCCAGATCAGCCTCTACCAGAGCGAGCTGGCCGCCTTCCAGGAGGTCAAGGCGTCGCTCGAACGGAAGATGGCCCAGCTCGATTTCGACATCCAGCAGAGCAACCTCGACGGCAACAACAAGGGCCGCGTCTCGGTCATCGATCCGGCGACCGGATCGCCGGTCACCGACAAGCGGGTGCGCTACATGGCGATCGCCCCCCTGGGCGTGCTGGGCGTGCTGCTCGTCGGCGTCGTCCTGCTGGAGGTCCGGTCGGGCCGCGTCACCCACCCCGACGACCTCACCGGCCGCCTCCGTGCCGAGATCTTCACCGTCCCCCCCCTGCCCACCCTCCGGGCGGCCGCGCTGGACGATCAGCGACGGCTCGGGCAGGTCGAGGAGTTTGCCCAGCGGATGGACCACCTGCGGGTCGCCCTCTGCGGGGCCGGCGCCCACGGCGAGGGCCGGTGCGTGATGATCACCAGCGCCATGGGCGGCGAGGGGAAGACGATCCTGGCCGCCCAGCTCGCCGGCCGGTGCGCCAACGCCGGCCTGTCCACCCTCCTGATCGACGCCGACCTGCGGCGGCCGATGCTGGCCCGCCTGCTCGAGGTCGCCGAGCAGCCCGGCCTGGTCGAGGTGCTCGCCGGCGACGTCGAGCCGGAGGCGGCCCTGGCGGTCATCGGCAGCGCCGGCGGCTTCCACCTGCTGCCCGCCGGCGGGGCCGGCCCGGACCCCAGCCGGCTATTCAGCGGCCCCGCGTTCGGCGACCTGCTCCAGCGGCTCCGCGCCGCCTTCGACGTGGTCATCGTCGATACCCCGCCGGTCCTGCCCGTGCCCGACGCCCTGCAGCTGGGCCGATGGGCCGACGGCGCCGTGCTGGCCGTCCGGCACGACAACAGCCGATCCCACCTGGTCGAACGGGCCAACCACCTCCTCAATTCCGCCAGGATTCCCCTGCTCGGGGTGGTGGTCAACGGCGTCCGCACGCCGGATTCCGCCTATAGTCATTATGGTGCTTATACGTCCCAGCGGGGCGCCGAGGCCCGGGTCGATGCGGCCACGCCCTCCTGAACCGAGCCCGACGCCGATCGGGTCCGGGTAAGGCGCCACTCTCCCTAGGAGCTAGATCGTGGCCGAGGCCATCAGCGTAGCGGACGATACGGCCGCCAGACCGGCGGCCGGTTGGGCGGGGTGGGCGTGCCTCGCGGCCGTCGTGGCCGCTCTGGTCGCCGCCTACTTCCAGGAATTCAGCGACCTGGTCGCCACCTGGTCGGACAACCCCGATTATTCCCACGGATACCTGGTGATCCCGGTGGCGCTGGCCATCCTTTACTTCCGATGGCCGGGCGCGGCCAAGGGGCTGGGGACCCCCTCGATCCTGGGCTGGGGTTTGGCGATCCTGGCGGTGGCCGCCCGGACCTACTGGCACGAATCGGGCCGACCCTGGCTGGAGCAGGTCACGCTCCTGCCGCTGATCTTCGGCCTGGCCCTGGCCCTGGGCGGGTGGCGGCTGATGCGATGGGCCTGGCCCGGCCTGGCCTACCTGGCCTTCATGTTCCCCCTGCCGCCGGCGATCAACCAATCGGTGTCGATGCCCCTCCAGAGGCTGGCCACCACCTGCAGCAGCCAGCTCGTCCGCCTGACCGGCCTCTGGGTCACCACCGAGGGGAACGTCATCTACGTCGGCGCCCAGCCGCTGGAGGTGGCCCGCGCCTGCAACGGCCTGTCGATGCTCATGACCATGGCCGCCATCGTCGCCGTGCTGGTGCTCCTGGTCCCGATGCCGGTCTGGAAGCGGCTGATCCTGATGGCCACGTTCGTGCCCGTCGCCCTGCTCTGCAACGTCCTGCGGATCTCGGCGACCGCCTGGTCGTACCACCTGTTCGGGGCCGAGGTGGGCGAGAAGTATGCCCACGACTTCGCCGGCCTGATGATGGTCCCGGTCGCCCTGGCCCTGGTCGGCCTGGAGATGGTGCTCCTCTCCTGGCTGGTCTCCGAGCAGGAGGTCGTGGTCCTCGACAAGCCCCTCACGGGCTTGATCCTCCCCGGCGTCCCGGCCGGCGGCCCGGCCGCCGCCAAGCCCAACCCATGACCGCCGATGCCGTGGAGGTCTGGGGCCTGCCGCTGGCCCCCTGGACGCGCCAGCAGGCCGCCGACGCCGTGATGGAACGAGTCCGGGCCCGACGGCCTACCTACTTCATCACGGCCAATACCCACTACGCGATGCTGACCCACCAGGAGCCCCGGCTCCGCGAGGTCAACGAACGCGCCGCCTTCCTGCTGGCCGACGGCGCCCCCCTGGTCCTCGCTTCCAGGCGGTCCGGCACCCCCCTGCCCGAGCGCGTGGCCGGCTCCGACCTGATCTACGACATCGCCGGCGGGGCGGCCCGGGGCGGCCACAGCCTGTTCCTGCTCGGCGGGCCCCCGGGCATCGCCCAGGCCGCCGCCGACCGCCTCCGGGCCCTGTTCCCGGCCCTCGCGATCGCCGGCACCGCCTGCCCCGACGCCGACCAGCTCCGGGGGCCGGGCCTCATCGATGCCATCCGCGAGGCCCGGCCCGACATCCTCATGGTCGCCCTCGGCCAGCCCAAGGGCGAATTCTGGATCGCCGACCACCACGAGCTCCTCGGCGTGCCCGTCTCGGTCCAGGTCGGCGCCACCCTCGAATTCGTCGCCGGCCGGGTCAGCCGGGCGCCCCGATGGATCCAGGCGATCCACATGGAATGGGGCTACCGCCTCGCCCTGGAGCCGGCCCGGCTCGGACCCCGATACGCCCGCAACGCCCTCTTCCTGGCCCGGATGATCGCCCGCGACGCCGCCGGTCGGCCGCCCAGGCCGGCGGCAACCTGATCCGACACGGCCGAGGCCCCATCCATGTCCGAGCGATCCGCTGCCTACGGCCTGATCGGCCTCGTCGCATTCGTCGCATGCGCCGATACTTTCTTCCTGTTCCAGCAAGGCACCGGCATCCGCCAGGGCCTGAGGTTCCGCATGCTGGGCAGCGTCGATGGGTACTCCGAAGGTGTCGTCGTCCGCGCCGCCGACCGGTTCGTCGCCGAGGGCTTCGCCGTCACCTGGGCCCTGCCCGACCCCGGCTACGGCGGCCGATTCCCCGACATGGGGATCATCCGGCCTTCGGGCATCCGCAGCGACGACTCGGTCTACCATGGCGATCCCCCGGGGCCCCACTGGATCGCCGGCCTCGGATTCAAGCTCTGGGGTGGGGAGCACCTGGGCCGGACCCGCCTGATCCCGGTCGCTTCCTCGATCGCGGCCGCCATCTACCTCGCCCGGGCCCTGGCGATGGCCCTGGGAAATCCCAGGGCCCTGTTCGTTTTCGCGGCCTGCGCGGCCTGCCCGATGTTCACCAATATGTCCGATAGCCTCTATTACTACGGCTATGCCCATGCCCTCCTGATGGCCCAGATCGCCGTCCTGCTGGGCCTGTTCGCCGGGCCCGGGCCGGTGACCAGGGCGTGGCCCCGCCTGGTCGCCCTGGGGGCGATCGGCCTCGCCCAGGGCTTCCTCTCCTACGCCTACGCGGGCGTCGTCGCCCTGGCCGCGATCCCGATCGCCCTGTTGATCATGCCCCCCGCCCGGCCGATCCCCCGCGCCCTCCTGTTCGGGGCGGTGGCCGTCCCCGCCGTCGCCTTCGTCTCCGCCCATCTCATCCATTTCGGCCAGTCCGTCCTGTACTTCGGCTCGATCCGCGAAACCCTGGACGAATACGCCTTCCGCAGCAATAAGACCTACTGGGTCGAGTCCCAATACCCCGCCGTCCAGGGCCATGCCCACAAGGTCCTGCTGGGCTTCCGAATGGCGTCGATCGACTTCGTCCGGCAGACCCACCTGTTCGCCCCGACCTCCCTGGCCATCCTGGGGATGCTGGCCGCGGCCCTGGTCCTGCGCCGGGCCGCCGGCACCGCGAGGCCGCGATGGCGATGGGAGCTGGCCTCCCGTCCCACCCGCCGGCGGCTGCTGGGCTTGCTGGCCGCGGTGGCGGTGGGCACCTCGTGGATCGTCCTGAAGCCCAACCACGCGATCGCCCACCTCCCCGTGGTCGGCCGAACCTTCTTCCTCCCCTACTTCGCCTGCGCCCTGTTCCTGGCCTTGACGGTCCGGTTGCAAGCCTGGCGACTCCGGCGGCCGGTCCCGGGCGCCACCCGGGCCACCCCATGAGCCTACCGAGGCCATCGGCCGACCCCCGCCCCCTGCGGATCGCCTACCTGGTGAACACCTACCCGGTCACCAGCGCCAGCTTCGTCCGGCGGGAGTTGCAGGCCGTCGAGGCCCTGGGGAGTCGCGTCGATCGGCTGGCGCTCCGCCGGTGGGCCGAGGCCCTGGTCGACCCGGACGACCAGGCCGAGCTGCGGAAGACCCGGGCCGTGCTCGACGAGGGCGCCGCCCGGCTCGCCCTGGCGACCGCCCGCGTCGCGGCTTCGCGGCCCTCGCGGTTCGCCCGGGCCCTGAAGCTGGCCATAACCCTGGGCCGGCGCGGCTCGGGACACGGCCAGGGCGTCTTCCGCCACCTGATCTACCTCGCCGAGGCCTGCGTCCTGCTGGGTTGGCATGAAGAAGCCGGCACCCATCACGTCCATGCCCATTTCGGCACCAACTCGACGGCCGTCGCCTGCCTCTGCCGGGCCCTGGGCGGCCCCCCCTATAGCTTCACCGCCCACGGGCCCGAGGAGTTCGATCGGCCCCTGGGCCTGGGCCTGGACCTCAAGGCCCGCGACGCCGCGTTCGTCGCCGCGATCAGCCACCACGGCAAGAGCCAGATCCGCCGATGGCTTCCTTATGATCAGTGGCAAAAGGTGAACGTCGTCCATTGCGGCCTGGATTCGAGCTTCCTCGACGCCCCGCCCGTGCCGATCCCCGACGCCCCCGAGCTGGCCTGCGTCGCCCGACTGGCCGAGCAGAAGGGCCTGCCCACCCTGATCGAGGCGGCCGGCCTGCTCCGCTCCCGGGGGGTCGATTTCCGCCTGACGATCATCGGCGACGGGCCGTTGCGGGGCGAAATCGAATCGTTGATCGACCGCCTCGACCTGGGCGGATCGGTGCGGCTCGCCGGCTGGCAGGGCAACGCCGAGGTCCGCGCCCTGTTCGAGCGGAGCCGGGCGCTGGTCCTGCCCAGCTACGCCGAGGGCCTGCCCGTGGTCATCATGGAGGCGCTCGCCCTGGGCCGGCCGGTCGTGAGCACCTGGGTCGCGGGGATCCCCGAACTGGTCCGGCCCGGCCGGAGCGGCTGGCTGGTCCCCCCCGGCGACGCCCAGGCCCTCGCCGACGCCATGGACGAGGTCCTGCGGACATCGCCCGAGACCCTCGAAGCGATGGGCCGGCGGGGCGCCCTCGACGTCCAGGAGCGGCACAACGCCCGGACCGAGGCCGCCACGCTGCTCGGCCTGATCCGGGCCAGCCTGGGCCGGGACAAGGCCCCCCCTGCCCTGGCGACGGCGACCGCCGGTTCGGCCCCTTGAACGCTGCCGCCGCAGCGGAAACCGGTCCGCCCTGGCCGGCACAGCAAGGTCCTTAACCGCCGTTTCATCCGGGACTTCCGACGGCTCGGGTTCGTTCGGTAATGGCCCCCCGGGCCGTGCCGGGACGGGGGCGGCATCGGTCGACAGGACCCGGCCCGATTCGGCCGCCATCGATGCCCCCGACGTCGAGCCTTCCGGGCCCAGGATCCCGGCCGAAACGCCCGACGATTCCACGACTTGCGGAAGCTCGGGTTCGTTCGGTAATGGGGCCGACGGGCCCGAAGTCGGGCCCGGGCCGTGGGCGACCTTCGCTTCCACGACCTCCTCGCGCGATACGCCCGAGACGCCCACGGCCTCCCGGGCTTCCTTCCATCGGCGACGCCATTCGCGGTCATGCTCGGCGTCGAGCGTCTTGTTCATCTGAACGACCGTATTGATCGCCGATTGCATGTAGCGGTGCAGGCGCATCCCCTCGACCGACGGATCGGCCTGGACTTCCAGCAGCCGGAGATCCTGCTTCTTGCGGATTTCGTCGTGGCAGAGGTCGGCCGCCCGGTCCCACCAGGTCGCCCACCGGTGGACCAGGCCGATGATCGCCGGCTTGGGGATCCGGGGTGATCGCCCCCAATCGGCGATCTCGCCCATCGCCTGCATCCGCTCGGGCCCGCCGGTGATGCTGGCCGACGCGGCGAGCAGGCGGTCCCGCAACCCGGCCGGCATCGGTTGCGCATCGGGGACCTGGGCCAGGTCGCGGCCGATGGCGGCCCATTCCCGGCCGATGAACTCGCAGCCGGCCGGCGTGCGCGAGAGTTCCAGGAACGTCTCGATCGACGGCCCGGCCTGATGCCGGGCCACGGCCGACTCGAACAGGTCGTAGAGCTCGGCCTGATCCTGCTCGACGACCTCCCGGGCCCGACGCTCGGCCGACGCATTCCGCAAGGAGCAGGCGATCTCGACCTGCACGGTGGCCATCGCCAGCACTTCGAGCAGGTGGAGCCGCCTGGGCGCGGGCTCTTCCGACTCGGCCTCGACGTAGGCATCGCGACGGCCCCGGTAGATCGGCCGTTCGGCCTCGGGGAGGATCTTCTCCGACCGCAGGCCGTGCTTCACGGCGTTCTGCGCCGACGCCTCCTTCCCCTCGGGGGTGACGGGCCCCCGCGACTTGCTGCCGTTGATCCGGGCCTGATTCCGCTGCGCCTGGGTCCGTTCCTTCATCGGTGACCTCGCCGGGAAAGGGTGGGCCTGGGGAAGCCTTCCCACGCCGGGGAGGCTTACCGATGACTTACGGCGCCGCCGCGCAGGGCGATTTTTCCGATCCCGGATTTTGGGGCGATTTCGGTGCGAGTGGTGGGAATGGAACGGTCAGAAACCGGGCGGCAAGGAATCCGGGTTGTAGGGGGTACGCCGGCCCTTAGGGAGGGACGGACACGGACGGCCAACTCGCCGCGCCCCGGGGGATCGAATCGCGTCACCTGAGCAATTCGTCGAAGGGGATTCCGACGATCCGACGGGAACAGGCCCGACTCCATCAACCGGGCGAAGAGGTCGACCGTCAGATCGTACGGCACCTCGGCGGCCTGGGCCTGCATCGAGGGGGCTTCGGTCGAGGTGGCCATATCACGACCCCGCGTGGGAACCGGGGCGGCGTCCCCGCCCGAAGGCAAGGCCATCGATCGGCCCGGGTGCCTCGCAAGACGCGGCGGCACATAACGGACCGATCGGTGCCCGATCGAACTCGACAGCGGAATCGCCCGCCACTTCCGGGCTGGCCATCTACCACCCGCCGCAACGCCCGGCATCCGGGCCCCGCATCGAGCGAGGTGGTCAGCCCTTCGGACTGGCCGCCTGGCGCTTCCCCCGGAAGGGGAAGGAGGCCTCCCTTTCCCGGTACTTCCATTCCATATCCCCCTCGATGGCGTCCCCTTCGACCTCGCCTTCGAAGGTGCTGTAGGTCGGCTCGTCCATGTATTCGCCCACGATGGTGAAGCGGAGTTTCCCCTTCTCGAACTTGACCCCCCTGGCCTCGTACGTTTTGCCGCCCTCGGCGAATTCGCCCTGGAGGCCGGCCTTGCCCTTCGTGATGGTCACGACGGGTTCGCGCTGGGACCCGCCCGCCTGGTACGACAGCTTCCAGCGGCCGACGACGGCCCCATCGTCCTCGGCCCGGGCGGTCGCCGCCAACAGGCCCAGGGCCACGATTGCGAACATCCCTCCGACGGTCCTGGCGCGATGCATCGTGGCACTCCCGAACGGGGGTGATTCCTCCGAGATCCGGTATAGCCGCAGGGTACGTCGGGCTGATCCCGATCGCCAGGTCCGGGCGGCGGGTTGCTTCAACGGTCCCGGGCGGGGGAAATCCGGCGGCCGGCGTGTCCGGACGGCGGCCGGCCCCTGATTACCCTCCCGGGAAGGGGCCGAACGCGGCCCCGACGAACGACTCGGGCGACCGGGAGGGGCGGCGATGAAGACGATGGTGATTCGGCTGTTGCTGGCGGCGGCGGGGGGTGTGGGGATGGCAGCGGCGGCCGAGGCCGGCACCCCCGGCGACTTCCATGCCCCTGGTTGGAATGGCCCCGGCGGGTTCGGGCCGGTCGTCCGCGACCACCGATTCCCGCCCGTGTTCGTGGACCACCGATTCGCCTCGCCGCCGATCGTCCGCGACCATCGATTCCCGCCGGTCCACCGCGACCATCGCGTTCCGCCGGTCGTCCGCGACCATCGGCCCTTCGGCTGGCGATGATCCGCCGCGTTTCCCATGTCGTTTAACGGCCCGTTAAGGGTGCCCAACCATCATCAATCAGGAGGGGTGAATCTCATGCGATGGGTTATGGCGTTCGGCGTGCTGATGTGGGTTTTGATCGCCGTGTGGCTGGTTCGGCTCGGGTTGGGGCTGGATCACCTGAGTCGGGACCAGGTCGTGATCATGGCGATCTGCGGTCCGATCGGCGGCGTGGCGGGCTGGTATTACGGCCGCCGATATGTGGAGCGACTGGCGGCCCAGCCGAAGCGATGAGCGCGGGGCGGGCGCGGGATCCCGCGCACGCCCCCTTGCCTTGATGGGGGAGTCGCCGGGATCAAGCCGCCGGCGGGTTCTGGACCAGCACCAGGTTGATGTCGTCGTGCGGCTGGCCCGGCTCGACGTAGTCGGCCACGGCCTTCTCGATCCGGTCGAGGATCGTCGAGGGTTCCTCGCCCCGGTTCGCCTCCAGGACGCCGACGATCCGGTCGGTGTTGAAGGGGCGGTCGGCCGGGTCCATCGCGTCGGGGAGGCCGTCGGTGTAGAGCAGCAGCGATTCGCCCGGCTGGAGCTGCTCGGCGCGGGTGGTGGTGCCGGCCGCCAGGCCGATGCCGAGCAGGCCGGGCTCGGAGTCGAGCGGGCGGCTGCCGTTGGGGCCGACGATCAGGGCGGGCGGGTGGCCGACGCCGGCGTAGTCGAACGCGCCGGTCGCCTCGTCGATGCGGAAGTAGAACGCCGTGCAGAAGTACCCCTCGGGGAAGTATTGCTCGGCGGCGGTGTCGAGCTCGGCGAGCACCTGGCCGGGCTCCTGGTCGCCGTGGATCGACGGGCTGGCGAGCGTGTTGACCATCCCCGAGAGCAGGGCCGCGTTCACTCCGTGGCCGGAGATGTCGACCATCAGGATCCCCAGCCGCTTGCCGCCCAGGCGGACGATGTCGTAGACGTCGCCGCCCAGGGCATTGGCCGGCTTGTAGCGGACCGCCATCTTCAGGACGCCCCGCGACTTGGGGGCCTTGGGCATCAGGCCGAATTGCACCTTCCGGGCCAGGTTCAATTCCAGTTGGAGCCGCGCCTGGGCCGCTTCGAGCTGGCTGTTCCGCTCGGCAAGTTCCTTGCGGAGGTCGGCGATGCGGAGCTGGGCCCGGATCCGGGCGAAGATCTCCTGGACGTCCTGGGGCGACTGGGGCTTCTGGATGTAATCGTCGGCGCCGGCGTCGAGGCCGATGACCTTGCTCTCGACGGCGCCCAGGGTCGTGAGCATCACGACCGGGATGGCGCGGAGTTCGGGGTCGGCCTTGAGGGCGCGGCAGAAGCCGGGGCCGTCGAGCTCGGGCATCTCGTAGTCGGAGACGACCAGCTCGGGGGAGACCTCGCGGACCTTGGCCAGGCCGTCCTTGCCGTCGACGGCGAGGGCGACCTCGTACCCTTCTTCCTCGAGCAGCGCGGAGATCATCCTCCGCATGATCGAGCTGTCCTCGACGAGCAGCAATCGGCGCTTCATGGCGGGTCATCCCCGGTTCGTGGGCCTTGATGGAGGCCATTGTAGCCGGCCGGTTCGCGGCGGGCACGCGGGCGAACGCCGATTCAGCGGGGCGGGCCCGGGATCGGTTGCAGGCGGTCGTCGACCAGGCGGGCGCGGGCGGCCGGGCGGAGGCCCGAGAGCGCCTCGCCGAGCCGGATCCGCGCCGCCCAGAGATCCTGCGGGCGGAGCTTGCCGTAATCGATCCGGCCGGCGTCCTCGGCGGCGTCGGGCGTGGCGGCGGCCTTCTTCGGGGCGAGCTTCAGGGCGTCGCGGGCCGACCGGCCGACCGCCCATCGGGGCTGGTTGGTGGCGATCGAGAGGAGCGTCAGGTATTCCACGTCCTGCTGGCCCCGCCGGTACGCCTTGAGGCGGATCGACGGCGTGGGCGGGATGTCGGCCCCCTTGCGGGACGGGTAGAAGAGGGCCAGGTCGTCGGCCCTGTCCCAGGACTCGGACCGGCCGATCGTCTGCCAGGGGATGACCCCGTCGGCCCCCAGGCACCAGGCGTCGATGCACCAGGCGGCCGGGTGGGTGTTGGGCGCCTCGACCGGGTTGCTGCCGCCGTATTCGAGCACGATTTGGTGGAACTCGTCCTTGCGGTCCAGGACCGTCCGCCGGTAGTTGCGGAAGGCCCCCCCGACGACGTTGTATTCGAGCAGGCCGTCGAGCGTCTCGCGCTGCCATTCGGGGCGGGAGATGTCGCAGCGATAGAGCAGGTTCCGGGGCGGCACCGGGGCCCGATCGGCCCCCTCCCGGAAGGCCTCGCCGAACCATCGGAGGGCCCAGTAATCCTGGAAGTTGGCCGGCTCGTCGAGCAGCCAGGGGGAGCTGCCGCGCGACCAGCCGTTGGCCTTGAAGTTGTTCTTGTTGTTCAGGAATCCCTGGAAGATCGTGGCCTTCCAGCCCTTCTCGGCGGCGTGCGCCGCGAACTGCCCGGAGGCCGATACGAATGCCGTTCGATAGTCGGGCGGGAAGGCCCGGTCGGCCCAGTAGCTGCCGTTGTAATGGCCCTCCATGGGCGTCGGCCAGTTCTCGTGGAGCGGGAGGTAGAAGCACTCGATCGGCACGCCGCGGCGGGGCAGGTCGGCGAAGGCGGAACCGTCGAGCAGCGGGCCGAACCGGCGATCCCAGGCGGCCCAGTCGAGCCGCTTGCCGTCCCAGGCGGGGGCGCAGCCGTCGGCCACGGCGCCGCCCTGCGAGTAGGGCACGCGATTGACGACCGTCCGGTGTCGGTGGGCCAGCCGGTAGAAATCCCGCTCGTTCGCCGGCAGCCCGTAGCAGTTCATCTCGGGCAGGAAGCTGAGGGCGTCGGGCAGGGTGAAATCCCAGACGGTCAGCTCGACGGCGAGGTCGAGCGAGTTGGCGCCGTCGGCCAGGGTCAAGGTGCCCCGATGGATCCCGGCCCGGGCGTCGTGCGGCACGAACAGTTCGGCATGGATCGACTCGCGGGCCGAGGTCCGGCGGGCGTCGTCGAGCGGCACGATCGGGTCGGGCAAAGGCCCTTGCTTGGAGGCGACCGGCTGGTATCGGCCGAACTCGGCGGGGATCGGGTCGCCCTCGAACCGGATCGACGGCCGGATCGGGCCGGCCTCGCCCTCCACCAGCACCTGGAAGGCGACGAACTCGTTGCGGGCGGCGTGCAGCCGGATCCGACGCCCGCCGGCGTCCCAGAGGTGATTGGCGGCGAGGTAGCCGTCGGCCTGGGGCGGGATCATCGCCCCGGACTCGGGCTGGACCTTGTCGAGCTCGTCGATCACCGCAACCTCGGCGCGGCCGAGCTTCGGCAAGGGGCCCCCGCCCTTCCAGGGCTGCGGGTCGCGGCCGGGCAACGGGGCGATCACGAAGGCCGACGGCTCGACGCGGATCGACGCGGGGGGCCCGACGTTGCCGGCGCCGTCCACGGCGACCACTGACAACTCGGCCGGCTCGCCGGGCCGGAGCAGGCCGTCGCGGACGTGCATGCGGACCCGACCGCCCGCCGCCTTCGCCATGGGGATCAGGTAGCGGGGGACCTCGGCGTTGTTGATCCGAACATGAAAGCCGAGCGTCCCTGCCGGGCCCCGGTCGGCCGGGGTTTCCCAGGAGACGATCGCCTCGCCGGCCGGCAGCCGGTCGGCCCCGGGCTCGGCCCGCAGGCCGGCGGGCGCACCGGGGGGCTGGTCGTCGGCCTCGCCCAGTTCGACGGTCCAATACGGGGCCTTCGAGGCGCCCGATTCCCGGCTGAAGATGTAGCGATTCGGGAAGAGCCGGAGCCGGAAGTCGTTGCCCTGCCGCGTCCATTCCGAACCCGTGTCGTCGAACAAAAAGAGGCCGTATCCCAGGCCGGCGGCCCGGGCCGCCAGGACTTCGGGCGCCACCGGGATTTTCTGCCAGCGGTCGGCATCGGGATCCGAGGCGTCGGCCGACCTCCAGATCGTCCCCCCCTGCCCCAGGACCACCGAGGTGAGGTCGCTGCCGGGGTAAGACCAGGGCCCGTCGGGATGCCGTCGGCGGCGGAAGGTGGAGCTGCCGTCCTGGACCTGATAGCCGCTGGCGGTCCCCTCGATCCACTCGGCGCCGATCGTGCCCACCGACACGCGGCGGAGCACCTCGTCGCCGGCGAGCCGGACGTGGAGCGTGGCCGAACGGATCGCCCGGCCTCGGAGGGGGGCCGGGTCGACGTCGATGACGGAGAACTCCTGGATCGACTTGAGCTTGAGCCGACCCGACCCGCCGTTGCCGCCGTCGGCCTCCTGTCCGACCGCCGAGAACCAGGCGTCGCGGGTGACCGGCAGGCGGACTTCCTGGCGGGCCTCGGCGGCGATCGGCACGACGGCCAGGGCCAGGGCCAGGGCCAGGGCCAGGGAGGCGGCCGGATACCGGGCGATCGGCGAGGATTGTGTCCGCACGGGATGGTCCCCACGCGACCGGCCCTCGCCCCAACGCCCCGAGGGCCGCCATCGCGCCCCGATTAGATCAGCCGGGCCCGGCCGATTCCAGCGCCCGGGGAAAGCGAAACCGCCCGCCCCGGGCGGGGTGCCGGGGCGGGCGGTCCGTCGATTCGGTCCGGGACCGGGTCGCCGGGGTTACTTCTTCCGGCGGCGGGCGACCGGGTTGCTGGCCAGGCCGGCCGGGCCGGTCGGGATCACCAGCGACACGGTCGGCTCGACCGTGGCCGAGGCCGATTGCATCGGCGTACCGGCCAGGCCGCCGAGGCCGGAGATCGTCACGTTAGTCCGGTTGCGGAGCCGCATCGCGAAGTTGCCGCCCGCCGTGCCGTTGCGGTCGCCGTCGAGGCGGTTGCCGTTGGAGTCGAGGACGTTCTTGATCGTGAGCAGCCGGGCCGGGGTCAGGCTGAGCGTGCCCTTGGGCACCAGCGTGACGGTGTGCCGCGAGGCGTCGTACACGATCCGGCTGAAGTCGGTGAACGGCCGCTTGCCGTTGACCTTGCTCAGGATGTAATTGGCCTTGGCGACCGCGCTGCTGGTATTCAGCGCCTCGCTGAAGCTGACGACGATGTTGCGGACGTTGCCGTTGGGCTTGGTGTTGACCTTCACCCCGCTGACAACAGGCGGGGTGGTATCCACCGTGCCGCCGCCCGTGCCGCCGCCGCCCGTGCCGCCGCCGCCCGTGCCGCCACCGCCCGTGCCGCCACCGCCGCCGTTGTCGCCGCCGCCGGTGCCGCCGCCGCCCGTGCCGCCCCCGCCGCCGTTGTCGCCGCCGCCGGTGCCGCCGCCGCCCGTGCCGCCACCGCCGCCGTTGTCGCCGCCGCCGAACGTCGTCCCGTACGGCTTGTAGTTGCCGTTGCCGTCGATCAGGGACGGCAGGCGGAGGCTATAGGGGGCGGCGACGGGGATCGCGCCGGCCGAGCCGTAGGTGGTGGTGGTTGGGGTGCCGGTGCCCGGGCCGCTCGTGCCCGGCGAGATCGTGTAGACGAACGTGGACGGCGTGTAGGTGGCCAGCGAGACCTTGCCGGTGCCGAAGTAATCGCGGGGCACGGGGACGTCGCCGGCCTTGCCGAACTGGGTGACGACCGTGGCGCCGGACGGGTTCAGGTAGAACCACTGGGCGGTCGACGGGCGGAAGACGGCCGGGACGTCCCGGCCGATGCCGAAGTAGTCGGCCGGCACGGGCACGTCGAGGGCCTGCGGCGTGTAGGCGGCGCCCAGGGCCAGCCGGACGGTCACCCCGCTGGTCGAGTCGCGGTAGAAGAACTCGCCGGTCGACGGGCGGAAGACGGCCGGGTCGGCCTTGCCGTCGCCGCTGAAGTCGGCCGGGGCCGGGACGTCGCCCGCCTGCAGGGTGTAGATGCCGCCCAGCTTGACGGTGACGGCGGGGCCGCCCTGCGACGGGTTGTAGGTCCACTCGCCGGTGGCCGGGTGATAGATGGCGACGTCGGTCGTGCCGTCGCCGCTGTAGTCGGCGACGACCGGGATGTCGCCGGCCTGGCCCAGCTGGATCTGGAAGCTACCGGCCTGCGACCGGACCAGGATGAACTGGGACGTGCCGGGCCGGTACACGGCCAGGTCGGTCATGCCGTCGCCGTCGTAGTCGCCCTGGAGCGGGATGTCGCCGGCCTGTCCGAAGGTGCTCGGGCTGGGGAAGGTGGCGGCCGGGTTGGACGTGGCCAGGATCGTCCACGAGTTCCCCGCCGGCGTGTAATTGGCCAGGTCGGCCCGGCCGTCGGTGCCCAGGTCGGGCGGGTTCAGGCCGCGGCCGTCCCGGTCGTAATCGCCCAGCGTGGTCGTGATCAGCAGGGCCAGCGGGTCGGAGACGTTGGGGCCGATGTTGCCGGCCTGGTCTCGGACGCGGGCCCGGAGGGTCAGCGGCCCATCGACCAGGTCGAACGGCAGCTGGATCGTGTACGACGTCGTGCCGACCGGGACCGGCGACGGCGTCGAGTACCGGGCCGTGCCCGAGGCGTCGACCAGCTCGATGTAGAGGGGCTGGGAGGTGGCGGCGGGGAAGGTCACCTGGAACCTCGGCCGGCGCACCACCGTGATGTTGTCGCCCGGGATGTTGCTGTCGTCGGCCGGGACCATCGCCAGGCCGGTCGAGTCGGTCGGCGGCGTGGTCAGGATGGTGACCGAGATCGTGCCGCTGGGGGTCTGGTTGTTGGCGCGGTCGCGGGCGACGGCCCGGAACTGGTAGGGGCCGTCCGGCAGCTTGACGCCCGGGGCGAAGCTGAACACGCCGTTCTGGGCCTGGACGGTGGC
Source organism: Isosphaeraceae bacterium (assembly GCA_046350035.1). Lineage (GTDB taxonomy): Bacteria > Planctomycetota > Planctomycetia > Isosphaerales > Isosphaeraceae > CALLYK01. Next base: position 56,325 of record JAXMBD010000031.1, on the reverse strand, counting down.
CATCACCGTGCCGGCGGCGATGCCGCTGCCGGTCGGGCTCGACACGACCACCAGGTCGACGTTGATCGGGTCGAGCTGGGAGCTGGCCGCCTTGGCGTTGCTGCCGGTGAAGGTCAGCGACAGCGACGGGTCGGCCGGGTCGTTGTTGTGGTTGGTGATGTACACGCCGGCGGTGATCGGCGTGATCCCGATCAGGCTCAGGGTCGGGGTCGCCGGCGGCGTGGTCAGGACGGTGATGACGAACGACTGGCTGGCGGCGCTCACGTTGCCCGCGAGGTCCTCGGCCGTGACGACCAGCGTGTGGACGCCGTCGGCCAGCGTGATCGGCACGCTGCTGGGGACGGGGGCCGCCGACGGGTCGTTGGCCGTGAAGCTGACCTGCTGCCCGGGCTGGATCGTGTAGGTGCCGCCGGCGCCGGCCAGGGCCGATCCGAGGAAGTTCAGGCTGGTGCCGACCACGTCGTAGAGCCGCACGATGGTGGCCCCGTTGGCGGCAGGGACCACCGAGCCGGGGGGCAGGTTGACGCCGGCCGTGACCGCTTCCACCGAGCCGGTGAATCGGGGCTGCGGCTTGTTGGTGATGTTATCGCCGGCGACGCCGGTGTCCTCGCCGGGGGCGAAGGCGGTCGGCCCGGGGCGGGCCGGCGCGGTGTTGTCGCGGTAGATCACCAGGGGCGTGGTGGCCGGGGCGTTGGGGGCGGCGTCGCTGGGGTTGGCCGCCTGATCGACGATGATCGCCTTGTAGTAATACGTCTTGAAGGCGTCGGTGACGCCGGCCAGGGTGGTGTCGGTGAGCACCTGCGTGGCCGAGGCGGTGGTCACCACGAAGCCGCCGGATTCGCTGCCGGGGGTGGCGTTGCCGTTGACCGTCGTGTAGTTGACCCCGTCGGTCGACCTCTGGAGGAAGATCGTCGTGCCGACCGGGAAGACCCCGTTGTCGGACGACGTGATCGAGAACGACGGCACGGCATAGGTGACGTTGTCGACCGTGTACCGGCCGGTGTCGTTGCCCGGGGCCAGGGCCGGGGCGTTGGCCACCGCCGGCTTGACCGTCTTGAGGTAGTAATTGAGCTCGGCGATGTTCCCCTTGGTGCCCGATCCGTTGGTGGCCTGCACGCCCAGGCGGATCAGGAGCGGCCTGCCCAGGACCTGGTCGAGGGGCCGGCCGGTGGGGCTGCCGTTCTCGCGGAAGGCCCCGTCGTTGATCTTGATGTGGAACTGGCCGGCGTCGTCGGTGACCCCGGTCCCCACGATCCGATAGCCGAAGCCGTTGGTGCTGTCGGGCGTGTTCAGGTCGAGCAGGGTGATCGACACGGTGTTGCCGAAGGCCGACTGCTCGCCCTGGCCGTCGATGTACGGCTCGACGACGTTGGTGACGTTGTCCTGCCGGCCGGCCGGGGTCAGGCCGCTGTCGCTGGTGCCGGCCGGCGGGGTGAGGTCGCTGAGCCGCAGGATCCGCGGGACCAGGTCGTTGGTCATGACCAGCGGCGCCAGGCGGATGGCGAACGCACCCCGGCCGTAGGTCGTGGCCACCATCATGTTGGGGCTGGTGTAGGCCGGGTTGTAGGTGGCGCTGGCCGGGTTGTTGTCCTCCGGCTTGCTGGGATCCTGCAGCCGCCTGGCCTGGGCCCGGCCGGTGGCCGGGTCGATGTCGCCCAGCGAGAGGTCGATGCTCGTGACCAGGACGTTGGGCAGGTAGCCGCCGGGGACCGGGGCCGCATTGAGCGAGGTCGAGCCCGAGTCGGGGAAGATCGTCCACTTGGCCCCGTTCACCTGGCCGCTATCGATGATCGACCGGAACACGCCGGTGTTGCCCGACACGTAGAGGATCGGGTGCGACGTCAGCGGGTTCCTCGGGTCGGATCCCGGCGTGTCGGAGATCTGGTAGCGCCAGTCGACCGCCAGGCCGGTGAGGTTCCGCTTCACGCCGTTGGCGTTGACCAGGTAGTTCTCGATGGCGCCGACCGACGAGGTGTAGGTCAGGCCCGTGCCATCGGTGGCGAACAGGTTGCTGGTGATCTCCCGCCACGAGGCGTTGGCCGCCCCGGCGTCGGCGATGTGGTAGACGCCGTCGGTGGTGACGGCGTACGCCTCGCGGCTGCCCGGGTTCGGGTTGGGCACGATCGCCACGACCGCCGCGTTGCTCTTCAGGCCGGCGGAGAGGTTCACCCACTGGTTGCCGCCGGTGAAGGTCACGTAGATGTGGCCGCCCACCGTGCCGGCGTAGATGAACTTGTTCTGCTCGCTGGCCGTGACGCCGCCGCCGGTGGCCGGGGCGCCAAAGGCCAGGGCCTGGGCGTTGGTCCGGTCGAGGACGATGCCGGGCACGCGGGTATCGCCGATCAGGTTCCAGGTGACGCCCCGGTTGGTGGTGGAATAGATGTTCCCGGCCAGCGAGCTGATGACCACCTGGTCGCCGTTGATCGGGTTCACCGCGAAGGTGAATCCCTGGCGGTACGGCCACTGGTTCGGGTCGGGCACGTCGCCGCCCTGGCTGGCCAGGAACAGGCCGAAGGTCCGGCTGGATCCGTCCACCTGGAAGAAGTCCGCGCTGGCCCCGAACTGGTCGGCGTTATTATTGACGTTCAGGCTGCTGGGCAGGACGAACTGGTAGACCGAGCCCTCGGTGATGGCCGAGCCGGGGGTGGGCCCGGTGACGGTGTTCTGCTGGACGGCCACGCCCGCGCCGTCGCTCCGGTTGGGCGAGTTGGTGCCGGTGAAGTTGGGGTTGGAGGTCCACGTCAGGTTGCCGTAGCCGTTGCCCTGCTCGTCCTGGTTGACGATGTTGGCGTTGGACTGCGGCAGGCCGGTGTCCTGCGAGCTGGCGAAGATCATCCCCTGGAGGGCCGAGAGCTGGGCCGCCAGGTTGCTCGACTGGGCGGCCCCGTCGTAGAGCTGGGCGATTTGCAGGTTGCCGTTGCGGGTGCCGGTGGCGATCGCATGGGTGCCGACCGAGCCCATCAGCTCGGCGCCCGCGCCGGAATCGACCGCCGTGTAGATGCCGTTATCGTCGGCGAAGATCAGGCGGGTCTTGCCGGTGGTCGGATCGACCACCGCCAGGATCTGGTGGATGCCGCGGGTCTTGGTGCCCTCCGCGGTCCTCGGGTCGCCGAAGGTGTCGGGCTTGAGGGCCTGGTCGAAAGGCACCCAGGTGACGTGCGCCCCCGAGTTGAGGAATTGCGAGGTGTTCGTGACCCGGATGGTGGCGTTGGCCACGAACGGCTGGGACGGGTCGCGGAGCAGGTTCAGGGCCGCGTCGCCCCCCAGCGACCGCGACCGCGGGTCGTACGGCGGCCTGATCATCGGATTGGGGATCTGCAGCGTGGCATTGACCAGGGGCGATGGGCCGCCGACCTGGTTGTAGGTGACCGGTACGAAGTACTGGTGGTCGAGGTAGAAGGCGTACGGGTCGTAGATGCCGGTGGTGTCGATGCGGATCAGGCCGGTGTCGTCGTACTCGCTGCTGCTGCCCAGGTAGACGACGTTGGGGTTGGTCGGATCGACCGTCAGCGACAGGGCATAGTTGGCCGTCGAGAACGCCGTGGCGTTCGACGGGGTCCGCGACGAGGTCGGATCGACGTCGGCCAGCGAGGTGTTGTTGCTGGGCAGCTTGCCCGCGGGCGTGCCGGAGACGTTGAGGTCGACCCGGGTCCAGTTGCGGCCGAAATCCTTGGTGAGATACAGGCCGTCCAGGCCGGCGGCGGCGCCGGCGCCCAGGATCGGGTCGCCGGCCCCGCCCAGGGCGGCCCGGGCCGAGGCGACGTAGAGCCAGCCCTGGAGCATGGTGTCGGTGAGGGCGTTGCCGGTGAGGGCCGGCTTGGCCAGCGTGATCCGGCCGGCGAACGGCAGCGCGACATTGTTCAGGATCGGCACCGGCTGCGCCTGCGGGCTGTCGGCGTTCTGGATGTTGGGGTTGCCAACCCCGCCGGAACGCGCCGTGCCGAAGGACTGGCCCTGGTCGGTGCTGAGGTAGACGCCGTCGAACCGCATCGCGGCATAGACATTCTGCAGCAGGCCGGTGGTGGGGCTCTTGCTGAATTGGTCGAGCACGACGTCGGTGGCCTGGCCGTTCAGGGTCCGCGTCCAGTGCAGGCCGCTGTCGGTGCTCCGATAGATGCCGCCCATCCTCTGGAACGGCACGCTGTACGGCAGGCCGGCGGTGTCAAGGTCGGATACGGCCGCGTACAGGGTCACCAGGCCGTTGCGGACGGTCGGGTCGGCCACGATCCGGTAGACGGTGGTGCCGCCCTGGGCGTTGGGCGCGAAGTCGTGGGCCCGGTTGGCGAACGCCGGGGTGTTGTCGAGGCTGTCGAGCAGCTGCCAGGTCCGGCCGGCGTCGAGCGACCGCAGGAAGCCGACGCCCTGGCTGGTGAGCGTCCGGCGGGTCGGCTCGGAGCCGAGCGCCTCGGCGTCGCCGGTGCCGGCAAAGATCATCGTCTGCGACGGGTCGTTGTTGGCCGACGGCACGACCACCAGGCTGGTGATCGCCAGGCCGCTGACGACGCTGTTGTCGAGCAGCGGGATCCAGACCGGCCCGGTGGCCGCCGTGGTGAGGAAGTTGGTCGTCTTCCAGATGCCGCCGCTCGGCGTGCCGATGTAGGCGGTATTGCCCGACGGGTCGCTGGGGTCGATCGCCGTCACGTTTACGCGGCCGGCCACCTCGGGGTTGAGGTTGCCGCTGTCGCTGATGCCGGCCGGGCCGACGGCCGTCCAGGTGTTGGTCGACTGGGCCTGGGTCGGGTCGAAGTTGAACACGCGGGCCGAGAGGGTCGTCTGGTCGGCGTTGACCTCGCCGACGCCGTTGGTCACCAGGTCGGTGGCGAAGGCCAGCGTCCAGCTATTGAGCGTGCCGCCGTAGGATGACGGAGAGTTGTTGACGATCCTGAGGGTGTACGTGCCGGCCGAAAGCTGGTTGGCGAACGCGCCGGTGACCAGCGGATTGACCGGGTTGTACGTGAACAGGAACGGCGGGGCCGAGTTCTGCACCGGCGTGGTCGCCGAGTCGCTGAACGTCGTGTTGTTGAACAGCAAGCCGCCGTACTGGGCCAGCGAGATGCCGTTGCCGGCGTTCTGGTAAACCAACACCTGCTTCGTGCCGCCGGGCCCGATCAGGTAAACCGCCAGGTTCGGGTTGTTGTTGAAACTGACGTTGAGCTTGAGCTGGAGGTCGCGGATCTGGAAGCTGTCCGGGACGTTGATCGTCGATTCGACGAAGCCACCGTTCGCCGGGATCGTCAGCGGGAAGGTGTCGGAGCTATACCGGACCGGGCCGGTGGCGGCGTAGGTCTGGCCGACCCGCTGGCCGACCGTCGGGTTGGCCAGGCCGCGGAGGATGTCGAGGCCGGCGTTGAGGTTGACGTCCATGTCGCCCAGATTCGACTGCGGGTTGACCCGGACCAGGGCGTTGATGGTCGAGGCCAGCGTCAAGCTGTAGGTGCCGCTCAGCGCCTGCGGGTAGGCGACCGTGAACGCCGCATCCTTGTAGAAGGTGATCCGGAACATCCGGCCGGCCAGGGCCGCGTCGTAATCCGGGTCGCCCGCCGCGAGCACCGCCACTTTGTAGTAGGGCGTGACGCCATCGGCCTGGCCGATCGGGCCGTTGGGGCCGACCACCGACAGCACGTCGTCGCCGGTGAAGCTGGCCGGGTCCATCGCCCGGTCGAAGGTGACCAGCATGCTGGTCAGCGGCTTGTCGAGCTGGACCGTCGCGGAGTCCAGGCCGACGACGTGCGCGCCGGGGACGATCAGGGGCAGCGTCGTGTTGTCGAACGGCCCCTGGAACGGGATCCCGCCCGTGGGCCTGGGGGCCGCGAAGGCGTCCGTCTGCCCCCCCGTCGCCACCCCGTTGGCGTCCTGATCCATCAGGTTGCCGTTGACCGAATTGGCGCCCGAGTCACTCCGGCGGATCCGGTCGCTGATGTTCGGGCCGATCGCGTAGCTATATGTGCCCGCGCCGGTCTGGGGCGCGGCCAGGTTGATCTGGAAGCGCGAGGCGCCGAACGTGCCCGAATTGAGCGGCGTGATCGACTGGATGAGGTTGGCGGGCAGGATCGTCGTGTTGCCGCTCAGGTCCTTGTACTGGATCTGGATGTCGGCGGCGGTGAAGGTGCTCGGATCGATGAAGCGGTCGAACGTCACCTGCAGGGCACTGACCCCCGGGGTGCCGTCGGCCAGGCGCGGGTTCAGGGTATCGCCCGCCTTGCCCACCGGGCCCATCGTGCCGGCGACGACCCGGGGCCCGGTGGCGATCCGCATCGCCGAGACCGTCGCGCCGAGGCCCGTCCCGTGGTTATTATCGATGATGCTGGAATCGCTGGCATAGATCGCGTAGACCCGGCCGGCATACACGGCCAGGCCCTGGTGCGCCCCCTGGGCGAACGCGGTGCCGGCGCCGACGCCGTTGGCGTAGTTCGACGACCTCGGGCCCAGGACCACGGTCGTCTGCGTGGCCACGTCGAACGCGGTGTTGGGCTGGTTGGCGTAGGTCTGCGGGCCGAACGTATTCCCGCCGTCGATGCTGGTGGCGATGTAGGTGGCCACCCGGGTCCCGGTGGGATCGTCGCGGGCATCCAGGTACGAGATCACCAGCGTCCCGGTCGCCCGGTCGACCGCCAACGACGGCGAGAACTGCGGCCGGCCCGTCGCCGCCGACTGCGGGACGACGTTCGCCTGCGACTTGCCGTCGGTATTGGCGTTGTCGTCGTTGACCTTGCGGGCGCCGCCGACCACCGCCCCCCCGGCGATCGTCACCAGGGTGATGTCGGTGTTGTCGGGGTGGGCGGCGTCGTTGGTGGTGTTGTTGTCCAGCTGCGGATTGAAGACGCTGGCGAAGGCGACATACACGTTGCCGGCGGTCGGACTGAACGAACCCAGCGTGTTATCGACCGCGATCGCCACACCCGGACCGATCCCGAGGTTAGGAGACGCCGCCGAGGCGAGCGGGTATTGATTCAGCGGATAGATCGCCGTGTTCTGCGAGCTAGACGCGCCGGCTACGGTCGTCACCCCCACGGTGATGTCGGCCTGGTCGGTCAGCGTGAGGACCCCGCCGGCCACGCTCGGCCGGACCGGGCTGAGCAAGATCGTGTCGACCGGCGGCGACGACGTGAACTGGGTGCCGTAGTTGTCCCAGGCCACGAAAACCGTGCCCGAGGTGACCGAGCCATCGGTCGTCCCCTGCGCGACCGCGATGACCGGCGATCGGAAGCGTGACGTGGCCCCGCCCCCGCTGATTCGGACCGGGTTCGTGAAGGTGGCGCCGCCGTCATTCGAGCCGACGAGCCGGATCTGGAACGGGTTGTACGACCCGGGCGCGGGGTTCTGGAACTCGGCCGATGCCCAGGTGATGTAGACGTTGCCGCTGAAGGCGCCGTTATTCGTCGGGCTCTGCGGGGTGCCCGTGCTCGGATCGACGAAGCCGGCGACGCTCTGATCGACCGCGATCCGCGGCGTCAGGGCGATGTTCGTGACCGACGGGGTCGTCGTCGGCGGGATCCAGCCATGGACGATACTGTCATTAGCCACCCGCGCCGGCGTGCCCCCCCCCGTGTTGAATTTGCCCAGGACGATCGATCCCGACGTGTTGGCCGCATTGTGCTGCGAGGTGACGACGTAGAAGTTGTTGTTGCGGTCGAAGCTGACGTCGGCGTCCGTGACTTGCGCGTAGTTCTGGGGCGGGGTCGCCGTGATCGTTGTCTGGTCAATCTGGACCCCCTGGAGGAGGGCGAATGGGGCCCAGGTCACGCCGCCATTGTTCGTGAAGCTGCCCGCGGCATACACCGTCGTATACGGGTTATTCTGGTTGGGCGGGATGACGTTGGTCGTGGTGGTCTGCGTCCAGACGGCCACCATCTGCTGCGGATTGATCGGATTGATCACGATCGTCGGCGAACTCTGCCCTACGTTGCCGCCCGAGTTCCAGGGGTTAATTTGCTTCTCACCCCCCTTCGTCGCGTCGAGCACCGCCGCCGGCAGCGTCGCCAGCAATGTCCGCGGCTCCAGGGAGTCCAGGGCCAGCCGACGGAGCCGACGCTTCGCCTTCGCCATCCCCCCCTCCACCTTCGGGCGAACTGCGGGACGCTCGGCTCGGTGGATGACCTGGGGCGTAACCGGTCGCATGGAAGGTCCCTCTGGTCTGGAATCAGAACCGATCGGGCCCGGTATCCCCCGCGATAAGATGGGGGCCCTGGCCAGGAATGATAAATGAGGAATGGCGTGGGAGTTTGCCCGATTGCGACGATCACACTAGCATGCGAGGCGGTATCACGGCAGTCAAGGCGCGCGCCGGTCGCGTCCATCGCAACCTCAACGTGCACAACATCCTTGACGATTGTGGCGATTCCCCGGATTACTCCGGTGAGGATGCCGGGCCAACGGCCCCCGACACCCCCTGCTCCGCTCCGATGATGCGGCCTCGTCGCTGCGGCGGATCCTGCATGCATACTCCCAAGCCACCATGAGAACAGCGTTCCATGATACCGAATCAATGTGGATGTCAACACCCTACTCACGCGATTCTCCGGCTTTTTTTTCGGGGCCCTTCATGGGACCCATCCGGCACCCAGGCGCCTTGATGCCAAGGTGGCCAGCGGCATGGGCCCGATGGATCACCTTGGCAATGGCTGCCCCTGGATTCCAAGACTCATCGATAGGCCGTAACCTGTTGGCCCATCGCCGAGCTTGCTGACCTGGATGGTCCGGTTGCATCGTGTCCCTTGGTAAGTGGGCACCGATGCTACCCGGGTAAACGCTTCACCAAGGCTGGCCATGGGCCTCGATCGATTGATCCCCATGGAGACATGGCCCATCAAGGACCCTGGTCGCCGATCGGCCCAGTTTCATCCGCCGGGTTGGGATCTTGACAACGCGGGGACCAGGGTGAAGTGGCTTCCTGAGCCGCCTTGCTTGCGGCCCCAGGTAGGTACCGTGACGATCCTTTCTTCATGGTAGTGCAGGTGATGGATCGGCCCTGGCCGTTCATGCCGCTTGGCATTGCATGCCCCTCGGTACCTTGGTCCCGTGGTACCCCGATTCCCTCGCATCCCTGGTCTTCGCGTTACCAGGGTGAGATAGGAAACGTGTTATCCTGGTTTTGATGCCGCCTTGCATTCCAGGTTTATCAAGGGCCCTGCTTCCTGCATCGAATTGGCCTATTGGTACATTGCGGACCCTGGCTTCTTGGGCTCATGGGTGGTCAATGAACCACGGTCCCATGCAGGTTCATTCGCCCAGGCTTCAGGCGACTTCCAACGCCAAGATGACGGTTCCACGTCGCTTCCTTGACGCGTGTGGACCTGGGCCGCCCGGGCGAATTGCCGACTTCTTGGTCTGGGCCCCATGATGCATGGGCCTGCAGGGCAGCTGGCCTGCCAGTTACCCTCGGGGAGCAGTTGGCCATCGCGACTGGGAGGCATGCTTACGGGGGAAACAGGCCGGTCGATCCCGAGGGGTGTTGGTGCCCAGGTGCCGAGGTGCCGCGATCGTCGAGGGACCGACTCAACAGCGGGGCGGCGTCGGCCGATAAAACCTCGGGATATTCGGCAAGGATGCGCCTCGGCGAGCGGCCCGCCCGCCGCCGGGATCGGCCCGCCCTCGGTTGCCGGGGGTAGGCAGGAGGCCTCGGTCCAATGCGCAGCATCGCGATCGCGAACGCCAAGGGGGGGGTCGGCAAGAGCACCACCACGATCAACCTGGCGGCCGCCCTGGCCGGCCTCGACCGGCGGGTCCTGGTGATCGACGCCGACCCCTCGGCCAACGCCACCCTCGGGTTCTTCCCGACCGGCGCGCCGGCGTCGGGGCTGGCCGACATGCTCCTCGACGGCGCCCCGATCGAGGAAGTCGCGCACGAGTCGGCCGTCCCGGGGCTCCATGTGATCGCGCCGGGGGATCGGCTGGGCCAGTGCTCCGACCAGATGGGCGGCAGCCAGGGGCTCGGGCAAGGCCGCGAGTTCCGGATCCGGCGCCTGCTCCGCGGGATCGCCGGGTACGACCTGGTCCTGCTCGACACCAGCCCGGTGCAGACGCCCTTGAACGTGGCGATCCTGTATGCGGTCCAGGAGGTCCTGGTGCCGATCGACCCTTGCGTGGCCGCCCTGGCCGGCGTGAAGGTGCTCGAAGGCTTGCTCCAGGCCGTCTCGGGGTTCCGCCAGGAATTGACCGACGCCGGGCCCCTGGGGATCGCCGGCGTCCTGATCACGCGGTGCGACCGGACCCTGGTCTCGAAGCAGGTCGAGGCCGAGGTGAGGTCGTACTTCGGCGGCCTGGTCTTCGACCGGTCGGTGCCGACCTCGGTCAAATTCCGCGAGGCGTATGCCCGGGGCGTGCCCCTGGTCCTTTACGATCGCCTGAGCCCCGGCGCCATGGCCTACCAGGAGGCCGCCGAGACCTTGCTGGGGCTGCGGACGCGGGGCTCGATCGACGCCCGGCGGCATGACGAAGCGGAAGGGATCGGCGCCGGCCGTCGGTCGGCCTGAGCCGGGGATCCGGGGGCGGGCCGGGGATCAGGGCAGGGGGGGTGCAGGCCATGAGTAGCATGCGACGCGGGGGCATTCCGGGGCCGGAGAGCCGCACCGGCCTGGTCCGGCCGGCCATGTCCGAGGCCGAGTTCGAACGCCGCCAGGGGATGGCTTCGGCCGCCGCCATCGCGGCCGAATCGCCCGCCGCGGACGAGCCGACCCCGTCGCCATCGGCGGCGCCCATCATCGCCGCGACGCCCGAATCCGAGGCCCCCTCGCGCGGCACATCGGCCCGGGGGAAGGCCCCCCGAGCCCGATCGGCCAAGCCGAGGCGGGTCCAGCGGATGTTCGCGATCGAGGAGGACCTCGACAAGAAGCTCTGGCTGTACGCGATCCACGTCGGCAAGGACCGCTCCGACGTGGTCAATGACCTGCTCCGGCCGATCGTCGCCTCGATGGTCCTCTACGACTCGAGGGATCGCCGGGCTGCCCGGTCGGCCGACCCGTCGCCGATGCCCGCCGGCGATTGACCCGGGCGGGGTAGGGGGGCCTTCAGCCCAGCAGGCCGCGGCGGACCGCCCGGCCCGCCGACAGCTCGCCGGTGACGTGGAAGTCGGCCGACATCCTCCCCTGGGCGTTGGTCGGGTGGATGGTGACGTAGATCTCGCCGGTCCGCCCGTCGTCGAGGACCAGGGCGAACGGCCCCACCCCGGCCTGCTGGACCCGGTTCATCTCGTCGATGCCGGCCTCGAAATAGCCGAAATAGGACTTATGGCCGTGGCCCTTGTCGTGCGTCCCGATGTGGCAATCGAGGGCCTCGATCAGGGTCGTCTCGCCGGACCGGAGCCGGCCGCGGGCGTGCTGCATGCGTTCCATCGGCGTCGTGCCCCCTGGGGAAAGGTTCGGGGTAATGCGCCCTTGGATTGATACCACCTTTTAGAGTTTGCCGATCGGCTAGAAGAAAGCAATTACCCGGGATAGAATCCGGGCGCATGCGTGCGGCCGCGGCCTCAGGCGTCGTCGCCGAAGAGGGTCTTCTGCGATCGACGGCCCGGGTTCAGCCGGGCGTCGAGCCGGGCGAGGCAGAGCGGCTCGAGCATGGCCTTCCAGCGGACGAGGCCGGGGTTCTCGGCCTTGACCTCGGCCAGGATGGCGTCGCGTTCGGCCTGGGGCAGGGCGTCCCACTTCGCCTTGAGCTCGGCCTGCCGGGCGGCGGCGGCCTGGGCCTCGCGGCGGGCCTGGGCCTTCTTCCGTCGCTCGGCGGCCGGGTCGGCGGGCGGGTCCTGGGCCCTGGCCTGGGCCTTGGGATCGGCCCCGGCCGAGTAGCCGGCGGGCGGCTGGTAGTCCTCGCGGATCGAGGCCACCCGGACGCCGGCCGGGTTGCGGGCGACCCTCTTGTCGCCGTTGCGGATCAGCCAGTCGTAGACCTCGATCTTGGTCCGCAGGTAATCGCCATCGACCCCCTCGACCAGTTCGGCGGCCGTCTTGGCGGCGATGCCGCGATCGACCAGGGCGGCGACCCAGTGGGCCGGCTCCTCGGCCTGGCACGGGCCGCCGCCCCTCGGGCCGCGGATCAGCAAGATCCGCCAGCAGCCCCGCTTCACCTGGGCATACCGGTCGGAGTCCTTGAGCGGCTCCAGGAAACCGACCGCCTCGAGCTCCTCCAGGGCGGGCCGGAGGCGACGCTTGAGTTCGGTCGGGGCGTAGGTCCGGCTCATCCCGATGTGCTCGCAGGCGAGGCTCCGCAGGTCGAATTCCAGGCGATCGCGGCGGTAGAATCGCTTGTCCAGGAACCGGTACAGCCGCTTGGTGGTCGGCAGGCGGAGCCGGAGATAGAGCTCCAGGTCGAGCTGCTTGAGGTTGCCGCTCTGGAAGCTGCGGAAGATCACCTCGTTCCAGCGGAAGCTCGACAGGGGAGGGGGGAGCTTGCCGCCCTTCTTGATCTTGGCCACCTTGGCCCGGCGTTCCCGGTCGTAGAGCGAGACGTTGTCCAGGACGTGGAAATCCTCGTCGACCCAGCTCTTGACCTCGTTGTCCCACCAGGCGTTCTCGTAGATCAGGACCACCCCGACCCACCGGTGCAGGGCCTCCTCGATCCGCCGATAGCTCCGGCCGTCCTGCGGCCAGCCCAGGATCTCGATCAGTTCGTACCGGGAGAAGCTGACCCTCGGCTCGGAGAAGCCGTTGCGACGCTTGGTGAGCTGGATCAGGCCGACGAGCACCTCGTCGTCGAGCGAAGTGGGTAACCCGTGCTTGGCGGTGCCGGTGATCGTCAGCCGGCGGATGATCGGCGGCCCTTCGCGCTGCTCCAGGCGATCCTCGAAGACCAGGGTGGTCTGGCCGTCGGGGATCCGGTCGGTCAGGGCGGCGATGGGGAACTCGGCCAGGTTCAGTTCGTCCTTGCCGACGTCGTCCGGCCCCTTGAGCAGCTCGATCCCCTCCTCGTGGTCGCGGATGGCGTCCTCGGGGCCTCCCCAGTCGTCCATTTGGAGCCTCGCTCACGTCCCCGGGGTTCGTCGGGATCGATTCTGCGGGTTGAAGGGGGTCAAGGACAGCAACAAGCGGCGGGTCGCCGTGTTGTTGTTAGTCTAAACAAGAGTCTAAAACATAATTCTCCGCATCGCAAGTTCAGAATGTAGCACAACTTGCGAGGCGCAAGTATGTCCGGTTTCACGGTAGTGGTATGTCCGGATTCACGTGAGTGCACGCCCAAACTATGTCCGGTTTCACGGTAAACTGTCCGGATTTCTTGAGCAGTTGGCGGACTTTTCATGTCCGGTTTCACGTTACTGGACAAAAGCGATCTATGTCTCATTTCACACTGGATCACGGGCGTACAGAAAACGGCCCCAACCATGTCCGGTTTCACGGTAGCGTCCGGGGTTTGGCGGGGGTCGTTGCAAGTATGTCCGGTTTCACGGTAACGATCCGGGTCGGGTCGTTTCCGGGGTATGTCCGGTTTCACGGTAGATACGGCCGAACAGTCGAATGTCGGGGTATGTCCGGTTTCACGTGAGGAGCGGATGTGCAGGAGGCCGGCTCGCCGGCCCGGTTTCCCGGCGTCGGCGTGCGAACGGGGGGGGGATGGGCCGGATAGCCCGCCGATCGCCCCTATGCTCGGTTTCACGGTAAGCGACGGCCCGCCCGCGAGGGGGTCGGCCGAAGTATGCGCGGTTTCACGGTAGTGTCGCGCGGCCGGGCCGCGCCCCGGTCGCGAGTATGCCCGATTTCACGGTAGCGGGCGGCTCACCGGGCGCCGCCGGAGAGGCGTCCCAGCAGGTCCTTCCAGGAGGATCGGCTCTCTTCCTCGAGCTGGCTGACGCGGCTGAGCAACCAGTCGGTGGCGGCGCCGGGGTCGGCCGGTGGCGACGCGGCGGGGTTGATCTTGAGGGGGGCCGCCGGGGGCAGTTGCGGCCCGCCGCGGGGCGGCCGGTGGGGCGGCTGGGCCGGGCCCAGGCGGCGGGCGATCTCCTCCTTGAGCGCGGCCAACTCCAGGTTCACCTTCTCGATGCGCTTCAAATGTTCTGAAAGCAGTGTAGCGTTATCCATCTGCATTTGATGGATCATTTGCACCAGGTTCAACTGGAATTCGTCCTGGCGGCGGAAGGCCTCGGCCTGGCCGGCGTGGACCAGGCGCATGACGAGGCCGGCCAGGGCCGCCGGGTCGAGGGGCGCGTGGCCCTGCGGCAGGAGTTCGCCGGCCTGGGACCGGGGCAGGGCGGGCAGGCCGGCGACGGCCGGGGCCTCGCCGGTGCCGGCGTCGGAGCGGACGCGGAAGCGGGCGACGCCCAGGGTCAGGAAGTCGCCGTCGGCAAGGGGGGTGGCGCCGGGGATCGGCCGTTCGTTGAGGCGGGTGCCGCGGCCGAGCAGGTCGACGGCGTAGGCGGCCGCCCGGGTCCGGACCAGGGCCAGGTGGACCCGCGATGCCGAGGCGCCCTCGATCCGCACGCCGCAGGTGGAGCCGCGGCCGGCGAAGACCAGCTCCGAATCGAGCGACCGGGGGGGCTCGCGGGCCGGCATCGGGTAGAGCGTGATGCGGACCAGGTCGGGGTCGCCCAGGGCCAGCAGGTCGGCCCGGGGGCAGCCGGGCTCGACCCCGGACCGGTCGCGATGGATCCGGTAGTCCAGCAGCCGGACGGCACGCCCGGCCACCTCGATCTCCTGGCCGGGGTCGATCCAGGCGGCGAGCTGGCCGGCGGCGGGCAGGCGGGTCCCGGTGCGGGACGACAAATCGACCGCGTACAGCCCGCGGGGGTCGAGGTGGAGGTAGACGTGCCGGGCGCTGACGGAGCGGTCGTCGATCGAGACGTCGGCCCCTTCGAGGCGGCCCAGCAGGCCGTACGGGCGGCGGACGTGGACGAGGCGCTCGGCGCCCCGGTCGCGCACGCCGAGCCAGAACTCGCCGTCGACCCACAGGGGGCCGGGGTCGTCGGGCGTGGTCGATTCGCTGGGCATGGCCCTGGGGATGCTCCGGGGTCGGGGCCTTCGCCGCGCCGCGGCCCTCGAGGTCCATCATAAGCCATGGGGGCGGCTTGACGCATTGGGGATTCGGCGGCGATCCGGGGGGCCGGGGGGCATACTGGGCCTCGGCGCCGAGGCGAGGTGCCGCTAGACTGAGGCCGAGCCCGGGCGGGGTGCCCGGGCCGGCGGTCGTCATCGGGCGTGCGGGCAAGGCGGGTGCGCATGGTCATCGTCGTGACCGGGGGCGCGGGGTTCATCGGCTCGGCCGTGGTCCGCCAGCTCCTCCGCGAGACCGAGTCGGTCGTGGTCAACGTGGACAAGCTGACCTACGCCGGCAACCTGGCCTCGCTGGCCGAGGTCCGCGACCATCCCCGGCACCACTTCGAGCGGGTCGATATCTGCGATGCCCGTGCCGTCCATCGGGTCTTCGAGGCCTATCGGCCCGATGCCGTGATGCACCTGGCGGCCGAGTCGCATGTCGACCGGTCGATCGACGGACCCGGCGAGTTCATCCGCACGAACATCGAGGGGACGTTCACGCTCCTGCAGGCCGCCCGCGGGTACTGGCAGGGGCTGGGCGAGCCGCACAGGTCGAGGTTCCGGTTCCACCACATCTCGACCGACGAGGTGTACGGGTCGCTCGGCGAGACCGGCTATTTCACCGAGGCGACGCCGTACTCGCCCAATTCGCCGTATTCGTCGAGCAAGGCGGCGTCCGACCACCTGGTCCGGGCCTGGCACCACACCTACGGCCTGCCCACGCTGGTCACCAACTGCTCGAACAATTACGGCCCGTACCAGTTCCCCGAGAAGCTGATCCCCCTGGTGATCCTCAACGCCCGGGCCGGCAAGCCCCTGCCGGTCTACGGCAAGGGGGACAACGTCCGCGACTGGCTCTACGTGGAGGACCACGCGACGGCGCTGCGGCTGGTCTTGGAGCGGGGCGAGGTGGGCTCGACCTACAACATCGGCGGGCACAACGAGCGAACCAACATCGACGTGGTCCGGTCGATCTGCCGGCTGGTCGATGAGCTCAGCCCCGACCCATCGATCGGCCCTCGCGAGGGCCTGATCACGTTCGTCGCGGACCGCCCCGGCCACGACCGCCGGTATGCCATCGACGCCTCGAAGATCGCGGCCGAGCTGGGCTGGACGCCCCGGGAAACGTTCGAGACCGGCCTGCGCCGGACGGTTCAGTGGTACCTGGACAACGAGGCCTGGTGGCGTGACGTCCAGTCGGGAGGATACCGGCAGGAACGCCTGGGCCTCGGCGCCAAGGAGGGGTCGGCATGAGGAAAGGGATTATCCTGGCCGGCGGGGCGGGCACGCGGCTCTACCCGCTGACGCGGGTCGTCAGCAAGCAACTCCTGCCGATCTACGACAAGCCGATGATTTACTACCCGCTCAGCACCCTGATGCTGGCGGGGATCCGCGACGTGCTGGTCATCTCGACGCCGTCGGACCTGCCCCGGTTCCGCGACCTGCTGAAGGACGGGTCGGATTGGGGTCTGAACCTGTCGTACGCCGAGCAGGCGGTGCCGAATGGGCTGGCCCAGGCGTTCGTGATCGGGCGGGAATTCGTGGGCAACGACCCGGCCGCCCTGGTCCTGGGCGACAATATCTTCCACGGCGACGGCCTCAGCGAGTTGCTCCAGAAGGCCGCCGCCGTCCCGCAGGGGGCGACGATCTTCGGCTACCACGTCACCGACCCCGAGCGCTACGGCGTCGCCGAGTTCGACCGCGACGGCCGGGTGATCGACATCCAGGAGAAGCCGCCCCGGCCCCGCTCGAACTACGCGGTGGTCGGCCTGTATTTCTACGACAATCAGGTGCTCGACATCGCCCGCGACCTGAAGCCGTCGCCCCGGGGCGAGTACGAGATCACCGACGTCAATCGGGAGTACCTCCGCCGCGGCCAGCTCCGCTGCGAGGTCCTCAGCCGGGGCATGGCCTGGCTCGACACCGGGACGCACGAGTCGCTCCACCAGGCCAGCGAGTTCATCAAGGTGGTCGAGCAGCGGCAGGGCCTGAAGATCGCCTGCGTCGAGGAGGTGGCCTACCGGATGGGGTACATCGACGGCGGCCGGCTCGAGCGGCTCGCGGGCGGCCTCAAGAACGAGTACGGCCAGTACCTCCGGCTGCTGCTGAGCGAGGCGTCGCGATGAACGTCGTCCCCACCGCATTGCCGGGCGTCGTGATCATCGAGCCTCGCGCCTTCCGCGACGACCGCGGCCATTTCTTCGAGTCGTTCAGCGCGGCCAAATACCGCGAGGCGGGCCTCCCCGACCGGTTCGCGCAGGACAACATCTCGTTCTCGAAGGCCGGCGTGCTCCGCGGCCTGCATTACCAGCTCCCCAACGCCCAGGGGAAGCTCGTCTCGGCCCTCCGCGGCTCGGTCTTCGACGTGGCCGTCGACATCCGCCGCGGATCGCCCACGTTCGGCCGATGGGTGGGCATGGTCCTGTCCGACGAGAATTTGCGGCAGATGTACATCCCCGAGGGATTCGCCCACGGATTCGCCGTGCTGAGCGAATGCGCCGTGTTCCACTACAAATGCACGGCGTCCTATGATCCTCAATCGGAGGGATCGATCCTCTGGGACGACCCGGATCTCGGCATCGACTGGCCGATCCGCGACGCCCTGCTTTCGCCCAAGGATGCCGCGGCCCCCCGGCTGGCCCACATCGCCCCGGACCGGCTCTTCCGGTACGAGGCCGCACGCTGAGGCCGGGAGGCCCGGCCGACGACGTTACCGGAGCGACCCCGCGATGTGGCAACCCCACCTGGCCGACCCGACGCCCTGGGGCTGGGCGTTGCTGTTGGCCCTGGCGGCGGCCCTGGCGGCGGCCGTCGCCGCCGGGGTCAGGCGGCAGGCCTGGGCCTGGGCCTGGCCTTCGGCCTTGCTGGCGAGCCTCGTCGCCGAT
The DNA here is from genome assembly GCA_046350035.1 of Isosphaeraceae bacterium. Taxonomy (GTDB): domain Bacteria; phylum Planctomycetota; class Planctomycetia; order Isosphaerales; family Isosphaeraceae; genus CALLYK01. Next base: position 38,486 of record JAXMBD010000031.1, on the reverse strand, counting down.
CGCCTGATCGACCTGGGTTTGCTGGTCTACTTCTCGGGGCGGCGGGCCTTGCAGTCGCTCGACGTCTACGGCGGCCGCCGCCCCTGGCAGATCGGCGGCTCGATCGCCCTGGCGGCGGCCGTGTTCGTGCTGGTGATCGCGGCGGTCCGTGCGGGGCGGTCCGATCGCCTGGGCCCCGCCTGGTGGGCCGTCGTCCTGGCGTGCCTGGCCCTGGTCGCCATCCAGGCGATCCGGGTGACCTCGCTGCACGAGGTTGATGCCTGGATGGGGGTGCCTCTGCCGTTCCCCGGCGACCTTCGCCTGTTCCAGGCCCTGCCCATGGCTCCCACGGCTTTGGCCCTGGCCGGCGCCCTGGTCGGGGCCTTCGGGACCGCACCGGTGCGGCATCATCAGGCCCCGCCGGGGCCCGGGGGGGCCCGGGCCGCCCAGGGCCCGACCGCGGGCACCCCATTGGCGCTCCGCCGGGTCGTGCTCCTGCTGGCGTTAACGGCGGCCGGAATGGGCCGGGTTGCTTGCCCGGCGGATCGGCCCCAACCCTTCGCCCTCGCGGGCCGCCGAGGGCGGCCGATGACCGCGGCCGTCCCGTACCTCCTGGCCGTCGTCCCGGTCGCGATCGCGGCGATGTTCCGGCTCCTGCCGGGCCGGCTTGCCGCCCTGGTGGCCCTGGTCGGCGGTTGGGCCGTGCTGCCGGTGGCCGCCTATCCGTCGGCCGTGATGCCCGAGCAGGACGGCCTGGCTAGCCCGATGCACGCCCTGGTCTTGCCGACGACCATCCTGGCTAACAAGTCGCTGGCGATCGGCCTGGGGGCCCTGGTCGGCCTGGTCGCCTTCGACTGGGGCGCTGTCCGTCGGCTCCGGTTCCGGTGGATCGATGCCCCGATCGTGTTCTGGTGCCTCTGGCCGATCGTGCCCAGCCTTGCCAACGGCCTGCCGATCGCCGAGGGGCTGGGTCAGGTCCGCTACCTGTCGCTCGCCTGGGGTGTGCCTTACTTGCTGGGTCGGGCCTACTTCGCCGGCGAGGACGGCCTTCGCGCGATCCTCGTCGCCTGGGCGGCTGCCGGCCTGATCTACCTTCCCGCGTGCCTGGCCGAATTCGTGGCCGGCCCGTTCCTGTACGAGTTCGCTTACGGCCCCCACCCCTACCGGTTCGATGGGGCCGAACGGGCGATCGGCTGGCGGCCCCTGGTCTTCTTGGAGCACGGCAACCAGCTTGGCATGTGGGTTGCGACGGCCGCGGCGGCGGCGATCGGCCTCTGGAGGTCGGGTCGGCCGGCTTCGCTCCTGGCCATGCCGATCGCCCTGGCGGCGGCCTTGCTGGCGGCGCAGGCCCTCGCCTGCCAGTCGCACGGCGCCATCCTGCTGCTGCTGGCCGGGTTGCCCGTGTTGTTGATGGTCGGCCGTCGACGATTGCCGGTCGATCGGGGGGCGATCCTGTCGCTGTTGATCTCGGCGATGATCGTCGTCTTCGCCTTGCTGGCGGCCGGGGCCGGGCCGATGCGGTCGAGGGTCCGCGACTTCTTCCGATCGATCGGCAAAACGTCGTTCACCTGGAGGCTGGCGCGATACGAGGAGATGCTCCAACGCGCCGCCGAAACCCCGTGGATCGGCCGGGGCCTGGCCGACTGGTCGGCCTCGCCGGGCGGCACGTTCGTGGACCCGGCCGCCCTGGGGATCTGGGCCCTCGCGTTCGGCCGATATGGCGCGATCGCCGCGGTCACGTCCCTGGCGATCCTGGCCTGGCCCGCGGCCCGATGCTGGATCGCGGGGCCGACGTCGGGCCGGGGGGGCACCTCGGCAATCATCCTGGCGACGGCCGGGGTTATGGCGGCGATGAACGCCGGCGACGCCCTGTTCAATGCCGTTATCCTGCCGCCGGCGATCGCCCTGGCCGGCGGCCTCGGCGGCACGATCGAGGGTCGCCGAGGGCAGGGGGGATACCCTTCATGACCGGCCTCATCGCGGCCGCCGGATTCATCCTGACGGCCCTGCTCCTCCCGTTCTTCGCCTATCTGGGCCTGGTCGCGCTGGCGGCGATCCTGGGCCGTCGACGCCCGGTCGCCGAGATCCCTCCGCCGTCCCCCTTGCTGGCCATCGTCGTCCCGGCCCACGACGAGGAGGCCGGAATCGCCTCGACCGTCGCGAGCTGCCTGGCCAGCGAATATCCCCCGGATCGATTCCGCGTCCATGTCATCGCCGACAATTGCGGCGACGCCACCGCGGCCAGAGCCCGCGAGGCCGGTGCCGTCGTCTTCGAACGGTCCGATCCCGACCGCCGCAGCAAGGGTTATGCCCTGGAAACTTACTTCGAGTCCACGGCCGCCCCCTGGGCCGGCGCCGGTTACGACGCGGCCATCATCATCGATGCCGACTCGACGATCGACCCGGGGCTGCTTCGGGCCTGCGCCGTCGCGTTGGCTTCCGGCTGCGACTGGGCCCAGGCTTATTACACCGTGAGGAACCCGGACGCGAGCTGGCGGACCCGGCTGATGACCTACGCCTTCGCCCTGTTCAACGGCGTCCTGCCGATGGGCCAGGATCGGCTGGGCCTGGGCGTCGGCCTCAAAGGGAACGGCATGATGTTCTCGGCACGGGGCCTGGCCCGCTTCCCCTGGAAGGCTTACGGCCTGGTCGAGGATGCCGAGTTTGCCCTGATGCTCAAGGCGGCCGGGGAACGGGTCCGGTTCCTGGACGACGCACGGGTCTACGGCGAGATGGTCAGCACGGGCGACCGTGCCGTCGGCCAGCGACGCCGTTGGGAAGCGGGCCGACGCGCCTTGCGGGGCCGGTTCTTCGCGCCGCTGGCCCGGTCGCCACGCCTGACATTGGGCCGCAAAACCTTTTATCTGGTCGATTTGTGCATGCCAAGTCTTCTTTCCATGGCGGCCGGCCTGGGCCTGTCGTCGCTCATCCACCCGCTGGCATGGTTCTGGCCGGAGTTGTCGCGGGCCTCGGCGATGCTCGCACCCTGGCATGCCGCGATGGGGATTAGCCTCGTCATGTATGCAACGGCTCCTTTTCGGGCCCTGGGACTTCCCTTGAATTACCTGAAAATCCTGGTTTACCTACCTTGGTACGCCGTCTGGAAGGTTGCACGCGTGGGAAGGCGGCCGCCGGGCGGTTGGGAACGTACCCGGCGTGAGCCCTCCGCCGCCCCGGGGGGATCGGTGCCGTCCTAGTCCCCCATCGAGCGGGGAGATGTGGCGAAAAGGCAACACGAATGTGCAACTTCGCCACGGAACGACCGCCGGGCGGTTGGAACGATTGACCACGAAAAAACACGATGCTAGATTGAGCCGCGGTTTGACAGCAATCGCCCGAAACGAGAATCTCTCTCGCTCGTCCCTCTGGGTGGCTGGTTAGCGGAACCGACGGCAGCCTCGGCTCCTCTGTCACGCGCATCATGCCCCGCGGAGTTGCACCGAATGAGTACGCTGAACGCCGCTTCCTCCCTCTCACCCTTCGAATTCCCGCCGGTACTGGGGGTCGGCGCGAGCGGGCTGGCGGATAGCGATTGTGGCGCGGAACTCGGCCTGGAAGGGGACGGCCTGGAGATGGCGGCGGCGGCCCGTTCGCGTTGCAAACGAGCGATCGATGTCATCGGCGCCATCGGCGGCCTGATCTTCCTGGGCCCCCTGATGCTGATCGTGGCCTTGCTGGTCCGGCTCGACTCGCCGGGCCCCGCCCTGTTCCGCCAGGTCCGGCTGGGCCGCGGCGGGCGGCCGTTCTGGTGCCTGAAATTCCGCACCATGGCCACCGACGCCGAGCGGCGACTCCAGGACCTCGAAGCGAAGAACGAGGTTTCCAGCGGCGTCCTGTTCAAGATCCGCCAGGATCCGCGGGTCACGAGGCTGGGGCGGTTCCTCCGCCTGACCAGCCTGGACGAGCTTCCCCAACTGATCAACGTCCTGCGGGGCGAGATGAGCCTGGTCGGGCCCCGGCCCCTGCAGCTCCGCGATTGCCAGCGGTTGGAAGCCCTCGATCGCACCCGCTTCCGCCACCGGCTGAAGGTCGTCCCGGGGCTGACCGGCCCCTGGCAGGTCAGCGGCCGGAGCAACCTGGACGTTCACGATATGCTCCACCTGGACTCCAACTACGTCAATCGCTGGTCGATCGGCACCGACCTGATGATCATCTGCCGCACCGTGGGTGTGGTGCTGATCGGCCGGGGCGCCTGCTGACGGTCCTCGATGTCGAGGCGATCGTCGGACGGCCTAGGATAAGGTTGGGCGAGTTCCGGGCGAAGGCCGCCCGGGACTCGCGACGTCCCATCCCAGTCCAGGCGGATTCCCAGGGGTTCCCCGCATCATGAGTGCCATCGAGTCGCCCAAGGTTGCCGCCGACCAGACACGGCCCATCGTGCCCCGTCGTTTCTGGATCTGGGCCGTCGGATCGTGCCTGATCCTGGGGGCCGCCGCGGGCGCCCGCGCCTGGCAGCACACCCGATTCGAGGGGGAAGAAGGGGAAGGCCTGAAACCGCTGCCCTTCCCGCTGGGTTCGTTGCCGATCAACGTCGGCCATTATCATGCCCAGGAAGGGGTCGATATGAAGCTCGACCCCGCGGTCATGCGCTACGCCGGCGGCAAGGATGACCTGGTCCGCACCTACGTGGACGAGGATACGGGCATCAGCCTGATGGTCATGGTGCTCTACGGGCGGGCCGATCGGGTCGTCGAGCACATCCCCGACCTCTGCTACAGCGGCGCTGGCTACGTCCCCAGCCAGGTCGGACCCGGTCGTCGCGATCGCGCCATCGAATTCGAGGGCATCGACGGCCGCCCGGAGTCCGCTTCCTTCCGCATCGGCGTTTACGAGAAGGGCCTGGCCCAGGGCAGCGTCCAACGCGAGGAGGCCTACCACGCTTTTCGGTTCCGGGACCGCTGGAGCCCCGAAAACCCCATGACCGGCCGCAACCGCCGACCCTTCGGCATCTTCAAGATCCAGGTCCAGCGTCGCCTGGGGCCGTACGAATACCAGAATGCCAATCGCCGGAACGCGATCGCCAACCCTTGCGAGGCATTCTTGCAGGATTTCCTGGCAACCTTCGAGCAACGGTTGGCGGAGGCCCAGCGGCAAGAACAGGCCTCCGCGGCCCCTTCCGGGAACGGGCCGGTCTAGCCAGGACTCGATCGTGCCTGGACGGAACCGTGATGGCTTTTCGGCATCCCATCGAACCGGCGAGGTTGATCTTCGGGCCTGACTTCGGCATCTTCACCACGAATCCGGAGGCCCTTTCGCGATTCGGCGGTGCTCCCTCGTGATCGTAATCCCCCCCAGGTTTCCGCGTCCCTGAGCATGGCCTCCGGTAGCGAGCCCGGCGGCCCCCCAAGGAGAGAATCGATGAAGCAGTTGCATGCGTTGATGGCCGCGGTCGCGACCGCGGCGGCGTTCGGCCTGGCCGCCCCGGCCCAGGCGGCGACGATCTCGAACTTCAACCAGGTGCCGGCCAACGGCGGGCTGTCGGCGACCAACGGCGTGGTGGCGATCAACAACATCCAGATCGACTACACGTTCCAGGTGGCGCCGAACGCGGGCGTCACGACCACCGCGGCGTTGCTGTCGATCCAGAGCTCGAACCTGTCGACGGCGGGCACGGGCACGCTGACGTTCCAGATCATCGGCGGGTCGGGCGCCTTCGCGGGCCAGAACCTGCTGTCGGGCACCCTGCAGGCGTCGACCGTGTCGGTGAACGCCGGCGCGGGCTCGATCCTGCTGTCGGGCACCGGTTCGGCGTGGACGTCCTCGCCGGGCGTGACCTACAACGTGGGCGGCGGGAACCAGACGGCCAACTTCCTGTTCGGCCAGACGTTCTCGATGAGCCTGCTGAGCCTGACGAACATCACGGTGGACGGCTCGGGCCTGGTGAGCTTCAGCTCGCAGTCGACCGGCACGATCACGGGGAACTTCGCGGCGGTGCCGGAGCCGGCGTCGCTGGTGCTGCTGGGCCTGGGCCTGGCCGGCATCCCGGGCGTGGTGGCCCTGCGCAAGCGCGCCGCACGCGCCTGAGGTCGGACCGCCAGCCGTCGAATACCGCGTGGGCGGGGCCTTGCAAGGCCCCGCCTTTTTCCATTCTCAACGGCCTGATCGCAACCAGGTGCGTATCGCCGGCATCCCCAGATGGGGGGAGTGCCCGACCCGGATGGGTCGGTCGAAGGCACCCGATGGGGCCCGTAAAACTTGCCCTAGCCTCTGTATGACCGTCGCCAGGCCGCCCACGATGAGAATGAGACCTATCACGGGCAGGAGATACAGGGCCAGCAAGCCTCGCACGACATGGGCGAGGGCCTTGAGCCAGGGCCCACCCTCGGTCCGGTTGATCCCCGTCTCGGGACCAGCTTGCTGATCGAGATCCCGCCAATTCATCGCGGAAACCCCGCCCGTTTTCCCAGGATCCCAGTACTCGTCGCGCCCGGTACGGGAAGTGTAGATCAGGATTTCCGGCTAGACGACGGGACGCATGGGGAAACCTCGAATTCTTGCGAGTAGGCTGGCTTGATGAGTGACCTCGCAAAATTTATCGTGGTTGCGTGGATGAAGGAACCTCGTCGAGGCATGTCTCCAGAGGATTTGAACCCTGGCCTCGCGCCTCGCGCGTTTCATCCGGGGGCCCGAGGGCCGACGCGTTGACTTTTTACCACCCACCCTTCGATAAATCGACCGACGCTCGACGAAATTGTTGCTTTAGCCGCGTCGATTCGTCATCTTGTGGTCGGTTCGGGATGGTTCGTTTCGGTCGATGGAATTCATGATCTTCCGGTCCAATTTACGACACGGCCTCCGGTAGCGAGCCCGGCGGCCCCCCAAGGAGAGAATCGATGAAGCAGTTGCATGCGTTGATGGCCGCGGTCGCGACCGCGGCGGCGTTCGGCCTGGCCGCCCCGGCCCAGGCGGCGACGATCTCGAACTTCAACCAGGTGCCGGCCAACGGCGGGCTGTCGGCGACCAACGGCGTGGTGGCGATCAACAACATCCAGATCGACTACACGTTCCAGGTGGCGAACGCGAACATGGCGTCACGACCACCGCGGCGTTGCTGTCGATCCAGGCTCGAACCTGTCGACGGCGGGCACGGGCACGCTGACGTTCCAGATCATCGGCGGGTCGGGCGCCTTCGCGGGCCAGAACCTGCTGTCGGGCACCCTGCAGGCGTCGACCGTGTCGGTGAACGCCGGCGCGGGCTCGATCCTGCTGTCGGGCACCGGTTCGGCGTGGACGTCCTCGCCGGGCGTGACCTACAACGTGGGCGGCGGGAACCAGACGGCCAACTTCCTGTTCGGCCAGACGTTCTCGATGAGCCTGCTGAGCCTGACGAACATCACGGTGGGCGGCACCGGCCTGGTGAGCTTCGGCTCGCAGGCGACCGGCTCGATCACGGGGAACTTCGCGGCGGTGCCGGAGCCGGCGTCGCTGGTGCTGCTGGGCCTGGGCCTGGCCGGCATCCCGGGCGTGGTGGCCCTGCGCAAGCGCGCCGCACGCGCCTGAGCCGCACGCTTACCGAGAAAAAAGGGTGCGGGGTTCGCTCCGCACTCGATACACCAACGAATCCCCGGGCGGCCTTCGCCCGGGGATTCGTTGCTTAGAGAAGAGAGTTGCCGGGACGGGAAGCAAGGGCCACGATCAGCGTGCCCGCTGGCGTCGCCGCGGTAGGAATTTGGGTTTCTGGATCACTCGGAGAGAGATGGACCCCGAAGCGCTGAGCGGTGGTGACCCGTCGTCCGTGACCAGGACGGTGATCGTCCAACTCCCGGGTTGGCTCGGGAGCCACCGGAACCATCCGCTTCCGGGGTCGATCGTCGCACCATCCGGGGCGCCGGGGAGCAGGCCGAAGCGCAAGGCCTGGGCGGGATCCGGGTCGTTCGCAGTTGCCTGGAAAAGGATCGGCTGGCCGACTGCCACGGCGGGGACCGACGCGGGCAAGACCAGGGTTGGCGCCTGGTTCGTGTCCGTATGGGACGCATTCCACGACTTGAGGGCGTAGGCGTCCACCGACACCGAGTCGCCCTCGCGGGCGAAGGCGAACGGGTCGCCGCCGGCGCCGGGCCGGTTGTCGTGCAGGCCGTCGGTGCCGTCGCCCTTGCCGGCCCGCTCCATCGACAGGTAGCTGGTCCACCACGACCGGGCCGGGAAGGCGCCCGCTTGCCGCCAGCCGGGCCAGGGCTGGAACGTCGCCAGGTATCGCGTGAACCGGCCCACGCCGATCTCCTGCAATCGCAGGAAGAAGGTTTGCGTGATCCCGACCCATCGGGGGTGCCGGAACGTGGCGAGTTGCCTGCCGGCGAACAGGGCGCAGTCGCGTTGCGAGTCGGGATCCCCCGGGTCGAACGCGGCCGAGTCGGTGTACCCGAGGGTCAGCCGCTCGGAGCCGCCCTCGTAGCTGGTCAGGGCCACGTCGGCAAGCCCGGCGTTGTCGAGGGTGGACCGCTGGTCCCGGGCGGCCCGGAACGGATCGTTGCCGCGCGAGATCCGCAATTCGCAGAGGTCGAGCCGCTGATCGACGGTCAGCCCCCCGTGCCCCGGGAATGCCGCCATGTCCTCCTCATCGCCGAAATTGCTCCAGTAGGTGTTGCAGGCCACCTCATCCACCCGCAAGAGCGGGTCGCCCGAGTTGTTCATCTCGGCGATCGCGCCGGTGATGTACCCCAGGATGAACCCCGGCCCGGTGTTGATGAGGCATTTCACCTTGCCCGGGTCCAGCCCGTGGGCCGCCCACCGCTGGCGGATGACCTTGGTTGCTTGGGCCGTCAAGCGGACGTGATGGGCGAACATCTCCTCGAACGTGGGCATCCGGCCATCGACCAGTCCGAGCTTGTCGCCGGCCGCGTACACGGAGATGGCGTAGGCCCCGTAGAAATTCCAGGGCTCGTTGCCGAATTCCACGTACAGTTCCTTGCCGGGCGGCCAGTGGGGGGCCACCGCGTCGGCCCAGGCCGCCGCCTTCGCCGTGTCCATCGCGAAGGGGTAGGGCATCGAGTAATGCACGTGGACGCCGGCCGCCGCCGCCAGCTCGCCGATCGCCCGCAGGGGCAGGGTGCGGCGGCGGACGACCTCGACCGTCGCCCCGCCCAGTTCCGGGCCGGTGTAGGTCCGGGTCAGGATGCCGTAGGGCGTGCCGCCGCCCGGCTGGTCGAACGGCAGCCAGAACAGCAGCTCGGTCGGGGAGAGGACGCGGATCGGCTTGGACCAGTTGAGCTTGTCCATGCGGGCGTTGTAGACCTGGCCGTCCTGGTCGCTGACGCCCGTCATGGCGACGAGCGAGCGGGGCTCGATGGCACCCACGGCGCCGTCCGCCAGGTGGTGCGGCTGGTCCAGCTTGACCCGGACGGGGAAGCCGCCGCCCGTGGCCCCCGCGTAGGTCGACCTCAGGGCCGCCGCCTGGGGCCCCGCGATGGGCGTGATGGAGGCGATTCCCATGCTGAGCGGGAAGCCCTGATCCCCCACCATCCCGCTGTTGAGGAAGCCCCACGTGTAGTAGTCGTACGGCGTGTACTGGCCCGCGTCCGACAGTCCCGAGGCCAGCCCGTCCGACCAGTCCATGAGGCGGATCGTGTCCACGTCCCGGAGCACCTCGCCGACCAGGTACGGGCTGAACACCGGCGGGTCGAACTTGTCCACGTTCCACCGCGCCTCGTCGAGGTCCGAATCGGCCTCCACCGTCACGCGGATATTGGCGACGAACCCGGTCCACCGGAGCCGGACGTGCGGGGTGAGGACGGCGCCGTGGGCGCCCTTGCCGTTCGGCGGGTCGTTGGCGACGTACTCATAGGTCCGGTAATAGTTGACGCCGCCCGTGCCGGCGTGGACCGTGGGGTTGAACGTCCAGGAATAGACCTGGTTGCCGGTGAGCATGCCGCCGGTCAGGTCGGGATTGGAGTCGTTGCCGTTCTCGCCCAGCCGGAGCGACACAACCCCGTCGCCGTCGTGGCCCGGGAGGTAGTCGTACACCACATGGATCTTGCCCCGCCGGGGGATCGTCCGATAGCCCCAGCCGACCTTGACGCCCGCCGTGCCGTAGGCGGGGTTGTCGAAATAGGCGTTGGGGTATCGCTCCTTCTCCGACCCGTCCCGGGGGCCCCGGGTGGCGCAGTTGTCCATCCCGGACAGGCCGCCGGACGTGAGCAACAACCCTTCGGCGTACGATCCGGCCGCCGCCAGCCCGGGGCGGGGCATGCCGTTGGCGTCCCGGACCATCCCCCAGTCGGGTAGCCCGTTAGGCCCCCAGCCATAAGCCCCGTCCATCCACCGGGCCAGGTTGCCGTAGTACGGCAGGTTGTACCCCGACGGCTGCATGAGGTTGTACCCGGCCCTCATCGCCTTGCGGCCGGCGGGGATGGCGGGCAGCGGGGACGTGCGGGCCGCGTCGGCGTCCAGCTCGGCGCATTGGCCCTCGGACAGCCCGACCCAGTTCCGGCCGGCGGAGACGTGCACCGTGTCGCCGGGGCCGATCCGGGCGACCCCCTGGCCCAGCAGGTCGAAGTAGAGGAAATCCTGCCCGGTATGGTTGCCCTCGTCCGCGGACGTCGCGTTGGAGAAGTAGGCGTAATCCTTGCCGAGCGTCGCCGTGTTCGTCCCGCCGCCGGCGCGGTGGATCGTCAGCACCGGGGCGCCGCCCGGCCCGAACAGGGCATTGCGGGTCGTGGACGGCGGGATATGGGCCTTGGCGCCGACGCGGGTGCGGAACCCGAACCAGATGCCCTCGCCCGACCCCGAGATATAGGGGCTGGCCAGGACGGGGGGCGTATAGGACAGGGGGTTGTCATACTGGAGCGAGCCCTGGACGCTATTCCCGGTCCCGCCGCCCACCGGGCCGAGCGAGTAGGTGAAGCCCTCGTTGCTGCTGAAATTCGCGTCGAGCCCGGCGTTGAGGATGCCCGCGTCGGTCGCGCCGACGTCGGCCCCGGCCGTGCCGCCGTCTCCCGGGAGGTAGATGGCCCGCTGGGGCGTGGCGATGTCCGACGGTCGCTTGTCGCCATTGGTCAGGGCGATCGAATCCTCCAGCGTCCCGGCGTAGCCGTTCCAGATGGCCACGTCGGCGAGCTGGATGTCGGCGCCGATGGACCCGGGGCCGGGCGGGTAGAAGTTGCCCAGGCAGAGTATCGAGTAGCCGCCCGCCAACTGCACGCTGTTGGAACCGGACTGGTTGGCGCCGCCCTGCATCGCCAGGACGCCATTGCGGTAGACGGTGAGCGTTTGCTTGCCGTCGATCGAGCAATCCAGCACCGCGAGCCAGTGGCTATCGATCCCGACCAGGGCGGGGACGGACGCGGGCGAGGTCGTGAGTTCGACCCCGGACGAACCGTTGTTGACCGACGCCGCGAATTGGACCGTGCCCGAGGCGTTCAGGCGGCACCACATGCCGCCGTAGCGGTGCAACGCCACCGGCGCCACCCATTCGTAGCCGGGCATGGCGTTCGGCCGCAGCCAGAATGCCATCGTAATGACCTTGGCACCGGCGAACGACGTGCCCATGCCGCTCGGGGACGGCGAGCCGGCCCGGCGGGGCTGGACGAACGAAGGGCCCCGGAAGCGCAAGGAACTCTGCGGGGCGGAAGTCGCCCAGATCTCGCGGGGTTGGGCGACATTGGCCGTATCGACGGCAACGGGCGGCAAAGGAGGATTGCCGGCCCTCGGCTCGGCGATCTGGTCGTTGTCAAGCCGGGGCGGGGGGGGCGACGCCTGGCCGCCGGGCGAGGACGTGTTCGCGCCGTCGAAGACGTTGCCGCCAATCTGATGGGACTCGAAGGGGATGGTCATAGTGGCACAGCACAGGAGGTACCCAATGAGCAAACATCCGGCTCTCTCCCGGGTGGGCATTCTGCCACTTCCTAATCGAGGCAAGGACTCTCTAGCACACCGAATGGAGGTAAGCCAGGCGGGATGGGACGGGTATTTCGTGGGGAGGCCTTACGACCCGGATTCGTCGCCATTCGATGCATCTGGTCGGGTTGGGGCGTTGGCACGGCCCTTGTCGATTTGGTCAAGGTTGGCGATCGCTCCGGGGCTGGGCAGGGCAAGTCGAGGTCGGGAAGTTTCGCCCTCGATCCGATTAATCCGACGATCGGCCTCCTCGGCAAGCCGCCGGAATTCTGCCGGGGCCGGCCCGTTTCCCAGGAGTTTCCAGGCACGATCTCGCCAGGACCGGGCCTGTCTCGTATCGCCGAGGTTCTGATGGGCCAAGGCCCTGATCAGGGCGTTGTGAGCGGCCAGGCGCGGCTCATCGTCGGGGCTTTCGAGGACGCTGAGTGCGGCCGCCCAGGAATTGGCGCGATACAGGGACATGGCCAAGGTATTGCGGAAGCTGGGGTTATCAGGGCTGATCCGAAGGGCTTCCTCGGCCCAACCGATCCCCCTGGCCGCCTCGTCGAGGGTGGCGTTCGGGCGGGATACCAGCATCCAGGCAAGGTCATTGCGCGCCTCGGCCGCATCGAGGCGTGCCTGCGGGTCGTCGGGGAGCCGAGCCGCCAACTCGTCCAGGAGATCGATGGCCCGGGACCAGACTTCCTCCGCATCGGCGATCAGGCCGCCTTCGGCGAGGTGCCTCGCGAAGGCATCGTGGCCGAAGGCTAGCCGAAGCAACCGCGAGGGATCGTCGGGCGACTCGCCGAGATGTTCTTCAAGGCGGCCGATCCGCATCCGATGCTCGATGGTGGTCGAAGGCCCGGCGCCGGCGGTTATCGCCCCGTCGAGGTGCGCGGATAGCCCGCCCGGGTCGGGCCCTTGGCCCGCGGATCCGGGCTGAGCAAACCCGGCCCTCCTGGCCAGGCCGGGCACACCCAGGATGGAGGCAACGGCCCCGATGCTCAGCGAATAGATGGGGTTATCCATGCAGTTGACGAGGTTGTCCAGGGCGAACATCGTCGCCACGACGGCCAGGGCCGTGGCCGGGGCAAACGCGGGACGGAGCCAATCCCGGGCCGGGATCCTCAGCGCCAGGAGGACCCCGGGCAGCATCATAAATGCGGTCCAGGATACGAGCCCGAACAGGCCCGTTGTCGAGAAGGAAAGGATCCATCTGCTGTCATTAATCGTCGTAACCAGTCCCTCTTCATTGTATACCTGGTGCCTGTTATATCCGCCCCATCCGAACAAAGGACGTTGCAAGGATTTTGCAATGTAAAGGTCTTCGTTATCTACGCGAAATTTGAAGGATCGTCCTCGCTCCGCGTCGAAGTTCTCGATCAACATTTGGGATAAATCCTCGAGGGGGAGGATGCCGCTCGGCCGGGTGGCGACGAACAGGGGCACGACCAGGACCAGTGCCAGGATCCAGGCTTTCCTGGGCAGCCGCCGTGTCAGGTAGATCGCCAGGCAGCCCGCCATCATGATGGCAAGGGCGCCGGACGAACGGCAGAGGATCGTCACGCCGATCAGGAAGGCCAGTGCCCAGCCCGCGGAGAAGCCGCGGACCTGCTTCAATGCCCCGCTTAGCCACAGCGTATAGCCGGCGACGCAGGTTGCGGCCATCCACAAGCCGAGTTCGAGGCCGTTATAGAGGAACACCATCGGCCGGTAGCCGCCCAATCGGAATGTATCGCCGCCCCCCGTGCCGTAGAGGTAAATCTGTAAAACGGGGCTCATGCGGATCTCGTAAAGGCAAGGCAACGTGTAGGCGAGGCCACCGAAGAAGATCGCGACGGCGAGTGCCCGGAGGTCCCCGATCCCGCGGAAATGGACTCGGCCGAGCAAGTAAGGCGATCCGCTGAACTGGAGGAATTGCACGACGACGCCGCTTACCCCGTCATAAACGGTCAATTCGTTCGAGATCGCCGCGGGGAAGGGGCTAAGGACGTAACAGAAGAGGGGTATATCAAACCAACGGGGGCGGAACGCGAGCAGCCGGTCGCTGGCGAACAGGATCGTGCCGAGCCAGCACGCCAGGGCGATGGCCGAGGGCTTGTTGATATCGGGCAAGCCGGGCACGTCGAGCGTAACGGTCGGCATCGTCATGTAGAACACCAGATGGGCCATGATAGTGGCGTTGCACGGCGTGAGCATCCAATAAAATAACAAGATAACGATAAAACAACAAATGAACGCTGCTATGATTGTAATCATTTCTGTTTGTGTCCCGGACGGCCGATGCCGCCCTCGGCCCTCGCCCGGCCCCGCCCGGCCTCCTTCGAGATCGCGCGGCGATAGAACTCGGCCATTTTGCGGGCGATGGCATCGGGGTGGAAGCGACGTTCCGCCACCCCTGCGGCGTTCGCCCCCAGGCGGGCCGCCAGGGCGGGGGCGTCGAACAAGCTTAGGATTGCGGCGGCCATATCCTCCGCGTTTCCCGGGCGGCAGAGCAAGCCGGTATTGCCGTGCTCGACGATCTCGGCGATGGCACCGGCCCGGGTCGCTACCAGGGGGCAGCCCTGCGCCATCGCCTCGGTCACGGCGATGCCGAAAGTCTCGTAGCGCGAGGCCACCACGGTGATCATGGACCGGAGGCGCGATTCGGCGGCTTCCGAGCGGGGCTGCTGGCCTCGCCACTCGATCCGGCCGGCGATCGCACCGCCGGTTCGTTCCTGGATGTAATCCGGTAATGTCCAGTGGCGGCCGTCGTCGCCGACGAGCCCGCAGTCGGGCCCGATGAAGATCAGGCGAGCATCCGGGCGACGCTCCGCGACCCGGGTGAAGGCATCGATGACGACATCGCCACCTTTATGGCGGTCGAACCGGCCCACGAACACCACGGCCGTCCGGTCGCAAGCGTCCAGCCTCCAGCGACGTTCGGGCGGAACGGCCGGGCAGGGGTTCTCCACGACCTCGGCACCTTCGAGCGGCAGGCCGTAGTAGGATCGGGTCCGGTCGAGGGCATCCCGGGAGGGGGACGAGATCGCAGCCGCCGCGAGGATCGCCTGACGTTCGCGTTCAACTCGGAGGCGGAAGGCCTCGTCCTCAGGGACCCCGCGGAGCGGGCCGTTCAAGAACCAGGGACCGTGCAGCCGGACCACAAGCGGGATGCCCACTCGGGGGGCCACGTTGCGCGGCCAGCCGAATGCCTCTTCCATTTCGAGGAGTTCGATGCCCGGGTCAACGATCGCCCGTCGCGCGCCCCGGATCAGGCCGCGGCAGGTCGAACGGTCGTGCTGCGCCTTGAAGCCGATCCGATAGGCGACCCGGTCGGCCAGGCGACCGACCATACCCCGGGCTTCCGCGATCGGGCGCAGGTCGAAGGGGCAATCGTCCGCCCCGACCCCCGAGATCGACTGGGCGAAGATCACGGGGATATGCCCGAGGCGACGCAGGCCCCCTGCCACGTCGGCCACATACGAAGCCACGCCGTTCGCCACGCGATCGGGCGGCCAGCCCGGGCAGGTCAGTGCGATCGTCAGCGGCTTGGATGGCTCGGCGGGCATACCACCTTCGGTGGATTATGTGCATCGGGGCGGCGTATGGACCAGTATAGCAGCGGTCCAATCTTGGCGTCACTTCGGCGGGGCGGCCCGCAGCATTCCGGGTTGAATGGGGCGCTCCTCCAGCAGGGTGCGGCAGGCGGCCAGCACCTCCCCGCTGAAGGCTGCGGGCGAGAATCGGGATGTAACGACGCGGTGACCCTCCGCCGCCATCCGTTCGCGAAGGTCCGCATCGCGGAGGAGTCGAATGCAGCCATCGGCCATCTCCGCGTCGGTGCCGCCTCGCCAGATGCTCTCGCCGTGGCGGAGGTGCGCCCCGTAGCCGTGCAGGGCGTGGGGCGTGGCTACGCAGGTTCGGCCGTAGGCCAGCGACTCGATGACCTTGATTTTGGTGCCCCCGCCCCAAAAAATCGGCGCGATGGTGCAGGCCGCGCGATCGTAGGCGGCGCGCAAGTCCTCGACGAAGCCGCTAACCTCGATTCCACCGGCGGAGCTCCATCGGCGCCTCGAATCGTCGTCGAGGCCGCCGCCGGCTAGCTGGAGGGTCGCGCCTGGCTCGGCGCGGTGGACCGTCGGCCAGACCTGACGGATGAAGTGGTCGATCCCATCTCGATTGGGGGCATAGCTCAACTCGCTCACGCACAATATCCGCCGGCTTTCTGGCCGGTGCGGGCAGGGCTCGATCGGGGGCGATCCGGGCTGCTGGAATGGCACGTTCGGCAGGACCCGGACCCGTGGCGCCTGGATCGCGGCCCGGTCCTCGTCGCTGGCTACCCAGACCACGTCGAATCGCCCCGCCGACGAGTCGCCGATCCGCCGGCTGGTTCTCAAGGCGAGCGTGGTAGCGATGGAGCCCTTCCAGCCAGGCCAGGGGGCCGTTTGAATCTGGCTGGCCAGGAGGCGCCAGTCGATGTCATCAAGGTCGAGGATCCGTGGTACCTTCGCGAGCTGGTCGGCACCTGCCAGCAGGGCCGGCCTCAGGTGGCGGCAGACGACTAAATCATAGGCACCCACGTCGATCCGGGACCGTAGCCAGGAGGACGCGTCGGCATCAGGCTCGTATTGTCCATGGATCTCGGAGAGTTGTTTTCCGAGTCGCGCGACGGCACCGGACGGGACACGGGCCAGATGCCGCCACGGCCCGGCCGGGGCGGGTGGTGCCGCCTGGAACCGGGCCGCGATTCGGAACCGATCGGCGTGCTCGTCGGCGGGCCCAATCGGCCCGCCGGGGGGGGCCATGAGCAGAATATCAACCGTGCCGATCCGCTCCAACGCGGCCAGGATCAGTGCCGATCGCTGCGGGCCGCCGAAGCGGTACGCGGGCCAGGGGAGCAGACCCGTGATCAGAAGGATTCTGGCGCGTTTCATGGAGGTGATCGTGACGATGCTCGGATGCGGATGGGGCCATAATCAGGCACGGGTTGGGATCGGCTTGAGCAAGGAGCAAGCGAGCAGTCGCCAACCCTGGGAACACCCAGGCCGCAGACACGCGGCCTTCAGGGCGAGTTCCAAGGCAAGCGGACGATCGCCTCGATGGAACGCGTGCCAGCCATACAGGAGGCATTTCTCCTGAAGCTGCCGCCGAGTCGTTGGTCGCCAGCCGGTATTCTTGAACTCGCGAATCACCCCCCTGCGTTCCCACGCCCGGGAACAAATGAGGCGCATGCGTTCGACCTGGAGCTCGTGAGAGCGACTGCTCACGGAACCCGCGTGCTCTCGATAACGAACCATCGTTTGCGGCAAGACCGCAAGTCGACCACGCTCCCCCATCCTGAGCCAGAGGTCCAAATCCTCGGCCGGCATCAGCGATTCGTCATAACCGCCGAGGTCGCGAACCAGGTCGGCGCGCGCCATGATCGTCGGATGGGCCAGGACGACATTGCCGGACAGGAGTTCCTCCTGCACCTGGTCATTTTCGAGCCCATCAACATGATAGGCCATGAGGACTCGGCCCCGATCATCGATCAACTCGTAGCTCGTGCCCACGCACACGGCATCGGGGTGGGCCTCGAGGTACTCGATTTGCACGCGGAACCGATCCGGTAGCGCGACATCGTCCGCGTCCATCCGGGCGATATAACGCCCGCTCGCCCGCTCCAGCATCTCGTTCAGTGCGACGACGTAACCGGTGTTGGGCCGGCTCACCAGTCGGATCCGGGGGTCGTGCGCCGCGTACCGCTCGAGGATCGCGCGCGAGCCGTCGGTCGAGCCGTCATCAATGATCAGGAATTCGAAATCCCTGAAGGTCTGGTTGAGAATGCTGTTCACGCATTCGTCGAGGTAGCGCTCCGTGTTATAAACGGGCATGAGGACCGAGATGGCCGGCGATGGAAAGTTTATGGAGGTCATGAGATGCGCCGCCCTCGGCCCCACTTGTGAAGGCAACCCCCGATGTGCCGCCGACGATATTCGCGCCCGGGAACGCGGTTACCGGCCTCGTTCATCCATCCTCCCGGGCGGCAGCGCCGCGAAGGTCGCTCGGCGCGGGGAGTTCGCCGCCACCTCGCCGCGCCGATCGCACCACCCGGAGCAGCGCGGGCGGAAGCAGTTCTCGGGCGATCGCGCGGAGACTCGGTTCCTTGTCCGCCGGAGAGTCGCGACGGAGTTCCCAGCCGAGGCCCTCGTGGTACCGCTCGGGCAGGTACGAGCGGACGATCGCGATGGCCCGCTCCACGTCGAGGCCGGTCTCGCGGGCCTTCCGCAGGCGCGACGTCTCGTTTTCGGCGTGGACCCGATAGCAGGCCAAAACGGTCGGTTCGAACCAGACCGGGTACCGCGAGGCGATTCGCACCCACATCTCCCAGTCGAGGACGAAACAGAGGTCGGTACGGAAACCGCCGAGGGTTTCGTAGACCTCGCGACGGACCACGATCGAGGCGAATTGGATCGCCTGCCTGCCCGAGATCTGGGCCAACCAGTCGTCGAGCAGGCCGGGTGATTCGCGTTCCAGGCGGCTGATCGCGGCCCAGCGGCCGGAAGCCGTGATGAAGGCATGCTGACAAAACGCCGCGCCGGCTCCCGGGGCCTCCCGATCCGCCCGGGCCAGGTGGTCGTAAAAGCCGGGAAGGAGCAGGTCGTCGTGGTGCATTAGGTGGACCCACCGCCCGCGAGCCTTCGATAAGCAGGCGTTGAAGTTGCCCACCAGGCCCAGGTTGGTCGGGTTGCGGTGGTAAACGACCCGTTCGGGCGCCAGCCGCTGGACCAGCCGCTCGCAGAGATCATCCGGCGAGCAATTATCGACGATCACGATCTCCATCTGATCGCGGCCCGGATCCTGGTCGAGCACCGACCTCAGCGATCGCTCGAAAAGGTCGCAATCGTACGAATTCCTCAGGTAGGTCGGAAACAGGACGGACCAGAAAGGGCCATCGGCGACTTCAGGATCACTCATGGTCTTGGGCCTTGGTACTTCGCCCTGGTCGAGCGGATTGCGGAAGCGGACGTTGCCAGGCTGAATCCGGACTCACCCGCCGGCTTTGCCGACCGGCCGCTTGAGCCTCCGGATGGGCGACAACAGGCCCATCCTCCCGAGCACGCCTCGAGCCCCGGCTCGTAGCGACGTCGCCAGGACCCGGCGGTACACGGGGAGGCCGATCGCCCGGGCCCGCCGGTGCAGGGTAGCCATCTGATCCCAGGAGAGAGTGCCGCCCGCGTCGAGGCCGTACTGCGCCATCAGGTGCCACGCGTAGCCCTCGGCCAGGCGCCGCCGCGATGTGCGGGGCAAGCTGAGGCTGCGCGCGATCATCGCCTGGACCCGGTACGATTCGCGGAGCTGCGTGTCGTCGGCCTCGGATCGCTGGCGGACCGTGCCGAGGTGCTTGCGATACAGGTTCATGGGCCGCGCCACGTACGCGACATCCGAGGCGAGCAAGACCCGAGCGTACATCCACCAGTCGCCGGTTAGCCGGAATTGGGTCGGTGCCCAGCCGATGCGGTCGATGATGGCACGCCGCAGCAAAACGGCGCTGGCGTTCGGGATCGTATTCCAGCGAAACAGGTAATGTTCGCATTCGTCCCGGCCGGAGTTCACGTAATCCGACGACCATCGGGCGACGTCGAAGATCTCCCCGAGGGCATCGTGGGTCAGGCCCTGGGGCCGGCCATCGCCATCGATGACGCGCGAGCCGCAGTAGGCCAGGCCAACGCTGGGGTGGGCGTCCAGTTGGCCCACGAGCGTCCCCAGCAACTCCGGTTCGGCGGCATCATCCGATTCGGCGATCCACACATAATCGCCGCGAGCTCTCGCGAGCCCGTTGTTCCACTGCCGGAACGTGCTGCCGCTGTTGCGGTCGTTGAAGGAGGTGATGACGCGAGGGTCGCCGGTGTATTCGTCGATCACGGCACGGCTGTCGTCGGTCGAGCAGTCGTCGAGGATGATCAGCTCGAAATTACGGAAGGTCTGACCGAGGATACTGTCGATTCGCTGCCGGAGGTAACGTGCGTGGTTGTAGTTGGGGACGATCACCGAGACCGTCGGGCCCTGCCCTCCCCCCCCGTCCGAAGCCCTGTGCGACCCCTCAGGCCCGACCATGGCTCTCGGCCATCGCGGCCGCCTCCGTCGCGGGGGCGCGATTGCCCCAAGCGTCCTGCGCCTTGATCCTGCGTGTCTCCGGGTCGAACTCGGCATACTCCCGGGTCTGGTTGTCGGTGACGAGCAAGTTCGAAGCATCCTCGCTGCGGAAGGTGCGGCTCGCCGGCCAGTCCTTGATCGGATAAGCCAGGCCATCGCGGCCGACCACCAGGGGCCGGAGGCCGCGCGCGAGGAGCTGACGCGTCATACTCCTCCGGCCGCTCTCGAAGCGGTAGGCGTCCTGCTTTGTCGCCAGGGGGCCGACCTTCAGCCGCAGCATGTCGGCGCGACGGATCATGAAGCCGTTCGTGCGCAGGTGTGGGTTCGGGAACAGCGGATACTCGCGCCAGGAGGGGATCCAGCCCAATTCCGGGTGCTCGGCGAGCCGGCCCCGGCCCCTGGCGAGCCGGTACACCGAGCGCAGGAAGGGCAGGCTCAGTACCCGCGGCCTGGGGAAGTACCGCAGCATCACGGAGCTGTGGCTCTCGAAGGATCCGGTCGCCCCGACGGCGCCGACCCTTGGCAAGGCCAGGTGACCCGACAAGCACTCAAGCCAACCGTCGCGCGTCACCCGGCTGTAGGAGTTGAGGAAGCACAGGGATTCGCCGTCGGTCGACCGCGCGGCGAACAGATAGGCCGCGATGTCCTGCACCGGCTCGGGGACCACCAGGTGCTCGTGCTCGACCCCATCCAACCGCGACCGGTATTCGCCCAGGTCGGCCCCGGGGCCGAACCCGTTGTACAGGATGCAGAGGCGGTGCGGGGAGCCCGCGGGGTGGGCCCGATAGGAATCGAGGAATGCCTCGAACGGCCCGAGTCCGAGGGGGGCCCACACCAGGTGGAAGACGCGAATCCGGCGGTCCGATTCGGACGGGCTCATGTGCTGCCCACCTCCGAGCCGACCTCGGCGCCATCCCGGGCGCCCCGCACCCCTCGCAGTCGGTCCCAGAGCGCCCGGACCTCGGCCTCGACCCGCTCCGGGGGGATCTGGCGCATGCACTTGCGGTCGTAAGGGCAGGGACCCAGCAGCCAACAGGGCGAGCAGGGTAACGCCGTGGATAGGTTGACGTTGCCGGGGTAAGCGGTGCAGTGGGGTGGCTCGTAGCCGCCGTAGAGGACAACCGAGGGCTTGGCAACCGCGGCCGCGATGTGCATCGGCCCGGACACGGGTCCCACATGCAGGTCGGCGGCAGCCATCACCGGCACGAGGTCGAGAAGCCGGGTCTTGCCCCGCAGGTCGATGTGGTGGGGATGGCCGCGGAACCGATCGTCGATCGCGGTCGCGCCGATATCGATGACCGTCATATCCTCCAGGAACCGGGAGACCAGGGCGTCCCAGTACTCGGGCATCCACTCCTTGTTCCGGGTCGTCGGGCTGGCTGCGCGATTGAGGACGACCCGGGGCCTGGGCAGGCCCGACCATTCCCGGTCCAGCCGTTCGACATCCTCGCGCGGGATCACGCACTGCGGGCGGACATCGCGTACCTCCACGTCGAGGTGGTCGCCGTGGATGCGGGCGATGTGCCTGCCGGGCGGAATGCTATGCTCGTAGGTCAGGTTGACCCTGCCCGCGCGGGCCGCATCGTGGTACGCCACGTGGTCGACGGATATCTTCGCCTCCTCGTCGCTGAGCCGCTGGGCGACCACCGCCGATCGGTGCCCGAACTCCTCCAGGTGGCATGATTCGTCGACAAAGCCCAGGCCGCGGAACAGCTCGGGGTAGAGCGTGTAATAAACGATCCGGCAGGACGGATGTCGCCGCCTGAGGGCTCGCAGGGCGGGCGTGCCCATCAACGCGTCGCCGACGCCGCCGATGCGCATCACGTGGACCTCGCGCCAATACGCGGGGGACCGGAGCGGCACCGGCCAACGGACCCGGCGGGAGGCCCAACCCGACTTCGCGCCCACCCGGTCGGCGAGCGCGAACCGGCCGATCTGGAGCTTCTCCCATCGGTATCGCCAGGTGGCCGGCGACAACGAGTTGACCGCCATCTGGTAGAGCCGTGACATGAGGAATGAGTGCTCTCTACACCTGACGTCCGTGCGCCGAAGGGCCTGAGGCCTCGGCTTCGCCCTTGGCCGCGACCAGTTCCCAGGAGTACACGTCCACCAGCGGATTCTGGTGGATGATCGCGACCGGGCCGAGGCGGTTTAGGATCGGGAGCACGAAGGCGAGGCTGAAGTTTGCGTGGACGTGATGCACGTTGTACGGCTGACCGGTCGCATCGCAGTGCCGGCGGTAGATTTGCTCGTCGGGGCAGAACAGGATCAGCTTTCCGCCAGGCTTGAGGACCCGGAGCCATTCCCTGAGCACCGATTCGGTGTCACCGTAATCCTCCAATAGGTGCGACGAGAAGACGAAGTCGAGCACCCCATCGCGGAACCAGTACAGGTTCTCGGCGGCGCCGCCGAGCTGGACCGGGAGGCTCCCCACGTGGGAATAGGGCTGGGGCAAGTCGACCCGGATCGCGTGGGGCACGATCGGATCACCCCCCGGGCCGAGGTCGACGCCGTAGCCGGTGCAGAAGGGGGCGAGCCGGTCGCGACACTTGGAGGTTTCGCTCGGCCAGACGGCCGTGGCCGGCAGGGGGTCGTGACGGCGATGGCCCGAGAGGGCGTCCCTCAGGCCCCGCGCAGGGCCATCCAGTCCGGTCGATCGCAACACGCGTTTCAGCTGCACCTTGAACATCTTCCGTCGCCGCCCCGTGTGAATTCGCTGGAGGTTACTCAGGCCCCGGCCGTCTCATTCTCGCCGGCCTCGTGGTAGAGCGCCTTCCCGCCGATGCAGGGCTGCACCAGCGAGACGCCGAAGTCCTTCATCAGGGTCAGGACGGGATAGCCCCGACGGCGAAGCTCGTCCACGAAGCGGGGCACGCCCATGTCGGGCCGCGATTGAGCTTGGAACCCCTCATCCGCTGACCAGGCGGTGTCGTGGAAGATCACCACGCCGGTCTCGGGCACGTGGGGTACGAACAGATCCCAATCCCGCTTG
Organism: Isosphaeraceae bacterium; assembly: GCA_046350035.1. Taxonomy (GTDB): domain Bacteria; phylum Planctomycetota; class Planctomycetia; order Isosphaerales; family Isosphaeraceae; genus CALLYK01. The sequence goes on along the minus strand of JAXMBD010000031.1, from coordinate 15,586 downwards.
ACCCCCTCGTACGTGTGGTCGCCGTCGATGAAAAGGACGTCGATCCGTCGCTTCCAGCCCGCGGCCGCTTGGTCGGAGTACGACCGCACGATCTCGACCTGATCCTGGACCCCTACGGCCGCGAGGTGCTTGCGGATCAGGTCGTAGGTCTCGACCGATTCCGTGTCGTTCCAGTCGGTGCTCGCGTGCGGGTCGATGGCGTACAACCTGCCGTGGCCGTTCTCCTTGAGCGCCAGGCCGACGACGCAAGCCGATTTGCCCCGCGCCGAGCCGATCTCCACGCAGACGTCCGGCTTGAGCGAGCGCACCAGACCGTAGAGCACCCAGGCGGAGTCGCCCAGGCCCGACAGAAACTCCAACTCCTGATCGATCAGGATGCGAGGCTCGCCGACTCGCGCCAGGGATTTCAATCGCCGCCAGGTCTGTCGGGGATGACGGAGCAGATCCCACTTGGAACTCACGAGTGCGTCCCCCGGAGTGCGGTGCCGTTCATGCTGGGGGTTGGCTCTCGGGTCTCGACGATGGAGCTCTGCGAAGGCATGCGCACCATGCCCGACTCGTCGCGGCCGACGATCGACGGTGGCGTGCGCGGACCGGGGAGCACCTCGACCTGGGACAGGGCCTTCAGGTAGTCGAGGCTTGCGTTCTCGCCCGATGAGATGGCCGCGTCCAACAGGTAGCGGGCCGGCTGCAGCGGGCAGTCATCGACGTTCAGGGTTACGACGCCCTCCGTACCGGCGTCCAGGTCGTACCGCTTATCGGCGGGGACAATGGTATCAACGCCCATGACGCGGGCACCCTCGAGGCTGTTGAAGCCGACGGCGAAGGTGACGCCCTCCGAGCGGCGTTCGACGCGATAGTGCATGTCGACCCGTAACGGCTCGCCGTGCCGAATCGGCTCGCCGCCGTTGAACGCCAGCCGCGTCAGGCGGACCGGGGTCTCCTTGACGTACTGGCGCTCGAGCCGGTCGATGTCGAAATTGTTGTCCGAGCCGCCCATGTCCTCCATCATATACTGTTCGAGCACCGTGCCGACCGGCCCGTCGCACTCAACCCGGCCCGACTTGAGCCACAGGACGCGGTCGCACAGCGCGCGGACGGTCGTCAGGTTGTGGCTGACGAATAGCACGGTCCGCTCGCCGCTCTGGGAGACGTCTTTCATCTTGCCCAGGCACTTGCGCTGGAACGCCGAGTCGCCGACGGCCAAAACCTCGTCGACGATCAGGATGTCCGGGTCGAGGTGCGCCGCCACGGCGAACGCCAGTCGCACGTACATCCCGCTGCTGTACCGCTTCACCGGCGTGTCCAGGAACCGCTCGACCTCGGCGAATGCCACGATCTCGTCGAATTTCCGCGCCACCTCGCGGCGGGTCATGCCCAGGATCGCGCCGTTGAGGAAGACGTTCTCGCGGCCGGTCAATTCGGGGTGAAACCCCGTGCCGACTTCCAGCAAGCTGGCCACCCGGCCATGGACATCGATCTCGCCGGTGGTGGGCTCGGTAATCCGCGACAGGATCTTCAGCAGCGTGCTCTTCCCGGCCCCATTGCGGCCGATGATGCCGATCACGTCGCCCTGCAGGATATCAAACGAGGCATCTTGCAAGGCCCAGAACGTTTCCTCGGTCTCCCGGCGGCCGCCGAACGGGGCTCGGAGCCCGCTGAGGATCGCCTCGCGGAGGTTCGTCGGCCGGGCGGCGGCGTGCGCGATCCGGTAGGACTTGCCCACGCCGCGGACGGAGATCGCCGGCTGGTTAGATGACATCGGCGAAGCTGCGCTCCTGCTGCTTGAACACGACGCCGGCCCAGAAGGCCAGCAGCCGCGGCCAGGGCGGAATAGGCCAACTGGCCGGGCGACAAGGAGGTGCCGACGCCCAGCAGCGACCATCGGACGAAGGCCGGGCGGCTGCCGAGCAGGGTTGACCAGGAAACCCAGCGGTATTTCTCGGGCACGACCATGGTCGACCAAGCCACCGGGCTAATGTACATCCCCATCTGCAGGGCCACCGGGATGATAATTCCCACGTCGCGATAGCGGACCATCAAGGCCCCGGCCGCCAGGCCGATGCCCATCGCCAGCGTGAGCAGGATCGCGATCCAGACCGGTAGTAGCAGGATGCCCCAACCCGGATTGATCCGGAAAATGGCCAGCATGGCGATCATCATGGCCAGCGAGACCGCGAAATCGACCAGGGTGGACGCGGTCGAGGAGAGGGGTAGGATCAGCCGGGGGAAATAGATTTTTGAGACCATCGGCGCGTTGCCGAGAAGCGAGTGGCTGACCCGCGTTACGATCGACGCGAACGTGTTCCAGGCCATCAGCCCGGCGAAGGCAAACACCGTGTAGGGCAGCCCTTCGACCGAGAGCTGGGCCACCACCCCGAAGACGAATGCGAAGATCAACGACCCCATCAGCGGTTGCAGGACGACCCAGACAACCCCCAATGCCGTCTGCTTGTAACGGACGCGGATATCGCGATCGGCGAGCGTCCAGAGCAATTCATGATGCCGCGCAATCTCGCCTAGATTAACCGGCGACCGGCCGGAGTTGGCGCGAATCTGTACGGTGGGGAGGTCGCGGGGTGGTACCACACTTGCCATTCGCGAGACAACCTGCTGGCTGATTTGGGGTAGACCTGGACCGGCGGGGAAGCCTTGTCCGGGGCCGGACAAGCCGAATCGACCCCGGATCGGCCCGTAGAGGCCAACGCTGTTATCCTAGAACTCGGTTCGGCCAATTCACCGGGGCACCCCGAAATCGGGGCGAGGGGCAGGGAAAGGGATTGCCGAACCTGGGAGGGGCCGCGGGTCACCCGGGGCGGGAGCTGGGCGTGCTCCCTGGTTGTTCGTGCCATCTTAGCGGCCCGAGGTAGCCGGGATCAAGCACGGCCGGGACCCGTGTTGACGGGGGGCAACACCCGGGGAAAGCTTAAGTCCACGACTTCCAGGGGGCCTTGCCCGCCGACCAGAGGCCCTCGAGCAGCCGCAGGTCTCGCAAAGTGTCCATGCATTGCCAAAACTCGCCGTGCTTGTAGGCCATCAACTGGCCATCGGCGGCGAGTCGCTCCAGCGGCTTGGCCTCGAACGGGGTGGCGTCGCCGTCGATGTAGTCGAGGACGGCCGGCTCGAGCACGAAGAAGCCGCCGTTGATCCAGCCCTCGCCCACCTGGGGTTTCTCGGTGAACTCGGCGATCTGGTCGCCGTCGAAGACCAGGCCACCGAAGCGGGCCGGCGGCCGGACCGCGGTCATCGTGGCGAGCTTGCCGTGTCGCCGATGGAAGGCCAGCAGCGCCTTCAGGTCGACGTCGCAGACGCCGTCGCCGTAGGTGGCCATGAACGTCTCGCGGCCGGCCAGGGCGCCGGCCCGCTTGATCCGGCCCCCGGTCATGGTCTGGGGGCCGGTATCGACCAGGTGGACGGTCCAGTCGTCCATCCCCTCGCCCGCCCTCTGGACCTTGCCCGAGGACAGCTCGACCGAGAAACTGCCCTGGATCTTGGCGTAATCGAGGAAGTAACGCTTGATGACCTCGCCCTTATAACCGAGGGCGATCACAAATTCGCGAAATCCGTAATGAGCGTAAGACTTCATGATGTGCCAGAGGATCGGCCGGCCGCCGATCTCGACCATCGGTTTGGGTTTCGTCTCGGTCTCTTCGGTCAAGCGGGTCCCGAGGCCGCCCGCCAGGATCACCACCTTCATCGCATGCTCCGTTCGCCCGGTGAACGGGCAGGAGGGTGGCCCGAAATCGGGGCGGGAAGAGCCTCGTGCCCGGTGGAAGCCGTGGATAAACGCGCCCGGTATGGGGATTCGGGCCGGGTGCAGATGGCCAATTTTAGCGGAGCCGGGCGGCCTCCCTCAAGTCGCGCCGCCGATCGTGTTGCCCCCGGACATCGTCAAGGCCGACACCCTGTCATTCGCGCGCCCGCTAGATTCCCGGGCCGGATCGGCGTAGAATCCGACGCCAGCCGTGGCAGGCTGTCGCGGCTGGCGAACGGGGGCGAACCAGGATCGACCGGATTTCGGGAGTGTGGATGCGGCGTGCCGAGGTTGGTCAGCAGGCCTCGTAAAAAGCCGACCAAACCTTAACTGCCAACAACACTGTTGGTCTCCGTCTCGCTGCCTAAAAAGCAGTAACGGCCCCGCGCCGGGGCTTGGGCCCGAGAGGCCCGGCCGGGGACGCCAATTCGGGCTCGCGTCGGTCCAACCGCTTGTTGAAGCCGACGTTAAATCCATGACAGGCTAAGCCGAAAGGGACCTTGCCGATCGGGGCCCCCAGGCCGACAACCAAAGGAACGGCTACGCACGTAGATGCCCACACCGACGGGTCTCGGGACGCGGGTGCAATTCCCGCCGCCTCCATCTCGATAGGCACCGCCCATCGATGACGCCCCCCCCTCCCCTGGGGGGGGCGTCGTTTCGTCGTCGTCCTGATCTCAAGCTGGGAATCGAGTTGCGCCCGCGTGCCGTGCGTGCCGGCAGCATGTGCCCTCATCAGGACCTCGACACGGTCCCGGTTGCGGGGGAGAGAGGCTCCGTTATAGTTGTCGGGCGGATCGTGTGGTAAAATAGGTAAACATCGAGGGGTTGCGCGTTCCGTATCACCGTCGAGGGGAACGGGATGGTCGACGAACCGTTGCCATTCGTCTCCTGGTCTGGGCCATCGACCATGGCCGAAGTTGGCCGTCATCGCGAGCGATTGCTCGAAGTCCTGGCCGAAGGGCGGGGTGCGAGGATTGACCTCGAGGCGTCCGGTCCATGGGACCTTGCGGGGCTGCAACTCCTGCTGTCCGCCCTGGAATCGGGGCGTCGGAGCGGGCGGTTAGTTCGGCTTTCGGGGATCCCCGCGGTGCTGCGAGACCTGGCTATTCGGGGCGGCCATTCCCATCGCCTGGAAGCCGCAACCGACCCATCAGTGGATGGTTGAGTGACGGCCCCTCGTGGGCGTCGAGGTGATTCGTGCCGGTCAACGATCGATTCCTAGGCCTCTTCCTCGACGAAGCGCGGGAATTGCTCCAGGCCCTCGAGGCTGGCCTGATGGACCTGGAGGCTCGCCGGGGCGATCGCGAGCACCTCGACCGGACTTTCCGGGCCGCCCATACGTTGAAGGGGGCCGCCGGCATGGTCGGCCTGCGGGCGATCGCCGAGTTCACGCATGCCGTCGAGGCCGTGCTGGACAAGATCCGCTCGGGCAGCCTGGAAGTCACGCCGGGGGCCATTACGCTCTTGCTGCGGTCCCGCGACCACCTGGGGGCCGCCATCGAGGCGGTCGCCGGGGGCGGGGAGCCGCCGGCACCGCCGGCCGGCCTGGCCGAGGCCCTCGCCGACCTGGCTTCGGGGCGTGGCGCCGCCGGTGGGGGGGGGCCACCCGCCGCGGTACCCCCCCCGGTCGGCCGTCATGGGGGAGGGCGGTCCACGACCTACCGGATCGCGTTCACCCCCCGGCCCGATCTCCTGCGGCAAGGGATCGATCCGCTGGGGTTCCTCGACGAACTCCGGGACCTGGGCCCTGCGACCGTGGTCGCCATCGACAATCGGGTTCCGCCGATCGAAGAGATCGAGCCCCGGGATTGCTACCTGGCCTGGACGATCGAACTGACGACCGACGCGCCGAGGTCGCAAATCGACGGGGTTTTCCTGTTCCTGGAAGATCAGAGCCAGGTGGCAATCGAGGTCCTCGGGCCGACCGTTGGCGAGTCGCCTTCGGATGCCGGCCGCGAACCGCCCGCTGCGATCGCGGCCCCGATCGCCCCGGCCGCCCCGGGGGTGAAGCCAGCGGCCCCGTCGAGGGTCCGCGTCGATGCCGAGCGGCTGGACCAGCTCGTTGGGATTGCGGGCGAACTGGCCGTCCTGACCGACAGCCTGCAAGGCCTGGCCGAGTGCCCCGGGGCCGAGCCCTGGGCCGGGGCGTTGGAGGCCCTCGAACGCCTGGGACGCCTGCTCCGCGACGCGACGCTGGAGCTGCGGATGGTCCCCGTCGAGGAGTTGTTCGCACGGTTCCCGAGGGTCGTCCGCGACCTGGCCGAGCGGTCGGGGAAGCGGATCGAGCTCAAGATGGAAGGGACCGACACCCAGCTCGACCGGACGATCATCGAGCGGTTGGCCGACCCGATGATCCACCTGATCCGCAACGCGATCGACCACGGCCTGGAGGCCCCCGAGGAACGGCAGGCCGCCGGCAAGGGCCCGGTCGGCCGGATCACGATTTCCGCCGGGCACGAGGGGGACCGGGTGGCCATCCGGATCCAGGACGACGGCCGCGGCCTGGATCGGGCCAAGGTCCTCGCCAAGGGGATCCGCCTGGGCTTGCTGCCGACGGAGACGCCCCTCGACGACCCCCGGGTCGGCAACCTGATCTTCGAGGCCGGCTTCTCCACCCGCGACCAGGTCGGCGAGTTATCGGGCCGTGGCGTCGGCCTGGACGTCGTCCGCGACACGATCCGATCGCTGCGGGGCTCGGTCGGCCTGAGGAGCCGGGAAGGGCAGGGGACCACCTTCCTGCTCCAGCTGCCCCTGACGCTGGCCATGATCGACGGCCTGCTGGTCGAGGCCGACGGCGACCGGTACGTCGTGCCGATCGGCCAGGTGGACGAGTGCGTGGCCCTTCCGGACGACGAACTGTTCTCGACCTTCGGCCAACCGGCCGCGATCGTCCGGGGCGAACTGGTGCCCATCATCCCCCTGCGATCGGCGGTCGGCCGGCCCGACCGCGACGCCAAGGGCCGCCACCAACTGCTCCTGACGCGGTATGCCGAGCAGCGGGTGGCCGTGGCGGTCGATCACCTGGTGGGGCGGGTCCAGACGGTCATCCAGCCGCTCGACCCGGCCCTGGGATGCCTCCTGTACTCGGGGGCGACTGTTTTGGGGGACGGATCCGTCAGCCTGATCCTCGACCTGTCCGGCCTGGTGGCGGACGGCCGACCGCCGGCCCGAAGCCGCGAGGTCGCGGCGGCGATTGCCCCGGCCGAAACCAACACGACGAGCCAACCCGCCGCGAGGCCACCCCGATGACCTGGAATTTCCGCGCCAAGCTGATGCTGGCGTTCCTGCTGTTCGGCCTGCTCCCCACCCTGTTGATGACCGCCGTCACCTACGAGGCGACCGGCCAGATCCAGGACGCCTCCGCCCGGATCGTCCACAGGTTGGCGGCCTTCACCGCGACCACGCTCGGCAATTCGCCGCTCGACCCCAATGCGGAGGCCCCAGTGCTCGGGCCGCCTGCATTGCCGAGGCTCAACGAGCAGTTCGACCGGACGCTCCGGGAGGCGACGTTCTCCTCGCTAACGATCGCCCTGATCGGCCCCGACCTGACCGTGGCGGCCGTCCGATCCAAGGGAATGCCCCGCGAGATCCTGGCGGCCGGCCAGAAATTGCCGGCGGCTTACGCCGAACGGATCCGGGGCGCGTTGGTCGATGGCCGCGACACGATCAAGCGCGAGGGGGAGGCCCCTTACGAGCTGATCGATTCCGGCGTAACGGGCCCCGAGGTCCTCGGCTACGGCCTCATCGCCTTGCGGGATGCCGCCGGGGCCGAGCCGACCCGCCACGCCGTGGTGGTGGTATTCGCCCCAAACATCGGCCTTCCGGGCCATCGCCACGATCCGCTACGAAAACCTCGCCGTCCTGCTGCTGGGGGCGACGGCCACCATACTGGCGGGTTACTGGCTGTCGGGTCGGGCGGTCCGCCCGCTCAACGGCGTGATGGCCGTGACCCGCGAGTTGGAGCAGGGCCATCTGGACGCCCGGTCCGACCTCCGGGGCCGCGACGAGTTCGGCCAACTGGCCGGACAGGTGAATACCGTGATCGAGCGGCTGGGCGATATCATCCGCGAGATCGGCCAGGCGACCGGGTCGGTCTCGACCGCCAGCAACCAGCTCAGCGCTGCGCCCAGGAACTTTCGCAGGGGCACCGAGCAGGCCAGCACCCTGCAGGAGATCTCCTCGAGCCTGGAGACCGTGGACGCCTCGGTGAAGAACAACGCCGCCAACGCGCAGACGACCGCCCAGGCGGCCCGAGACGTCAGCACCCGGGCCGAGGACGGCGGCAAGGCGGTCGAGGAGACCGTCGCCGCGATGCGGCAGATCGCCCAGCGGATCCAGGTGGTGGAGGACATCGCGTACCAGACGAACCTGCTGGCGCTGAACGCGGCGATCGAGGCGGCCCGGGCCGGGACTCAGGGCAAGGGGTTCGCCGTGGTCGCCGGCGAGGTCCGCAAGCTCGCCGAGCGCAGCCAGCAGGCCGCGCACCAGATCGGCGAGCTGGCCGGGCGGAGCGTGGCGGTGGCCGAGAACGCCGGCAAACTGCTGGGCGAGATCGTACCGTCGATCCGCCGGACGTCCGACCTGGTCCGCGAGATCGCGTCGGCCTCGCAGGAGCAGACGACGGCGATCCATGAGATCAACACGGGCGTCCGGCAGCTCGACGAGGTGGTGCAGCAGAACGTGGCCAGCAGCGTGCAGCTCGCATCGACCGCCGCATCCCTGGCGGCCCAGGCGACCTCCCTGGAGCAGCTGGTCGGCTTCTTCCGGCTGGACGGCGTCGTGGTGGGCACGCGGCGACGCGCCGCGAGGCCGATGCCGGCCCCGCGGCCCGCAACGACGACGAACCCTGCTCGCAGGGCCTTGCCGTCACGGTCATCGACCGGCTCCCAACCGGCCACGGCCGTCGATCATCCGGCACCGGGCGGGATCGTCGTGAACCTCGACGACGACGCCGGATTTGAACGGTTCTGACCACCTGTAACCCGCGCGGCGAAACGCGCGTCGCGGCGAAGTTGCCCGATCCGGGCCGAGGTTAATCCATGGTTTTCTCGTTCCGGGCCCGCCTGATCCTGGTCATCCTGCTGCTGGTCCTGATCCCGACCAGCCTCCTGTCCCTGGTGGTGTACGACGCCTCGGGCCAATTGCGTGACCGTGCCGCTCGGATCGTATTCCGACTGGCCATCGCCGCGGCACGGGCCTTGAACCAGTCGATCATCGCGACCGGCGCCGCGGCCGAGCCGCCCGCCCTCGACAAGGGCAGGTTGCGCGATATCAATGACATGTTCGATGGGATGATCCGCGATTCGCGGATCACGTCCCTGCGCCTGCTGCTGATCGACCCGGACCTGACGATCGTCACCACGCGAGGCCGCCACGAGGACAGCCCCTTGCTGCGGGCCGAAGAACCCCTGCCCAGCCCGTACGCCGAGATCGTGAGGTCCCAGCGCGATGGCGGCGTGATGTTGGGGCGCGAACCCAGCTATCTTGAGGTCGATAATGGCCTGGGTGGACCCGAAATCCTGGGCCTGGGCGAGGCCCGGCTAACCCCCGTCCCGGGCGCCCCGCCCGGTCAGTATTTCGTACTGGCGATCGCCCAGCAGGCGAACGCGTACGAGGCGATCACATCGATCCGCCAACGAACCTTGATCGTTTACGCCATCGGCAACCTGACAACCCTCGCCGTGGGCCTGCTGCTCGGCAGCCGCCTGGCTCGGGTCGTCCGCGAAGTCCGCAACGCGACCCTGTCGGTCACCACCGCCAGCGGACAGCTCAGCTCCAGCGCCCAGGAGCTTTCGCAGGGGGCCACCGAGCAGGCCGGCACCCTGCAGGAGATCGCCGGCAGCTTGCGCAATGTCAACAGCTCGGTGAAGGTCAATGCCGGTCACGCCCAGGCGACTTCGCAGGCCGCCCAGCAGGTGAACCTCCAGGCCCAGCAGGGGGGCAAGGCGGTCGAGGAGACCGTCGCCGCCATGCGGGAGATCGGTCGAAAGGTCCGGGCGGTGGAGGACATCGCGTACCAGACGAACCTGCTGGCGCTGAACGCGGCGATCGAGGCGGCCCGGGCCGGGACTCAGGGCAAGGGGTTCGCCGTGGTCGCCGGCGAGGTCCGCAAGCTCGCCGAGCGCAGCCAGCAGGCCGCCCAGCAGATCGGCGAGCTGGCCGGGCGGAGCGTGGCGGTGGCCGAGAACGCCGGTAGGCTGCTCGGCGAGATCGTCCCGGCGATCACCCAGACGTCGCAGCTGGTCGGCGAGATCGCGTCGGCCTCGCAGGAGCAGACCGCCGCCATCCAGGAGATCAGCACGGGCGTCGGCCAGCTCGACGAGGTGGTGCAGCAGAACGTGGCCAGCAGCGTCCAACTCGCATCGACCGCCGCGGGCCTCGCCTCGCATTCGTTGATGCTGGAACGCCTGGTCGGTTATTTCGGCCGCCCCGGGGATCGGGCGGCGATCCATGCGCGGGACGCCGGGCGTCCCCCGGAGCGGCCGGGAGGCCGGCCCGCCTCGCCGGAGAGGCCCGACCGGCGTCCGGCGCCGTCCGGCATCGTGGTCGACCTCGACGATGACACCCAGTTCGAGCGATTTTGATCGCATCCCGGAGGTGGCGGCATGGCGGAATCCAGCACCGGAACGACCGAGGCCGGGGCCGACGAGGACCGGGAAAACACCGAGTCGTACGTGGTCTTCCAGCTCGGCACGGAGAGCTATGCACTCGAGGTGGCCCGGGTCCGCGAGGTCATCGACGTGACGGCGTTGACGCGGATGCCCGGCGGGGCCCCCGCCCTGGTCGGCCTGTACAACCTGCGAGGCCACGTCGTCCCCGTCTGGAACTTGCGTGTCCCGTTCCGACTCGGCGATGATGAGGGCCCGGCCAGGGCGCCCAGCGTGCTCATGGTCGAGCCCGACCCCGAACAGCCGTCCCGCGTGGCCGGCCTCCTGGTCGACCGGGTCTCCGACGTGCTCGACTTCGCGCCGGACGAGGCCCAGCCGCCGCCGACCCTGGGCCTGGGCGGCGGCTCGCCGTTCGTCCGCGGCCTGATCCGGCACCAGGATCGGTTCCTGCTCGTGCTCGACCTGGACCGAGTGATCGCCGCCTTGACCGAGGGGCCGAGGCCCGGGAGCGGCTGAGTTGGACGGCCTCCACCATCCAGGGGTCGGCCCGGAACCCTGGTCGGACGACGACTTTCGGCCGGTCGCCGCCGTGCTCCGCCGGGGTTCGGCCGCGCTGTCGCCGCAGCGGCTCAGCCTGATCCGTTCGCGCCTCCAGATCCGGCTCCAGGACCGGGGTATGCCCGGTTTCACCTGGTTTTACGAACACGAACTGGCGCGCAGTCCCGCGGGAGCGGGCATGCAAATGCTCGTCGATCTCACCACCATTAACCATTCGGCATTCTTCCGCGAGCCGGTCCCCTTGAGGGCGCTGTGCGAGCACCTGGCGGGGCTGCTCCGATCCCGGCCCGGCCCCGTCCGGGCCTGGTCGGCCGGCTGTTCCGCCGGGCAGGAACCCTACAGCCTGGCGATCCTCCTCGGCGAGATCGAACCGACTTCGGTCCCCCCGCCGGGACGGCTGGAGATCTGGGCTTCGGACGTTTCCCTGGGGATGGTCCGGGCCGGGGCCCGGGCCGTCTACGAGGCGCGGGAACTGGCGGACCTCGGCCCCGATCGGCTCCGGCGGTCCTTCCTCCGGGGCCGGGGCCCCAACGACGGATTTTATCGCGTCGTCCCGGAGATCCGGTCCCTGGTCACGTTCCAGCACCTCGACCTCCGGCGGGCCGACTGGCCGATCCCGGGCGACTTCGACGCCATCCTCTGGCGGAACGTGGCCATCTATTTCGACGAAGGGGAGCGGCTAGCCATGCTCGATCGGATGGCCGGCATGCTCCGAGACGGAGGCTGGTTGGTGGTGGGCACCTGCGAGATCCTGCCCGAACGCCCCGGCCTGCTCCGCAAGATCGCCCCGGCCATCTTCCGCAAGGAGGCCCGAACATGAGCCCCAGCCGGACTGCCCGCCACCTGGTCGAGGACCCCAACCCGATCCTGATCGTCGACGATAGCGCCGTCGCCCGCCAATCGCTCCGGGCGATGGTCGAGAGGGATCCGGCCTTCCGCGTCGTCACGGCCGGCGACCCGTACGAGGCGGTCGAGGTAATGCGGAGGACCGTGCCGGCGGCCATCCTGCTGGACGTCGACATGCCCCGGATGGACGGCCTGACGTTCCTCCGGAAGCTCATGCGCCAGCACCCGCTGCCGGTCTTGCTCTGCACCGACCACCCGGAACGCGGCCTGACCGGCCTCGAATACGGGGCCCTGGAGGTAATCCCCAAGCCCCGCTGGGACGACCCCGCCGTCCTCGAAGCCTGGGGGGATCGGCTCCGCGAAAGCCTCCGGCTGGCCATCGCTTCCAGGCCGGCCACGACCCCAGCCCCGCCGACCGGCCCCGCCCCCTTCGCCGCCGCCGAGCCGAAGCGGAACACGGACGCGGTCTTGCCCCGCACCCGGTACCAGGGCCGGGGCCAGGCCCACGACCGGCTGATCGTCGTCGGCGCCAGCACCGGCGGGGTGCAGGCGATCGCCCGGCTCCTGGCCGGCCTGCGGGGCGACCTGCCGGGCATCGCGATCGTTCAGCACATGCCGGGCGGCTTTACCGCCGCGTTCGCCCACCGCCTGGCCCAGGATCCCAAAATCCTCCCGGCCGTTTACGAGGCGGGCCATGGAGAGCCGATCCGGCCGGGGACCGTCCTGATCGCGCCCGGCGATATCCACGGTCTGGTCCGCAGGGTCGGCCCGGGCTTCCGCCTCGACCTGGCCGATGGGCCGCCGGTCAACCGGCACAAGCCCAGCGTCGATGTCCTCTTTCGGTCGGCCGCACAGGCGGCGGGCCCCCGGGCGCTGGCCGTCCTGCTCACCGGCATGGGGGACGACGGCGCCCAGGGGATGGCCGAGCTGTTCGAGGAAGGGGCCTGGACGATCGCCCAGGACGAGGCATCCTCGGTTGTCTTCGGCATGCCGGGTGCAGCGATCCGCCGGGGCGCCGCCAAGCAGGTTTTACCGCTCGACCGGATCGCCGCCGCCATCGCCTCCTGGGCGGACGGCGTCCGGTAAGGTCCCCCGGGCGCGTTCGATCATTGAGGTTATCGCAATTTCTGCGGGGTCAGTGCCCCAGGGCGGCCTGGCGGTTCCGGAAGGGATCGATCGATTCGGCCGAGCTTCAACGGCTGCTGGAGAGTTTTGACGCGTCGCCGGCAGTCTTCTCCTCAAGGTCGCTTTTTCGCGGGATGGTACCCCTCGTCCCGATCGGGATGATCCCGCAGGACGCCTCGCCCATCGACGCCCGAAGATCGAAAGGGAAGACGTAGGTTGGTATGGTCGGAGATCCATCCGAAGTCCGGGCTAATGCCGAGCCGTCTCGCCCATTCGAAGAGCCGGGGGCGGAAGTCCCGAGCCCGAGGACGGGGTCGCGGAAGTGGACCAGGAGGTTCTGTCCGTCGGCCAGCCGTATGGCTCGCAGCCCTCGCCTCAGGCCGTCCGGGCATGGGAATGTCCTGCCAGACTCGATGGACTGCATGATCAGGGCTAGGGAGGGAAGTTCCCCCGGATCCACCTCGAAGCGGTCGGATCGGCCATGCGGAACGTCCAGCACCAGGTGGCACCGGTCTTCCAGCACGTACATCGCCAAAACCGGCTGGTTGGCGACCGGCGGAGGATCCAGTTCCCCCGTTGTCGCCTCCCAAACGAGCTCGATCAGCTCCTTCGAGCCGACGCCCGAGGGTTGGTAATGCACCTTGACGCGGAAAATGGCGTCGAAGTAGGGGCGGAGGTAGGCGAGGATCCCGGGATCGGCCTCGGCGAGGCGCAACGTCGATCGGCAATACTCATGGAGCTGCTCGGCGAGCTCCAGCCGCACAAACCGGTCGAGCCTGCCTGCCTGCCGCTCGATCAAGAGTCGATGGGCGTACATCAGCCGCTCAAGCTCGTCCCGGTCGAATCTCTGCTTCTGGCCGCGGAGATCGTCGAGGAGCTTGGCCAGGGCGGCTTCCGGTTCGTCGCGGCCTTCGTCGTCGCGGCGATTGCCCGAGGCGACCCGTGCGAGGAACGCGGCCAGCTCCCGGTCGATCCGGGTGCTGATCGGCAGGGGTTCCGTGGCCGGGGTCAAATCCGCCGCGCGGGCGATGAGCTTGAGGGCCTGCTCCTTGAGGAAGTCGCGGGCGGCCGCCGCGTGGCCGGGCCCGACGTCGCGTGCCCCGGGGTCCTCCGCGTCGAGGCATTGACGGAGGAGGGCGATCGATTGGCGGTAGAGCAGATCGCACTCGATCGCGGCGCGGCGATTCTCGGGCACTTGGCCTACCAGCTGGATGCCGCGTCGATAGTAGTAGGCGGCGGCTTCCAGGTCGGGCCGACGACCGAAGAGGTAGCAATCGGCCTGGCGCTCCAGGCTATTAACCAGCCGGTCGTAAAGCAGGGCACGGACCTCGGCGAGGTTGAGGTCGGCCTCGGTCCGTCGTTCCAGGCTGCGGATCGCGTCGGCGATCTCGCGGGTGAGGGTTGAATAGGCTTCGATCGCGCGGCGGTCGTCCCCCCGGAACCGGTGGATCATGGCGAGGCCGTGCTTGGCGTGGAGTTGGTCGATCTGGCACTCGGGCCGCTCCCGGTTCGATGGCTTGTCCAGGATCGCAAGGGTGGTCTTGAACTCACCCCCGGCGTCGATGAATTCCCACTGCTGCATCTTCGCCCAGGCATAATGCTTGTGGGCGGCCGCCGTGAGCGGGTGGACCTCATCCGGGTCGATTTTGCGGACCAGCTCGATGGCCAGCTCCATGGTCCGGTCGGAGGCGCCGGTGAAGCCTCGGGCGCGGCGGGAGTCGGCCTCCTTTGTCAGGCAGAAGACGCGGAACGACGGGGGAGTACCCAGCCCGAACAGGCCGCGCGCGGTGCGGAATTGCTCGAAGGCTTCGTCGTTGCGATTCAGCTCGCCCAGGAGCATCCCGTAGTCCGAGTGGCAGAGGGCCTTCAACGCCTTCATCCGGACGAACCGCTCCGATTCATGCTCGTAGAGCTTCAGGGCCCGTTCGTAGCTCGGCTTGGCCGCCGCATGGTCGCCGACGAGATGCTGGAGGATCGCCAGGTAGTGCACGTCCACGGCTTCCGGGACGGGGCCGGCTTCGGTTGCCTCCTTCAAATCGTCGAGGACGCGGAGATAAGCGGCCCGTCGGCCGGCGGTCTCTTCCGCGTCGAGGAGGATCTTGAGGTGGCCCAGCCGACGCTTCCGTACCGCGTCGATCGCCGGCCCGGAGCGGAGCCGCTGGATCGTGAGCATCGCGGCCTCGCGAAGCTTCGACTTGTCGACCTCCTCGAGCAGCGTGGACCTGGATTCGGCGCGATTCTCCAGGATCTCCAGCCTCAGCCCCGGCATGAACCAGGGCATCTCCTCCGGCCACCAATTGCCGAACGTGCTGGGGACCATCGTCAGCAGCAGCCGCCGCGACTCGTCGGAGATCGCGTCGAAGCTCGCGTCCGGGTCGGGGAAGAACGAGAACTCCCCCGCGTTAACGCCGTCGAGCCACCGGCACTGCGGCGTCTGCTTGACGTTGGTTGCCGCGGCGACGTAGGCGCCCAGGGCGTGGAACAGCTGGTTCGTGGTGAAAAAGAATCGATCGCGGGGCAGGGTCTGCGGCATCTCCTCCAGGGCCCGCAGCAGCGAGCGGGTGAAGGGGGAATTGTCGTCGCCGGCCGCGCCGTCGCTGGCCTCCTGGGTCGAACGGCTGGCGGCGATCGCCTGGACCGAACGGGTCCGATGCAGGCTCTCGTCGACGCCGAGGTGCTCGTAAGCCCCGCC
>JAXMBD010000030.1:0-84653 GCA_046350035.1 Isosphaeraceae bacterium | reverse complement strand
TTCATCGCGCAATGCGGCGGCACCCTGCAATGGCGGTCCCACCCGGGACAGGGTACAACCTTTCACGTTTCCTTGCCGGCCGAACGCGTTCAAGCCCCCGACAAGTCCTCGGGGGAATTGCCGACAACACCTTCCCGCCTCTAGGAGGGCGGGCGGCGTTCGCGGGATCGCCGGACGACGGGCCAGGGGCTGACCTCCCTACCAGTTCCGGGTGTCGGCGAAATCGTGGCAATCGCCGCACAGGAAAGTGACGTTGAGCGGCTCCAGGTAGTCCCAGTGGTGCCGCTCCAGGCGTTGATGCCGCCGGCACCAGGTGCAGCACCGGGGCCGGCTGATCAGGCCGAGCTGCTCGGCGAGCGCGGCGGCAT
The DNA here is from genome assembly GCA_046350035.1 of Isosphaeraceae bacterium. Classification (GTDB taxonomy): domain Bacteria; phylum Planctomycetota; class Planctomycetia; order Isosphaerales; family Isosphaeraceae; genus CALLYK01. Next base: position 84,285 of record JAXMBD010000030.1, on the reverse strand, counting down.
AGCGTGCCGACCTGGTGCGAACCCGCCGCGGCTTGTCGAGGTCCTGGCAGACCTCGATGTGGCGCTGGAGGCGGGCGATCTTGCCGAGGGGCCGATTTCGGGGGGCCTTGTTCATGGTCACGTGATCCGCTCGAGTGAACCGGGACGGTTTGCTCAAACGCCGACGCGACTGCAGTTCCCGCTCCGTGGAGGAATCCTCGGGGACTCCCGGCGGCTCCTTGGGGGAGATGGAGAGGATCGGGCTTTCCGCGTCAGAATTCTAAATGCCGGGCGTGGGGTCGTCCAACGAATACCCGGGAGGAAATCGATTGGGAAAGGCGTTCGTCCCCTACAACCGGACCTGGCGTTGCGGGGAGGCATCGGGCCGGGGATACTGGGGATGGGTTGAGGCCCCGATTCTGCCCGGGAACCGACGATGGCTCTGCCAGAAACCCCCAGGCCGGTCCCCGATCGCCGGTCCTTCCTCGCCGGCGCCGCGACTTCGATGGCCCTGGCCAGGTCGGCCCTCGCCTGGCGGTCGGTTGACGACGATCCGGGGGGAATGATCCTCCGATCGAGCCGGCCGCTCGATCTCGAGGTGCCCGTCCATCGGCTGGACTCCTACTTGACCCCGGCCGACCGGCTGTTCGTCCGGTCGCACCTGGGCGAGCCGGCCGTCGAATTGCTCCCCTGGCGGATCGAACTGGGCGGCGACGTCCGATCGCCTAAGTCCTGGACACTCGAAGACCTCTCCCGGTTCGAACGGGTCACGACCACGGCGGTCATCCAGTGCGCGGGCAACGGCCGGTCGTTCTTCCGGCCGTCGATGCCGGGGATCGGTTGGGAACGCGGGGCCGTGGCCAACGCGGAGTGGTCCGGTGTCCGGCTGCGTGACCTGCTGGAGGCGGCCGGGATCGGACCCGAAGCGGCCCATATCCACCTGCTGGGCGCCGACCTGCCGCCGCACGTCAAGACGCCGGTGTTCCTGCGGAGTATCCCCCGCGAACGGGCCTTCCGCGACGAGGTGATCCTGGCCACGCACGTCAACGGCGAGCCGATCCCGAAGCCCAACGGCGGGCCCGTCCGCCTGGTCGTGCCCGGTTGGTTCGCCAATCACTGGATGAAGTGGGTCCGCAGGATCTCGGCCGAGCCCAGGATGGCCGACGGCTTCTACATGCAGACCGCCTATCGAATCCCCAAGGTCCCCGTGCCGCCCGGGGTCGACGTGAAGCCGGAAGACCTCGACTATGTGACGTCCATGAACGTCAAGTCGCTGATCACATCGCCCCGCCGGGATTCGACCGCCAAGGCGGGCCCGGTCGAGATCCGGGGGGTCGCCTGGACCGGCGACGAGGGTCGGATCGCGAAGGTCGAGGTGGCCTGGATCGACGGGGGCCGATGGCACGAGGCCGAGCTGATCGGCCCCGATCGGCCGTTCGCCTGGCGCACCTGGCGCCTCGCCGCCGATCTGCCCGGGCCGGGGCCCTACGCGATCCGGTCCCGGGCCGCCGACACCCGCGGCCAGGTCCAGCCCGAATCGACCCCCTGGAACAAGAGCGGCTACCTCTGGAACGCGATCGACCGGGTCCCCGTCGAGGTAGCAGGATGACGACTCGCCATCGCCTCGCCTGGTTCGCGATCGGCCTGTTCTGCTTGGCCCCGGCCCGGGCCGATCGGCGTCGAGCCGACGATCCCGAGGAACGCGCTGAACGGTTGGAGTTGGGCCGCCGGACGTTCACCGAAAACTGCCTGATCTGCCACGGCGACGAGATGGTCGCCCAGCAACGCCTGACTCCCGCCCAGTGGAAGGCCGAGGTGGTCAAGATGGTCGGCTGGGGAGCCCCCCTCCCCGAGGAGGAAACGGGGCGATTGCTCGACTACCTCAACACCTCCTACCCGGCCGACGCAAAGCCGGCCGATCCGATCCCCGTGGCCGGCCGGGAGGCGACGGTGCGATTCCGGGCGTCGGCCCCGGCCCCGCCCGCAGCGGGCCAGGTCGATCGCGGCGGCCCCCTGTACGCCCAGCACTGCGCGACCTGCCACGGCCAGGAAGCACGGGGCGGCGATCTGGGCCAGAATCTCGTCCTGAACCGGGCCCTGCTCGATATCCCAGGTTGCCTGGCCGTGATCCGGGACGGTCGGCGAAGGATGCCCGGGTTTTCGATGGTCCTGGGCGAACGTGAGGCCTCCGACATCCTGGCCTGGTTGAGGGCTCGCCCGCTCGACCCGAAGTAATCAGGTGGCGAACCGCTCCCGGGCGAGCAGCGAGGCACCCAGGATGCCGGCGTTGTCGCCCAGGGAACCGCCGACGATCGCGATCTTGCCGCCCCGATCGGCCAGGGTATGGGGACGGGCCGCGGCACGGACCAGTTCCAGATAGGGGTTGCCCAAAGCGTTGGTCACGCCTCCGCCGACGATCACCAACTCGGGACCGATCACGTTGATCAGGCTGGCCAGGCCCAGGCCCAGGAAACGGGCCGCCCGATGGACCTCCTCGATCGCCAGCACGTCGCCCGCCATCAACGCCGCGGCCAGGTCCTTGCTCTTGAGCCGGTTCGTCTTGGCGTCGATCCGCGATTTGAGCACGGTGGGGATCCCCTTGCGGATCATCTTGTTGACCCGCCGGGCGATCGCCGTCTTGCTGGCCAGGGCCTCCATGCAGCCGCGCGTGCCGCAGCCGCATTTGGGGCCGCCCGCCTTCACGATCAGGTGGCCGACCTCGCCGGCGTTCCCGGTATGGCCGGTCACGACCTTGCCGTCCTTGATGAAACAGCCGCCGATACCCGTGCCCACGAAGGCGATGATCAGGTCCTTGTAGCCCCGGCCGGCGCCCAGCTTGAACTCGCCGTAGCCGCCGACCCGCACGTCGTTCTGGACCATCACCGGACGGCCGAGGGCCTGCGACAGGTCGGGCCCCAGGGCGAACTGCTTGACATTGAGGTTCGGGCTGAACAGGATCACCCCGGCCTCGGCATCGAGCGGGCCGGGCGACCCAACCCCGATGCCGGCGAGATCCCCCGGATGGACGCCGGCCGTCTCCATCGCCTCGTTCACGGCGTCGAGCATGGCCGCCAGGATCGCCTGGGCCCCTTCGCGGGCGGGCGTGACCCGCTTGGCCCGCCCGAGGATCCGATGCTCGGCGTCGACGATCCCCGCCAGGATCTTGGTGCCGCCCAGGTCGATCCCCGCCACCAGCGGCCCGACCGATGATCCGACCATTTTTGCCGACTCCCGAACCCGACGGCCGACCTCGACCGCGCCCCCTTATCATACCCCAACCCCGCGAAAGTCGTGAGCCGATGGCGATTTCCCCGAACGCTCCGCGGCGGATTGTCCTGATCGGCCGTCGGGCAATTCCCATGGATCCGGCCTGGGAGTGGATCAACGGGCCTCCCCCCTCGCTCGCCGAACTCGAAGATCGGGCGATGGCCGCTTACAACCCGTCCCGGGCGGGGCCGGGATCGGCCGGGATCGCGGTACGCCTCGATGGCTTCGTGGCCATCGCGATCCAGGAACGGGCCCGATCCGGCTTGCTGGAATCCGACGCCGAGGGGCCCGAGGCCGCGCGAGCCTTATTGGATTGGGTCCTTCATGGGCAGGAAGAAGCGGCACCGTACCCGATCCGTCGTCAGGAGACCCGCGGGCATCCCGACCAGGTCGCGGTGCTGCACGGGGAGCGGCCGCTCGCCGCTTTCCCGACGACGGATCGGCGGGAATCCTGGCTGGTCTTCCCCGGGTCGTTCAACCCGTTCCATCGGGGCCATGCCCGATTGGCCGAGGTCGCCCATGAGATGACCGGGCTGCCGGTCGATTTCGAGCTTTCGATCCGAAATGTGGACAAACCCCCCCTGCACTTCCGGGCGATCGCCGAACGGATTCGAGGCCTGCTCGAACATCCCGGGCGGTCGCACTTCCACGGGCCGGCCTGGCTGACCTCGGCCCCGACGTTCCTGGAGAAGGCCCGGGCGTTCCCGGGGCCGGTCCGGTTCATCGTGGGGATGGACACGATCCTCCGCATCGGCGACCCGCGGTATTACCGGGACGCGGTCGATTGCGCGAGGACCCTCGATGAACTGGCCGGCGAACTCCAGGCCACATTCCTCGCGTTCCCGCGCAATCGCGGCGACGGCCGCCTGAGCGGCCCCGAGGAGTTGTCGGGATTGCCTCCCCGGCTTCGTGCGATCACGGAGGTTGTGCCCGCCGATCGCGTTCGCGATGTCCTGGATATCTCCTCCAGCAGGATACGGGCCGCCGCTTCCGGCACCTTGCCGGCCACCCCAGGGCCCGACTAACCTGACCGGTAAGAGACCCCGATCCCCCGATTTTTCCCCGAGGAACCCCCATGGCCGAGAGCCGTACCGGAGAAGTGACACTCAAGGGCAACCCCATCGCCCTGGCCGGGCCCAAACTGAAGCCGGGCGACAAGGCCCCCGACTTCACCTGCGCCACCGGCATGATGTCGACCTCCTCGCTGGCCGACACGTCCGGCAAGGCCCGCCTGTTCAACGTCGTCCCGTCGCTGGACACGCCGGTTTGCAGCATCCAGACCAAGAAGTTCAACGAATCCCTGGCCGCGATGGGCGACAAGATCGCCGCCTATACAGTGAGCGTGGATTTGCCGTTCGCGATGGGCCGGTTCTGCGGCGACAACAAGGTGACCGTCCTGCAGAACCTCAGCGACGCCCGCGACCACAGCTTCGGCAAGAACTACGGCGTCCTGATCGAGGGCCTCGCCCTGCCCTTGCTCGCCCGGGCCATCTTCGTGGTCGATCCGTCGAACACGATCACCTACGTCGAGATCGTGCCCGAAATCGCCCAGGAGCCGAACTACGAACCGGCCCTCGCCGCCCTGAAGGCCGCCGCCGACGCCTGAGCGGGACATGGAACGATCGAGGAATCGCGCAGGCCCTCGCCTTCGCGGGCGTGCCGTTTCCTCGTTCCCGAACTCGGCTCGATCGCATCTCCGCGGTTGGAAGCCCCGAACGCCCCCGTCGAGGAGTTGGCCCGATGATTCCTGGGCGGGTCGCGGCCGATCCGGGGAGGAAACCGGCCCGATGGCGTCGACCGGGCCTACGGGCCTTGATGGTCCTCGTGGCGCTGCTGGCTTTCGGGATGAGCCAGCAAGCGAACCGAGCCCAATCGCAGCGGAAAGCGATCCGGGCCATCGAGTCTTCCCAAGGGCGTGCCTTTTTCGAGGACGAGCTGGGTGATCCGGAGATTGGCTTTTTCGACGCGGAGCCGCCCGGCCCGGCATGGCTCGGGCCGGATCGGCGAGGACTATTTCCGGCGGGTCATCGCGGTCCGATTCGACGACGGCTTCCTGCGGCGATCCCTCGGGTTCCCCGCGATCGATGACGAGGCCATCCGCAAGCTGGCCGACCTCGCAGACCTGGCCGAACTGACGTTCCAGGACCGGACCGTCAACAACGCCCAGCTCCGGGAAATCGCCGCGCCTACGCAACCTTCGCGCTCGGATTCGATCATTGTCGCCGGTTTCGATGACGGTGGGCCGATCCCCTGTCCGCGATGAACCGGCTGGAGACTGAACTGTCGTCTTGCGGCATCCAGATGGGGGACTGGAGATGCTCGACGGCATGCGTCGACTCGAACTTCTTGAACCTGTCGGGTAACCCCGGGGTAACCCCGTCCGGCCTGCGTCATCTCCGAACGCTCCGATCCCTGAATCGGTTGGAGATCGACGGCCATGCCGCGGAAGGGGACGGCCTCGAGGAGATCCAGGGCGTCCCGAAGCTGCACCATCTCGTGCTGACCGAGATCGGAGCGACGCCGGCCCGGGTGCCGCTCCGCCTGGAACGACTCGAATCCTCGAACGCCTGGAAATCCACGGGTCCAATCGCGGAGATGCGCGGGCCGTGGCCTTCGAACTGGAGCCCCGCCTCCGCTTTTTGCAGGTGATCAACGCCCGATTCGAGGGCGGTGTCCTGCCCTCGCTGGCGGCCTGCCCTCGCCTCCGATTTGCAACCCTGGTGCACGCCGGTCGGCGACTCGGGGCTGCTGGACGTGTCGCGGGTCGCGACCCTGGAGCACCTCGAATGCTATCGGATCGGCGCGAGCCGGGCCGGCATGGATGCCCCTTCTGCGAGGCCCGGCCCGACCTGAGAGGCGATCTGGCCGGCTATAACTTCAACTACTGATCCCCGGTCCCGATCAAAGGTCGAAAAGGTCCCGTGCGTTCTCCCGGAAGACGCGGTCGTGGTGCTGGCCCGGGACCATCCGCCGGACGATATCCCGGTAGGCGGCCATGGGCACCAGCGGCCAGTCGCTGCCGAAGAGGATCCGGTCATACCTCTCGGTGAATCGGATGGCCTGCGAGACGCGGACGATCACGTCCTCGATGCCGGCCCGCTTCTCCTCGTCGCGGAGGCTCTCCGAATCGGCCACGATCAGGCCCGAGAGGTCGGCCCAGACGTTGCGGTTCTTGTAGACGATCTCGGCGGTCTCCAGCAGCCAGGGGTTGCCGAAGTGGGCCATCACGATCTTCATGCGGGGGTGATCGACCGCCACATCGTCGATCGCCAAGGGCCGGGCATACTTGAGGCGGGCGGTCGTCGAGAAGGTATCGCCCGTGTGGAAGATCACCGGGATGTCGTGCTGCATCGCCAGTTCGTAATAGGGCCGATAGCCGGGGTCGTCGGGGCCGTACGGGAGGTATCCCAGGTAAACCTTCAGGGCCACGGCCTTGCCCGCCTTGAGGTCGGCGTCGGCCCGGCGCAGGTGTTCCTTGTCGGTCCGGGTCGGGTCGGCCGCTCCCACGGCGTGCAGCTTCTTCACCAGGGCCGCGACCCGGAGCACGCCGTTGATGCCCAACGGATCGTCGGCCGGCGCATTCCATCGGCCCATCGCCAGGGCCTGATCGACGCGGGCGTCACGCATCTGGCCGCGGACCGATTCGGCGATGACGTCCGGTGGACTGCGGAAATCCTCCTCCCCTTCGGGGACGGGCGTGGTCAGCCCGGAGGGGGAGACGTGGATGTGGACATCGATCATGGGGGCGCAACCTCGGTCCTCGAACCCGCCGATCCGGCCAGCGGGATCGCGGCCGCTCTAGACTAAAGGCATGGGCCTCGGCCCCGCCAGTTCCCCGGCGGATTGAACATTTCCCGACGGCGGACGAACTACTTCCGTGGCGCCCAAACGGGAGGGCCAGGGCGCCGGAAAGAGAGGCACGACCATGCGTTACCTGATCGCCATCCTGCTCCCCCCGCTCGGCCTGCTCCTGGCCGGCAAGCCGTTCCAGGCGTTGTTCAGCCTGATCCTGATGATCACGCTGATCGGCTGGCCGGTGGCCGCCGCGTGGGCGATCCTGGTGATGCTCAACGCCGACGAGGATCGCCGGACCGACCGGCTCGTCCGCGCCATGAAGCGGGCCGCGACCTGAGATGGCCTGCCGGCCTGGGCCGCCTTCCCCCGGGAGGGCGGCCCTTGCGTCGCGGCACCGGATCGAATATCGACTAGCTTGAGCGTCTCGGGCCGCAAAGCGCATTGCGCGCCGGCGCGTCCGTCCGACCCTACCGGGCCACGATGATGTCCCAAGCCTCCCCCGCCCGCCGCTCCTCTCCTTCCTGCCGCCACCCTCCTGCCTGCCACCATCCTGCCCGCGAGGGACTCCCGCCGGCAGGAACCGCGCACCCCCGCCGGGCCGTCCCAACGTGGTGTTCCTTACGCGGACGACCTGGCCCGATGGCCGTCGGGCGCCTACGGTAACCGGGAGGTCCGGACGCCCCACATCGACCGCTTGGCCCGCGAAGGGGCCCTGCTGACCCACGCCTTCACCTGCACGCCGGTTTGCTCGCCGTCACGGGCCGGGATGTTCGCATCCAGATTCCCGACCCAACTCGGCATCGACGACTGGATCGATCCCGAATCCGAACCCGACCTGGGCCTCGCTCCCAAGCGCGATCACCTGGCCCAAACTGCTCCGGGGCGCGGGGTATGCCACGGCCCTCTTCGGCAAATGGCACCTGGGGACCCGTTCCGAGTTCCACCCGTCGAGGAATGGTTGGCGGCCATTTCTTCGTCCCTCGGCGGCGGAACACGCCGATGAACCTGACCCCTTCGAGGTGGAAGGAAAGGGCTGCCGGAAGGATCCCTGCCCGACCTGCTCGTCGACGACGCTTTGGGATTCCTCGAAAAGAACCGATCCGCCCGTTCCTGATGTCGATCCACTTCCGCCCCACGCCCTATGCTCCTCGTCCCGCAAACCGACTCGGCCCTGTTCCGCGAACTCGACCCGACGATCCCCGATTATCCCGGCCTGCCCTCGTCCCGGGTGAAGCAACTTCGACCTGCGAGTATTACTCCAGTGTCCACTCGATCGATCGCAACATCGGCCGGCTCATCGATCGGCTCGATGCCCCGGGGCTGTCGGAAAACACCATCATCGTTTCTACCAGATCACGGCTACATGATCGGCCAGCACGGGCTCTGCACAAAGGCAACGCCAACTGCTCGCCGAGGGTCATGCCGGTCGACGCCCCAACATGTTCGACGATTCGCTGCGCGTGCCGTTCCTCGTCCGATGGCCGGGGACGATCCGCGCCGGCACCCGCGTGGACGCGATCGTCACCAACCTCGACGTCTTCCCGACGATGCTCGAGCTGGTCGGCCTCGGCTCGCCCGAGAACCTCAGGCTCGAAGGCCGGAGTTTCGCGGGCTGGCTCCGCGGCGAAGAAGCCCCGTACTGGGACACGACCATTTACGGCCAGTACGACATGCACCACGGGGCCATCGCACGGATGCGGATGATCCGCACGCCCGAATGGAAGCTGGTCCGACGCCTGGACGAGGCCGGCCTGGACGAGTTGTACGACCTCAAGAATGACCCGGGGGAGCGGAGCAACCTCGCCTACACCCCCGAGTTTATGGATCGGGCCGAGACGATGAAGTTACGCCTGCTCGTGCGGATGCTCGAACTCGACGACCGCTCGGCCGCCGACGACCCGAGGGATCGGCGGCCCGGATCGCCTTGATGGCGAGCGGCCCCCTCAATGCCGGAAGTGTCGGCGGCCCGTCAGCACCATCGCCATGCCGTGCTCGTCGCAGGCGGCGAGCGTCTCGGCATCGCGCTTCGACCCGCCGGGCTGGATGATCGCCGTCACCCCGGCCGCCGCCGCGGCGTCGGGGCCGTCGCGGAACGGGAAGAACGCGTCGGAAGCGAGCACGGCGCCCTTCGCCTTCTCGCCGGCCTTCTCGACGGCGATCCTCACCGAGTCGAGCCGGCTCATCTGCCCGGCACCGACGCCGACGAGCTGGCCGTCCTTCGCCAGGACGATCGCGTTCGACTTGACGGCGGCCACCACGGCCCAGGCGAATTCCAGGTCCTCCCGCTCCCGGTCGGTCGGGGGCCGCCTCGTGACCGCTCGCGCCCCGGCGGCACCTTCTTCCAGGCCGTCCCAGTCCTGCACGAGCAGGCCCCCCTCGATCCGTCGGAGATCCCATCCGCCCGCACCGGGGCCCTGGGGACCGATCGGGGCTTCCAGGTCGATCAACCGGACGCTGTTCTTCCAGGTGGGCTTCGTGGTGAGCAGGACCAGGGCGTCGTCCTCGAAGCCCGGGGCCACGATACACTCGACGAACCGTCCGGGTTGGCAGAGCTTCTCGGCGGTCGCGATGTCGAGCACCCGGTTCAGGCCGACGATTCCCCCGAAGGCGCTCACGGGATCCCCCTCATAGGCCCGCTCGAACGCGTCCGCGAGGGTATCGGCCGCCGCGGCGCCGCAGGGGTTGTTGTGCTTCAGGATGCAGGCCGCCGGCTTGCGGAACTGGCGGATCAGCCGGATGGCGCTGTCGAGGTCGAGCAGGTTGTTGTACGACAGTTCCTTGCCGTGGCGGATCTTCGCGGTCGACAGGTTGGCGCCGGTCGGCTTCGGCTCGACGTAGAAGGCCGCTTTCTGGTGCGGATTCTCGCCGTATCGGAGCGTCGAACGCAGGACGAATCGCGGCGCGATCTCCTGAGCGAATTCGCCCGGCTCGGGTCGGGAAAGGTAGGCCGAGATCGCCGCATCGTATCGGGCCGTCAGGGCGAAGGCGTCCCGGACCCGTTTCCTGCGGAAGGCCAGCGAGGTGCCGCCGAGTTCGCGGATCTCGGCCAGGAACTCGTCGTACTGCGACGGGTCGCAGAGCACGGCGACGAACTCGCCGTTCTTGGCCGCCCCGCGGATCAGGCCGGGGCCGCCGATGTCGATGTTCTCGATCGCCTCGTCGAGGGCCACCCCCGGCTTCTCGATGGTGGCCTCGAACGGGTAGAGATTCACCACCACCAGGTCGATCGGCTCGATACCCTGGGCGGCGAGCGCGGCCATGTGTTCGGGGACATCCCGACGCGCCAGAATCCCGCCGTGGAGCCTCGGGTGCAGCGTCTTGACCCGACCATCCAGGATCTCCGGCTGGCCGGTGTAGGCCGAGACCTCGACCGGCTCCAGGCCCGCGTCGAGCAGGGCCCGGAAAGTCCCTCCGCTGGCCAGCAACTCGACCCCCCGCGATGCCAGCTCCCGGGCCAGTTCGATCAGGCCGGTCTTGTCCGAAACGCTCAGGAGGGCCCGACGCGGGGCGATTTGATCCGTCATGATGGGGTGGGAGATCCCGGGGAAAGACGGAGGCCCCGCCGGACGTCGGCGGGGCCCCGTGGAATCATCGATTATAGCGATTCGGCCGCCGGGCGTCCCGGCCCGGGGGGCGGCTCAGGGGTTGTTCTCCATCGCGGCATCTTCCGGCTGGTCCCCGCCGGGCATCGTCGGCATCCGCACGCCCTTGGGGATCGCCCCCCACTCCTCGGTGCTCGTCCGAAGCGGTCGTGGTTGGAAGGAACCGACTTCACGGAGCCCGATCAACTCGCCGCGGCGGTTGCCCAGGAAGATCCGGTCATTCACCTGGTTGGTCACGTGCAGGTCGTACCGTCGGAGGCAAAGCCCGGCCCGTTCGCGCGTCGCCACGGGCGAGGCCAGGATGTCGCCGGTCGCCCGATCGATCAGGAACAGGTCGCCGTCGATCGTCTGGAGGTAGAGCCGGTTCGTGCCCAGGGCCAGCAGCCGGCCGCCCTGCGTGGCGCGGACCCACTTGGTGGCCCCCGTCTTGGGCTCGATCGAGAAGATGGCGCCGCGGGAGTTGATGGTGTAGATGTCCTCGCCGGCCACGAGAGGTTCCTGGGTCAGCGGCGAGCCGGTCGCGACTTGCCACTGGATCTGCTGCGGATCTTCGGGGTCGAAGAGGTCGACGGCATACAGGATGTTATCCGTCGAGGGGACCAGCACCGTCCTCGTGCCGTAGGGGGCGATGGGGGCCGTGATCGGGCCCCCGGTCACGTATCGGTAGAGGATCTGGTGGGGTTCGTTGGTGGCCACGAAGAGCCGACGGTCCTGGCTGCCGAAGGCCAGCATCTTCTCGGTGACAATCGGGCGGGACGTGACCGTGGCCGCCGACTTCCAGGCGAACGCGAAGCCCATCCGGGGCCCAGGGGGGTTCTCTCCGGAACGATCGCGGACATGGAATGCGACCACTCGGCCGCTGTTGGTGCCCACGACCACGAAGTCCTCGTTGGCGGCGGTCGGGCTTGTCGCGAAGTCTTCGAGCTGGAATGCGGTGACGATCCGCCCCGTCGGCCGGTCGATCATGTAGAGCGTGTTGGCGTTCGTGGCGAAGACCGACCGCGAATTCACCGAGACGGGTTGCGCCTGCCTGGTCGGCCGGCCCAGGTTGGCCGTCCAGAGCACCTGGCCCGACTCCGAGTCGAGCGCGTACAGGTTGGCCTGATCCGTCTGGGCGAAGAGGAGGTCTTCGTCCACCGACAGCGTCATCACCGACTCGCCGGGGCCGATCGGGATGTACGCCAACCACGATCGTTCCAGGCCGAGCCGGGCCAGCGGCGTCCGCGCCGGCGGGTTGTCGCAAGGCCCCGGCAGGTACCCGGTCGAGAAACGACTCGAACCCCAGAGGGCCCCGGCCGAACCCGCGGGAGATACCGGACCGGCCGACGCGCAGGCCGACCCGACCGCGTGCGAGGATTTCCCGCAGGTCCCGCACAAGCCCTGGGACCAGGCCGTTACCCCAAGACATCCCACCATCGCCCAGGCCAGGGCAAGTCGGCGAAGCATGGCCCGTTCCCTCTTGAAGTCGCACGCCGCGCGGCGGGGCACGGTCGCTGTTCCGATCCGAACCGACAGTCACACCGTACTTCCCTAGCCGACGGTTGGCCCGTGGTCAAGGTGGAGACCCTTGGAACTCCAGGAAAACTGGTGGAATTCGGGAGTCAAGGGTTCGTTCAAGCATTTCCGGGGGGTCGTGGGGTCGATGGATGACCGTTGGGGGAGTTCCCGGGGGCGGGCGATTCGGCCGCGGGGGAGTCTTCCTCCCCTTCCTCGTCCGCAGGCCACGCGGGGGTCGGCAGGGCGGCGGCGAGGCAACGGGGGCAGGCGCTTTCCTCGCCGTTGTAGGGCTGGCTGCATCTCGGGCAGAGCCCCGCGCAACGGCGGAGGGTCGGCAGCGAGGCGCGGAGGCTGGCCCCTTCGCGCGTCGTCGAGAAGACCTGGGATACCCGCTCGGCCAGGTCAACGACGTCGGCGGCCACCTTGCCGGTCAGGCACCGACGCTGGACCAGGTGCAGCAACCAGGACGCGAGGTCGCGGTTCAGGCCGGCGTGCTCGTGCTCGGGGAGGTGGGTCAGGAGTTCGTCCCGGAGATCGATCACCCGATAAGCATCCTGAACCTCCTGAGCGGCCTGGAGTTCGGCTCGCAACGCGTTGGACCGTGCGTCGCGGGCGGCCTTGAATTCCAGGAGGAGGGCATCGGCGTCATCCGCACCCGATCGGGCGTGCTCCCGGGCGAGCGACTCGGCCTCTTCCCAGAGGCCGTCCCGCAACTTGACCCGGAACTCGGCGACCCGTGCATTGGGGGGAGGATCGACGACCGGTACCACGGGGAGGGGCGGCGATTCGGCCGGACCGGGGCCTGCAGCCGTCGACGGGGGGGACTCGGGCTCGAATTCGAGGGGGGTATCGTGCAAGTGCTCGACGATCCGGCCGAGATGCTCGGCGATCCTCCCCATCGCTTGAAGTCGCTCATCTTCCTGCGCGAGGCGGATCTCGCGCGACCGGGCGGCCCAAATCGCGAGGCGACCCAGCAGGCTGGAGCCGAGCAGGACGGCACCCGCCAGGCTGCCACCAATGGCCCAGTTCCCATCCTCCTTGGCCCGTGCCAGGAGCGCAATGGCGACCAGGGCCCCGACGCCCAGGGTAATGAGGGGGACGGGCGGCAAGGGGGGCGCATCGGTGCCGTCTGCGGATCGGGACGACTCGCTCATGGCAAGATGGGTCGTCAATCAAGGTGTTGGGAAGGGTGAATCTACTCAGCCTATCCCAAAGACGCATGCCTCGACAACGCAAGACGCCGCGTGCCTGGCCCTTTCGGACGCGGCACGCGGCGATGAGTTCGCGGCCCGGGCCGAATCAGTTGCCCAGTTGGCGGGCGATTCGGTTCACCGCGGACACCTCGCGGTTGGCGATGGCGTCGTCGTAGTAATATTGCAGGGTGTAGGCGTCCTCGTTGGTATCTTCGTAGAAACCACGCAGGACTTCGGTCGCGCGGAACCCCTGGACCCGGTAGAAGAGCTGGGCCCCGAGGTTGCTCTCGCGGACCAGCAACTGGATCCGGGTCCGCCGCTGGCTGGACAGCTTCCCGACCAGCTTGGCCACCATCTGGTGGCCGACCCCCTGGCGCCGATAGTCGGGGTTGACGGCGAAGTTCAGGATCTGGAGCCGCGCCTTGTGCAGCTCGTAAATCATGAACCCGACGACCCGCTCCCCATGCTCGGCGACCATCCCGATGCAATTGCGCTGGCGGAGCACCCGCAGGAACTCCTCCTCGCACCAGGGGAAGTCGAAGCTGGAATGCTCGATGGCCAGGACCTCGGGCATGTCGCGGCGGATCATCCACCGGATATGGACGCGAACCGGCGCCTTGGCATTGGCGATCGGCATCGTGTTCATCGAGCCTCCTTCCCTCCTTGGATGGGAACAACGCCGGCCAGCACCCCCGGGGGGCGTGCGGGGACGGCGAGCCGGGCATCGGCCCGCGAGCGGTGTCGCGGTGAATCGGGCGGGCACGGGGCGATCCCCCGAAGCCGGTCGCGGGAGCCATCGGCATCGATTGATGGGAAATCCGTTCGGCTTGGAGATCCAAAAGGATTTCCCGACCCCCGAAGCGCGGCGAATTCTAGCGAAGGCCCCCGCCCGTGCCAAGCCCGCTTGCCACCCCCGTACGCCGGTCCCGGCCTCATGCCGGGCGGCGGCCGATGCACCGCGTGGGGAGGCGGCATGCAGGCCGGATCGGACCGCTCGCCCGCCCGGTTTCCGCTCGCAAGAGCGGGCCCATCGGCGGGCTAACCAGCTTATCGGCGGCGACCCCGCCAGGCCGTGAGGATCAACCCGCCGAATCGTCACGGGCGGGCGAATCGTCGCGTCCGGTTCAGAATCGGCCGAACGAGTAAGCCTTGTTCTCGTGATGGAAGTCCGCGTCGCCCAGGCCCACGTTGAGCTTCACGTCGTGGTACGAGTACTCCTCGACCAGGACGGGCCGGCCGGAGGCGTCGTGCGGCCAATCGTAGGCCTCGAAGCGGACCGGGAGGCCCAGTTCCTGGTCGATGTAGACCTTCACTTCGTGGAACAGGAATTCGGGCCGCTTCTCGGGATGGGTCGAGGTGATCAGGGTGCAGGTCCGGCCGTTCCAGAGATGATTGGGGTCGATGACGACCCGGCTCTCGCCCGGCTGCAGCTCGACCGCCCAGCGATCCACCAACGTCTCGATCAGGTGCCCGATGCCGGCCTCGGTGATCGGGTGGCGGTTATCCTCCATCGCCATCTTCTCGTGCGGGTCGAGCCGCATCGTGCCGGCGAGAACCTTGGCGACCCCCACGTCGTGGGCGATCACCTTGCCGTTGTTCCTCCCCTTGACGAAGATCGCCTCCCGGCCCGCCTTGGGGTTGTGGAACTTGAGATAGACGCTGAACGGCTGCGTCCGCACCTTCATCGCGATCTGGTAAGTCGGGGTGAGCTTTCCCTTAACCATTTCACGCTTGTGGAACGTGCACGAGTAATCCTCGACGGCCTCATAACGCTTCTGGCACTCGGCCACCAACTTTCGAGCGGCCAGGATCGGGCTGGCGGCCGCCGTCAGATCGGACGAGAGCCCGGTCACGCCGACCACCCGGCTAATCCCCGGCGTCGGCTGGATGGGAGGCTCGTCCTCGGCCCGAGCATCCCCTGCGGCATGGACCGACGCGGCGGCGCAAAGGGCAACAACCCAGGGTTTTTTCCAGGCGGGTATCCGCCCGCTTCGGCGTTGGCCCGGCAGGCCCCAAACAGCGCGGATTCGCCTTGCGCTCATGACCACGGTCCTTGTAAACAGGAGCCCGAGGAATTCGCTTCCAACCGCGCCATGGGGCCGCGGGAGAGGACTGACTCGTGGCAACCCTCCCGTACCGGCAGGAACCGAGGGGGACGTGGGGCCGGCTTGCCGCGGGAAAAAGTTACCACTGTATCTTGCCAGCAATTCGAGGACCATCAAGTTAGGTTAGCGACTTTTTCCAGATTTCCCGGCCGACCCTGAGGATCGCGGCGTCTGGAAGGGGTTCGCTGCGGTGCTTCCCCGGTTCTGTTATCCTGAGGCCCAACCATTTTCCCCGTTGCTTTTGGAATTTCGGGGAACCGCGGGAGGCAAGATGGTCCGCCCCGATTACGAGATCGATTCGATCGAGTCGCAGCCGTTCGGCCAGGTCAGCTACATCGTCTGCGGCCAGGGCCGGGACGATGCCCTGGTCGTCGATCCAGGGTTCGAGCCCGAGAAGATCGTCGAGGCCCTGGAACGCCGCGGTCGTCGCGTCGCCGCCATCCTGAATACCCATGGCCATGCCGATCACATCGCGGGGAATCGTGCCCTCAAGGCATACGCACCCGATGCCCCGATTGTGATCGGCCGGCGGGAATCCCACCTACTCACCGACCCGAATGCCAATCTCAGCGCCGCGTTCGGCCTGCCGCTGACCAGCCCCCCCGCCGAGGTTCTCCTGGACGACGGCCAGCGGATCGAACTGGCCGGCATCGATTACCTGGTCCGCGAGATTCCCGGCCACAGCCCCGGGTCGGTCGTCCTGATCGCCGACGGCTTCACGCCGCCGTTCGTCCTGGCGGGTGACGTCCTGTTCGCGGGCTCGGTGGGACGGACCGATTTCCCGGGGGGCAGCGCCCGGACCCTCATCCGGGGGATCCGTGAGCACCTGTTCCCATTGCCCGACGCGACCCGGATCTTGCCGGGCCACGGGCCTCCCACGACCGTGGGCCAGGAACGCAGGTCAAACCCCTTTGTCGGTGATCGCGCTTGATTGATGGCAGGCCACCACGCAGGGAAACCCGCTGATCGCTTTGCTTCTCATTTTTCGGCAATTTCCTGGAGAATGGGATAGATCGAGAACCTTACCCTTCGATCCAGTTCTCGGGCCCGACAGTCGGTTCCGCTCCAGTGGTTTGGCTCGCAAGCATTTGCGTTCGTTGTAGGGAAAAATCTGGATGTGGCGCGGGAATTGCCTTAAAGACCATTGACAACCTGGCCGACGCGGTCGCTTGTCATGTCCACGAGAAACCACCCCTGAATCGGAGTTCGCGATGTTGGTACTCAGCAGGAAGCTCGGAGAACGCATCATCATCGGTGACAACATCGTGGTTACGGTGGTCAAGATCGATCGCAATCAGATTCGCGTGGGGATCGAGGCGCCCGCCGAAGTGGGCGTCTACCGCGAAGAAATTGCCCCCAAGCGGGTGCCGGATGCCGAGACCTCGGGGGTTTACGCTCACTGAGGGGCCGGAGCAGGCCAGACTCGATCCATCGCTCGAGAAATTCGGGAGACGACTTCGTCCGGCGGAAGCCCGGCCCAATCGGGGTGGACGGCCAGCGGTTCGGCGGTGACAGGGCCGTCAAATCCCTCCCGTGACAGGCATTCGAGGATGAACCGGCAATCGATCGCCCCATGATCTCCCGGCAATCCGCGAAGGGAGTCGATCATCTGCCCGCGATCCGGGCGGGCGCCCGCGGGCAAATCGGCGACGTGTACCCAGACGATCCGTCCGACCCCCCGTACCAGACCCTGGACATCCTCCCACGCCTCGCCCGAGGCGTAGAGATGCCAGAGGTCGAGCAAGAGGCCGACCTCCGGCCCTGACTGTGCCAAACAGTCCAGGAGTTGCCGCAGCCTGGGTTCGCCCAGTCGGGCGATGAAGGCCGGCCCATGGCCGGGGCGGAACGATTCGACCCCGATCACCTCGAGGCCGAGCCGGATCCCGTGCCGATCCAGCACCCGGGCGATCGCGCCGAGCCGGCTCAGGTGCCGGTCGAACGCGATATCGAGGCTCAGTTCGGGCCCCAGGTCGCCGATCAACGGCGCCTCCGGCTCGACCCACGTCCCGGTTCGCATCAATCCCAGGATCGATGCGGCCTCGGCGTATCGGTCGAGGCCGATCAGGTCCCGCCGGAAGGCCGGTTCTGCGGTGTCCCGCCAGGCAATGGAGAGGGGCCAGGCCCCCCCCCGCAGGCCGACGTGGTCCATCCGGGCGCGGAGCGCTCGCGGATCGTAGCCGCGATCGACCAGGTCGCGGACCATGAGGTCGACGCCGCCGAATCCGTGCGAGGCCGCGAGGTCAATCGCAATGTCGGGGGGCAGGTCGAGCCCCACCGCCCTGGCGTTGAAACTGGAATACAAGCGGCACTTCCCCGCGGTTCAGGCTTCGAGCTCGATCGGCTTACCGCCGCCATCCAGGCTGGTCTTGGCGGCTTCGATGAAAGCGACCAGTTCCAGAGTCTCCCGGGGGTCAATCGGGACCTCCCGTGTCTCGAACATGCGGACGACCGCCTTGAGCATTTCCCGGTAGATGTACTTGGAGCTAACCGGCTGGTTGACCACGGCCTTGTCGCCGAACAGCGTGAAGCCGTAATCGGCCTTCCCTTTCCGAATCCCGCGGACGGTACCCAGGCGTCCATCCCCCCAGAATCCCGTGACGATCTCGCCGTCGGGTCCCCCCAGGCAGGTCAGTTGCTTGCATCCGCGGCCCATGAGCGTGTAGAGCATCTCGACCGGGTGAATCCCGTAATGAAACAACCCGGGGTTCCGCGTCGGGTGGAGCGTGGCGGGCCCGTAGGTCATCGCCCCGTGGATCTCCGTACCCTTCGCGGTCGCCAGCTCGGGCGCGTATCGAAGGCTGGAGCATGACATCAAAGGCACATGCCGCTTCATCGCGAGATCCATGAGTCTCCGGGCGTCGGCCAGCGAGCAGGCGAACGGCTTGTCGACGTAGGTCGGGATTTCGCGTTCCAGGAACGGCAAGGCACGTTCGACGTGGACCCCGCCGTCCACCGATTCGATGAGCACGGCGTCGATCTTCCCGAGCAGGTCGCTGGGGTCATCCAGGATCTCGACGCCGTACTTCCGCAGGGTCTCCGCATTCTTGGGGATCGTGTCGGGGGCGATCAGCGAACGTCCCGGCACGCCCGCGACGACCTTCGCGCCCTCGACCCACTGCTCCTCGGCGATATCGACGTGGTTCAATCGCTTGGTGAATTCGACGGCGTGGCTCGTGTCGAAATCGACGATTCCGAGGCGGATCATGGGGAGGGCCTCCGGGGGTCAGAGCAGGTGACGGGCCTTGATTTCCAGGTAGCGGTTGATCAGGTTGGCGGTCAATTCGTGCGGAAAGGCGTCGATCGTGAGGACCCCCTTGCGACGGAGGTCGACCAGGACCTTCTCCCGCCAGTTGAGGATGGCCGCCGCGGCGGCCGGGCGATAGAGCCCCGGCCCGGATTCGGCCGCCGAATCGGCCAGCTCGAAGAAGTCGCGGTCGCGAAGCAGGACGCCCAGCGGCAGGTGCTTCCCCGAGAGGTTCCCCAGGTGGCCGACGATCTGCTCGGCGTTCACGTCGTCGAAGACGTTCGTCAGCACCGCGACGAGCGACCGCTTCCGGCAGCGCCGTTCCAGCTCCAGGAACGCCCGATCGTGCCGGGACTCGACGTATTCCGGGAAGATATTGTGGATCGCGTGGACCAGCCGGGTAATCCTCCTGGGGCCGCCGGCCGGGGGGACGAACGCCCGGACCCGGTCGGAATAGACGAGCAGGCCGACCTGGTCGCCGCGGATCAGGGCGACGTGGGCCAGCAGGAGCATCGCGTTGAAGGCGTGGTCGAGCGGCGAGAGCCCGTCGCCGACGTCCCCCGCCATCATCCGGCCGGCGTCGATCAGGAAGATGACCCGCTGCGACTGGTTGGCCTGGTACGCCCGGACCGTCAGCTTCCGGCGCCGAGCGGTCGTCCGCCAGTCGATCGTCCGGGGCTCGTCCCCCTCGGCGTAGTCCCGGAGTCGCTCGAATTCGTTGTCGGTCCCCAGCCGCCTGGACCGGCGGACGCCGATGGCGCTCAGCCGGTCGCGGCGGGCCAGGATCGAGTAGCGCGTGATCTGCTTGAGGTCGGGGTACACCCGCACGGCCGACTCGCACGGCACGCGGACCGAACGCCGCCACAGCCCCAACCGGCTGGAGACGAGCAGGTGGACCCGCCGGAACAGGGAGGTCCCTCGACGGCGGGGGGTCAGGCGATAGTCCATCGCGACCAGGGCCCGGCCCGGCACGATCGCCCGGAACGTCTCCGGCTCGGCGGCGAACTGCGGCGGCACGCCGTCCTTGACGAGCAGATCCCGGCGACGGCCGCCGACGTTCTCGATCGTCAGGGTGACATCCTCCGACTCGCCCAGGGAGGCGATCGAGGTGACCTGGCGGCTGGCCCGGATCGTGCCGGAGCCGATCAGCGTGAGCGCGTCGATGGCCGCGAGGAGGAACAGCAGGCCATCGAGTCCCAGCAGGGGGGCGCGCCAGGATTGCAGCGAGGGCCAGAGCTGGCCGAACGACATCAGCGCGGGGACCAGGGCGAGCAGGGCCAGCGTCCGGGTCGGCCAGATCATCGCCGGGGCACCTCGATCGAACGGATCAGTTCGGACAGCGTCTCATCGACATTCCGGCCCTCGACCTCGGCCTCGGCCGTGAGCATCACGCGATGCCGCAGCGCCGGCAGGGCGACTTCCTGGACGTCGTCGGGCACGGTGAAATCCCGCCCTTCCAGGGCCGCGGCGGCCCTCGCCCCCCGCAGGATCGCCACCCCGGCCCGGGGCGAGGCCCCCAGGGCGAAGGCCGGCCATTCGCGGGTCTTGCGGACCAAGGCGGCGATGTAGTTCAGGACCGTTTCATCGACCCGGACCTCGCCCACCCGCCGCTGGGCTTCGAGGACCTCCGCCGGGTTCGTCACGCGGGAAATCGACTCGCCCAGCATCCGGTCGGGCGACTGGCCGTGGAGGTGGAGGCGGAGGATGTTCTTCTCCTCCTCGGCCGCGGGGTAGTCGGCCACCAGCTTGAACAGGAAGCGGTCGAGCTGGGCTTCGGGCAGGTTGTAGGTGCCCTCCGACTCGATCGGGTTCTGCGTCGCCATCACCAGGAAGGGGCGTTCCAGCCCGTGAACCACCCCGTCCACCGTGACCTTCGCCTCCTGCATGATTTCCAGGAGCGACGAATGCGTCTTCGCCGGCGCCCGGTTGATCTCATCGGCCAGCAAGAGCTGGGTGAAGACCGGCCCGGGGCGGAACCGGAAATCCTGCTGCTTCTCGTCGAAGATGGCCGACCCGGTGACGTCCGACGGCATTAGGTCGGGGGTGAACTGGATCCGGTTGAACTCGCAGCCGAGCACCCGCCCCAGCGTGCGCACCAGCAGCGTCTTGCCCAGGCCCGGCACGCTCTCGATCAGGACGTGGCCCTCGGCCAGGAGCGCGATCAGGACGCCCCGGACCAGCTCCCGCTGGCCGACGAAAACCTTGCCGATCTCGGCCAGGACCGGGTCGGCCCACGCGGAGACCTCCCCCCCGGGCTTCTGCGGGACCGGCGTCGACGGCGGCGGATCCGGCGGCGACTCGATCGCTTCGGCCGGTTCGACCAGGATCTCGTCGGCGCGGAGGAACTGGATCTCCCCTTCCGCTTCGTTCCCGCCTGGGCTGGTGCTCATGGTCGTCCGGTCCTCGATCGCCTCAATGGCGTGGGGGATGGATCGCGGCCGGCTGTCGCCATCGCCGGTAGGCTTCGAGCTGGGCCCGCGCCAGCCCCGCGTCCTTCGATTTCGCGAGCAGGTCGCCGAGCGCCTCGGCATGGGCAACCGGCCGTTCGGCGCCGGCGGGCTCCTCGGGCCTGGGGGGGCCGAGGCGCGTGGCCAGGGCCAGGGCGCCCAGGATTCCGAAGGCCGCCAGGTGCGCCACGACCCAGTACATGGGCGGGGTCAGGTGGAATCCGCCGGGGTTCTTGCCCGTCAAATTCGAACCCTCGACGAAGACGACCCGCCCCGACCGGTCGCCGATCCAGTCGGCGAGCCGCCCGGCCAGGGGCCTCCTGGCCGGGTTGAGCATCGCCGCGTTCAGCAAGAACGAGCCATTGGCCACCGCCATCAGCCGGGGATTGTCGGCCATCACGCTCCATTCCATCGCCAGGACCTTGCCGTCGCCCGACAGCAGCACGTTTTCGACCGTCGCGGCCGGGGCCTTGCGGGCCACGAGGCCAGCCTGTTGGGCGTCGATCCCCCGGGACCAGGGCCCTTCGAGCGACTTGCAGGCGTCCGCCGATCCTTCCTTGGGATCCATGGAGAACCAGAAATCCTCGGCGCCGACCTTCTTGGGAGCCGGGGGAAGTTCGCCCGTCACTCGGGTTTCCTGGACCCGGGCCTGTATCCTCTCCCGGAGATCCTCGGAACCGCCGTCGCCCAGGGCTTCCTGGGCCGCCTTCCAGTAGTCGTGCTCCGCGTCGTAGTCGCGGAGGATGTAGACCAGGCGTCGGTCCTGGCCCCGCAGGAGCCAACCCTGGTACCATTCGGCCTCCGCCTCTTCGGGCGGGCCGGGATAGGGAGCAAATCGGATAATGACGTCGGCCCGGTTTTCGAGCCGGTCGTCGAGCCGGGATGCGGCCCGGACTTCGTGACCCCGGCTTCGCAGCAGTTCGGCGAAGGCCCCGGTGCCGTTGACGCTCTTGCTCATCGATCGGCCGTATTCGGTCTCGACGCCCCGGGCGGCGCACCCGGCCAGCAGCGCCGGGAAGATCAGGAGTAATCGCTGTCGGCCGCGCGGCCCGGCGTTCATCGCTGCGCCTCCGTGGACAGGCGACCGCGGAGGTCTTCGGCACGGCCCCAGGCCTGGGCGAATGCCGCCGGATCGGGTGCCCTCCGGCCGTAATAGGCCGCCTCGAACAGGCGGAGGGTCGGGTCGGCCAGGCCCCGGATCTCATCGGCCCCGATCGATCGGACGAGCTGGCGGCCGGTCCGGCCGGGGGTCAGGCGGATCAGGCCCCGCTGGTCGAGCGTGATCAGCAGGTACACGAACAGGCAGACGATCGCGCCGGAAAGGTCGCCCCGGTCGCGCCGGGCCTTCGCCTCGGCCCACGGGTCGTCGGTCTCGACCCGGAGGCCCGCCGGCAGGGCGGCCGAGCGGCCCGAGGCCGACGCGGGCGCCTTCCCGGGCCGGACGTTGGGCTCCAGGCCTTCCAGGTAGCGTTGCCAGGTTTTCGCGAGGTAGGCGATCAGGGCGATCAGCGCGCCGGCCATCACGAGGAAGATGAAAAGCTGACCGATATCGACCCAGGAGAAATTGAACGCCGACCAGCCGGTGCGGACCGTCGGCATCCTGGGCGGGGGGGGCGGGGTGATCGGTTTGGCCGCGTCCCTGGGGGCGTCGTACCAGGGGTAACCCCCCTTCGCCATCGCCCTGGGGATGGCCTCGTCGCCGTCGGCCCAGGCCGGGCCGAGCATCGCGGCCGCCAGGAGGATCGTCACCATCGGTCGTCGTCCTCCATCGACGCGCGCAGGGCCTTCATCCTCAGTTCCAACTCCCAGCCTTCGAGGCGGATCCGCTGGTCGATGTATGACAGGAACCGGACCACGCCGCAATAGCCCACGGCCAGCCAGGTGCCCAGTTGGATCGTCCAGGTCGTCGGGTCCACGAACAGGTCCGGCTCGACCCAGAGCGGCTCGTCCTGCCTCAGGAGCAGGTCGGTCAGGTTCCCCATCCCGTAGCTGAACGCGGCGATGAACAGCAGGCTGGCCGCGACCGCCAGGATCGCTCGGCCCAGCAGGACGATCCCCCGGTCGCGCGACAGGTCGCCGCATCGCGACAGGATCGCCCCCCAACGGCCCCGTTCCAGCAGGATCACCTCGTTGAAGAACGGCTGCTTGCCGAAAATCAGCGGGGTCAGGATCGGGAAGCAGCAACCGAGCAGGGCGGCGCGGGCGAGCCCCTGGTAGAGCAGCATCGGCGGCAGGGAGCGGATCAGGGTCCGGAGGACCGACCCGACCCGGGGCCGTTCGCCGAACATCAGGCCGCCCAGGACGATGGTCAACGGGGCGGTGGCCCAGGGGGCTTCCAGGCCCACGAGCAGGCCCAGGATGTAGGCGGGGGGGAGGTCGGCTTCGGGGTCGAGCCGGCCGACGAGCCAGGTGTTGAAAAGCACGAACGGCCAAACCCCGGCCGCCAGCCACAGGACCAGGGTCAGCGGCCGTCGCCGGATCACCAGCAGGCCCAGGTCGAGCAGCTCCAGCGTCGAGCGCTCGCGGATCAGCACCAGGGTCCGGTCGGGCGACAAATTCAAGCCTCCGGGGCCGGTGCCCCGCGCCGGCCGAACGATCGGCCGCCCAGGAACAGGTAGGCCAGCAGCAACGCCGCGCTGGCGATGGCGATGCCCGCCTTCACCGAATAGGGCAATCGGGACGCCGAAACGAACCCTTCGAGGAAGGCGGCCAGCACGAACAGGAAGACCGAGGCGCCGACGGTCGGCAAGGCCCGCTTCGCTTCCCTCCGCAGCGAGGCCAGCCGCGATTCCCCCTGGTGATCGATCAGGCCCCAGCCCAGCCTCAGCCCGGCGGCGCCGGCGAACACGATCGCCGTGAGCTCGAACGGGCCGTGGGCCGTGACGAACGTCGAGAAGTTCCCCCAGTAGGGCGTCCCCGCCATGTGCCCGAACACCGTCCCCAGGATCAGGCCGTTTTGAGCGAGCTGGTAGATCGTCCCCAGGCCCAGGGTGAGGCCCCAGGCGAAGCAGCTCAGGCCGATCCCGGCGTTGTGGAAGACGTAGAAACCCGCCATCGTCGCGTCGTCGCGCTCGACCTTGTCCATCGAAGTCGAGTACATCTGTTCCATCTGGTCGATCTGGTCATTGCCCAGGAACTCCCGGGAGAAGCCGGGCTGGGTCATCGCCAGGATGCCGGCCAGCACGAAGCACCCCCAGAAGCAGAGGGCCGACAGCCAAAGCGTCGGGTCGCCCCGGAGCCTCCGGGGGACCTCGTGGAACAGTTCCCGGGCCCAGGCCGAAGGGCGGAACGCCCGGGCCGGGTAGAGCCGGTTGTGGGCGCGGGCCACCAGGTCGTGGAGGTAGGCGACCGTCTCGCGGGGCAGGTCGTGGGCCTCGGCCAGCATCAGGTCGGCGCAGGCGGCCCGGTACAACTCGGAGTGCCTCAGGGCCCGCTCCGAAGCCCCGGGCGAGCGACCGCCCGGCCGGGAATCGAGCAGCCGCTCCAGGTCCCGCCAGGTCTGTTCCCGCTTCGACAGCCGTTCGACGACCCGCATCGATCAGGCCCCCAGGAAAACGCGGGCATAGGCGGCGCAGAGGATCGCGTCGGCCGGCAGGTCCGCGGGCAGGTCGTATCGACCGCGGAGGGGCCCGGCCAGGTTCTCGGCGATCTCCTCGCGTCGGGCCGGGCTGTAGCGGACCCGGGTCCTGGCATAATCGGCCAGGGCCCGGCTCATCTCCGAGCCCGCCGGGATCGACGCGGGCAGCATCGGCAGGACCTTGTCGAAGACGGCGTTGTCGGGCCGGACGACCTGCCTGCCGCCCGGCCTCGCCTCGACGATCACCATCGTCCCGGCCGCGAGGTCGCCCAGCCTCTGATAGCGACGGCTGGCGATCATGCAGGCGACCGCCGGCAGGTAGGCGAAGGGCCAGATGCCGTCCAGCGGCCAGAGCAGGTTCCTCAGGACCGCCTGGGTCGCCGTGATGGGTACCCCTTCGACCGAGACCACGCGCAGTCCCAGCGCCCGCTTGCCGACCGTCTGGCCGTTGAAGAGGGCCTCGCAGATGGCGCCGTAGAAGTAATACAGGACGAACAGGATCACCAGATAGAGGCCCATCCCGGCCGACGTGCCCAGGCCCAGGGCCAGCGACGCCAACAACGAGGCCGCCCCGATCAGCACGACGATCAGCATGTCGATGAGGTAGGAACAAGCCCGATGGAACGGCCCGGCCAGCGGATACTGGAACGTGACGCGTTCGGGCGTCACCAGGCGGATTGTCGTATCGATCGGGGCCTGAGGGGCCGACAGTGCCGAGGTGGACATCCCAGGGACCTACCGGCCATCTCAAGGGCTAGCTAACCCGGAACTCGCCGACCATGGTAAACGCCCCATCGGGTGCTTCGCAACCGAAACCCAAGGGCGGAAAAGAAAAACGCCCCACCAGGTCCGAACGGACAGGGTGGGGTCATATGATAAGAGGGCGATAATCGGAGCCAACACTCCGGACTTGATGAGTCGGCGGCGACTCGGCCGCGAATGATCTTCACGGACGTCATCAAGACAGCAGAATCCTACACGAAACCTGCACGAAGTCAAGGATCTCGCGGGGAAATCGTGGGACCCGGGATCGGCGAAAGTTCCGCATCGCGCCGGCCGGCCTGCAGCGGGTAGACGGCAATCTCGCCCACGTATTCGCCCTCGCTCAGCACCAGGCCGGCCCGGGAGGCCCGGGCCCGGGCCAGGAGTCGGGGCAGGTGCTCGTCGCAGCTGATCCCGTAATTCTTGAGTTCGTGCGAGGTCCCATTGGTCCACGGGGCGGCCAACTTGTAGCGGGCCTCGGAACGGCATCCGCCCGCGTGGCATTCCGGCCGGTAATGAAAAGCCTCGGGGTCGTCGATCTTCATAGGGCACCCAGGGGCTCACGTCTCCCGGATTCGACCGCCGAATTCTAAGTCAGGGCCCCCGGCAGGCCCAGCCGGGCTCGGCCGACGGCCGATCTTTTTGACGCCCCGGCGGGCCGCGGCACGACTGGAAATCCGGGGGCTGGGCGTGGGGACGCGAAAAGAAGGGGGCGAAGCCGCCATGCAGGGATCGTCGGCGGAGTGCGGGCCCGGCCGCCTGCCGGCCTTGTTCCTGGGGGACCTGGCCGATCCCTGGGTGGCCGGGATCGCCGGCGCCCTGCCCGAAGGTTCCCGGGCCGAGGCCTGCCCGGGCCTCCTCCCCGCCACCTGGCCGCAGTCCTGCCCCCCGGCCGATGTCCTGGTCCTGCATCGGGATGCGCTCAGCATCGGCGATCGCGATCGACTCGCCGCCTTGAAACGGACCCAGGATCCGCCCCCCAGGGTGATCCTCTGCCACGGACCGCACGCCCGACCGCACCACCTGGAAACCTGGCTCGGCCTGGTCGATACGTTTCTTCCCGAGGCGACCGCCTCGGAGATCGTGGGCGGGCATGTCCGGCCCCGTGAGTCTCGCGAACGCCCCGATGCCAACGTCTCGATCGTCGGCTCCCAGTTCGAATGGCGATGCGCCCTGGCCGAGGCGCTCGCCGGGGCCGGCTATTCGGTCGAGCAGCATCGCGACTGGCCGTCCAACCCGGGCGAGCTGGTCATCTGGGACGTGCCGGCGCTCGACCGGCGATGGCCCGACCTGCTCGAGCGCCGGACCCTGGGCCGTCGCGTGGCGGTCCTGCTCGAATTCGCCGACCGCGGGCTCGTCCGGGCCGCCCGGTCGGCGGGCGCCGCCGCCTGCCTCGACTCGCTCTGCGAACTCGATGACCTGATCGGCGTGATCGATCGCCTGGCCGTGGCGCCCCCCCTGCCCCACGGCTGGCGAATCCGGGCCGACGGCCCGTCGAACCCGCCCGGCAAGCCGTCGCAACCCGCCGTCGCCGGGCGAAGGCGGCGGGCCACCCGGCCGGTCGATCGGGCCGACTGAAAAAAGCGGCGCCGGGGGCCGATCGCCCTACAATTCGTCTCGTCGCAACCGGGTACGGCATCCAGGATCGGCAGGAGTCGGGGCGCATGGCATCCGCCAAGGGACGGGTCGGGGCGAACGCCGTGCGGGACTTGCAGGATCTCACCCGCGCCATCCAGCGGGCCCCGGGCTTCCCCGAATTGCTGGCGGCCCTGAAGAACGGCCACGCCGGCACGATCGACGGCGCCTGGGGATCGGCCGCCCCGCTCGCCTCGGCGGCCCTGGGCCTGCACGCGCCGGCAACCTTGCTGGTCGTCCTGGCCCATCCCGGCAACGTCGATGACTTCGCCGACGACCTGGCGACGTTCGGCGGCGCCCGGCCCGAGGTCTTCCCCGCCTGGGAACGGCCGCCCCGCGAGGCCGACGCCGTCGACGAGGTCATCCACCGGCGGTTGCAGGTCGCCCGACGCCTCGCCGGCAACGCGCCGCCGAGGTGGGTGATCGCGCCGATGCTGGCCCTGATGCAGCCGGTGCCCAGGCCCGGGTTGCTCGCCCGGCACACCCGGTCCGTCGCCGTCGGCGATCGCCTGCCCATCGAGGAACTCTGCGACTGGCTGGCCCAACGCGGGATGAGCCGCTCCGAGGTGGCGGAGGTGGCCGGCGAATTCGCCCTCCGCGGCGGGATCCTGGATATCTTCACCCCCGACCTGGCCCGGCCGGTCCGCCTGGAGTTCTTCGGCGACGAGGTCGAATCGATCCGCCCATTCGACCCCGAGACCCAGCGCTCCTCCGACCGCTGGGATCGCGTCGACCTCGTCGCCTCCCCCCGCGTGGCCGACCCCGCCGACGAGGGGCACCTGGCCGAATGGCTGCCCCCGGGCACCTGGATCGCCCTGCTGGAACCGAACGACCTCCGCGACGAGGGCCGGCTCTGCCTCCAGAGGGCCGAAGACGCCCGGGGCCTGTACCAGGTCGAAGCGACCCTCGCGCGCCTCGTGAAGTTCCCGACGATCACCCTGGCCACGCTCGCTTCCACGTCCCTGGAAACCACCTGCCACCTCAAGATCGAGTCGGTCGAGCGGTTCTCGGGCGAGCTCTCCAAGGTGAAGGCCGAGCTCGATACCGCGTCGGCCGGCGACGGCGTCCTGATCGCCTGCCACAACGAGGGGGAAATCGAGCGGCTTCGCGAGGTCTTCCAGGACAGCGAACTGGCCAGGGACGACCGCCTGACCCTGGCGATCGGCCGCGTCCGGTCCGGCTTCCGCATGATCGACCCGCCGCTGGTCGTGCTCAGCGACCACGAGCTGTTCGCCAGGGCCGACGTCCGCCGGCCGATGGCCCGCAGGCGTTACGAAAGCCGGGCGATCGACAGCTTCCTCGACCTCCGCGAGGGGGACCATGTCGTCCACCTGAACCACGGGATTGCGATCTACCGCGGCCTGCAACTCGTCGACAAGGGGCCCGATTTCGCCGAGGAGCAGCTCGTCCTGGAGTTCGCCGAGGGGACCCGGATGTACGTCCCGGTCGCCCGCGTCGAGCTGGTCCAGAAGTATGTCGGCGGCGGCCGAGGGGCCCCCATCCTGTCCAAGATCGGCTCGACGAGCTGGGAGCGCAAGAAGAAGAAGGTGGCCGAGGCGGTCCTCGACCTGGCCGGCGAATTGCTCGAGATCCAGGCCCAGCGCTCGGCCCTGCCCGGCCACGCCTACCCCGAGGAAGACTCGCACTGGATGGCCGAGTTCGAGGCGTCCTTCCCCTACGAGGAAACCCCCGACCAGCTCGCCGCGATCGACGCCCTCAAGCGCGACATGGTGCAGCCCCGGCCGATGGACCGCCTGATCTGCGGCGACGTCGGCTACGGCAAGACCGAGGTGGCCCTGCGGGCCGCGTTCAAGGCGGTCGACGGCGGCAAGCAGGTGGCCGTGCTCGTGCCGACCACGATCCTGGCCGAGCAGCACTTCCGCACGTTCAACGGCCGGATGGCCGAGTTCCCGTTCACGATCGAATGCGTCAATCGGTTCCGGCCCAAGTCGGAGATCCGCGAGGTCCTCACCCGCGCCCGGGAAGGCCGCCTCGATATCCTGATCGGCACCCACCGCCTGGTGCAGAAGGATGTGACGTTCAAGGACCTCGGCCTGGTCATCATCGACGAGGAGCAGCGGTTCGGCGTCGAGGACAAGGAGTGGCTCAAGTCGCTGCGGGCGAGCGTCGACGTGCTGACCCTCTCGGCCACGCCGATCCCCCGGACCCTGCACCTGAGCCTGCTCGGGATCCGCGACATCTCCAACCTGGAGACCCCGCCCCCCGACCGCAAGGCGATCGAGACCCGGATCGCCCGATGGGACGACGACATGATCCGCCGGGCCGTCCACCGCGAGCTGAATCGCGACGGCCAGGTGTACTTCGTCCACAACCGGATCTACGACATCCATACCATCAAGGACCGGCTGCAGGCGATCGTCCCCGAGGCCCGGATCCTGATCGGCCACGGCCAGATGGGGGGCGAGGAGCTGGAGCGGACGATGATCGCCTTCGTGAAGCACGAGGCCGACATCCTGCTCGCCACCACGATCATCGAGAGCGGCCTGGACATCCCCAACGTCAACACGATCTTCATCAACGAGGCCGACAAGTACGGCCTGGCCGACCTGCACCAGCTCCGCGGCCGCGTCGGCCGGTACAAGCACCGGGCCTACGCCTACCTGCTGCTCGACAACGAACGCGCCGTGACCCCCAACGCGGTGAAACGGCTCAAGGCGATCGAGGAGTTCACCGAGCTGGGCGCCGGCTTCAAGATCGCCCTCCGCGACCTGGAAATCCGCGGCGCCGGCAATATCCTGGGCGCCGAGCAATCCGGGCACATCGAGAGCGTCGGCTATGAGCTCTACTGTACGCTGCTGGAATCGGCCGTCCGGTCGCTGACGGGCCGCCCCGACAAGCCGGCGTTCGACTGCCTGATCGAGCTGGCCTGGCGGGCCTACCTCCCCCGCGACTATGTCTCCGGCCCCCGGGTGAAGGTCGAGCTCTACCGACGCCTGGGCCGGATCCGCACCCTGGAACGGCTGGACGAGTTCCGTCGCGAGCTGGTCGACCGCTTCGGCCCCCTGCCGAAGCCGGGCGAGAACCTGCTCAGGGAGGCCACCCTGCGGATCCTGGCCGAGCGCTGGAAGCTGGCCCGGATCCATGTCGAGGACGAATACGCGGTCCTCACCTACCGGGACCGCCCCCGGATCGAGTCGCTGGCGAGGCGATTCCCCGGCCGCGTGCGCGTGGTGGACGACCGCTCGGCGTACGTGCCCATCGTCGAGGAAAAGCCGGCGCCGCCCGCCGAGGTGGCGCGGGTCGTCGAGTTCCTGCTGGCCTCCTGATCCCGGCCCCTTCCTACGCCAACGCCCCGATCAGGGCCCGGATGTCGGCCTCGTCATGGGCGGCCGTCGCGACGATTCGCAGGCGGGAGGTTCCCGACGGTACGGTCGGCGGCCGGATGGCCGGGACCAGGAAGCCCCGGTCGAGGAGGCGTTGGGAGAGTTCCAGCGCGGCGCCCGGGTCGCCGACAACGATCGGCACGATCGGCCCGTCGCCGGGGGGTGCGCGGTGGCCGATGGAGGCCAGGCCCTCCCGGAGCAGGCGGCCCCAGGCCCGGCAGCGTTCGCGGCGCCAGGGCTCGGCCCGGGCGATCCGCAGGGCCTCGGCCGCGGCGGCGCACGCGGCCGGCGGCAGGGCCGTCGAGTAGAGGAAGCTGGGGGCGTGGTTCTGCACGTGATCGATCAGGCGACGCGAACCCGCCACGAATCCGCCGAGGGAGCCCAACGCCTTGGAGAGCGTGCCGACCCGGATCGGGATCCGATCGGCCACCCCCATTTCTTCCGACGCCCCCCGCCCCCCGGCCCCATAAACCCCGGTGCCGTGCGCCTCGTCGACGAGCAACATGGCGTCATGCCGTTCGGCGATCTCCGCGAATTGTGCGAGCGGTGCGACGTCGCCGTCCATGCTGAAGACGCCGTCCGTGGCGATCAGGGCACGCCGGTAACGGCCCCGCTCGCGGGCCAGGATCGATCCCAGGCGATCGGCGTCGTTGTGGGGATAGACCCGGACGCTCGCACCCGAGACTCGGGCGCCGGCGACCAGGCAGGCGTGATCGAGGCGGTCGAGATAGGCCGCGTCGCCCTTGCCGATGAGCGAGGCGATCGTGCCCAGGTTGGCGGCGAAGCCGGTCGGGAACAGGGCAACCGCCTCGACCCGCTCGAAGTCGGCCAGGGCCTCGACGAGCCGTTGGTGCGGGCCCCTCCAGCCTGTCACGAGCGGCGAGGCACCCGAGCCCCAGCCGTAGCGGCGGGCGGCCTGGCCGGCGGCCTCGATGACGCGTGGGTCGCCGGCCAGGCCGAGGTAATCGTTGCTGGCGAAGTTCCACAGGGTCCGCCGTTGTTCGACCAGGCGGCCGGGGGGGGCCTCGCCCCGTTCGGCCAGGCGACGGGTTAGCCCGTCGCGTTCCCGGCCCTCGGCCACTCCGTCCAACCAGGCCAGCGGGTCATCCATGGCGGTTCATCCGGGCCGTTTGAGCACGGCGACGGCCAGGTGGCCGCCGAATCCCAGCGAGATCTTCAGGGCCGCCCGGATCTCCCGGCTCTTGCCGACGTGGGGCGTCCCGTCGAGGTCGCAGGCCGGGTCGGGGTCGTCGAGGTTGAGGGTCGGCGGCACGAACTGGTCGCGGATCGCCAGGCAGGTCAGGGCCAGCTCGGCCGCGCCCGCGGCGCCCAGGAGGTGGCCGATCTGGGCCTTGTTCGCCGAGCAGGAAACGCGATCAGCCCGGGGTCCCAGGGCCATCCGCAGGGCCCGGCATTCCAGGGGATCGTTGGAACGCGTCGCCGTGCCGTGGACGTTGACGTGATCGATTTCCGAACGATCGACGCCGGCCCGGTCGAGGGCCTGCCGGATCAGGCCGGCGAGGTGGGACGGGTCGGGATTCTGGTCGGTGATATGATAGGCGTCGGAACCGAGCGAGCCGCCGGCGACCTCGGCGACCGGCGGGATCCCGCGGGCCTCGGCCCGGTCGGCCCGTTCCAGGACGAACACGGCGCCCCCTTCACCCACGGCGAAGCCGTTGCGTCGGCAATCCCAGGGCCGGACCGCCCGGGCCGGTTCCTCGTGCCGGGCCAGGACCTTCATGTTGCGGAAGGCGGCCAGCAGGAGCGGTTCCAGCGACGCATCGACCGCGCCGGCGATCGCCACGTCGGCCTCGCCCCAGCGGATCAGGTTGGCCCCCTGGAGCACGGCGACCAGGCCCGTGGCGCAGGCGGCGACGGGCGAGAGCAGCGGCCCGCACGTGCTCAGCAGGTCGCGCACCTGCGAGGAGCCCGAATCGGGCCACCCCCGTCGCCAATCGCGGGCCGCGCCGGGATCATCCTCCGTGTTGGACCGGAAGGCCCGGGTGAGCGTACGGACCCGCCCCTTGCTCTGGCCGATCAGGATGGCGACCCGGTCGGAGCCTCGCCAGGAGGAGCGGTCGAAACGGGCCGAACGGAGCGCCTCAACGGCGGCGTTCTGGAGGATGCCGGAACAGGGCTCGGACGGGTCGAGCAGGGCCGATTCGCACGCCGAATCGGGTGGCATGCCCTCGCCTTCGCGGGCATGTTCGACCGCCCCGGGGCGTCGGTTCAGGACAGGAGCGGCCAGGCTGGTTGGCCCGTCGCATGCCCACGAGGACGAGGGCATGCCACCCGGATGGATACCTTCGCCCACGCTCGAGAGGACGCGGGCCGGGCTGCCGATTCCGCCGAGTTCGTCGATCCATACGAGGCCCGAACCGCCGTTGCGGATCGACCTCCACGTTGTCTCGGCATCGGGCCCGAGCCCCGTCACGAGGCCCAAACCCGTCACGACGACCCTTGCGCGCTCACTCCCCCGCGACGCATGGCCGGGAGGGCCGGGCGGTCAGGCCGAGGCGTTCGAACAGGGCGCGGTCGCGGTCGTAATCGGGGTTGCCGGTCGTGAGCAGCTTCTCGCCGGCGAAGATCGAGTTGGCGCCGGCGAGGAAACAAAGGGCCTGGTCTTCTCGACATCCCCAGGCGGCCGGCCGACAGGCGGACCATCGCCTCGGGGAACAGGATCCGGGCGGTGGCGATCATCCGCAGCATCTCCCAGATCGGCACCTTCGCGCTTCTCCAGGGGGTGCCGGGCACGGCGACCAGGGCGTTGATCGGCACCGATTCGGGCGGCTCGGGCAGGCTCGCCAGTGCGTGCAGCATGCCGATCCGGTCGTCGTCGGTCTCGCCCAGGCCCACGATGCCGCCCGAGCAGACCGAGATGCCGGCGTCGCGGACGAAGCCGAGGGTCCGCAGGCGGTCCTCGTAGGTCCGGGTGGTGATGATGTCGCCGTAGAACTCGGGCGAGGTGTCGAGGTTGTGGTTGTAGGCGTCGAGGCCGGCCTCGCGGAGGCGACGGGCCTGGTCGTCGCCGAGCATCCCCAGGGTGCAGCAGACTTCCAGGCCGCCCTCGTCCTTGATGGCGCGGACCATGTCCAGGACGCGGTCGAACTGGGGGTTATCCTTGACCTCGCGCCACGCGGCCCCCAGGCAGAAGCGGGTGGCGCCCTCGGCCTTGGCCCTGCGGGCGGCCTCCAGGACCGCGTCGACCTGCATCAACGGTTCGGCGGCGACCTCGGTGTGATAGCGGGCCGCCTGGGGGCAGTAGCCGCAATCCTCGGGGCATCCGCCGGTCTTGATCGACAGCAGGACGCAGACCTGGATCTCGCCCGGGGTGTGGTGCCGACGGTGGACCTCGGCGGCCCGGCCGATCAGGTCGAGCAGCGGGGAGCGGTACAGTTCGGCGATCGCCCCGCGGGCGGGCGCGGCGGGTTGGGTCGTGGCGGGCATGGGGCGGGTCACTCGCGGGCGTCCAGGGCGGGGCCGTTGGCGGTCAGGCGGATCGGCGGGCCGACTTGCAGAGCAGGAACATGATGCCGGCCGAGAGCAATCCCCAGCCGATGTAGGAGTAAGTGGCATCGCCGCTGTCGGGGCTGCCGCCACCGCCGGCTTCCTGGGCCCGGGCGATCGCGGGCAGGAGGCTCAAGATCAGGGCGGCGGCGCCGGTCCGGGCGAATCGTCGGATCATCGCGGGTTCTCCGAGGGTCGGGCCGGCCGGCGGGGCCGGGCGCGTGGGGTCGGTTCGGGGGAGCCGGGGAGCCATTCGGCGAGCGGCCGGACGCGTCGGCGGAACTCGGCGCGGGCCATGGCGACGGCCTTCCAGGCGGGGCCCCTCGACCGGAGGTGCGCCAGGTACTCGTCGAGGCCAACCGCCCAGAACCGATAGTTGCGGTCGCGGAAGGTGAAGGAGCCGTCGCCGGGGGGAAGAGGCCAGGGGGTTGCGGTCTCGGCGTAGACGAAGGCCAGCATCGGGCGGAAGCCGGGGCCGAACAGCTCCCCCCACCGGGCCAGGCCGTCGAGGTCGTCGGTCGTCACCCAGTTCTCCCACGATCGACGGCCGTCGGGGTCCTTGCCGCGCTTCCCCTTGACCTCGACCACGAGGTTCGGGCCCGCACCAGGATACAGCAAGAAATCGGGGCTTTTCACCCCCGTATCGCCCCAGACGGCGCGCTTCGCCTCGTCGACGGCCACGCAGGGGACCCGCCGGGCCCGGATGTACGCCTCGAAGGCGGCCTCGTAATGGTTGCTCCTCCTCGCCATCGGACGGGCCGCCCTCCTCCGCCGTCGGTCCGACTCAGGCCCCCCGACTCGAGGCCAGGCTCAGCACGGCCCCGACGGCGACGAGCACCGCGAGGATCCCGAGCATCCAGGTGGCGAACCGGAAGACCCGTTCCTGGTATTCGAGGGCCGACATCAGGTGGGTCACTTCGCGGTTGGGGTTGGCGGCCACCGCGTGGAACTCCCGGCCGGCGGATCGGGTCCAGGCGCCCACCAGCAGGAAGGCCAGGGGCGTGATGCTCAGGGCGCCGAACTTGATGAGGCCGCGGGTGGCCACCTCGGTCGTCGCGGCGAACAGCATCAGGACGCCCGCGAAGATGCCGATCAACCCGACCGCCTGCATCTTGCGGCCGAGGCCGTCCATCAGGCGGACCTGAGCGGGGGTGAACTGGAATTCGGGCCGCGGCGTGTCGGTCAGGTCGAGGTCGTCGATCGATCCGGGCACCGGGTCGGGAGCGGGGAGGGACATCGGATCAACTCCTCTCCGGACGGGCGCTGCTCCGCGCATTATCCCCCGCCCTGGGGCTCGGTTCAATGGGGGGCGGGCCCAGGCTCAGGAGGATGCCGTCGGCGGCCGACGGGGCCTTGGCCCGCCGCCTGGGCGGCAGGAGCGCCTCGGCGTATTCCCAGATCTGCTCGGGGGATTCGAATACCTTGGTGAAGACCCAGTCCTCGTCGTATTCGCATTCGTCGGTGGTGTAGTCGCGGCAGATCCTGGGGCGGTCGTGGTAGATCCGGCAGTGGTTCCGGGCGTCGAGGTACTGGCAGCGGGTCAGGACGACCAGATACCAGGTCCCCTTCTCGACGTAGACGATCGTCTGGCCATGGGCCAGGTACCACCGGATCGAGTCGTAGTCGTCCCAGGTCGTCGGCGTCTCGATCGGCAGCGAGAAGTAGCGGCAGCACTTGCCCACGCAGTGGTCGCAGAGGCATTCGCCGGGCGCGAGGTCTTCTCGGCGGACTCGGGGCTTGCGGGGCATGGGACGGCCCTGGGGTCGCGGGGGGCGTCTTCTCAGCGGATCTTGTTCTTGATCCGCTTGCTGACCCTCATCAGGAAGCGGTGTTCCTCGTCGGTGAGCGAGGCGCGGCCTTCCCGGTGCAGCTTGTCGAGGATCTCGTCCATCCGCTGCTCCTCGGCGGCCTCCTGGGCGATCCGGCGCTGCCGACGCATCTCGGATCGTCGGCGTCGCCAGCGCTTGAGGGCGCTCTCGCGACGGGGGCGGACCTTGGCGCCCGATTCGAGGCTGGTGTACCCCTCCGAGAAGTCGTAGCCGAACAGGCCGCCTTCCTCCTGGTATCCGCCTTCCTCCATCACCCGGACCTCGAACCGGACGACCAGCTCGATCAGGATCGCCAGGCCCAGCAGGGTCCAGCCGCCGCTCCGCCCCTGGAACAGCCGGATGGCGAAGATCACCAGCAGGACGATCGCCGAGGCCCTCGCCAGGTAGAGGGCGAAGATCCGGTCGCGGGTGATCGAGGACGACTCGGCGACCAGGGCCCGGACGGCCCGTCCGCAGTCGAGCGGGACGGCCGGGATCAGCAGGTTGATCAGGGCCAGCACCAGGTTGAGCCAGCCGAACCAGCCGACGAACCAGGCCGCGGAGAAGGCGGCGGCCGGCTGGTCGCCCGCCCAGGGCACGCCGCTGCCCAGGTGGGTGTCGGCCGGGTTGCCGAACGGGTTCAGGACCATCCGCACGCCGGCGAACTGCAGGGCGACCAGGCAGGTGATCGCGATCAGCAGGTTCGCCGCCGGGCCGGCCAGGGCGATCCAGAACGCCTCGCGGGTCCGGTGGGCGTCGCGATGCGACAGCAGCGACATGTTCCCCATCGGCCCGAGGCGGACATCGTCCGGGTCCTCGCCCAGCCGGCGGGCCAGGGCCGCGTGCGCCAGCTCGTGGATCGCCAGGGCGATCAGGTACAGGCCCAGCCAGGCGGCCGTCTCCCGCGACGACGACTGGCCGTCGATCATCGAGCCGAGCAGGGTCAGGGCGACGAACAGCACCAGGGTCGGGTGGACCTGGATGCGGACCCCGGACCAGCGACCGAGATGGATCGACCACCAAGCGAAGGGATCGGTCATGCAAGCCGGCCCTGATGGTTGGCGGCGCCGGCACCGGCCCGGTACGCCTTACCCCCAGTCTAGCCGCCTTCGCCCGCGGGTAGCAACGCGGCCGGGCGCGAGAAGGCCGGCGGCCCGGCTGGGCGGTTGTGGGCCGGCGGTCCCCGCGATATCGTGGGGGGATTCAGCCGGGACGGTATCCATCCGCCAGCCGACCGAGATTCCGGAGCATCATCGCCGATGAAGGGCCTTTTCGTCCGAATCGCCCCGTACGCGCTCGCCTTCTTCGGCAGCATGAGCATCATGGTGCTCGAGCTGGTGGCCAGCCGCCTGGTCGGCCGCCACGTCGGCATGTCGCTGAGCGTCTGGACCTGCGTCATCGGCGTGATGCTGGGCGGCATCTGCCTGGGGAACGTGCTGGGCGGCCGGCTGGCCGACCGGGCCGACCCGCGCCAGGTCCTGGGGCCGATCTATGCCCTGGGCGCCGCCCTGACGATCGCCACGCTCTGGATGAACGCCCTGATGGGCCTGATCCCCGCCCCCGGCGCCGACGCGCCGCTGTACCTCTGGAACGTGCGCACGATCGCGATCGTCACGCTCGACTTCCTCCTGCCCTCGACCATCCTGGGGATGATCAGCCCGATCGTCGCCAAGATCGCGGTCGAGCAATCGACGAGGTCCGGCAGCGCCATCGGCGACGTGTATACCTGCGGCGCCGTCGGCTCGATCGTGGGGACGTTCGTCGCCGGCTTCTACCTGATCTACCTGGCCCCCACCTCGGTGATCGTCACCTTCGTGGGCGCGGCCCTGGCCCTGCTGGCGTCCGCCATCAGCCGGCCGCCGGGGGCGAGGGCGGCCGCCCTGCTGGCGTCGGCAACGCTGTTCGTCGGGGGATGCCTGGACGCCTCGTCGTTCGAGATGCCGGGGATCGCGATCGGCCCGATCCCCGTGAACGTCGTCACGGTCGCCGGCCATGCGCTGGCCCTGGCCATGACCCTGATCGGCCTGGCCAACCTCCGCGGCCTGATCCGCCAGGGCGAGGTCGCGGCGGCCGACGACGAGCACGGCGGCGCGATGCCCTCGCTGCGGGACCTGGCGATCCTGTCGTTCCTCGCCAGCCTGGGGTTCATGGCGCTCGAGATGGTGGCCGGCCGGCTGGTCCAGCGGCACCTGGGTTCGAGCGTCTACAACTGGACGAGCGTGATCGGCGTCCTGCTCGGCGGCCTGAGCCTGGGCAACTTCCTGGGCGGCAAGATCGCCGACGGCGTGAAGACCGAGAAGGCGGCGAGCTGGCTGTTCCTGCTGGGCTCGATGCTCACCCTGTCGATCCTGCTGCTGGAGCGGTTCGACCTGCTCGAGGCCCTGGCGGAGGCGGCGAAGAAGGGGACCTTCAAGGAATTCAAGATCTCCCCCGACAACGGCCACGCGATCCTCAGCGACGCGATCTCGATGAGCGGCTACGCCTGGTGGTTCCGGGTGCTGTTCAAGACGTTCTCGGTGTTCTTCCTGCCGTCGGTGGCCCTGGGCACGGTCAGCCCGGTCGTGGCCAAGCTGGCGGTCGAGAGGCTCCGGCGGTCGAAGCGCACCGGCACGGCGATCGGCCAGGTCTACGCGTGGGGGATGGTGGGCAGCCTGCTGGGCACGTTCCTCACCGGCTTCCTGCTGATCGACCTGCTCGGCACCAAGGGCGTCATCCTGGCGATCTCGACGATGCTGGCCCTGTCGGCGACCGTCCTGGGCGGGTTCGTGCACGCCGGCTGGGCCGGGGTCGCCATCGGCCTGGCCCTGATGGCGTTCGTGCCGATGCCGATCTTCCCCAAGGCCCCCTGGAACGTCCTGGTGAAGGAGGTGGCCAGCGAGCCGGGCATCAGCGACACCGGGATTGCTTACGTCGATGAGACCAATTATTACTTCGTGAAGGTCGAGAACGAC
This sequence comes from Isosphaeraceae bacterium, assembly GCA_046350035.1. Taxonomy (GTDB): domain Bacteria; phylum Planctomycetota; class Planctomycetia; order Isosphaerales; family Isosphaeraceae; genus CALLYK01. The sequence continues at coordinate 45,572 of JAXMBD010000030.1, read as the reverse complement.
CCGTTCGTCCCCCGCCGGCCCGAGGCGGATTCCCCCGGCGTCGACGACGCCGGCCAGCCGCTCCGCAAGCGCACGTTGGTGCTCGACAACCTGATCCACGGCTACTTCCTGCTGGGCCACCCCGAGCACATCGAATACGACTACGAGTTCATCTACGCCCAGGTGGCCCACCGGGTCGCCATGGCCAAGGGGAAGGCGGCCGGCCTGCCGGCGGGCGAGGTCCCGCCGATCAACACGATGTTCCTGGGCGGCGGCGCCTATACGTTCCCGAGGTATCTCCAGCACAAGTACCCCGGCACGACCGCCGACGTCGCCGAGATCGACCCGGGCGTGACCCGCGCCAACCGGGTGGCCACCGGCTTCCTGCCCGCGAAGCCCGACCCGTTCGAGAAGCTCGAACGGACCGCCGCCGGCCAGCCGTTCCTGAAAGTCGAGGGATTCCAGATGCGGCTGGGCCCCTCGAACTGGCCGACGCCCCCCACCGAGGCCGAGCTGAAGGAGAAGCCGGAGCTGGCCGCCGAGTACGAGGAGGCCCGCGAGGCCGCCGAACAGCAGGCCAAGGCCGCCCACTCCGACCTGGAACGCTCCACCTTCCCCACGATCCAGACCACCTTCGGCGACGCCCGACAGTTCGTCGAGCGTCGGCAGGGCTCGGGCAAGTATGACCTGATCTTCGGCGACGCCTTCAACGACTTCTCGGTCCCCTGGCACCTGACCACCAAGGAATTCAACGAGAAGCTGGCGACCCTCATGGCGCCCGACGCCGTCTACATGATCAACATCATCGACGTCTACCGGTCCGACCGGAAGGCGGTCGCCCAGGGCCTGGCCGACGCCGAGTATTCGGCGGTGAGCGACGCGCTCAAGAAGGCCAAGGTCGATCCCGAGAAGGCTGATGCGCTGGGCCGCAAGCTGGTCAACGCCCTCGACGACGCCCGCCAGGGGGTCGCCACCTGGCCGATCGCCCGGGCCGTCGCCGAGGCGATCGCCGACCTCCCCGGGATCGAGGCCCCCGACCGGGCCACGGTCAAGACGGCCATCCAGGGCGTCTCCGAGCTGATGCGGGGCAACCGCGAGGAGATGGAGGAAACGCTCCGGGCCGCGCTCCAGCCGATGGAAGACCGCCTGCCGGCCTCGATCGATACCCTGGTCAAGGCGACCCTCGACCGCGAATTCGCCTTCGCCCAGGACCAGGCCAACCTCGTCGAGATCGCCGCGGCCGGCGTCGCGAAGGCCCGGCGGCTGGGCGGATTCCTCAGCACCTGGGTCGAGACCGCCCGCCTGACCTTCCCGCACGTCTACGTCTTCGGCACCGACGACCCGCCCGGCAGCGGGCTCCGCGAGACGTTCGTCGTGGCCGTCTCCCGCCAGCCGCTCGACCTCGAGGAGATGGGCAGCCGCCCCGGCGAGCCGCAGTTCTACCTCAAGGGCGGCCGCCTCTTCGAATGCAGGCCGTACGGCCCGGCCGACGAGAAGGCCCTCAGGATCCGCTCGCGCGGGATCAAGCTGACCGACGATTACGCCCCGGTCGAAAACCTGCTCGCCCCGGTCGCCGAGACCCGCGGCGACAACTGAGGCCCGCATGGACACCCATTCGCTCGGGGCCGAACCGCCCCCGCCGACGCCACCCCCCCGCCGGCACTGGCGGGTGGTCGGCGTGCTGCTGGCCGCCTGGCTCGCCCTGGTCGCCTTCCTCACCTTCGGGCCCCGCCGGTCGGGCGAGGGCCCCGACCTCAGGAGCCCGGCCCGCCTGCGGGTCACCGATTACGCCTGGTCACTCCGCGACCTCGACGGCAAGCCGGTCGATTTCGCCGAGTTCCGCGGCAAGGTCGTCTTCGCCAACATCTGGGCGAGCTGGTGCCCGCCCTGCCGCGCCGAGATGCCCTCGATCGGCCGGCTGGCTCAGGCCGTTGGCGACCGGGACGCCCCCGTCGAGTTCGTCCTGATCGGCGTCAACGATAGCCCCGAGAAGCTCCGCAGGTTCCTCGACTCGGTCGCCAAGGACTTCCGCCCCGGCGTCCGCTTCCTCGTGGCCGACGGCGTCCCGCCGGCGTTCGAGTCCGACGGCATCCCCGCGACCTTCGTCATCGGGCCCGACGGCCGTTTCCTCATCGAACAGATCGGCTCGGCCGAGTGGGACCGGCCCGAGGTGGTGGAGTACCTGACCAGGCTCGCGGCCGGTCCCGCCGAAAAATCGTAGGGCGGCCCGCCTAGCGGACCGGGCGGATCGGGAACACCTCGACCGAGACCGACCGGGCGAAATGGGCCAGGGGCGGCGGCGTGTCGGGCCGGACAATTCCGGCCGAGGCGATGAGGTTTTCGTCGCATTCGGCCACCTCCGCTCCCTGCAACGGGTAGGGCGCGTGGTGGACCGCGGCCGTCAGCAGGCGACCGCCTGGCCCCCGGTCGTACAGCAGGTAGCGTTCCGCGAGGAAGTGCTCCAGGGTGCCGGGGATCGCCGGCGACGGGCTGCCGGTCGGCCGGTAGGCGACCCGGGCATGCGCCGGCACCGGCCCGAGCGACAGCCGTTCCGTCTCGTGCCGGATCCATCGCCCGTCGGGTTCGGCCGGTTCGCCCCGGCCGGCCTTGCCGTCGAGGCTCATCCGGGCGACCGAATAGGGGAGTCGGTAGAGCCAACGGCCCAGCCTGGCGGCGACCGGCTGGGCGGCGTCGAGGCTGAAGAACCAGACGCCGGGGTCGCGCCCCCGGCGATGGACGTAGGTCCGCACGTTGGTCTCGTGGAAATCCGACAGGGCGCGGACCGCGGGGAAGCCCCTGGGGCGGATCCCGGACATCGTGAACGGGACCAGGCCGACGAACGCCCGGCCCTCGTAGGTGTCGACCTCCAGGCCCTCGGGGATCCGCGGGCGGAGGGCCTCGGCCGGCACTTCCCAGTGGAGGAAGAGCAGCCAGGACCACTTCTGGTACATCAGGCAGGGGCCGGGGGGCCGTCGGCACGGCGACAGGCGATCGATTTCGGGTTCCGGCACCATTCAAGAGGGCTCCGATCCGGGAGGCCCGGCGAGCCGATCCGGGCCGTTTGCATTCTGCAACGGCCCGACGCCGGCGGCAAGCACGGTCCCACGCTCCCGGGTACCCCCCTTGCAACCGGGGAATCCGGGGGCACAATAACGGGAGGGTCGGCCGACTCCGCAGGCGATGCACCCGGATCGAGGAGCCCGCAACCGGAGAATTGGCTTGGCAACTTCCGTCCTCCCCTCGACTGCCCCCCCGTCGCCCCCGATCAGCCGCCTGGCTGTCGTCAGCGTGGTTTCCGGGGTCCTGGGCTGGAGCCTGCTGCCCGGGCTGGGATCGATCCTGGCGATCGTCGCCGGCCACGCCGCACGGGCCCGGATCGACGCCTCCCGCGACCGGCTCGGCGGCCGTCGCCTGGCCTTCGCCGGCATGGTGCTGGGCTATTCGTTCGTGATCGCGATGGCGACCCTCGCGGCGGCGGTCGTCCTGGGCGTGCTCCTGTACGTCGGTTCGGCCACGCACGCCGAGTCGGAGGTCGACGTCGTCCATCGGGCCCTCGAGGTCATGCCCGAAGGGGCCTCGCTGGAATCCCGGGTCATCGCCATGATCGCCGGCCAGCTCGGATACGACGAGGACGACGTGACGCCCGAGTCCGACCTGGACGAGCTGGGCCTCGACGACGAGGATTGCCTGGAACTGGTCCAGCAGCTCCGCGACGCGTTCTCCGTCGAGATCGGCGACGACGAAATCGACCGGAGCACGACGGTGGCCGACCTCGTCGCGCTCATCGAGCAGAGGCAGAAGGAAGCCTCCAACGCCCTCGAACCGGCCCCGGGGCCGACCCCGCCCCCCGAGCGTCCGTGACGCCGCCGACGGTCTGGGGCATCTCCGACCTGCACCTGTCCGGCGCCCGGCCCGAGCGGCGGGACCGGCTCGCCGGCCGCTGGCGCGACCATCCCGAGCGGCTGGCGGCCGCCTGGAAAGGGGCCGTGGCGCCGGAGGATCTCGTCCTGATCCCCGGCGACATCTCGATGGCCCGCAACCATCGCGAGGTCCAGCCGGATCTCGCCTGGCTCGAGCGCTTGCCGGGCCGCAAGGTGCTGGCGCCGGGGAATCACGACGTCTGGTGGAACGGCGTGGATCGGATCCGGCCGATGCTCCGGCGATCGATGGTCGCGGTCGATGGGGACGCGATCCGGATCGGCGAGGTCGTCGCCTGCGGGGCCCGGGGCGTCCCGGTGCCGGAGGAAGGGGCGCCGCCCGAACAGCTCGCCGCCGCGGAGCGGGAGTTGGAGAGGATCGAACGGGCGCTCTCGCTCGCGGCCGGGGTGGGCGGCCCGGGGATCCCGATCTTCGTCCTCTGGCATTACCCCCCGGTCGATTCCCGGGGGCGGCCCGGCCCCTGGATGGAGCGTTGGGAAGCGGCCGGGGTCGCTCACGTCGTCTACGGGCACATCCACGCCGAGCGGCAGTGGGGGAACGCCTTGCGGGGGATGGTCCGGGGCGTCCGGTACTCGTGCGTCGCCGCCGACTCGATCGGCTTCCGGCCGCTGCGCCTGTCCCCGGGCCCGACGGCCTGATGGCGGGTTCGCCCGCGGTTTCGGTTCAACTCCCCGCCCGCCGCCCGGATCGGAACTAGGCTTCCGATGGACGGAGTATCGAATAGGAAGTGCCGCGGCACGTTTGAGGGCCCGCCGATGCGTCCCTGGCCGATCCGAACCGCTCTCCTCTTCCTGGGCCTGTTCTTCCTGAGTAATGCGGGGTTGGCCCAGAGGGCCGGGAATGGCCCTGCCCGCAAATCACCGGCGGGGAACCCCCCGGGACCGTGGACCGTCCAGGTCCGAAATCGACCCGGGCCCGGGCCCGGCCCCGCGTCCAAACCGACCCTGCCCGACCCCCCCAGGGGCCCACGCGTCCTCGACACCCGGCCCGCGGGCCCGACGGCGGCCCGGGACCAGGGGGCCGACCCGGAGGCGAAGCGGCGGGCATCGACGCGGCTGGTCGACGACATGGATTCGATCCGGCAGGCCCGGGCCGTCACGCCGGCCCGCCAAAAGGCGCTACAGGATGACCTCCGGGCCGTGCTCGACGACCCGAGGCGGCCCGGCCTGCATCCGATCGACGGGATCGCCAACGACCTGGCCTGGGCGATCGCCGACGGCGGGATCACCCGGGCCTCGGCCGCCCGGATCGCCGAAACCCTCGCCGTCCTGGGCGACCCGGCCTCGTCGAGGGACGACCACCTGGGGGCGATCGAACGGGCCCGCGGCTCCCTGGCGAAGGCGGGTGTCTCGGACCGCGATCAAAAAGCGATCGCCGTCCACCTCCACGAGATTTCGGCCCGGGCCCTTCCGGATCGGGGCGTTGTCCGGCCTCGTTGAAGGATACGACCGGCCGGCCCCTGTCGCACCGGACGGCGGGCCGGATAGAATCGAGGGAGCGTCCGCCCAGGCCCCGGCCCTGGTCGTCGGTGAAGCTGTCTCCCCCGGGTCCTGCGCGCTGACCCCGGGGGTGGGAGCAGCACCGGGAGGTTGTCGTGCGATTCGTGCCTTGGTGCATCGCCCTCGCCATCGCCCTGGCGGCGGCCCCTTCCGCGCTCGCCCAGAAGAAGTCGGCCAGCAAGCCCAAGCCACCGGCCCAGGCCCAGAAGCCCCCCAAACCCGCGATGAAGCCGGCCCCGGCCCCGAAGCCGGCCCCGAAGCCGGCCCCCCATCCCGTGGCCCATCCGGCCCCCAAGCCGGCCGCCCAGCCGAATCCCGTGGCGGCCCAGCAACGCCAGGCCGAGGCGGCCCGGGCCGCCGCCATGATCCGCGCCGGCCAGTTGCCCCGGAGCAACCGCCCCTCGGCGGCGCGGAAGCCGACCGTCGTGGCCTCGGGACGTTCGGCCACGCCCTCCAGGCTGATCCCCTCGTCCGGCAACCTGGTCACGCAGACCCGGAACGGCCTGGCGTCCGCCCCCCGGATCATGGCAACGCCGGTGCCCGCGCTCACCGGCCTCGCCAGGGCGCCCAGGATCACCCCATCGGCCGTGAAGACGAATTCCTTGCTGGTGCAGAATGCGAGCAAGGAAATTGTGGTCGCGCGGGGGCCGGTCGGCGGCCGATATGCGGGGCGTGGCTACGCTTACGGGCGCCACGGGGGCCGCTACGGTTATCACCCGTACCGGTCGTATGCCCGATTTCGGAGGCCCTATCGGAACCCGAACGCGGCCAGCCAGGCCCTCGCCCTGCAACGCCTGGAGCAACTCCGGATTGACCTCGACCGGATCCGCCAATCCCGGGCGGTGCCATCCGACTCGCTCCGGGCCCAACTCGGCGATGACCTCGTGGCGATCTCCCTGAGGAAGCCGTCGGGTCCGGAGACCGCCGCGATCCGCCAACTGGCCGACGACCTCGGCCAGGCCGTGCGCGGCCATCCCGGGACGGTCCCGCCGACGTCCGACCTGGTGCTGGCGCTGAACCAGGTGTTGAATCACCGGAGGGTCTCCTCCGACGCGGTCGATGCGTCCATCCGCAATGGTCGGATGGTCCTGCAAGCCTGGCGGGTGCCGCTGTCCCGGGTATCGCAAGTGGTGCGGGATCTCCGGGCGATCGGCGGCACGGCCGAGCTGGTTTCCGCCTCGAAGGCCCCCTGAACGGGCCGCCCTGGCCGCAAAATCGGCGGAATCCTCCCGGGTCCCGGGAAACCCCCGGGAGGATTCGGGCCCAGCGGGGCCGCCTTCTCGTATCTTGAAGGAATGGTGGTTTGAAGCGAACTGTCGGTCGACCGGCCTGGTTCGGCCCGTCGAGCGGGGGTGCACCATGTCGAGCATCGCGACCGCCTGCGTCCTCCTCGGGCTGCTCACCCTCAACGGGCCGGGATCGGGCGCGTCCGTCGATCAGGATCCGCCCGGGGGGGCCGTCCAGCCGGTCTTCGAAGGGCCGCTCCACGAGGCGTTCCTCTCCCCCGTCGCGGGCGACGCCTCGGAACCGCAGGCCAAGGCACCGCCCCCGCCGGTCGTCGAGCGGCCCGCCGTCGATCGGCCCGATCCCGATGCCCGCTGGATCGGCGGATACTGGGAATGGGACCGCGCCCGGGATGAGTACATCTGGGTGACCGGGACTTGGCGCGTCCCGCCCCCCGGCCGATTCTGGGTCGACGGCTACTGGAAGCGCGACGAGCGGGGATGGATCCGCGTGAGCGGCTTCTGGAGCGAACGCCGGACCGATCGGATCGACTACAAGAAGGACGGGCCGCCCGCCGAACACCCCGACGACCAGCCCGGCCCGGCCCCGACCGACGATTGCTTCTACATCCCCGGCGTCTACGTCCCCGACGGCGACGGCGTGAAATGGCGGCCCGGATTCTGGACCCAGGCCCGCAAGGACTGGGCCTGGGTGCCCGCCCACTGGATCCACCAGCCCGAAGGCTGGGCGTTCCTCGAGGGGTTCTGGGATTTCACGCTGGAAGATCGGGGCACCCTGTTCTCCCCGGCGAAGGTCCGCGACGGGGCCGCGCCCGCGAATAACCTCGTGTACGACCCCGTCTCCCAGATTTCGCCCGAGAGCTACGGCCGCCTGTTCGGGGCCTACGGCCGACCCAATACGCGTTACGACGGCTATCCCGGCGTCTTCTACGACGATTCCGGCCTGTTCTACGGTTACGGCGATTACGGCAATCTCAATACCTACGCCGGCTATTACGATTATCCCTACCTGGGTGCCGGTTCCGCTTATGCTCTGGGCGGCAACGGTTACGGGCTGGGTACCCTCAACGGCTACGGATACGGCGGAGGATGGCTAGGACTGGGCTGCGGCCTCGGTTTCGGCAACGCCTGGATGGACCCGGGATGGGGCTGGGGCGGCCAGGGCCTGGGGCTCTCCTCGTTCGACCCCTGGTGGGGTTGGGGTTCACCCTTCTGGGGCCTGGGCGGTTGGGGGTTCGGCGGTTGGGGCTGGGGTGGCGGTTGGGGCCTGGGCTGGGGTTGGGGCGGTTGGGGCTGGGGAGGAGGATGGGGTTGGGGAGGTTGCGGTTGGGGTTGGGGAAATCGCCAGTTCTGCAACAATGGATTGGGGCGGGGGGCCGAGGTGGGACCCCGTTTTTCCCGACGAATCCCCGAGGGGGCGGTCCCCGCAACGGCCTGGCCAACGGCGGGGGTGGGCGGGGCGGGAACCTCGGCCACGGCCTTGGGGCCGGGGCGGGCGGCGGCTCCGGCGGGCGCCGGACGAGGGTTGGTCGGCGGACGGGGTGGCGGCAACCCCGGCAATACCCTCTCCAACGGCAACCTGTCCCGGACGGGTTTTGCCCCGAATCGCGGCGGGGTTGGGAATACGGCTCGCAACGCGTCAATGCGGCCTTCCGCCGGGCCGGCGGCCGGCTCGCCCTATGGCAATCCGCTGGCGAAAGGTCCCGCGAACGCGAATCGCTCGGGCGTGCCGGCGGGCCGATCGGCCTCCTACAACGCGGGCCTGGGACGAGGGGCATCGACCCATACGGTATCCCGCCCGGTCCTGAATCAAGCCGCGGGACATACCTCCGGCCTGCCGGCGAACATGGGGCGGGCCGGTTCGGCCGGCGTCGGAGGCCATCCCGCCGCGGGGGGCCCGGGTTTGGGCGGCCTGGGCCCCGCGATTTCCTGAGGAATGAACCTGGGGGCATCGGGCGGGCCAGGGCGAACATCCATGCCCGCGGGGAACACCCTTTCCAATGGGAACCTGGCAGGTTTGAATCACGCGGGGGGACCCGGAAATGCGGGTCGAGTCGCCGCGCCGGGCGGAAGTGCACCGTCCGGCATCAATCCCGGCGGTATGGGCCGATCCGCTGGCCTGAACGGATTGGGCGGGATCTCGGGCCCGACTCCGGGAGCTGCTCCCCGAGTCCGAACCTGGGCGGCATCGGACGCCCCGGCGGGGCGGGTGGGATCGGCGGCATCTCGGGCCCGGGCGGCAATAGCCTGTCGAATGCGAACCTGGGCCGGGGCCTCTCGGGTGCTACCCCGATGGGTCCCGGTTCGATCGGACGGAGCTCGATGGGCGGTGCTGGCGGCATGTCCTCGATGGGGAGGGGCAGCCTGGGTTCGTCGCCCGGATTCGGCGGGATGAGTGGGGGGAGTCGCGGCTCTGTAGGCGGCAGCATGGGCGGGTTCGGCGGCAGTCGGGGCGGGTTCGGGCGGGGGGGGCGGCTGGGGGGCCGGCGGCGGTCGCGGCGGTGGCGGCGGCGGTCACCGCTGACCTTTGCGGGACGCTCGCGATTTCCGAGGGGTTTCAGCCGGCCCCGACGGCAACCCCTCGGGCCGTTTCCTCGACGATCAGCGCCACCACATCTTCCAGCCGCCCCGAGCGTTCGAAGGCGGCGCGCTGCCGTCGGGCGCTGTTGCCTCGCTCGAGCAACTCATGGGTGAGGGTTGCGACCTCGTCCCACTCCCCGTGGACTTCCAGGTCCTGGCGGAGGAACTTGAGGAGCTTGCGGACGACCTCCAGGGCGGGGCCCGACCGGAGGGTCTCGGGGTCGATCAGGTCCATGTCGAGCCCGTAACGGGCGGCCCGCCATTTGGCGCACCTCAGCAATTCCAGGGGGATGTCCCGGTCGGGTTCTCCCCGTCGCAGTTGCTCGTGGCAGGTCCGGGCTAAGGACCGGCAGAGCGCGGCGATCAGCACCGTTTCATCGACGGTCGGGCAGGCGTCGCCGATGCGGAACTCGATCGTTGGGTAATGGGCCGACGGGCGGACGTCCCAGTAGACCCGGGACGGTTCCGGGATGCAGTCCGACTCGATCAGGGTACGGATCATCGCATCGTAATCGGCGCGGGAAGCGTAGGGCACGGGTACGTCCACGGTCGGCATCCGGCCGAACTGGACGGTCCGATAGCTGGCGTAACCGCTGTCGGACCCCATCCAGTAGGGGGAGCTTGCCGAGAGGGCCAGGATCACGGGGAGCCACGGCCGGACGCGGTTGATCACCCGGATCGCCTCGTCGGGGTCGTCGATGCCGACGTGGACGTGCATCCCGAAGATGATCTCCTCGCGGGCGATCTGCTGGAACTCTTCGAGGATGCTGAGGTAACGCCCCTTGGGGGTGACCCGTTGCTTCTCCCAGGTCGCGAACGGGTGCGAGCCGCACGAGGCGATCCGAAGCCCCAGGGGTTCGGCCGCCCGGATCGCGCCCGCCCGCATCCGGGCCACGGCCTCTCGGATTTCGTCCAGGCGGCGGCAGACCGGGGTGACGCATTCGATCTGCGAGAGGTAGAGCTCGTGGGTGGCTTCGGCGTCCTGCAGCCCCTCATTCACCCGGGAGACGAGCCGGCTGGCCCGCGAGACCAGGTCGCGTGTGTCCGCACGGACGATCTGATACTCTTCCTCGACACCGATCGTATACGAATGTCCGTCGGCAATCATGGCGCCGCCTCCGGGGGGTGGGCCGATCTCCTGTGCAAACGGCCTGCCGAGCCCGCATTGTCCCGCCCCGACGGGCCGGAAGCAAATCACCTCCCCCGCCCTGTCCCGCCCTTTGATCGCGGTTTCGCGAGGGTTTGGATTGCCCGAGTTCCATCCATGCTCTAAGATTGTCCCGGCCTCGAATCCGACGCCGTCCCCCTCCGCGAGCCTGCCGATGAAAGCCGAGCTCGTCCCCGCCAATGGAGATCCGCCGATCCCGATCACCCGGGACGTGACCGTCCTGGGCCGTCGGGAATTCTGCGACGTCAGGATCGATCACCGGGGGATCTCCAAGCGCCATTGCATCCTGGTGCGGACCGACGGCTTGCTGGTGGTCCGCGACCTGGCCACGACCAACGGCACGAAGGTCAACGGCCAGCGGATCCGTTGGGCGGCGCTCCTGCCCAACGACAAGATCTCGTTCGGCGGATACCGTTGCCGGATCTACCTGGGGGCGGACGACGCTTTAGCCCCGTCCGAACGCCATCGGGCCCGTCGGCCGCAGGGGCGGGATGCGGCCGGCCTGGCCGCCGTCGCCGGGGCCGTCGCCCCGACCTCGCCGCTGCACGACCTGGGCTTCGCCCCGCCCTCCTCCCCGGAGATCGCGCCGATCGGCCCCGGCGATCTCCTCGACGATGAGCCCACCGGCCGCCGACCCGGCCTGGCACCGCTGGTGGCGTTGATCGACGAGGACGACCTGATCGATTCGGGCGAGATCATCGCGCTCGACGATTGACCGCGGCCCCGCCTCCGAAGCCTGGTAGAACCGCGCCCCGCCGCATAGCCTAGGGGGGATACCCGGATTCTGGGGAGGTCATGACCATGAGGCGATTCCGAAGCGCTGGGTTCGCACCCCTGCTGGGCCTGGCCCTGCTGGCCGGCATCCCGTCGCAAGCCGTCCCCGAGCCCGCGCCCGGCGGGGGCCGGGGCCAGGGTCAGGGCAAGGGCCAGCAGGCCGAGTTGATGAAGCGGAAGCTCGGCGCCTCGCAGAAGATCCTCGAAGGGCTCGCGCTGGAGAACTTCGAGACGATCGGCAAGGGGGCCCGGGAGCTGAAGGCGATCAGCGAGGATTCGGCCTGGAACGCGTTCCCCGATTCCGACTACGCGCACTACAGCCGCGAGTTCCGCTCGACCTGCGACCAGATCCAGCAGCAGGCCCGGGACAAGAACCTCGACGCCGTGACGCTGTCGTACGTCCGCCTGACGATGAGCTGCGTCCAGTGCCACAAGTTCGTCCGGCTGCAACGCCCGTGACCGCCGGTGCGAGGCCGGGGCCTTGGCGATGGCCCAAACGCCGCCGCTGGAACCTGGCCGACGGGGCCTTCCTGGTGGCGTGGATCGCCCTGCCGCTCGCCGCCGCGAGCCAGGTCGTCCGCGAGGGGGGCCCGGCCCCGATCTATGGGATCCTGACGGTCGCCTTCCAGGTCTCGGGGGCGCTGATGTTCCCGGTCGCGAGCATCGGCGGGGCCGGGGACCGCCCGGCGCCGGTGCAATTCCTGTCGTCCGGGCTGTTCACGCTCCTGGGCCTCGGGCTGGTCGCTTCGTTCGCGATCCTCGCGCTCATCGAGCCCTGGTATTCGGCGCTCCAACTGGCGTCGGTGGTGGCGATGCAGTTCTACTGGACGAGCTGGTGCTGAGCCGGCCGCAACCCCGGGAGGCGGATCGACGCCGATGTCCCCGACCGAAAGCGACTGGGATGCCCTCCGCTCGAACGAGTTCCCCGTGGCCCGCCGCTGGGCCTACTTCGACCACGCGGCGGTCGCCCCCCTGCCCCGGCGCTCGGCCAACATCCTCCGCGCCTGGGCCGCCGAGCAGGAGGCCAACGGCTGCGTCAACTGGCTCGACTGGGAGCGCCAGCTCGAAGCGATCCGCCTCGATGTTGCCCGCCTGATCGGCGCCCAAGGCGACGAGATCGCCTTCGTCAACAGCACGACGCAGGGGATCGGCCTGATCGCCGAGGGGTTCCCCTGGCGGGACGGCGACAACGTCGTGACGGCGGCCGAGGAGTACCCGTCGAACCTGTACCCCTGGATGAACCTGGCCGGCCGCGGCGTCTCGCTCCGCACCGTCCCGAGCCGGGACGGCCGCGTCTGGGTCGAGGACCTCGCCGACGCGATGGATTCCAGGACCCGGCTGCTGACCATCAGCCATGTCGAATGGTCGTCGGGCTTCCGCAACGACCTCGACGCCCTTTCCGAGCTCTGCCGCTCCCGAGGCGTCGCATTCTTCGTCGATGCGATCCAGGGGCTGGGGCCCTTGACGCTCGACGTCGGCCAGACGCCGATCGATTTCGCCTGCGCCGACGGCCACAAGTGGCTGCTCGGCCCCGAGGGCGCCGGCTTCCTGTACGTCCGCCGCGAGTGGATCGACCGGCTCCGCCCGCTGGGGGTCGGGTGGCATAGCGTGGCGTCGTCGTACAACGACCCCAGGAATGCCTATGTGCTGAAGCCGAACGCCCAGCGATGGGAGGGCGGCACCTTCAACATGCCGGGGATCCAGGCGTTCGGGGCGAGCATCGGCCTGTTCCTGGAACTGGGCCCCGGGGCGGTCTCGAGGCGGATCCTGGAGAGGGCCGAGATGGCCCGCGCGGTCGCCCTCGACTGCGGCTGGTCGGTGGTCGGTTCGGGCCGGCCGGCGGACCTTTCCGGCATCGTGGCCCTGGAACGGGCCGGGGCCGACCCCGACGCGGTGGTCCTGGCCCTGCGGGCCCGGGGGGTCGCCGTCGCCTGCCGGCGGGGCCGGCTGCGGATCAGCCCGCACTGCTACAACGACGGGGGCGACTTCGATCGGCTCGGCCGCGAGTTGCCCGGCGACCGGATCGGCTTGAGCGATCGGACGGATCGCGTATCCTGGTGCGTCCCGTCCCCCCCTTTCCCGTCACGATCCCCGGGGCCCCACGCCTATGTGCCAGCGGATCGCCGTGTATACCGGCACCTTCGACCCCCTGACCCTGGGACACCTCGACGTGATCCGGCGGGGCTCGGTGCTGTTCGACTCGCTGATCGTGGCGATCGGCGTGAACCCCAACAAGGCCGCCCTGTTCTCGGTGGAGGAGCGGGTCGAGCTCGCCCGTCGGAGCGTGGCCGACCTCAAGCACGTCTCGGTCGAGTCGTTCGAGGGGCTGGCGGTGCACTTCGTCCGCGCCGTCGGCGCCAACATCATCCTCCGCGGCGTGCGGACGCTCTCCGACATGGAGTACGAGTTCGGCATGTCGCTGACGAACCAGCGGCTCGACCCGGGCATCGAGACCGTGTTCCTGATGGCCGACGGGGAGTATTCGCACATCTCCAGCACGCTGATCAAGCAGATCGCCGGATTCGGCGGGGCCGACACGCTGCGGAGGTTCGTCCCGCCCAACTTCGTCGGGCCGATTCTGGAGAAGCTGGGCCGTTAAGCGGGGCGGCCCGATCAGCCGCGTTCGCGGGGGATCGACAGGTCGCGGGTGAACTGGGCGACGCCCAGGCCGCGGAGCTTGAGGCCGACGTGGAGGATCCGGAAGGCGTCCCAGGCGACCGTGCCGCTGGGGTAGCTCAGCCAGCCCTCGAACTCGTCCTCGTCGGCGTTGATCAGCGCGGAATCGACCTTGGTCTTGTCGCGGACCGACTCGAAGGCGATGGTCAGGTCGCGGATGATCCGGGCCGACTCGGCCGGCGACAGCATCGGCAGCCGGGCGGACGGGTCGGGCCAGGTGACGTGCAGCGTGCCGCTGAGGTTGCGGTCCGCCTTGCTCAGGTTGAGCAGCTCCATCACGTCCTCGACCTCGTACCGCATCCAGATGATCTCGACCGAGACCCGGCGCGCGGGGTCGATCGCCTTGTCGACGATCCCCTGGCGGACCTGGCCGGTGTCGGTGGCGGCCGCGGGGTGGATCGGGAAGCCGGAGGGGACGCGGGCGGGCGGCGGCGGGCCGGCCTCCCGCCCCTCGCCCAGCAGCTCGTAGGCCTTCACGACGATGCGGAAGGCCCATTCGTCGCCGCCGAGGTCGGGGTGGTATTTCTTCGACTTCACGCGGTAGGCGTCGCGGATGTCGCGGGCCGTGGCGTTGCGGTCGATCCCGAGGATGATGTACGGATCGAGCTGGAAGCCGTCGAGCATGGCGGGCGCGATCCGTTCCGGTTCAGGAGGGGGTGTGGCGGCCGTTGGAGAGGCGGCTGCGGAGGTACGAGGCCCGGGCCACGTTCCGCTCGTCGACCTCGAGTTCCGACCCCTGGATTTTCTGGAGGTGGGCCGGCTGGGTGTGGATGAACAGCTCGTTGACGGTCGGGATCTCCAGGTCGTCGATCAGCCCCAGGTTGATCCCCAGGCGGACGCTCGACAGCAGCAGCATCGTTTCCTCGCTGGAGATCGTGTGGGCCGTCTTGAGCACGCCGTAGGCGCGGCTCACCTGGTCGTGCAGGATCTGGCGTCGGCCGCCGACGAGGTCCTGGCGGGCGTTCCGCTCGTAGCTGATGATCTTGGGCACGATGTCGGAGAGGTTGCGGATCAGCTCGACCTCGCTGGAGCCGAGGGTCCGCTGGTTGGAGATCTGGTAGAAGTCGCCGAACGCCTGGGTCCCCTCGCCGTACAGGCCGCGGACCGCCAGGTGGATCTTGTGCAGGGCCCGGAACACCTTCTCGATCTGCTTGGTCTGCACCAGAGCGGGCAGGTGGAGCATGACCCCCACCCGGATCCCGGTGCCGACGTTGGTCGGGCAGGCGGTCAGGTAGCCGAGCGGGGTGCTGAAGGCGTAGTCCAGCGACTCCTCCAGGCGGTCGTCGAGCGCGTTGATCTGCTCCCAGACGTCGCGGAGCGACAGGCCCGAGTTCATCACCTGGATGCGGATGTGGTCCTCCTCGTTGACCATCACCGCGACGTTCTCGCGGGGGCCGATGGCGACGCCCCGGGGCCCTTCCGAGGCGGCCAGCTCGCGGCTGATCAGCTGGCGCTCGACGAGGAACTGGCGATCGACCGGGCCCATCGCGTTGACATCGAAGTAGCTCAGGCTGGCGCCGGCCCGATCCAGGGCCGACCGGATCTGGCCCTCGATGTCGAGCTTCTCGCTGCGGCTGGCCCGGTTGGTGAACGGGAAGTCGGCGAGGTTCCGCGCCAGCCGGATCCGCGAGCACATAACGATGTCGGATTCGGGGCCGCTGCCCCGGAGCCATTCGCCGGAAGTCCGTGTCAATTCGTCGAGGGTCATCGATCGGCGTCCTTGGGGCGGAGCATGTCGCGGAGCCGGGCCGCTTCCTCGTAATCCTCGAGGGCGACGGCCTGCCGGAGCCGGGCCCGGAGCATCAGCCGCCGGTCGGCCTCGGGCCCGGGGGATCGTCGGGGCAGCTTGCCCACGTGGCGGGTGGCGCCGTGGGCCCGCCGGAGCCACGGGACCAGCCCCGCCTCGAAGGCCCGGTAATCGTGCGGGCAGCCGAACCGGCCCTCGCCGCGATATTCCATGTACTTCAGCCCGCAGGCCGGGCACGATCGCTGCGCCAGGTCGCCCACCAGCTCCCCGACCTTGGCCAGGATCAGCGATTCCAGGACGGCCCCCAGGGGCAGCGACGGCGCCGACGGATTGGGGGCCAATCCCGCCTTGCGGGCGCATTCGCTGCAGAGGTGCACCTCACGCCTTCGCCCCTCGATCGTCTCGGTCAGGTGGATGGACGCCTCGTGCGGACAACGCTCGCAGGTCATGGATGGGTCGCCCGCGGTGGGGGGTCATCGTGCGTGTTCTTGCTCGATCGCCTTGATCTGGTCGCGGAGCCGGGCGGCAACCTCGTAATCCTCCGACGCCACCGCCCGCTTCAGGTCGTTCCGCAGCTTCATCAGGGCCGAGTGCCGCTGGGTGTTCAACGGGGCGCGGCGGGGCGCCTTGCCCGAGTGCCGCGTCTCCTCGTGGATGTTCTCCAGCAGCGGCATCAGCTCGTCGCGGAACACCTCGTAATCGTGCGGGCAGCCCAGCCGGCCCGTGTTGCGGAACTCCAGGAAGGTGATCTGGCAGGAGGGGCATTGCTGCTTGTCGGTGGCCGAGGGCTCCCGTCCGCCGCCGCTGAGTTTCTTGGCCAGCTTGCCCATCGACAGGGTTTCGGGCTCGTCCGGGCCGGTGGTCGAGGCCAGGTGCTCCCGGGCGTGCATGTCGCAGAAATGATACTCGTGCGGCTTGCCGTGGTCGATGTCCGTGATGTGGTAGGTGGCTAGCTTGCCGCACTTCTCGCACTTCATCGGGGAACCCCCAAGCCGCGGGCCGGGCACGGTTTTCATTCTAATCCGGCCCGGGGGCGTGTCAAGGAACGGCGACGCCCCCGCGCTTGAGTCCCCCCCCCAGGCCGGTTACGATCGTCGCAGGCCCCGACGACCCGGAGTATCCGACGCGCATGCGTATCCTGCACCCCGCCCCGGAGCTGTTCCTCGAACGGGCCGCGGAGGGCGGCGCCCGGTGCTTGCCGGTCTACCGGCAGCTCATCGGCGACGGCCTCACCCCGGTCTCGGCCTTCGCCCGGGTCGCCCGCCCGGGCCCCTCCTTCCTCTTCGAGAGCGTCATCGGCGGCGAGAAGGTCGGCCGCTACAGCTTCGTCGGCACCGAGCCGTTCGTCCGCTTCGAGGCCCGGGGCCCGGCCGTCACCACCCGATGGGCCCGCAACCCCGAGCGCGACACGACGACCCGCTCCGACGACCCCTTCCGCGACCTCCAGGAACTCGTCGACGCCTACCAGGCCCGCCCCACCCCCGGCCTGCCCCGCTTCTGCGGCGGGGCCGTCGGCTATGCCTCTTACGACTCGGTCCGATACACCGAGCGGCTCCCCGACGCCCCCCCCGACGACCGCGACCTGCCCGACCTGGCCTTCTGCCTCTACGACCGGATGGTCCTGTTCGACCACATCCGCAAGACCGTCATCGTGGTCGCGATGGCCCACCTCCAGGACGGGATCGACCCGATGGCCGCCTACCAGGAGGCCGGCGCCCGGATCGACGAACTCGTCGCCAGGCTCTCCGAATCGGCCCGCGATCGCCCGCCGATCGACATCGACACCGGCTTCCCCGGCTCCCTCCAGCCCGAGTCGAACCTCACGCGGGACCAGTACGAATCGATCGTCCGGCGGTGCCAGGAGTACATCAAGGCGGGCGACATCTTCCAGGTCGTCCCCAGCCAGCGGTTCCGACTGGAGACGACGGCCGACCCGTTCGACATCTACCGGGCCCTGCGGGTCGTGAACCCCAGCCCGTTCCTCTTCTACCTGCCGTTCGACGACCACACCCTGATCGGCTCGTCGCCCGAGATCCTGGTGCGGGCCGAGGACGGCGAGGTCACCATCCGGCCGATCGCGGGGACCCGTCGCCGGGGCAAGGACGAGGCCGAGGACCGGGCGCTGGCCGACGAGCTGCTCGCCGACCCCAAGGAACGCGCCGAGCACATCATGCTGCTGGACCTCGGCCGCAACGACGTCGGCCGCGTCGCCGAGCCCGGCACGGTGCGGATCAGCGAGCAGATGACGGTGGAGCGGTATTCGCACGTCATGCACATCACCTCCAACGTGATGGGCCGGCTCGCGCCGGGGAAGACCTGCTTCGACGCGCTCCGGGCCGGCCTGCCCGCCGGCACGGTCTCGGGCGCCCCCAAAATCCGGGCGATGCAGATCATCGACGAGATGGAGCCGCAACGCCGGGGCCCCTACGCCGGCGCCGTCGGCTACATCGACTTCTGCGGCAACATGGACACCTGCATCGCCCTGCGGACCCTCGTCATCCAGGGCCGGACCGCCCACGCCCAGGCCGGCGGCGGCATCGTCTACGACAGCGACCCCGCCGCCGAGTACGAGGAGACGGTCAACAAGGCCAGGGCCGTCCTCCAGGCGGTCGAGATCGCCCAGACGCAACTTGGGGAGAAAGAAGCAGGGGCCGTTTCTTTCTGATATCGGCAAGGTGGCGGAGGAGACTCCGATGGTGGAGCTTGCCGAGGAGATGGTTGAGCAAACTCCCGGTTTCCTTCGGGTCAGGCTTCCAGAGGTCGAGGGAGAATACGAACTGACCTGCTCGTCATCGCTAGTGCAAGCCGTCGGCGAATGCTGCGAAGTAGACTTCTATTTCCGGGCGAAGCATGGCTATTGGCAGTTCGTGACTCAGGATAAGCAAGGCCACTCTTTCCCCGTCAAGGACCTACGGCGGTTCGTGCTCGAAGGCCGGTATGAAGAGAGCAAGCCAGGGGCCATGAGTATGGCTTGGTCCGCACGTCTGCTCCGCCGATGCCTGGCCGAATGGTGGGGCGTCATCGTCTGACCGCTCGCTCCGGCAGACTCGCCGTGACTCGGTGTTCTTTGCAACGCCTCAGCCCTTTGGGGAAGGGCGATCTCCCGCGCCATGACTTCTACGGTCTCCCGGCCTTGTTCCCTACTCGTGACGAACCTTTCTTACCGGGGGATTGCAAAACCTGCTCCTGGGGAGTATGTTTCTCTTTCTTGACCGTACCAAAACGAGGTTGGCCTCGGATCGATTCCGGCATACGATCCGGGGGACGCCGTGAATGATCACGGGGCAGTGATACGCATCGAAGAGTAAGCGACCTTGGTTGATCTGCCCGGTATTTTCCGGCCTGAGGACTGGCTTCGATTCGTCCACCTCAAGCCTTTCGAGCGGAAGTGGTCCAGCATCGGGATGGATGACGATGATCTCCGAGCGTTGGAGGCCATTATCATGGCGAATCCTACCCTCGGTCCCGTACAAAGGGGGACCGGCGGGCTCCGGAAAATGCGGTTCGCCAAAGAAAACTCCGGACGCGGCAAAAGCGGCGCGATTCGGGTTTGTTACAGCTATTTCCCGGGATATGCGACGGTCGTTCTGGTTACGGCGTACGCCAAGAACGAGCAAGTTAATCTAACGGATGCCGATAAAGCAGCCATCGCCAGGATTCTCCAGGCGATCCAAGAGGAGTTTGACCGAGGTATCCCATGAAGGACAAGCCTTCGACCCAACACTCGCCCGCAGGCATGGAGATCATCGAAGGGCTTACCGAGTTCCTCGATGTACTCCGGGCGAAAGAGCCGATCGAGCAAAAGTTCACTGTCCGCGACGTTGTGTTGAAGCTGGAACCTCGGGAATACGGCGCGGACGAGGTCAAGCAGACACGTAAACTCCTGAATATCAGCCAGGTCATTTTCGCCCAACTCCTGGGGGTTAGCGTCAAGACCGTCCGAGGCTGGGAGCAGGGCCTGAAGCCGCCGTCGCCTATCGCCCGACGCTTCATGGACGAGTTCAATATCGCCCCCGATTACTGGATGAAGCGGCTTCGCGACATGTACCAGTCCCGGGGGGCGCAGCCGGTCGGCCCGTGATCATCGGGAAATAATGGGCGAATTCGGGCGTCAGGTGGCGTTTCCTGGATAAACGCTTCTTGACGCCTTTTTGCGTTGGATGTTTCTCCCATGTTCTTTGACCAAATCCTCACCACCGCGAATACCTTGCACTCCTCCAGCCTGCAATCCTTGCGCCCGTAAAAACCCCTACGCCATCCTCCAGATCTTTCCATTTTTCGCCGACGCGATCGGACCCCGTGGTTTAAGGAAAGGGTGACGATCCCGAGGTTGGGGTCGATCCGCCAGGGCTTCCTGTGCCAACCCCGGAGTTCCGACGATGGCCGTCGCACGCAAGACGAAGAACAAGGCCGAGCGGTCCGAGGCCCAGCGCCAGCAGGCGAGGATCAACGGGGCCCGGCTCGAGGGCCCAAAACGGCCGAGGGCAAGGCGAACTCCTCGCGCAACGCGGTCCGGCACGGCTACCGGGCCGAAAAGCTCGTGTTGCCCCGGGATATCCCCCAGTACGAGACCATCCGCGACGGCATCCTGGTGGAACTGCCCCGGATGGCCCGGACGCTCGACACGATCCTGGCCGGCAACATCGCCTCGGCCGTGATCATCGCCGAGAAGATCGGCGCCGCGCGGATCTCCTCGGTCGCCGAGGAGAAGCGCGCCATCCGCAAGCGGCACGATCGCCGGATGGAAGGCAAGGCCCGTGCCGCGATGCAGGCCATGAGCGAGGGGAAGCTGGACGAGGCGTACGAGACCCGCCGCCAGACCTCCCAGGGCTGCAAGTCGATCGCCGAGCTCTGGGCCGAAATCCGCGACAGCCTGGCGATGCTGCCCCCGGAAGGCCCGATCCCGGCCGAACTCTGGCGCGAGATCCTGGGTCGCGTCCCCTCGCTGGAACCGAATTACCGGATGCTGTTCCAGGGCCAGTACGAGGAAGCGGCCCGGACCGGCAACATCTCGCCCACCCAGATGATCCAGCATTGCGCGACGTATGTTCGCGTGTTCACGGAACGGGCGGCGAGGCTTCGCAAGGACGAACGCCGGGCGTTGAAGCACAAGTTCACCATCGCCGAGGCCGACCTGGGCAAGAAGGGCGAGAAGCGCGAGCGATACCTGGGCATGGCCCGCTCATCGATCGCCCGCCACGCCCAGCAGATCGACATGGAAACCCATCGCCAGTGGCGCCGGGACAAGGAAGGATGGCCGGCGCCGAACGAACCCGACGATTCGCCGCAAGATCCTGATGAATTGACGGTTGAAGCCAGCCCAGGTGGCATGCCCTCGTCCCCGTGGGCATGCGAGCGTCCCGAGGCGTCGGACGCTTCCCCCAGGGACGATCTTGAAGGCCTATCGCATGCCCACGGGGACGAGGGCGTGCCAACCGGGGCCCCCACCCAACCCGGGACTTCGGCGCCGAACGAACCCGAGGATTCGTCGCAAGTCGTTGTTGAAAATGCGGTTGAGTTGCCATCGGGTGCCATGCCCTCGTCCTCGCGGGCAGGCGAGCGGCCCGAGGCGACGGCCGCTCCCCTAAGGGCCGATCTGGATCACCTCTCGCCTGCGGATGAGGACGAGGGCATGCCACCCGAGGCCCCCACCCAACCCGGGCCTTCGGCGCCGAACGAACCCGAGGATTCGTCGCAAGCTCCCACCGGTCAATCGCTTGTGGAGACCTATGAATCGCTCCGGCCGCCCTGGCTGGACGATCCGCAGGCGGCCAGGGAATGGGGGATGATCCCGGGCAAAGATCCTGACGAGGATGAAGAGGATCCGGCCGCCGGGGTCCCGGAGCACCTCCGACTTCGGCCGCCGCCGCTCGACCCGGACCTGGATCCGGCGCGTCGGGAGATCCTGGAAAGGGTCCAGCGGCTCATCCACTCCAGGCATGGCCTGGACCGCCGCCCGACGCGGGCGGGATCGAAACGCTCGGCCCCCTCGTCGGCGCCGAACGAACCCCGGGAATCGGCCAAAACCCTCGGCAAATCGCCGGTTGCGATCGATCGGGGGGACCTCGCGAGGCCCCCCAGGCCCGATCGCGACGGCCCTTGACCGGGCTTTGGTTCGACGGCCGTTCCGCTCTTTGACAATCCGACCACATCGACATCCGCCCGACCGATGGGTCCGGGGGGTTCGCGCGGATTGGGCGGCCCGGGATCGCCGGACCTCCGGGATTTCCGGGGAGTGCCGTTGCTTTGCGGCGCGGACCCCCGGAAAATAGGCCGCGTGTATCCCCCCCGGGTGCGTCCTCGGGCGCGGCCGGATCGGGGGGCCTTGTGAGCCGCTCCCCCTCCCCCATCCGAGTCGGGGACGGCCCCCACCCCGTTCCCTTTGCCGACGGTTCGAGGCGAGACGACCCGCCCCTCGGCGTGCCACCGGCCCACTCCACATGATCCTCTGCGTTACGCTGAATCCTTGCCTCGACAAGACGCTGGTGGTCCCGGCCTGGAACCCCGGCGATTCGGTCCGCGGGACATCGGTCCGCCAGGTCGTGGGGGGTAAGGGGAACAACGTGGCCCGCGCCCTCCGGTGCCTCGGCCGCGCCGCCCGCCCCGTCACCTTCCTGGGCGGCCCCACGGGGATCCTGTGCGAGCACCTGCTCCGGCAGGACGACCAGCTCGACCCGATCGTCGCCCCCACCGAGGCGACCACCCGGACGATCCTCACCGTGAAGACCGAGGACGGCCCCGAGCCGACCGCGTTCTTCGACCCCGACCCCGCGATCACCCCCGCCGAGGCCGACGACCTGCTCCGCCGCGTCGAGCGGGAACTCGCCGGCAACGCGGTCGAGGCGCTGGCCCTCTCCGGTTCGAGCCCCTCGCCCAGCACCCACGGGGTTTACTCGGACCTGATCTGCATGGCCCGGGCCCGTCGCGTGCCGGTCTTCCTCGATACCTACGGCCCGCTGCTGGACGGGATCTGGGGCTTCTGGCCCGAGGCGATCCACATCAACCGCCGCGAGGCGGCCCTGATGCTCCGCCGCCAGCGTCCGACCGACGACGACGTGTTCACCCTGATGGCCCGCTGGGCCGATCATGGCGTCCGTTGCGGGGTCGTCACCGACGGGCCCGATGCCGTCCTGGTCCGCGTCGAGGACCGGACCTACCGGATCCTGCCCCCCTCGATCGACGCGGTCAACCCGATCGGCTCGGGCGACTGCCTGCTGGCCGGACTGATCGACGGCTGGCTGGCCGAGAAGCCCGTCGAGGAGATGGTCAAGCGCGGCATCGCCTGCGCCGTCGCCAACGCCCTCACCTGGGACGCCGGCAACCTCGACCCCGAGGAAGTCGGCCGGCTCGAGTCGGAATGCACCCTCGAAGAGGCCCGCGTCGCCCCGGCCCCCGCCAGCCCGGTCCGCGCCAGCGGCCTGAGTCGCCGGAACGTCAAGCGATAGGGTGAACACGAACCCCCACCCCCGCCCCAGAACCACACGGAGGCCCCGATGAATCCGCGCACCGCCGGCTTCGCCGCCCTGCTGATCGGAACCGCCGCCGCGACCGCCGGGGCCGCCGACACCTACAAGGTCGACGCGGTCCACTCGGCGGTGGTCTTCCGGGTCAAGCATATGAACGCCTCGTATGCCTACGGGCGTTTCAACGACATCGCCGGCACGTTCACACTCGACGGGACCGCCCCCCAGTCGATGGCTTTCCAGGTGAAGGTCGACTCGATCGACACGGCCAACGCCCAGCGGGACACCCACCTGAAGGCGGCCGACTTCTTCGACGCGGCCAAGTACCCCGCGATCCAGTTCGAGAGCAAGTCGGTGAAGAAGGCGGGCGAAGCGTACGAGGTCTCGGGCGACCTGACGCTCAAGGGGGTTACCAAGCCGGTGACCGCCAAGCTGGAGGTGGTCGGCACCGGCAAGGGCCCCACCGGCGGCGCCATCGCGGGGATCGAGGCGACGTTCGTGATCAAGCGGACCGAGTTCAACATGCCGACCGGCGCGCCCAACATGATCGGCGACGAGGTCCGGCTGGTGGTGAGCATCGAAGGGGCGAAATGAGGGCTCAATGGGGGCCGGTAGGAAATGCCGGCCTCGCCCCGTTCGATCCACTCAGGGCAAGGCCGAACCATCGGTACCCGCATGGAAACGGGCTTCATCGATCTCTCGAACGATCGATTCGGGGCTGGAGATCATCAGGATTCCGTCCTTGACGACGTAGACGAGTCCGAGTTGTCGGAGCATGAGGCGGAGGGCCGTGCGGGCCGGCACGCCATCCAGGCGGATCTTCACGGTGGAAGCCGGCGTGACGTTCGTATTCGCCTCCTGCATGCCGACTTCATCCAAATAGATTTGGATGCCATAAGGTAGCTGGTTTTCGCCCTGGGTTGCCTTCCTGAGGTGATCGAGGACCTGTTCGAGGGGGGTATCGGCCTCGAACGGGAAGCTCTGGAACTGTTCCAGCTTCCGAAAGGTCGCGAGGGATCGCGGATCGCGGTCGATGCACCCGTAGAAGAAGCGGTCGTTGTCGCGGAAGTGGAACCCCTCTTCGACGGAATTGCCGAGCCATCCGGCAGGATTCGGCGAGGGTGCCCGGCTGCGGATGGAAGCGGCCTGGTTCTTGTCGGCCTGCTGAAGCATGGCCGTCGTTAGCGCCAGCCGTGCTTCGATGAGGTCGAGGGTTGAGCCTCGTCCGGACTCAACGCGAGGCTCCAGGACTTTGGACACGAGGTTCGAGAGTCGCCCGATGTGACGAGTCTCCGCCGATTGCCGAGCATCCGTGTTCGCGGCCTCGCCCTCGGCTTCCAGGAGTTTCTCGGAGGCGGCGATCAGGCGGTCCAGGCCGATCGAACCTTCCAGGTAGGAACGCTGGGCGGCGTCCCAGAGGGCGATGGCGCCCTGGGCTCGCTGTGCCTTCAACGCAGAAAGGTAGGCCGGGCTGGCCTCGGTCGTCGGGCCGATGGTGGCCGCGGCCTTCGCGGTGGTGGAGCCGGCCTGCCGCCCTCCCGACTGGGGCATCGGCGAGGCGAACGAGGCGCGGCCCGTCAGGCCCAGGAAGAAGGCGAGCGTCGCGGCAGGTACGACAATTTTCGTGATTCTCATGTTCCGCTGCCCCGATGGAATGGGGGCCGAGTGCACCCGCTCGAATCGGCGGATCGCGGGAGTCGGGCCCGTCCGAGTTCGGCCCCGGGCCCGCGGTCCGGGCGGGGGGCTTGACCCGTTCTATGGACGACGCCCGCTCGGGCCGCATTCGGCGGGAGCAACTCCCCGGGGCCGTACTGCTAAGCATCCGGCCGCGGTTTTCCCGGACTTTCCGCCCCTCCAGGGCTTCAAAACCGAGAATCATACAAGAACCGTGTCCGCCCGCTTAGGGTTGCCCTGCACCCGCCTTGATCACCTCGGAGTCGTCCTCGATTTCTTCCAGGGCCCCCTCGGGGCTGGTCACGATCAGGACCCCCTCCTTGACGATGTAGACGAGCTTGAGCTGGCGGAGCATCAGCCGGAGGGCCGTCCGGAGCGGGACGTTCTCCAGGCTCAGCTTGACCGTCGAGGACGGCGTCACGTTCAGATTCGATTCGCTGATGCCGACTTCATCGAGATAGATCGGAATTCCCTGCGGAAATTGGGATTCATCGGATGTGATGGATTTGATGTAATCGAGGACCTCCTCCAGCGGCCTGTCCTCCCGGAGGGAGAACGAGTAGATCCCGTCGAGCTTCTTCAGGATCGCCAGCGTTTGGGGGAGGCGGTCGAGGCCGTGGCCGTGGAACCGCTTCGATTCCCGGAGGCGGTTCTCCTCGTCGATCGCGCCTCCGCCCAGCCCGCCGCCGAATCCGCCACCGCCGCCGAATCCGCCGCCCTCGCCGCCGCCGCCGAATCCGCCGCCGAGCCCGCTGTACCCCGGGGCGGCCTGCGGCGGCGCAGGTGCGGGTGCCTGGACCGGGGCCTTGTCGACCGGATTGGCCAACTTGGCCGTCCTCAGTTGGGCTTCGAACAGGGCGAGGCGGGCTTCCTGGAGGTCGACGAGGTTACCCTTGCCCTCCTGGGTTCTAGGTTCGAGATATTTACTGATCAGTTCATTTAAACGATTGATATGATTTTGATTCGGGGCTGGCCGGTCCTCCGGGCCGGCGATTTCGGCCTCGGCATCCCGGAGCTTCTCGGAGGCCGCGATCAGGCGGTCGAGGGTGAGCGCCCCCTCCAGATAACGCCTGCGGGTGGTATCCCAGAGGTCGGACGCCGCCCGGATCCTCGTCGCCTTGAGTTCGTTCAACTCGACCGGGGTGGGGGCCGGGTCGGCCCCGGGTCGGCTTTCGGCCTTCGCGGCCACCCGGCCGGGCTGGGCAGCCCCCTGGTAAGCCGCGAGGGATGAGCGGCCCGGCCCCGCCCCGTACTGGTAGGCGAGCACCGCGCCGCCCGTCGTCAAGGCGAGGAGGGCACCCGTCGTGCCAATCGCCGCTAGCTTCGTCGTTCCCATGGCTCGGATGGTCTCCTGGGTCAGGAGGGTGATGGTCCCCGACGAGGCCGCCGCCAGCGCCAGCTTGCCGGCCGTCGCGGCCGTGGCGGCCCGGACGGTGGCTTCGAGCAGGGTCGGCGGGACCGCCTGGGGGGTTCGTTCGAGGGCCGTGACGACCAGGCCGGAGGCCGGGGCCAGGCCGCGCCGGGCCAGGCGATCGCGGAGCATGTCCCGGGCGCGGGCGAGCCTCCCCTTCACCGTGCCCAGGGGCCAGCCGAGTTCGAGGGCCGCTTCCTCATGGGTGCGGCCTTCGAGGTAGCAGAGCACCAGGGGCAACCGGTAGTCGGGGGCAGGCCGGCGAGTTCCTCGTGGAGCTCGCCGCCGAGTTCGTCGGGGGGTTCCATCCGGTCGCTCCCCGCCGGCAGCGAGGCCAGCCGGCGTCGCCTCTGGTCGGCCTGCTTCCGGGCCCTCCTGGAGACGGCAGGGCGACGCCGTAGAGCCAGTTGGCCAGCAGGTCGCGCTGCCTCAGTTCCCGGGCCTTGCGGACCAGGACGAGGAAGGTCGCCTGGAAGGCGTCGTCGGCGTCGTTGGGGTCGTCCAGGAGGCGACGGCAGACGCCCAGGACCATCGGCCCGTGGCGTGCCACGATCGCCTCGAAGGCGGCCGCGTCGTTCCGCGCGAGGAAGCGGTCGAGGAGCTGCCTTTCGGACAGGCCCGCGACCGTGCCCCCGTCGAAGAGGCGGTGGAAGCTCCCCGAGATGGCCCCGATCCGTTCGCCGCCCATGCGCCAGGCCCCCGGTTTGGTCGTCACACCCGGATACTGCAACGAGGAGGTCGGATGGATACGCGGTCACCCGGAATTCGAGGAAGCCAGGCGGCGGAGGTCGCCTTCACGCTGGGTCAGGCCGATCCGGTCGAGGTACTCGCCGATCGGCACCGCAACTGCGGGTCGTGCCCAGCAGGTCGCGGAGGTCGGCCATGGTCATGGTCGAGCCGTCGGCCAGGCGGTCCCGGACCTTGCGGTGCAGCACCTGGGCGGCGTCGAAGTCGAGGTAGAGTCCCGGCCCCACCTCGACGGCCTTCTCCTCGGCCACGAGCAGGGCGAGCAACTCGGGGACGACGGCGGCCCTCCCGGCGGCCTTCGCGGCCATGTCGCCGGCATCGGGCGGGCTGAACCCCCTTTGGCCAGGGCCTCGGCCATCTCCTGCTTGAGGGCCCGCTCCCCTTGACTGAGCCGGGGCTTGACCCCAACGAGGGCGACCGATCGGCCCTCCAGCCTCACCTTGCCGGCCTGGCGGAGCCGATCGATCAGGCCGGCGATCAGGGCGTCGCCGGGGAGGTCGGGGAGGCCGGCGGCCAGGTGGCTGACGGGGATCGAGGTCTGGCGGGGGGACGCCTCGTGGAGCCGGGCCAGGGCCCTGGCGACGCGGCCTTCGAGCTCGGCCACCCGCTCGGCCGTCAAGCGGATCGTCCGACGAGGGCCGACCGGCAGGTCGATCAGCTCGCCTTGCTCCCGCATCGGGCCGATCACCGCCTGCAGTTGATCGGGGCTCAGGCCGGTGTCCCGGATCAAGCCGGACTCGGACCAGGGCTTCAGGCCGGACTCCGCCAGCACGGCCGAGACCCGGGCGTGCGGGTCGGCCGAGGCCAGCCTTCGGAGCCGGTCCAGGGCGATGGCGTCCCGCCTTCGGAAGCGTCGGCCGGTCGGCCGGAGGACCCGGCCGCCCCCCACCGTGGCGGGCGGGCTCTCCTCGCGGAGGATGAACGGCTCGGCGTGGACGGTCGCCAGCGGCTCGGCCAGCAGCAGCTGGGCGAAGGTTGTTTCGCCGGGTTCGAGCAAGGAACCGTCCCAGAGGGCGACGGTCGCGAGCACCTCGGAAGTCCCGGCATGGAGCTTGTAGCGGCCCCGGTGGCGGATGGGCCGGAGGGCATCGGTCGACGCCCGAAGCTCGACCGCCAGCCAGGTGCTCTTCGACAGGTAACCGGGGCCGGCCAGGACGTGGCCGCGCATGACCTCGCTGTGATGGGCCCCCGACAGGTTGAGGGCGGCCCGGCAGCCCCGCCCGACGCGTTCGACGGGCCGATCGTGCCGGTGCAGGCCCCGGACCCGGACCGTCTTCCCCGAGGGGAACCAATCGAGCTCGTCGCCCACGGCCAGGGTTCCCGAGGCGACCGTGCCGGTGACCACCGTGCCATGCCCCGGCACGGTGAAGGCCCGGTCGATGGCCAGGCGGAAGAGGCCCGCGTCGTCGGGCTCGCCGATCCGGCCCGCCAGGCCGACCAGGGCGTCCTTCAGGGCCCCGATCCCCTCGCCCGTCGCGGCCGACGTCCGCACGATCGGGGCGCCTTCCAGGAAGGAACCCCGGACCAGGGACCGGATGTCGTCCTCGACCATCGTCAGCCAGCCCGGGTCGGCCAGGTCGCACTTCGTCAGGGCCACCAGGCCGCCCCGGATTCCCAGGAGTCGGAGGATCTCCAGGTGCTCGCAGGTCTGCGGCATCACCGAGTCGTCGGCCGCCACGACCAGGACGGCCAGGTCGATACCCGACGCGCCGGCGACCATGTTGCGGATGAACCGCTCGTGGCCGGGCACGTCGACGACGGCCATTTGCAAGGGGCCCAGGTCGAGCGGGGCGAAACCCAGGTCGATGGTGATCCCCCGCAGCTTCTCGGCCGGCAGGCGGTCGGTATCGACGCCGGTCAGGGCGCGGACGAGGGCCGTCTTGCCGTGGTCGATGTGGCCGGCGGTCCCCAGGACGAGGTCCCGGGGCGGCGCCCCGAACGAGGCCATGCGGTTCATCCCCCCGGCTTCAAGACGACGGGCGATGCCAGGTCCAGGTCCAGTGCCTGTCGGAAGTCATCCGCACGCCCTCGGGCGGCAGTGCCAGGCCCCGGACGATCCCCCGGACCTCGTCGACGGTCAGGGCGGCGTGGAGCGAGTCGCGGAACAGGCCGCGGGCCCGGTCCGACTCGTCGCCGGCGTAGGTCCCGACGAGCCGATCGAGGTTCTCGGCCGTATCGGGCCGGGCCAGGTCCCTCACGAAGAGTATGCCGCCGGGCGCGACCATCCGGGCCATTTCGGCCATCGCCGAGGCGGGTTGGGGGATGTGGTGGACGATCGAGTTGGAGATCACCGCGTGGAAGCCTCCATCGGCGTAGGGGAGCCCCTTGGCATCGACGAGTTCGAGCTCGATCCGGCCGTCCAGGCCGGCCCGGGAGACATTGCGGCGGCCGAGGTCGATCATGTGCCGGGCCAGGTCGACGCCGAGGATCCGGGCCTGGGGATCGGCATTCGCCAGGGCGATCGGGATCCGGGCGGTACCCGTGCCGATATCCAGGACGCGCCCGCCCCGAACGGGGCCGCGGGCTTCGAGGAGGTCGGCCACGAACCGATCGTTGACGGCCGAGTGGTCCATCGCGTCGTATTCGACGGCCTCTTCGGGCGTGTCCATCACCTCGGTTTCGAGCACTCGGGGGAGCATCGGCGGGGCCTCAGGGGGTGCGCGTCGCCCGTCGGCGACCGAGCAGGTAGCGGGCTGCCCAGAGCATCAGGGCTGCGACGAGGAGCACGGGAATCCAGGGGGCGATCGCCACCAGGGTCAACACGACGGCCTCGCCGGTCTTTCGGAGGGTTTCCAGCGAATCGGCGAAGGTCCGGCCGATCCTCGTGGCGAAATCGGGGGCGGCCGGCGGGTTGTAGTCGCGGCGCTGGGTGATCGTGATGGTGATGGTGGTCAGGCTGGAGAGGTTCGTCAGGAGGCGGAGCGACCCTTCGAGCTGCTCGATCTCGCCCCGGACGCGGGCCAGCTCCTTCTCGACGGCCAGGACATCCTCGAGCTTGCCGGTGCGTTCCTCCAGGATTGCCCGGAGGCGCTGCTCCTGGACCGCCTTGTTCTTGAGGCGGCCCTCGGTGTCGAAGTACTGCTCGGTCACGTCCTTGGTATCGAGCTTGCTCCGCTGGGCTTCGCCGAGGGCCGTTGCCTGCCTGAGGAAAGTGTCGAATTTCTCGATGGGGACCCGCACCGTCCAACTGCCCCGTCGGAGCGACCCGGCCGTGCCGTTGATGTCCTGGTGGGAGACGTAGCCGCCGGATTCGGCCACGAGCCGGGGGACGGCGTCCTCGATTGCGTCGAAGTCCTCGACGACCAGGTCCAGGTCGGCCGTGTAGATGATCTTGCGGGGGACCGCCGCGGATTCCTGGGTCGGCGGCGGCGATTCGGCGGATCCCGCCTGGGGTGCCTGATCGATGGCCGCCCTTTCGGCGGCATAATACGGATAGGAAGCCCCCTCCGGGGCCCCGCAACCGCACATGGAGAATATCAAGGGCAAGGCCGAGGCGAGGATGCGGGATGCGTTCATCGTCGGATCCTGGGTTCGTGTCGGCCTTGCCCGGGTGCCGTCGGATCAGAGGCCGGCGGCCGCCTTCCGGGCGGTGGCAAGGCATTCCTTGATTTCGCCCATCGGGGCCTTGGGGTTCTCCTCATATTCCAGGGCCATGATGTAATCGTACTTCCGGCCCGCCAGGGCCTTCATCAATGCGGCCGTCTTGAGGTCCCCTTCGCCCAGGACGGTGAACTTCGTCGCGTCCTTCACGTCCTTCAGGTGGACCCCGTAGATCCGCGAGCCCAGGGCCTCGACCGCCTGAACCGGGTCTTCCGTGGAGCGGAGCAGGTGCCCGCAGTCGAGGCAGCAGCCGATCTTGGGGTTGTGGTTCTGGATCGCCTTGGTGATGGTCTCGATCGGCCCGTAACGGTGGCCGGGGCCGTGGTTGTGGATGCCGATCGCGATCCCATATTCTTCAACGAGCTTGTCGAGGCTGTCGAAGGCGTCGGGGTCGGGGTCGGCCGAGAGGCTGGTGAAGCCCATCGCCTTGCCGAACTCGAACAGCTTGCGGTTGGCGTCGTGGTCCTTGCTGAACCGGCTCACGCCGAAGCTGAGGATCGTGACCCCCTGGTCGGCCGCCTTCTTCTTGTACTCGGCCGCCCTGGCGGGGTCGGGCGGGGTGTGGGCCGAGTACGATTCCCAGTAGTTCAGGCCCAGTTCCTTCGTGAGCTTGAGGGCCTCGTCGAGGCCGAACTCGCGGAGCGAGTAGCTCTGGATGCCGAACTTGAACGGGCCGTAGTCGCCCGCCGAGGCCGCCCCGATCCTGCCGAATGCCAGGGCCGCCGCCGCGCCCAGGCCGGTCGCCAGCAGTTCCCTCCGGGTGGCGTGCTGTCGTCGTTCCGTCCGCATGATCCGCCTCCGATCCGGGGCCTCGCGAAGCCCGGGGCCCATGCCGCGAGCCTATCCGATGGGGCCGGGCGGCTTCCAGCCCCGAGCCTTGGTCCCGGAAAATCGGCGGACACGGCATGGGCTTGTCACGGTCACGATCGGGAGGCGTACGGGGTACTGGGAGGCTACGGCTCTCGAACTGCCGTCCCGCACCGCCTCATCCCAATGTTCCATCCCGGCCGGATCCGGTTCGCGACAGGGGATTTGCCATGAGCCAACCTCGTCGATTGCTCGGCACGATGAAGCCGATTGGGGGCGGGGATTCGATCCCGCTGTACAAGGATGAGATCCTCGTCGGTCGGCGGCCGACCTGCGATGTCCGCCTCGACTTCGAGAACGTATCGGGCAAGCACTGCCTGCTCCGGCTGATCGAGGGCGTCTGGCACGTCCGGGACCTGGGCAGCACCAACGGGACCCAGGTCAATCGCCAGAAAATCGACCACGAACACGGCCTGATGCCCGACGACGAACTGGGCGTGGCCAGCCACCTGTACACGATCGACTACGACCCGGTCTCGCACGTCCTCCAGTCGAAGGAAGTCCTGGAGCAGGAGATGGCCCGCGTCGAGGAGGATCGGGGCTCCTTGATGGAACGGGCCGGCATCGTCAAGGACCCCGAGCGGCGTCGCCTCGCCCGCAAGATCGCCGAGAAGGCCGAGGCGGCGAATTCGGCCCAGGGCGCCGAGTTTCGCGAGGCGCCCCGGGCCGGGGGCACCCGGGCGAAGCAGGTCAGCGACGAGGATTTCTTCCGCATGATCGAGGAAGACGTGGACAATCGCCGCTGAGGTGTTCGAGGCCGACCGGTCTCGATCCCCGGTAAGCCCCGGGACGGGGGCGTACCGGGGAGATCGGGCGCCGACCCCTTGGCGCCGAGAGGGCCCAGGCCGGAGAATCGGGCGTTTCCCGCGGCGGCCGTCCGTTATTGTGCCGGGCCGGGGCCCGCGGTCGAGGGCGGCTTATGGTCACGAGTTGGATCGAGGCGGCGGCGAAAGGGAGGCTCGGCGGCCCGGTCCGCGCCGGGATGTGGTCATCGGTCGTCGTGGGCACGCATCCCGTCGAAGCCGACCAGGAGGTCTGGCTCGAACTGAACGCCGACGATACCCCCCTGGGCCCCCTGCCGGCCTACTGGCTCGAGAACAAGGGCGTGAATAGCTTCTGGCACGTGCCGATCCCGCCCCAGGGCGTCGGCTCGCGGTTGAGCTATCGGAGCGCCGCCAGGCGCGGCGAATCGCCCCCGGTCTACAGCCCTTACCAGGATGTGATCGTCCGGTCCAACTTGCCCGACCGGACCGAGATGCACGAGTTCTACGACGCGCCGCCCGAGGCGATCGTCGGCAACCGGTCGATGACGGCCCGGGTCGATAGCCGGGGCGGGACCTACGACATCTATTACCCCACGGTGGGCCTCCATAGCGACGTCCGCCCTGCGGAAGGCGACCTGCCGCAGAGCCGGTCCCACTTCCGCCTGATCGCCGCCGGCCTGGGGGCGGGCCGCCGCCTCGACTGGTTCGTGGAGCGCAGCTCCTGGGAAGGCTTCCAGTATTACCAGGGGGCCACCAATCTCCTGGTGACCGAGCTGAACTCGCGGACCGGGCCGATCCGCGTCCTGGCCACCGACCTGATCGCGATGGGGCCCGACCTGCCCAGGACCGCGGGCGGAAGCGAGGCGCCCGGGCAGTATCTCAAGCGCTATCGGCTCACGAACGAGGGGGATTCCAAGCTTCGTATCATCTTCGGCCTGTATGTCCAGGCGGAGGTCAACGGCGGGGTGGGCGACCCGGGGCTTTCCTGGCATGACGACGATCGCTGCCTGCTTGCCAGCAACCGGGGCCATGGCCACGCCAATCGAAAGCTCGCGCGCGATGCCACGATCGAATTCGGCATCGCCCTCGACGACCGCGACGAGGTCCATTGCGAGCCAACCGGCCCCAACGAGGCGATCCTGCTCCGGCACCTGGAGATCCCGGCCGGGGGGACTGCCCACGTCGACGTGCTCGTGGCCGGCGCGTTCACCGGCTGGAGGGGCGACCCGGGCACCTATGAGCACTGGATCCGGCCCGCCCTTTCCTGGTTCCGATCGGCGGACCTCGACAGGGTCGAGGCGGCCAGCGCCGCCCAGTGGGATGCCTTCGTGGAGCCGGTCCCCGAGCTGAGCACGCCGAAACCCGCCTACGCCGTGGCCCTGCGGCGGGCCTCGCTGGCCGCGGCGCTCCATTGCGATTCCCGATGGGGGGCGATCGCGGGCGGCTTCGATCGCGGCCTGAACGCGTATTGCTTGCCACGCGACGCGCTCTTCGCGGGGGCGGCCCTCGATCGCGTCGGCCATCCGGAGATCGGCCGGGCCGTCTTCGACTGGCTCGGGCGGGTCCGCGGCCTCCAACGGCCGTTCTCGTACTGGCTCCAGAAGTACACGATCGACGGCTGGCCCGAATGGGAGACGCCCGCCGTCGACCAGTCGGCCCTCATCCCCTGGGCGATCGAGAAGCAGTTCCGCCGCCAGGGGGACCTCGAACGGGTGGCTTCCGCCTGGCCGATGATCGAGCAGGCGGCCCAGGTGGCCCTGGGCGTGGCGGGCCATCCGGGCCTGCGGTTCATCGAGGAACTCGGCCTGATCAGTTCCTCCGGCCTGTGGGACAGCCGTTTCGGGGCCTTCTTCTATTCGAATGCCTGCGTGGTGGCGGGCCTGCGCTCCGCGGCCCGCCTCGGCGCCCTCCTGGACAAGCCGGCGGATCGCCTCCGTACCTGGGAAGAACGGGCCGATCGCGTCTGGAATGAAGGAATCCTGTCCGTCGCCGAAACGGGGAAGGGCGGCCCGGGACTGGTGGATCCGGGGACCGGCCGGTTCCTGGAGG
The DNA here is from genome assembly GCA_046350035.1 of Isosphaeraceae bacterium. Classification (GTDB taxonomy): domain Bacteria; phylum Planctomycetota; class Planctomycetia; order Isosphaerales; family Isosphaeraceae; genus CALLYK01. The sequence goes on along the minus strand of JAXMBD010000030.1, from coordinate 11,391 downwards.
CCCGACGGCTTTCCACCTTGCGCGGGCTGTGGACCGATCGGCCCGAATGCCTCCAGGATCGCTCGGCCGCCGTCGATATCTCGGCGTTGGCGGCTTCGGTGCCGCTGGGCCTGATCGGGCCGTCCGATCCTCGGATGAGGGCCAGCGCCGAAGCGATCCTCCGGCTCAATGCGGTCGACAACGACCCGAACGCCTTGACCAACTGGACGCCCGAGCCGGGCCTCGACGACCCCCGGCAGTGCCACGGGGAGGGCCAACGGGGCGAACAGTCGAGCCTGGCCACCCTCTGGATGGCCCGGCACCTGATCTACCTGGGGAGGGAGACGGGGGAAGGACGGCACTGGACGAGGGCCGTGCTCCTGCTCGACCACCTGCTCGGCCGGCTCTGCCCGCTCGGGCTGGGCCTGCGGCCCCGGATGAAACGCGACGACCCGGCGACCTTCCCGGCCCGGACGACCCTGGGAGTCTGGCCGCTCCATGCCAGCCTGATCGACGCCCTGCTCGACCTGGCGGGGCTCGACTACGATGCGGTGGATCGTTGCGTCACCCTCGTCCCGACCCTGGCGCCGCGTTGGCCGTATATCGGCCTTTCCCAGCAGTTCTCGTGCGGGACGGTCGCCTATCGGCTCTCGAGGTCCGTGGGCGGCCACCACTATCGGCTCGAACTTCGCGCCGACCTTCGCCACCCGATCCGCGTGCGGATCAGCTTGACCTGCCCCGACCTGGCCGAGCTCGGCTCCTGGCAGGGCACATCCGGCGAGGGCGTGCCCCGGTTCGACCGCGGCCTTTCGCGGGTCCAATGGGCGATCGACCTGCCCGCGGGCAAGGAGGATCGCGAATGGAGCTGGGGGATGGCGGGCGTCAGCGAGGGGATCGGGGTCTGATCCTCGGGGGCGCGCCTCGAGCCGGGACCGATCCCCGGGAAGACCCCGGTTCCGAACCCCCCTCCCGGCCGGATTCCCCTCCCGGCCGGGCCATCTACCAGGGTTCTTCCATCATGTTGACGATGTCCTTGGCCAGCTTGTCGATGGCCTTCTGGAAGCCCGTTGCCTGCGCCGTGTCGCCCAGCTCGGGGTAGAAATAGGCGTATTCGATGACCTGGGACAGGTTGTCGGTCCGCTTGAGCGTGTCGCCCGAGCGGTTATCGATCCACCGGACGTTGGTCGAGAGGTTCACGGTGAGCTGGCGGGGCAGGTTGTTGGGATTCTCCAACACCAGGTTCTTGTCCGCGAAGAAGATCTGCCCCGACAGGGTCGTGTCGGCGTCGTCGGGGCGGCCCACCACCTTGAATGGCGTCCGCCGCTCGATCTCCTTCTGGACGGCCTCCGTCAACTTGAAGTTGAGGTCGCGCTGGTACACATTGCTGGTGAATATGGGCACATAAACGGTGGAGACGTTGGGGTTGACCGGCGGCCGGAGCGAATAGCCGCAGCCGGCGACGGCCAGGACCAGCCAGCAGGCGGCGAGCCGAGGGATCGGGCGAGCGGGGCTCATCGGCCGGTCTCCTTCCCTTTCGTGCGGGGGGGATCGATCGCGGCGGTCCAGGGCGGGGCGGGTCAGGGCCCGCCCATCATGTTCATGCCGGGGCCGGTCATCGGGTTGCTCCCGCTGGCCCCGCTCATCGGGTTGCCGAGCTGGTCGGTGCTGCCCGGCTGGGTCATGATCTTGCTCATCTGGGCCCGCCGTTCCTTCATCCGGGCGACGACTTCGAGCTGGTCCTGGGCCTTCCTGCTCCAGGGGCTCTTGGGCCATTTCTTGGTGACCCACTCGAAGTAATACCGGGCGCCGGAGACGTTGCCGGCCCGGCGATAGTATTCGCCCACCGCGAAGGTCCGCTCGGCCATCTGGTCGTCGATCAGGTCGAGCGTATGATCGAGCGAGCCGGGGTCGTCCTCGGTGCTGACCTTGAGCTCGGGGAAATAGGTCTTCGCCTTATCGATCGACTTGGAGGCCTGCTGGAGCCCGGTCCCGTCGTAATCGGGGCCCATGTAAGCCTTCATCTTGGAGTCGATGCTCGACAGCATCGCCCGCTTGACCAGCGGGCTCTTGGGGTGCGAGGCGATCAGCTCGTCGAAGTAGATGGCGGCCGTGTCGTAGTCGCCGTCGCGGTAGTGCTGCTCGGCGATGGAGAGGGCCGCGTCGTCCGCGAGCGGCCCGAGCGGGTCGTGGTGGCGGACGTGTTCGAACGCCTTCAGGGCGAAGCCGTGCGCGTCGACGAGGGGCCGACCGCCGGTAAAGACGGCCGACGCCGGCAGCTTGTCCTCGGGCCTGGCGTTGGGATCGCTGTCCGCCAGCCAGATCTTGCCGATCTCGTACTCGCGCTTCACGACCTTGTCGAGGTGCTTGGTACCGTTGCCGTAGACCTTGATCAACTCGTCATAGGTGTCATGGGCCCTGACATAACGCTTCCTCTGGAACTGGCATTCGGCCAGGTAGAACTGGGAATCCTCGCCGACGGCGGTCAGCTTCTTGTTCCGGGCGAGCTTGTCGAAGGCCTTCTCGGCCTGCTCCAGGCTCCCTTGCTGGTACAACTCCATCGCGGCTTCGTATTCCTTCTCGGCGGCCGGGTCGGGCGGCGCCGGGGCCATCTTCCAGCCCTGCTGCTTGTCGAGGATGAAGCTGGCGATCGAACCCGGCTCGGGGGTCTCGCGGATGATCTTCTCGGGCCAGAAGAGCCTGGCGAAGAAGTTGCGGTCGTCGGCCCGCTCCTCGGCCGTCGGCGACGGCGAGAGCGAATCGTCGGTCGCGGCCCGGAGCTTGTTCCAGGCGGTACTCCCGCAGCCCGAGCATGCCGTCGAGAGCAATGCCAGCAGCAGCCAGGGGGCACGGCCGGTTCGGCCGCCTCGGATTCGACGGATCGGCTTGGGAGGCATCCGGTCAGGCTCCGAGAAAGGGGAGCAGGCGCGGCCTCCGCCCCATGAGGTGGCTGAGGACCGCCCCCACCGTGTCTTGCGCCGAGGCCAGCGAACGGGCCGGCAAGGCCGGATCGCGCCAGGACGGACCGGGGCTGGCATGGCGTCGGATCGCGTCGAGGGTCGCCCCCGAGAGGGTCGCGACATGGGGCTGGCCGGGTCGGCAGGCGGGGCAGAGCACCCCCCCCATCGCCAGGCCGAACGCCACCGATTCGCCCTCGCCATCGACCTTCACGCCGCAGTGCACGCAATCCTCCAGTGCCGGCATCAAGCCCACCTCGCGGAGGCATGCCAGCTCGAAGCGCAGGACCCGCCTGGGACGATAGAACGGGTCGCCCAGGTGCCGGAGCGTCACCGCCGCGGCATCGAACAGCGTCGGGTGCGGATCGTGGGGATCGGTCAGGGCGTCCAGCAATTCGGCGAGATACTGGGCGGCGTAATAGGCCGCGAGGTCGCGGCGAAGGGAATCGAAACGCTCGCTCAGCACCGCCTCGGTGAGGAGGTCGAGGGCATCGGACGCCTTGTGCAGCACCACGATATCGCAGAGGCTGAGCAGGTCAAGGGAGGATTGGAACGGAGACTTGAGCCGGCGGGCCCCCTTGGCCAGCGCCGAGACCTTGCCCAGGTCCCGCGTGAACAGCGTCAGGACCCGGCTCGTCTCGAAGACATCGACGGTGCGGATCACCAGGGCGTCGGTCCGGATGGCGGCCATGCCCGGTCAGGTCGTGTAATCGGCGTTGAGCCGGACGTACTCGGCCGTCAGGTCGGAGGTCCAGAATCGGATCGACCCCTCCCCCCGGCGCAAGGTCAGGTGGATCTGGACCTCCCGATTGCTGCGGAGCTGCGCCGAGACGGCGGCGGCGTCGAACGGTAAGGGGATGCCGTCCTCGTAAAGCGCCGCCCCGTTGAGCCGGAGCGAGAGTTCGTTCTCCTCGAACGGGACGCCGGCATACCCGGCCGCCGACACGATCCGCCCCCAGTTGGGGTCGGCGCCGTGGATGGCCGTCTTGACCAGGGGGCTGTTGGCGACGGCCCGGGCGATCGTCCGGGCTTCTTCGCGATCGCGGCAGCCCTCGACGTCGATCCGGATGACGTGCGTGGCACCCTCGCCGTCGTCGGCGATCATCCGGGCCAGGTCGCCGCAGACTTCGCGGGCCGCCCGGGCGAACCGCCGGAGAGCCTCGTTGCGGAGCGTCAACCCCTCGTGCGAGCGTCGGGCCAGCAGCAGGACCGTGTCGTTCGTGCTGGTGTGGCCCTCGACGGAGATGCAGTTGAATGTCTCCTCGACGATTTCCGGCAGGACCCCCTGGAGGTAGCCGGGCGCGATCCGCGCATCCGTGACCAGGAACGCGAGCATCGTGGCCATCCGGGGCCCGATCATCGCGGCCCCCTTGGCCATGCCGAAAACCCGATACTCGGTCTCGTCCTCGGGCGTGGTGAACATCCGGCCGGAGAGCTTGGGCCGTGTGTCGGTCGTCATGATGGCTTCCGACGCAAGGCGGAATGCCTCGGGCGTGTCGGCCGCAGCCCGGATCGCCTCGGGGATGCCGGCCTCCATCTTCTCCATCGGGAGCTGGTGGCCGATGACGCCGGTCGACGCGACCAGGACCTCATCGGCCAGGCAGCCGATCCGGTCGGCGGCGATCTCGGCGGTCCGTCGAGCGTTGTCGATCCCCTGCTGCCCGGTCGCCGCGTTGGCGTTGCCGGCGTTGATCACGATCGCGCGGACGCGGTCCGATGGCACGAGCATCCGGTCCCACTGGACCGGCGCGGCGGCGATCCGGTTGGTGGTAAATACTCCCGCGGCCGACGACGCTTGATCGGCCAGGATGACCGCCAGGTCGGGGTTCCCCGACGCCTTGATCCCGGCCTTCACGGCGCCCGCCCGATAGCCGGACGGCAATGTCCCATCCCATCCCGACATCATCCCGATCCCCTTCGACTCGTGGGCTTTACTGGGCGGTATAGCCGCCATCGGCCACCAGGACGGACCCGGTGACGTAGCTGGACGCCTCCGATGCCAGGAAGACAATAATCGGCCCCAACTCGTTCGGCTCGCCCCAACGGCCGATCGGCAGCTTCGATTCCATCGCCGCCCGCTTCGACGGGTCGTCGAGCAGCGCCCGGTTGATCTCGGTGGCGAACGGGCCGGGGGCGATCGCGTTCACCAGGATGCCGAACGGGGCCAACTCCAGGGCCAGCGTTTTCGTGAGCAGGTTGACCGCCCCCTTGCTCGAACAGTACGGGGTCCGCTCGGCCAGGCCGACTTCGCCCAGCATGCTCGAGACGTTGATGATTCGACCCGACCCCTGTCGCTTCATCGGCCCCACGACGGCCCGGCAGGCGAGCCAGGTCCCCTTGAAGTTGGTGTCGAGGACCTGGTCGAACTCGTCCACCTCCAATTGCTCGATCGGCCGCCGGATATTGATCCCGGCGTTGTTCAGCAGGATGTCGATCTTGCCGAAGCGATCGAGGGTCGCATCCACCGCCGCCTGCACCTGCCCGGGATCGGTCACTTCCAGCGACACTCCGAGTGCCGGGCGGCCGTGAAGGCGCTCGATTTCCGACGCGCCGGTCCTTGCCGCCTCCAGCGATCGGGCCGTGACCACGACCGAGGCACCCGCATCGGCCAGGGCCCCCGCGAATTCGCGACCAAGCCCCCGGGAGCCGCCCGTGACCAGGGCTGCCTTCCCGTCCAGGCGGAATCGATCCAGCACGCTCATGATCCGTACCCCCCTACCCCCAGTTTAGCGAATCGGACCCGGGTCTGTACCCATCAAGTCCGGCCTGTCAACTCGCCCCGGAGAAAACGATCCCCGTACTTTGGCGATTCTGGCAAGGGAATCGGAGCTTCCGAGGATTCGGACGATTCCGACGGTGGGGAAATCTGGAGAAGATAACTCAAGGGGGTAAGACGCGCGGTCCGATGCTTAGTTGTGATTCGGTAGGCCTCACCAGCATTCGGAGGGTGGGGGCCTCGCCGGATGGTCGTCGGGTTGACGTCGTTGGAGCATCGGACCATGCGTAGACTTCTGACGATCCTCGGGCTGGCCCTCGCGGCCTTGGCCTGGGGAATCGACCGACCGGCCGCCGCTGCCAGCTATTGCGGCGCGGGCTCGACGCGGTGTTGCCCCGTCGAGGTCGCTTGTGCCGGGCATATCGAGTACCGGATGCAGCGCCAGTGCGGCGTGCGGACGGTGCAAGAGACCGTTTTCGACAAGCAGGTGATCACCGAGGTCCAGAACGTCAGCGAGACGGTGATGCGTCCGCAGGCGGTCACGACCTACAAGACGATCACCGAGACGGCATGCCAGGAAGTGCCGTACACGATCCAGAAGCCGTGCTATCGGACGGTCATGCGGCAGGAAGCCTACACAGTCCAGCGCCCCGTGACCCGAACGGTCATGGAGCAGGTTCCCTACACGGTCACGCTGCCCGTGAAGGAAACCCATTTCGAGACCAAGTGCTACACGGTGCCCCGCACGGTGAAGGAGACCGTCCTCCAGACGAAGACCTACACCGTCTCGCGGCCCGTGAAGGAGACGCACTGGCAAACCCAGGTGTATACGGTTTGCCGGCCCGTCCAGGAAACCTTCATGAAGACGGTCCCGTACACGGTCTGCCGGCCGGTGCAGGAAACGATCTTCAAGACGGTCTCCGAGACGGTCTGCGTGCCGGTCGCCAAGACCTGCTACAAGCAGGTGCCGACGACCGTGCAGGTGCCGGTCCAGAAGACGGTCTGGCAGCCGCAGTCGTACACGATCCAGGTGCCGGTCCAGCAGTGCGCCTACAAGCAGGTGCCCTACACCGTCTGCAAGCCCGTGAAGGAGACCACCTTCCAGACCGTGTCGTACACCGTCTGCACGCCGGTGAAGCGGACCGCCGTCAAGGAGGTCCCCTACACCGTCTGCCGGCCGGTCTCCGAGACGATCCTGAAGGAATGCCGCTACACCGTCTGCAAGCCGGTCCAGACGACCTCCTACAAGGAAGTCTGCGAGACGATCTGCGAGACGGTCACCGAGACCGCCTTCAAGGAAGTCTGCGAGAAGATCTGCGTCCCCAAGACCGTGTACAAGACGGTCGTCAAGGATTGCGGTCGGTGGGAGTGCCAGCGCGTCTGCCTGCCCAGCAAGCAGACGGACTGCGGCGGCGAGGCCCCCACGTGGATCGAGCGGCCGACCTGGGTCCCGAACCAGGTGACCGAGACGGTCGCCTGCACCGTGTATGAACCCCAGGTGATCCGCAAGCAGATCCCGTACACCGTCTGCAAGAAGGTCCCCCGGGTCATCACCAAGACGATCCCGGTGACCACCTGCACGATGGTCGCGGAGGAGTGCGTCAAGCAGGTCCCGGTGACGATCTGCAAGATGGTGCAGGAGACCTGCGTCAAGCAGGTGCCCTACACCTACTGCGAGATGGTCCAGACGGTCTGCACCAAGCAGGTGCCCATCACCACCTGCCGGCTGGAGCAGCAGACCTGCTACAAGACGGTTCCCTACACCTACTGCACGATGGTCCCCAAGACCTGCGTGAAGCAGGTGCCGGTCTGCGTCACCGAGATGTGCTCGAAGACGGTCTGCCAGACGGTTCCGTACACGACGACCGTCATGGTGCCCAAGGTCGTCTGCAAGCAGGTCCCCTGCACCATCACCAAGATGGTGAAGGAAACGGCCTACAAGCAGATCCCCTGCACCGTCACCAAGATGGTCCCGCAGCAGTGCACCAAGCAGGTGCCCATCACCACCTGCCGGATGGTCTGCGAAACCCGCACCTGCCAGGTGCCCATCACCACCTGCCGGGTCGAGTACGACACCAGGACCTGCCAGGTGCCCGTGACGACCTGCCGGCTGGTCAGCGAGACCCGCTACAAGTGCTGCCCGCGGACCTTCTGCGAGTACGTCCCCGAGACCAAGGTCCGGTGCGTGCCCGAGACGATCTGCGAGACCCAGACCATCACCTGCGTCAAGAAGGTGCCGTACACGATCTGCAAGCAGGTCCCCTGCACCAAGATCGTGTGCGTCCCCGAGACGATCTGCAAGCCGGTGACGGTGTGCAAGACCGTCTGCGTCCCCCGGACGATCTGCAAGCAGGTGCCTTATGAGACGTGCGTCGCCGTGCCCGTGACGGTTACCTGCCCCGAGCCGGTCCTGGCCTGCCCGCAGGCCCCGGCCAAGAGCATCCTGGCCACCGAACAGTGCGCCCCCACGCTGATCCCGCCCTGCGGGACCTGCGAGGAGAAGCCGCACCTCTTCGGCAAGCTGTTCGGGTCGAAGGTCCTCTGAGATCGGCCCTCGGTATTCCCGATGCGAATCGGCCCCCCGGCGCCCCGACGCGCCGGGGGGCTTTCGCATGCGCCGAGCCGACGGTTACGATGGCGGTATGACAGCGATCATCGATTACGGGATGGGGAATCTGCGGAGCGTCCAGAAGGCTTTGGAGGCGGTCGGCCATCGGGCCGACGTCACCTGCGACCCGGACCGCGTCCGCAAGTCCGACCGCGTGATCCTCCCCGGCGTCGGCGCCTTCGCCGATGCCATCGCCGAGCTGCGCCGGACCGGGCTGGCGGAAGCGTTCGTCGAGGCGGTCCGCTCCGGCCGACCTTGCCTGGGGGTCTGCCTCGGCCTGCAACTCCTGTTCGACGAGTCCGAGGAGGACGGCCTCCATCAAGGGCTCGGCCTGCTGCCTGGCCGGGTCGTCCGATTCGCCGCAGGCCCGAGGCTGAAGATCCCCCACATGGGCTGGAACACGCTGCGGATGCGCCGCGAAACGCCGATCCTCGCCGGCCTGCCGCCCGAGCCCTCGGTCTACTTCGTCCACTCGTATCACGCCGTCCCTGCCCACCCCGAAGATGTGCTGGCCGAGGCCGATTATCCCGGGCCGTTCGCGGCGGTCGTGGGCCGCGACAACCTGGTTGCCGCGCAATTCCACCCGGAAAAAAGCCAGAAGATCGGCCTGAGGATCTACCGGAATTTCGCCTCGCTCTGAGCCGGACTGGTTCCTTGCGGGGGGGGGGCGGGTCGGGATAGATTGGCGATAGATCCGCCGTCGCCCGCGAAGAATCGGTGAGGCCCATGCAGTTGATCCCGGCCATTGACCTGAGGGGTGGCCGTTGCGTTCGGCTCCGACAGGGCGATTACGGCCGGGAGACCGTTTACGACGACGACCCGGCGGCCGTCGCCGCCCGATGGGAGGGCGATGGGGCGGGGCGGATTCACCTCGTTGACCTCGACGGGGCCAAGCTCGGCCGCCCGATGAACGTGGAGACGGTCCGCGAGATCCTCAGCCGGGTCCGCGTCCCTTGCCAGCTAGGAGGCGGGATCCGGGACCGATCCACGCTCGAAACCTGGCTGGCCGCCGGCGTCGATCGCGTGATCGTGGGCACGCAGGCGGTCAAGGATCCCCCCTGGTTCCGCCGGATCGTCGAGGACCATCCGGGGCGTGTCGTGCTGGGCCTGGACGCCCGCGATGGCCGGGTGGCCACCGAGGGCTGGCTCGACGTGAGCTCGATCGACGCCGCCGAACTGGCCGCGTCGTTCGACGACCTGCCCCTGGCCGGCGTCGTGTACACCGATATCGCCCGGGACGGGATGCTGGAGGGCCCCAACCTCGCGGCGACCGAGGCCCTGGCGCGAAGCCTCAAGGCCCCCGTGATCGCCTCGGGAGGCGTGGGCGAACTCGAAGACCTCGCCCGGCTCGCCGCCCTGCCGGTCGCCGGCTGCATCGTGGGCCGCGCCCTCTACGACGGCCGATTCACCCTGGTCGAGGCGCTCCGGGCCGCCGACGATCCCGGCCGCCGCTGACCCGCGATCGATCGTCAACCATTCCCCTTTCGAGGCCAACTTCATGACCACCTCTTACCATATCGCGGATATCCGGAACGTTGCCCTCGCGGGTCATGGGGCGTCGGGCAAGACCAGCCTGGCCGACGCCCTCCTATTCGCGGGCGGGGCCACCACTCGCAGGGGCTCCGTGGACGACGGCACCAGCACCTTCGATATTGACGACGAGGAGAAGCGCCGCCACTTCACGATCGACTGCCACCTCGGCCACTTCGCCTGGAACGGCAAGCAGATCCACATCATCGACTCCCCCGGCTACCCCGACTTCATCGGCAACGCCCTGAGCGCCCTGGCGGCCGTCGAGAACGTGCTGATCGCCGTCTCCGGCCCGACCGGCATCGAGGTGAACACCCGCCGGATCTTCCAGGAAGCCACCGCCCTGGGCCTGGGACGGCTCATCGCCATCACCAAGATGGACGCCGACAACACCGACTATCCCCGCGACCTGCAGGCCCTCCGCGAGACGTTCGGCCTGCAGTGCGTCCCGTTCAACGTGCCGATCGGCCAGGGGCCGAGCTTCTCGGGCGTCGTCGATGTCATCAAGGATCACGAGAACGTCCCGCCCGAATGCCCGCTCTCGCCGGTCGAGGCGTATCAGATGCTCGTCGAACAGGTCGTGGAGATAGACGAGAACTTAATGGCCCGCTACCTCGACGGCGAGGAGATCGGCCCCGAAGAACTCCGCCACGCGGCCCACGACGCCATCGCCAAGGGGTTGCTCGTGCCGGTCCTGTGCGTCTGCACCAAGAAGGATGTCGGCATCAACGACCTGCTCGACCTCATCGGCGAGTGCGGCCTGAGCCCGGACGACGTCCACCGGATGGCCACGGAGGGCGAAGGCGAGCAGGCCCACGACGTCGAGATCACCCCCCAGGAGGACGGTACGCTCGTCGCCCAGGTGTTCAAGACCGTGAACGACCTGTTCATGGGCAAGATGAGCTACCTGCGGATCCTGTCGGGCCGGATGACGCCCGAGACCACGCTGGTGAACCTCCGCAGCGGCAAGACGGCCAAGGCCGGCCACATCTACATGCCGCAGGGCAAGCAGAACGACGAGGTCCCCGAGGCGATCGCCGGCGACATCGTGGCGGTCGTCAAGTTCGACGACCTGCACGTCTCCGACACCATCTCGAACGTCGGCGGCGGCCAGAGCGCCCCGAGCCTCCGCGTCAAGCCGATCAAGTTCCCCACGCCGATGGTGCCCCGGGCCGTCGAGCCCAAGGCCCGCGAGGACGAGGCCAAGATCTCCACCGGCCTGGCCAAGATCGCCGACGAGGATCCCACCTTCACCTACCGTCGCGACGCCCAGACGCACGAACTCGTCATCAGCGGCATGAGCGAGCTCCACCTGGATATCATCCAGCAGCGGCTCAAGAACCGCTACAAGCTGGACGTGAATACGCACGTTCCCCACGTGCCTTATCTGGAGACGATCGCGGCGTCGGCCGAGGCCAGCCACCGCCACAAGAAGCAGAGCGGCGGCCGTGGCCAGTTCGCCGAGGTCCACCTCCGGGTCCGGCCCCGCGAGCGCGGCGCCGGCTTCCACTTCGTCGATGCCGTCAAGGGCGGCGTGATCCCCAACAACTTCATCCCGGCCGTCGAGAAGGGCGTCCGCGAGCAGATGGAGAAGGGCGTCATCT
>JAXMBD010000029.1:0-87312 GCA_046350035.1 Isosphaeraceae bacterium | reverse complement strand
ATCCGTTCGAGCAGGGGGCCATCCCAGGGGAACCCCTCGCCCAGGTCGGCGTTGAGATCGACCGAGCGGGCCGGTTCAATCATCGGTTTCGAGTTCGAGCACCCCCTCCTCGATCATCGCCTCGGCCTTCGCCAAGAGCCGGCGTCGGGCCTTCTGCAAGTCGGGCGGCAACTCGCCCGTGGCCATCTGGTCGAGCAGCCGCAGGGCCCGGGCGGGACGCTCCTGCTTCTCGATCAGGATCTGCGCCAGCTTGAGCCGGATCCGGTCGGCCTTCTGGGGGTAGAGGCGGGCGAACTCGAACATCAGGGGGATCGAATCGGCCTCGTACCCTTCGGCCATCCCCGCCTTGATCAGCCGCATCAGGTCGGCCTCGGGCATCGACCAGCCCCAGGCCTTCCAGCTCGGTGCCGATTTCGCGTACAGGTCGAGCGCCGCACGGGTCTCCCCCTGATCGAGCCGCTTGCGGATCCGGTCCAGAGCCGACGAGGCCCGATCCTCGGGCGGCACGTCTTCGACCGCGACCGACTGCTTTGAAGGCCGCTTCGCCTTGAGGTATTTCGGGGTCTTCTTGCGGGGACCATCCAGGCCCGAACCCTTCGTGAAACGCTTCCCCATCAGGGCGAACAGATCCCAGCCCTCGCAATCGACGAGCCCGGCCTTCAGGATCATGATCCCGAACAGGAACCCCCAGCCGAACCCGGAAAGGTGCCCCAACGCCGATCCGACCAGCCCGGCACCGGTCAGGCCGTCCATGAACATGTCCCAGCCCTGCAGCAGCACCTGCAGGATGCCGAACACGTAGATGGGGGCTTCCCATGTGCCCGTGAAAATGCGCATCATGACGAAGAAGTAAAAGCAATTCAGGCAATTCGACGGCGCCCAGACCACGCAGAGGCCGAGCAGCCCGAAGATCGCCGCCGAAGCACCCAGGGCCGGGAAAGGTTCCTCCAGGCCGAGGCAGATCGTTTGCACCAAGGCACCATGCGCCGTGCCGATTGCCAGGTAGACCAGGAGCATCCCCCACCAGCCGAGTTTGCCCTCGACGATGATCCCGTAGGCCCACAGGAAGATCATGTTGCCCACGAGGTGCAACAAGCCCCCGTGCAGGAAATTATGCGTGACCCACTGCAGCGGGTGGAGGTCATCGCCCAGCATCAGGGCATAGCCTTCCTCGGTCAGGTACCCCGAGAACGGCAGCAGTGCGGTGTTGACCACGATCAGGATCACGGTCATCACCGGCCAGTGATAGATCGGCGCATCGGTGCCGTAAGGGACGAACATCGTCGGCTCCTCGAAAGGCCCCAGGTCTCGGGACATCTTACGAGGGAATCGCTCCCATGCCCATTGCGTTCGCCCCGCCGGGGGGCGGCGCTTTCCCGGCCCCTCGATCGCGGACGATCCCCGACTGGCCGACCCTACTGGTGGCGCGAAGATGCCCACGAGTACGTGGGCATGTCACCCGGGGAATTCTCACGTCCGCGTTCCATAGAGAACTCGGAAAGCTGCCGCGTCGATTGGGCGGAACCGGAGCCGATCGCCCGCTTCGATCGGGAAGAAACCGGTTTCGAGGTCTACAATGCACAAAGGGGTCCGGCCCAGCAAGTTCCAGCCGCCCGGCGATTCGGCCGGGTAAATCCCGACCTGCTCCCCGGCGATCGCCACCGACCCGGCCGGCACGCGCACCCGGGGACTCGGCCGCCTCGGCAGGCCGTGCAAGGGTTCCGGCAAGCGGCCCGCGTAGGGAAACCCCGGGAGGAACCCGACCGCCTGCACGACGTATTCCGCCCCCGAATGCAGGGCGATCACGTCCCCCTCGGAAATCCCCGCATGGCGGGCGACTTCCGGCAAATCCTCGCCATCGTACAGGACGGGGATCTCATGAAGCCGACCCGGCGATTTGCCCTCCGGATCGGCCCGGATTCCCGCCAGGATGCGTTCCAACTCATCGAGATCGACCCGATCGGGGTCGGCGATCACGGCGACGTTGGCGTACGCGGTCACGACGTCGATCACCCCGACCAGGGCCCGCTGCGACACCAGGGCCGACCAGGCCCTGGCCTCGGGTTCGCCGGCGAACCGGGCCAGGAAGGCGCGGTCGCCCATCGGTCGGAGTTCGATCATCGGCCGTCCCCGGGATCGCCGCCCCGGACGGGCGGGTTGTCGAAGTATCGGGGATCTTCCAGGCCGAAGGCGTCGGCGACACGGTTGAAGAACGCGAAGAGCGCCGTGATGTAGACGCACTCGGCGATCGCCTCGTCGGACCAGCCTTGCTGGCGCAGGGCTTCCACCTCCTCGTCCGTCACCTTGTAGGCGTGCTGCGTGACCTTGCCCGAGAACCGCAGCAGGGCCCTCTCCGATTCCAGGATCGGCGCGGCCTCCACGTCGGCCCGGGACAGGGCGAGGTGCACCTGGGCGTCGGGTTCCTGCAACTGCAGGAAGAAGGCGTGCGACCCCGTTCAGTAAGGGCACGCATTCAAGGCCGAAACATAAGTCGCGATCATCTCCTTGATCCGGCGGGTCAGGTGCCCGTCGGAGAAGTGCAGCGTCTGCGAAAAGGCGTCGACCTGCCGGAAGAAGTCGGGCCGCAAGCTGAAGCACTTGAGGATGCCGGGAATCCCCGGCCGCCCGGGGTTGGCCGCAAGCCAGTCGTGGTAGGCCGCCGCGGCCTCGCCCGAGGCGTTCGCTTCTTCCACCCAACGAATTCGGGCCATGACGGCACTCCGACGGTTCGGGTAAACTCGGTCCCTTGGCGAAAAACCAATCTAACCGATACCGGACGGGGGCCGCATCCCGATGACCCTGGCCATCGCCCTGCTCTCGATCGCGGCCCTCGCCGACGACTCGGCGGCCGATTCGTTGACCCTCCGCGACGGCCGGGTCCTCCGCGGCCAGGTCGCGGAACAGGCCCCGAATGGCCAATCGAAGATGGTGATCCGTCGTGAATGGGCCGAGGCCAAGCTTCCCGACCTGTTCTCGCGCTGGAAGAAGGCCGAGGCCGGTACGCTCGGCGCGGCCCGGAAGCAGCGTCGCGAACGCCTGGCGGCCTGGAAGGACGAGCGGAGCCGCTCGGAGGAGAAGGGCGATTTCGTCTGCGACTGGATCGACGCCGAGCTGAAGCGGCTTGCGAAGCCGTTCGACCCGGCCGAGGCCCCCTTGATGGTGATCACGCTCAATCGCGGCGAGGTGAAATCGGCGGTTCGTCGCAAGGAGCCGGAACGGCGGATGCTCCGGCAAGCCTGGATCGAGGGGCTTGAAAATCCCGAGGAACTCGCCGTCGAGGACCTCCGCTCGGCCCTGCGGAAGGCTCGCGTTTCCGGCATCGGCGACGACCCCGCGCCGATCGAAGAGCTGCTGCCCGACCCGCCCGAGAACGACAACCAGTGGCGGCTGCGACGCGCCGCCACCGAAGTTTCCTACGACAACGGCCTGCGATTCGTCCGCTACGAAACGCTCGTCCTCCCCGAAGGCCAGGAGATGGCCCCGCAGGATGCCCAGAAGGCACTGGGGGGCTTGCTCGGCAATCTCCTGGGCGAGCCCAACGCACCGCAAACCGATCCTCTGATGGAAAAACTCCGTGCCGTGGAAGGCCGCGGAAAGGTCGGCGTCGTCATCACGCGGCTCGACCTCGGCCCGCAGACCGGGATCGAATCCACGTTGTGGGTCCGCACGGCCCGCGAAGGGTGGAGGCCGGCGCTGGTCCAGAAGGTCGAGGCGAGGGCCGACCAGGTGCCCGAGAAGGCGGGCGAGCCGCTGGCCGAGGACCCGCAGGTGAAGGCCGCGTTTGGCTTGCTCGAAGGGCTCGGCCTGGGCAACCTCGGCGAGGACGCCAAGCGGCTCAGCCTCCGATCGGGCGCGTCGGTCCAGAAGGCCCTGGGCGAGGCCCGCATCGCACTCGAGAACAACCTGAAGGAACTGGCCCTACCGGTCCGGGGCTCGATCCGGCCCAGGCTGGCCGAGGATCCTTGATCGGAGCACGATCAGATCGAGGCCGTCGAGCTCGATCGTATCATCGCCCGCGGCAAAGGCCCGCCAGTTGTGGTCGCCATCGCGGGCGCCCGCGGCGAACACGATCGGCCGGGAATCCGCGGGATCGAGCAACTCGTCCCAGGGGACGCCATTGTCATCGAACTGGGGCACCGCCTCCCATCCGGCCGGCAAGTAATAGCGGGCCGTCTCGACCTCCACGTTCCGGGCGGCTTTGGTCGCCACGACGACCAATCCCGAGTTGGGATCGATCCGGGACAATTCGATCGCAGCCCGACGCCAATCCGCCTTGAGGTCGCCCTTGTAGACCGACTGCCAGAGGAGGGAGGCCGAGAGCACGGCCCCTGCAATCGCCAGCACGATGGCGAACAGGCGGGGCATGCTCGACATGCCGACCGCCACCATCAGGAGGTAGGCCGGCGCGACGAACAGGGTGTACCGGGCCGGGCCGAACAGGGGATGGCCGAACTGCGAGTAGGCGAAGAGAAGGAGCGGCGGGATCACGAACCAGGCGAGCAAGGCCCGCCAGGCCGGATTGCTCCGGGCCGAATACCAGCCCGCGCCGACCAGGGATAGTACCACGGCCAGGGCCCCCGAGTTGCCGCCGATAAACTCGATGGGCAGGCCCAGGAGCAGCCGAATCGAGGCCCGATCGACGACCGATTCCGGGGGCATGGTCGAAGTAGAACTGGCCCACGGCGAATCGCTGCGATCCAGGCCGCTTGCACCGCGACCCAGCACCCCCACGACCGCTTCCAAACCAGGAGCGAGCCGGCCATCAGGGCGGCATTCATGAACAACCCCAGGGGATGGCTATAGGCGATCGCCGCCATCCCGAACGCCCAGCCGGCCGGCCGCCAACGCCCCCGGCCAGGGGCCGCGCCCAGCATCAGCCACCAGGCCAGGGCGGTGACCAGGACGAGCCAGGAGTACATCCGTACCTCGCGGGAGTACCGGACCAGGGCCGGCGAGACCGCCACCAGCCACGCGGCCCAGGGGCCGGCCTTCCCCCCGAAGCGGTCTCGGCCGATCGCGTAGGCGACCGCCACCGTGAACACGCCACAAACGGCGCTGAAGGCACGACCGGCGCCGTCGGACGGTCCGGTCAGCTTCAACCAGGCTTGCAGCAGGATCGGGTGGAGCGGGGCGCGGGTGGCGTCGATTTCGAACAGGAGGCGGAGCAGGGCCGACGGGCCGGGCTGCCGGGCCAGCCGCATGGTGACCACCTCGTCGTACCAGAGGCTGGCACGGCCGATCTCCCAGAATCGCAGGGCAGCGGCGATCGCCAGGCAGGCCGCGAGGGAGAGAGGTTGAGCGGCCCGAACCGCTTCGCTATCTTGTGGTTGAGCGCGGGCGGGCGGACCGGATTCGCCCGCCGGGGTCGGCGGCATCGCCGCAGGATTTTCGGGAGTCGAGCCGATGGGTTGGTTTTCGGGCAAGACGGGCCTCGTCCTGGGTGTCGCCAACGACTATAGCATCGCCTGGTCGATCAGCGAGAAGCTGCTGGCGGAGGGTGCCGAAATCGGCTACACCCACCTGCCCGGCGACAAGATGGAAAGGCGTGTCCGCAAGGTTGTCGACCCGACGGGTACCAAGCTCGTCACCCCCTGCAACGTCCAGGACGACGAAGACATTTCTCGCGCCTTCGCAAAGGCGAAGGAGACCTACGGCAAGCTCGACTTCGTCCTGCACTCGATCGCGTTCGCTCCCCTGGAGGACATCAAGCGGCCGTACCTGAATGCCAGCCGGGAGGGCTTCAAGACGGCGATGGACATCAGCGTCTACTCGCTGGTCGCCGTCGCCCGTGCCGCGGCCGAGGTCATGACGGAAGGCGGCTCGATCCTGACGCTGACTTACATGGGCGGCGAGAGGGTCGTGGCGGGCTACAACTTGATGGGCATCTGCAAGGCGGCGCTCGACGCCTCTGTCAAGTACCTGGCGTACGACCTGGGCCCCAAGAACATCCGCGTCAATGCCGTCTCGGCCGGCTACGTGAAGACCCTGGCGTCCTCGGCCGTCGGCGATTCCGACAAGCTCGCCGGTCTCTACGAGGTGATTGCGCCGCTGGGCCGGAACATCACGCGGGAAGAGGTCGGCTCGGCCGGCATGTTCTTGCTCTCGGACCTGGCCAGCGGCATCACCGGCGAAATCCTGCACGTCGACGCCGGTTACAACGTGATGGGCTCACCCGGCCGGGCCCTGGAGGCGGCCAAGGAAGGGAAGGTCTGAGGGGCCATGGGCGAGCCGAGGCGGGTCGGCATCGGCCTCGTGACCCTCGGCGGCCGATTCCTGGTCCGCCAGCGGACCGCCCCGCCCCTCGAAGGATTCTGGGAGTTCCCCGGCGGCAAGTGCGAGCCGGGGGAATCCCCACGCGACTCGGCGGCCCGCGAGTGTCGGGAAGAGCTCGGCTTCGCCGTGATCCTGGCCGATGAACCCCGGCGGGTGGTAATGCACGACTATCCGCACGGCCGTCTTGAGCTGCACTTCTTCGACGGCCGGCCCGAGTCGCCCGGATCGGTGCCCTCGCCCGAAACCGGATTTCGCTGGGTGATCGCCGCCGACCTCCCCGCCCTGCGATTCCCCGAAGCCAACGCTGCGATCCTCGACGACCTGGCCGATCCCGGGACCTGACGATGGCCCAAGCCGGTACGATCGCCCTGATGGTCGGCCCGTTGGCCCTCTACTTCCTGCTCCATGCCTGCTGGCACGGAGGCCGATATCCCCGAGCGATTCGGGGGTCGCTCGACTACGCCCTGCTGGCCGTCGCCATCGGCTCCTTGATCGCCTTCGGGCCGATCGGCGCGGCGCTCCTCCGCATGGCCCCCCGGGGTGCGGACATGCCGGCCCGCGTGGTGGTACTCGCACTGATCTGGCTGGCGGGCCTGCTGCTGGCACCCGCTTCCTGGAGGCGGATTTCCCTGTACAACGTGCCGTTCGATCGGATCGACGCGATCCTCCGGGAAACCCTGAGCGAGGAGGGCGACTTCCGCCGGACCCTCCAAGGTTGGGAGGACGACCGCTCCGGCCTCTGGGTCCGGGTTCATCGGCGGGCCGACCTCGTCGAGATCGAGGCGCACGGCGAAATGGCCGACCGGCTCCACGGCCGGGTCTTCGAGGGGTTGCGGGCCCGTACGGGCAACTACCCGACGCGATCCGGGCGGGGGGTCGCGAGGGTCTGGTGGGCCCTGGCCGCGTTGACTTGCCTGGCGCCCTTGCTGCCGCTGCTCGACCCGTCGAGGCCCGGTTTCCGCGCCATCCGGGCCTGGCTACCGCCTTGGTGAGGCGGGCGAGGTCCGGCCCGGGGCCTCGCGTCGGAACGGGGTATTCGGGGCATTCGCGACCGGCAGCCAGGTCCGATAGGTCGAACCATCGAACCCCGCCGAGGCGAAGTCGCAGAGGCGGACCGTCCGGTCGTCCGACGCGACGGCGTCGACCAGCAGGATCGGCGGATGATCCCCCTTCCAGATCGAGTGCGCGAGCGACAGTTTTGTGGCGTCCAGTACGGGCACCTGGGCGGATCCAGGCCGCCGAATCGGGGGTCGTAGGCGAGCAAGAGCGGCCCGCGGTAGATCGAGGCCTTGCCGGCGGCCTCGCGTTCTCCCAACCAGAATCTCGGGCGGAAATCGAGGTCGAGGTCGATCCGATCGCCCTTCTTCCATTCGCGCCGGAGGGCCAGGTACTTGCCCGGCTCAATGCCCTCGATCGGCTCGTCGTTGAGCCGGGCGGTGGTATTCAGGGACCAGGACGGGATTCTCAATCGGACCGCGAAGGTCCCTGGTTTCTCGGGCTCGACGGCGATCCGGATCGACCCATTGCGGGGATACTCGGTCTCCTGGCGGAAAGTGACGGAGCCGCCTTCCTTGAGGTTCGCGGAGATCGAGCCGGGCCCGTAGTAGTTGAGGAACAGGCCGTCGTCGTCGCGGAGGACGGCCCATTCGCCGATCAGGCCCAGGCCTCTCGCGGCGTTCACGCTGCAGCAGTTCAGCTCGGGCGAGCCCGGCCGGCACTGGAAGTTGATCTCGTGGAAGTTCGCACGATGGTCGCCGTCCATCGGCGTTGTAGGTGCTCCATCGGCCGGTGGGCGAGAACATTCCCAGGCCCGAGTTGAGCGTCGAGAGTTCCAGCTCATCGGCGACGACCGGGTTCCGGGTCAGCTCCAGCAGATCGACCGACATCGCCAGCCAGGCGATCGTGCAGCACGTCTCGATGGCACCGGGAGTGATAGGATTCCCGCGCCTGCTCGCCCGACGAAAATCCGCCGTTGTTGTGGCGGTCGAGCCGGCGATGCTCCACCAGAGGTTTCTCGAAGGCTTGCTTGTAGGTAGGGGCCGCGTGGATTTTTGCCAGTTCAGCGAGGGCCTGGATCGGATGGAGGCTTTCCCAACGCGGCTTGGGGTCTTGAAGAACGGCTCGTTCGTGTGGCCCCGGCGGAGGTAATCCCCGGCGAGCGGATTGCCAGGCGGATCTTCGGCGGCGAACTCCTGGACGATCTGCTCGGCCAGGGCCCGATTATTCGGCTCCTTCGTCCGGCCGTAAAGCAGGAGCAGGCCGTGGGCCGGCGCCAGGTTCATCTCGGTCGAGCCGGTATCGACGAGCCTCGGCTTCCTGTCCCCCAGGAACCGGTCGCAAAGCATGTCGCCGATCTTCGATGCGGCCGACAATGCGGCGCGGTCGCCCGTCTCCCGGTGCCAGGCGAGCAGGCCCAACATCATGTGATAATGGCCCCAGGCATCCCAGGTGGGGCCGCCCTTGGGGCCGACGTTGGGGGCGTTGCCGGTGAGGCGATGATCCTTCGGGAACGGCCCGAGGTAGCCGTCCGCGTCCTGGAGCCGGACCAGTTCGGCCACGAACCTCCTGAGCCGGTCGCGGAGGGCCGATCCTCGCGGAGATGCAGGACCTGCGTCGCCCCCGTGAGGTACTTGCCGGCGAATTCGCCCGACCAGGAGCAGGTCACGATGGGGTGTGCGGTCCCGGTCGCGGAGCATCGCCAGCATCGCCGGTTGGCGTCGGGGCGCCTCGATCAGCCAACGCCGGGTGACCCGGCCGGCTAGCTCGCCGACGGGCCCCGTGGAGGTCGAACGCGCGGGCTCCTCGGCGGCCGTCGCCAGGAAGGCGAGCAGGCAAGCGTTCAGGGCGAGCACGTTGGTTTTCCGGCGGTGGGGGACCGATGCGGTCGTGCGTCGGCCACGGCCCGAATCAGTGGTGGAGGAACACGGGCACGTTGCTTTCGCGGACGACCTCGCGGGTCGTCGAGCCCAGGAGCAGGTCCTTCCAGGCCGGTTTGCCGAACGAGCCCATCACCACCAGGCCGGCCTTGCAAAGCTCGGTGTACCGCAGGATCACCAGCGCGGGCGATTCGGGCGACTCGACCGGCAGGGACCGCGCGACGATGCCGTGGTGATCCAGGAAATCGACGATCCGGTCGGAGCCCCGGGCGAGGGAGGCGTGGTCATCGCCGACCGAGACCACCACCACCTCGCGCTTCTCGGCAAGCCCCAGGTTCACGAACGCCTGGACGGCGCGGGCCGCCGGGGGGCTGCCGTCGTAAGCGATCAGGACCGCGTCGCCGGCCGCCGGGCGTTCGGTGACCGTCACGACCGGCCGCGCGCTGCCCTTGATCACCTTTTCGAGGGTCTCGTCGCGCCCGTTCCGGGGGGCGTACTGGTAGTGGCCGCGACGGCCCAGGACCACCAGGTCGAACCGGACCGCCTCGTCGAGGATCCGCTCGCACGGCACGCCGGTGTCTTCCAGCGGCTTGCAGGCGATCTTCTCCTCGGCGCAACGGATCGCGAACCGTTCGAGGACCTGGTCGGCCCGCCGGTTGGCATCGGCGATCAGGCCCTCGTCCAGCGCCCGCTGCGATTCGGCCGGGCCGACCGGCCAGGCGGGCGATTCCCGGATCGCCGGGGCGTCGATCACCGCCAGGCCCACGAGCATGGCATTGTGGCGTCGGGCCCAGTCGATCCCCAGTTCCAGGGCCCCGTCGCCGTCGGGCGAGCCATCCAAACCCAGGAGGATGGTGCGTAGCATCCGGACCGCTCCTTACCCGGGACCACGTCGGGCTCCGCAAGCCCTCCCGGGCCCCGCCTGGCCCCATCGTAGCGGCGCCCGAGGGCCGTAGAAAGGAGCGACCCGACTCAAAAAAGGTGCCAGGAACCATTCTTCAGGAAGAAAATGGTTCCTGGCACCTTTTTGGCGGTTTAGCCGCGGGAGGGCCGGCGGGTGCGGCCCTCCTCGTCGCGGGGCACCCAGTCGTCGGGGAGGCCGGCGGCCCGGCGGAGGGTGGCCAGCCATTCGCCGAATTGCCGCTCTTCGGCCTCCTTGCGTGCCTCGTAGGACAGCAGGAGGCGCTCGCCGTAGGGCGAGAAGAAGGCTTCGAAACTGGCCGGCGTCCGGTTCGCCATCGCCAGGACGTAGAAGATCGACCGGGACTGGTTGGGGGCGACGGCCACGCCGCCGGGCTCGAGTCCGAAGGCGGCCTCGCGGATGTCGTCGCCGACGTCCACCAGCGGCGGCAGGTCATTCGGCCGGGGCGGGATGTACCTGCCGAGCTGGGCATAGAACGGCGGGGTCGGCTGGACCTTGGACGTGGGGACGGTCACCAGCACCGGGCGGGATTCGGCGGCCTGCCGGAGGTCGCCGCCGGCCTTGCGGGCCTGCTCGGCCAGGGCCTCGGCCGCCTTGCGGGCCAGCGGGAGGGCCTGCTCCAGCTTGTAGGCCCGCACCACCTCGTCGCGGATCTTGGACAGGGGCGGGACCTCGGGGGCAATCTCCTCGGTCTTCCAGGCGAGGAAATAACGATCGAGCATGTCGGAGAGTTCGACCGGCTCGTACAGGCCGGAACGCTCCTCGAACAGCCATTCGCCGAACTTGACCTGGCGGCTGGCGCCGCCGAAGCCCAGTTGCGAATCGCCGATCGCCCCGAACTTGTCGGCCTGGTCGCGGGTCAGGGCGGGGGTGCTGTCGTAGGTGAGGCTTTCCTTGTTGGCGAGCGCCTTGAGGTCGGGCGGCGGGGGCAGGTCGGGATTGGCGGCCGTCTTGCCGCGGCCGGCGGATTCGTTGGCCTTCTCGATCGCGGCGGCGCGGTCGTCGCTGTAGGCATTCATCCGCTCGCGGATCTTCTCGAAGCGGTCCTCGACGATCTTGCGGATCTTCTCGCGGATCAGTTCCTCCTCGATGTTGAACCGTTCCTGCTCGAGCGGGAGGAACTTCTCCAGGTCGGTGGGGGTGTCCCATTCCGCCTGGGTGGTGTGGACGGCGGCCTCGGAGGTGTCGGCCTCGAACACGTCGGCGGGCAGGCGGGGCATCGGCGTCGTCCGCTTGTGGCGGCCCTCGGCCTTCCCCTTCTCGTAGGCCCTGCGGACCTCCTCGTCGGTGGCGGTCACGCCCAGGGTCTTGCCGTCGATCGTGAGATATTCGGCGCGGGCCCGGCGGGGGACCTGGAAGCCCGGCGTGCCCGTCTCGGGGTTGGCGATGACGTTCTTGAACTTGTCGTAGAAGGCTTCGAGGCTCGAATCCGAAGGCTCGGGGACCTCGGCGACGAAATCCTCCGCCGGGAACGCGACGGCGTTGAGCGAGACCCGCTCGGCCTGGTCGCGGTACGCCTGGAAGACGTCGTACGGGCTGACGACCGGAGTGACGCCCAGGTTCCTCACCTGCATGAGGCGGAGCTGGTTGGCCAGGTCGAGCAGGAGTTGCTCGTCGCTGACCTCGGTGCGGAACTGGTCGTGATAGATCCGGTCGAGCATCCGGCCGTCGATCCGCTCCTTGAACGTGTTGACCAGCCAGTTTTCGGCCATCTGGGGCGTGGCGACCATCCCCAGCTCGTCGGCCTCGCGCTCCAGGATCAGGGCATCGACCAGCTCGCGGTCGGAGAGGCCGCCGAAGGCGTTCTGCGTGGCATTGCTGGGGGCGATGGCGTAAAGGAAGCGGTTGGCGCGGGACCGCTGGGCGGCCAGCCGCATCAACTCGCTGCGCTTGATGTCCTTGCCGTAGAGGTTGACGACCGTGGTGTTGGCCGGGTTGGGCGCGCCCGACTGCATCAGCCGGGTGCCGGTGTCGGCCAGGATGAAGCCGAACATGGCGAAGATGGTCACCGCGGCCAGCCACTTCTTCCGGTGTCGGCGAAATCCCGCGAACGGCATGGGGGCCTTTCAACCTCGATGGGCGAGCGGGTTTGGAGAGATTCGCAAGGCCCCGCGGCCGGGGCCGCTCCGTCGTGAGGCCCCTTGACATGCCGCGGTAGGCTAGCTAAGTGAAGTGCGGGGTCCCGCGGCCCCGACCTTCCTCGGGAAGTGTATCGCAACGCCGCCGGCCGGGGCAACGCCTTTCATCCCGAGGGCCCGCCGGCGGCCCGACGCCGGGGTTCGGCGGCGACACCAGCGACCCGGACGCAAGCAACCACAGGACGGAAACGTGGCCAGAAAGACCGCAGGATCGACCGGGGCCAAGCCCGACACGAAGGCCAGGGCCAAGGCGGCGCCCAAGTCGAAGGCGGCCGGCGCCAAGGCCAAGGCGGCCCCCGCCCGGTCCCGCAAGGCGACCGGCGCGGCCTCGGCCGGCGTGCCGAGCGGCGACGGGCGTGCCCTGGTGATCGTCGAGAGCCCCAAGAAGGCCAAGTCGATCGGCAAGTTCCTCGGCTCGGGCTACGTCGTGAAGGCCAGCATGGGCCACGTCCGCGACCTCCCCGAACGCGGCCGCGACCTCGGCATCGACGTGCTCAACGGTTACAAGCCGAAGTATGTCGTCTCCGAGAAGAAGAAGGCCACCGTCAGCGACCTCAAGAAGGAGGCCGACCGCGCCTCGATCGTCTACCTCGCCACCGACCCCGACCGCGAGGGGGAGGCGATCGCCTGGCACCTCCAGGAGGCCCTCGGCCTGCCCGACGACCGGGTCGGCCGCGTGATGTTCCACGAGATCACCGAGAAGGCCGTCCGCGAGGCGTTCCGCCACGTCGGCCCGATCGACCACCAGAAGGTCGACGCCCAGCAGGCCCGACGCTTCCTCGACCGATTCGTCGGCTACCAGCTCAGCCCCTTGCTCTGGAAGAAGGTGGCGCGGAACCTCAGCGCCGGCCGGGTGCAGTCGGTCGCCGTCCGCCTGATCGCCGAGCGCGAGAAGGAAATCCGCGCGTTCGTCGCCGAGGAATACTGGCGGATCACCGCCACCCTCAGCCCCCAGGGCGTCGCCGCCGAATCCGACCGCTTCGCCGCCGAGCTCGCCCAGTGGCAGGGGGCCAAGTTCGAGGCCAAGGACGAGGAATCCGCCCGGGCCATCCGCGACACCCTCGCCTCGGCGCCTTACGTCGTCAAGTCGATCGAGGAATCCGAGAAGCTCGACCGGGCCGACGCCCCGTTCAAGACGTCGACGCTCCAGCAGCAGGCCGCGATCCGGCTCCGCTACTCGGGCAAGAAGACGATGAAGATCGCCCAGGAACTGTACGAAGGGATCGACGTCGACGGCTCGGGCCCCGTCGGCCTGATCACCTACATGCGTACCGACAGCCTCCGCGTGTCGGACGACGCCATCAAGGACGTCCGCGGGCTGGTCGAGCAGAAGTACGGGCCGAAATACCTGCCGAACAAGCCCAACCAGTACGCCGCCGGCAAGATGGCCCAGGAGGCCCACGAGGCGATCCGCCCGACCGACCTGGCCCTCGACCCCGAGAAGATCCGCGACAAGCTCAGCCACGACCAGTACCGGCTCTACCAATTGATCTACCGGCGGTTCGTCGCCAGCCAGATGACGCCGGCCGTCTTCGCCGTGACCAACGTCGAGATCGAGGCCGATCGGGGCCTGTTCAAGACCCAGGGCAAGATCCTCAAGTTCGACGGCCACCGCCGCGTCTTGCCGCCCGCCGGCAAGCAGGAAGACGCCCTGCTGCCCCCCCTGCAGGCCGGCCAGTCGCTCGACCTGCATGCGCTCGAGGCCACCCAGCACTTCACCCAGCCGCCGCCCCGGTACACCGAGGCCACGCTGATCAAGGCCCTCGAGAAGGAGAACATCGGCGGGCCCAGCACGTATGCCCCGATCATCCAGACGATCCAGGATCGGAACTACGTCGAGCAGAAGGAACGCCGCTTCTTCGCGACCGACCTGGGGCTGGTGGTGACCGACCTGCTCGTCGAGCACTTCCCCAAGATCATGGACGTCAAGTTCACCGGGTACATGGAGGACGAGCTCGACGACATCGTCACCGGCAAGGAGCACATGGTGAAGGTGCTCGACGAGTTCTACCACCCATTCCAGGAGGCCCTGAAGGTCGCCGAGACCCGGATGCAGCGGGTCCAGATCCAGTCGTCGGAGACCTGCCACAAGTGCGGGGCGCCGATGCTGGTCAAATTCAGCCGGTCGGGCCAGTTCCTGGGCTGCTCGCGCTACCCCGAATGCGACGCCACCCGGCAGATGGACGGCACCCAGAAGGCCGAGGCGATCGAGACCGAGCACGCCTGCCCCAAGTGCGGCAAGCCTCTGATGTTGCGGGAAGGGAAGCGGGGCAAGTTCCTGTCCTGCTCGGGCTACCCCGGCTGCAAGGAATCGTTCAACATCGACGAGGCCGGCAACCCCGTCCGCTCGGCCGTCGAGACCGAGCACGCCTGCCCCAAGTGCGGCAAGCCGATGATCCTCCGCCAGGGGGCCCGGGGCGCCTTCCTGGGCTGCTCGGGCTACCCCAAGTGCCGGACCACCATGCCGGTCGACGACAAGGGGGAGCCGGTCAAGCCGGTCACGGTCGACGTCAAGTGCGAGAAATGCGGCGGGCCGATGGGGATCAAGCAGGGGCGGCGCGGGCCTTTCCTGGGCTGCCAGAATTACCCCAAATGCCGCGGCACGGCGCCGATCAACGACGAATTAAAGGAGAAGTTGGGCGATCAGCTCGCCGCGTTCGGCGGCGGATCGGCCACGGCGGCGGTCGATCTCAAGACGATCGAGGTCGCCGAAACCTGCGAACAGTGCGGCGGCCCCATGCTCGTCCGCAAGGGGCGGGGCGGCAGCTACTTCCTGGGTTGCGCCAAGTACCCGAAATGCAAGGGAACCAAGGAGCCCAGCGAAGCGACCCTGGAAAAAATCATGGCGGTTGTCGCTCAATAGAGGGAGAACGACGCTCCCGCACCCCGTTCGAGGACACCGACGGATGCCGCGACGCCTGCCGATCCTGTGCGCCCTCGCCCTGCTTTCCCCCCCCCGGGCGGCCCTCGCCGACGACTTCGCCTTCTACCATGACAACGTGCTGGGCACGTCGATGGAGTTGAAGGTCGATGCCGACCGTTTCGAAACCGCCCGGGAGGCTGAATCGGCCGTCCTGGCCGAGATCGATCGCCTCGCCGCGATCTACAGCGGCTACGACCCTTCCAGCGAATTTGCGAAGTGGTCCCGCGAGCCCCGCGGGCCCGTGTCGATCTCCCCGGAACTCTTCGGCACGCTGCAGGCATCCGACCGCTGGAGGGAACTCAGCCGGGGGGCGTTCGATCCCCGCGCCGAATCCCTGGCCAGGCCCTGGTCCCGTGCCGCCCAAACGGGCCGCCTCCCCGCCGACGAGGAGATCTGCCAGGCCCTCGAAGCCCTGTCCCAGCCGGCCTGGCGACTCCACCCCGCTACCGCCACGGCTGAGAGGACTTCCGACGCGCCGATCTCGCTCAACGCGATCGCCAAGGGGGGGGTCGTTGAGCGGGCCAGCCGGGCCGGCTTGATCGAAGGGGTCCGCGGCATCCTGTTGAACATCGGCGGCGACCTTCGGGTCTCCGGCGAAAAGGCCCGGACGATCGCTATCGTCGAGCCGGTCGCGGGCTCGGAATCAATTCGACCGGTCGCCCGAATCGGGTTCGCGACCGGGCGGTGGCGACCAGCGGTCGGTATCACCGCGGCTTCCAGGTCGGCGGAAAGTGGTACTCGCACATCCTCGACCCCAGGACCGGCCGGCCGGCCGGGGATCGCCGCCGCCTCGGTGATTGCCGAACGCTCGGAAGACGCGGACGCCCTGGCCCACCATCCCTCGACGTCGTCGAGCCCGAGGAGGGGATCCGGCTGGTCGAGGCGGTTCCCCGCGCCGCCTGCTGATCCGAGGACGCCGCCGGCCGAGGTGTTCGCCAGCAGCCGCTGGGCCGTATGAGTTCCGCGTCGAGAACCGCCCAGCGCCGAAGGGCCCGCATCCTGGGGCGTTCCCAGGAGTTGCTCATCAAGTTCGAGATCAACCAGGCCGACGGCGGCCGACGCTATCGACGGCCGTACATCGCGGTCTGGGTCGAGGATGCCGAAGGGTTCCCGGTCCGCAACCTGGCGGTCTGGGTCTCGCTCGGCTCGGGCCTACGGTGGCTGCCCGACATGAAGCGGGTACAAGGCCGAAAACCTCCGGCGCAAGGCCGACAAGGGGACATGGTCGATACGATCGGCCAGGCGACCCGAGCCCCCGGCGCCTATTCCCTGATCTGGGACGGCAAGGACGACAAGGGGAAGCCGGTGCCGCCGGGCGACTACACGATCAACCTGGAGGCGGCCCGGGAGCACGGCACCTATCAGTTCCTCCGCAAGGAACTCAAGTTGCCCGCGGGCCCGATGACCGCCGAACTCCCCGGCAACGTGGAGATCAAGTCGGCCAGCCGGGAAGTCCGGCCCAGGCAGGCGAAGGGGGCGAGAAGGCCAGGGCCGAGGAGGAAGGGCAAGGCCGGCGAGTCCGGCGGCAGGTGAACCGGGCGGGGTGGGGGCCGCGGCTCAGTGTCGGCCCACCAGGTCATTGACGACGGTGACGACGCTCCCCCCCAGCCCCTTCTGGCGGATCTGGATCGACGTCGCCCCGGCAGGCGAACAGGGCCTCCACCACCCGGGGATCCCACTGCTTGCCGGCGCCCTCGCGGAAGTTGGCGTCGATCTTGTTGGGCAGGAGGCGGCGGTAGGGCGGGTGCTCGACATCGCGTCGAAGGCATCGGCCCACCGCCAGGATCGCGCGGCCATGGGGATCTGCTCGCCCGCCAGGCCGACGGATACCCGAGCCGTCCCAGGCCTCGTGGTGGTGCACGCCCACGCCGGGGAGGAGGTGGTTGAGCTTCTTGAGGTCGGCCAGGATGTGCACGCCGATCTGGACGTGCGACTGGATCAGGCGGTACTCCTCGGCCGTGAGCTTGCTGGTCTTCTTCAAGACCTGGTCATCGATGCCGATCTTGCCGACGTCGTGCAGCAGGCCCATCAGGTAGATGTCGCCCCGCTGGTTGGGCGAGATCCCCATCTGCTCGGCCAGGCGGACGGCGATCCGGGCGACCCGCTCGCTGTGCCCGCAGGTATAGGGATCCTTGGCGTCGATCGCCGACGTCAGCGCCTTGATGATGCCGAAGAGCATGTCCTTCAAATCGATGTAAAGCCTCGCGTTGGACCGCTGCGTGCCGATCAGCAGCGCGACCTGCTGCATCAGTTCGAAGTGCGACCGGTTCAGGATCCGGCCGTTGAGCGGGTTGATCGCGATCAGCCAGCCGCTGGGCGATTCCGGCTCGCTCGTCACGATCACCGCCTGCTCGATCGAATCGTCGCCCGTGGGACGATAGAGCACCTGGATCGGCTGCATCGGCGAGTCGGCGGCCAGGGCCCGCAGGACCGCCTCCGGGTGGGCGTCGGAGGACGCCTGGATCGGCTCCTGGCGGTGGGCGCCCACCCAGGCGACGACCTCCACGCCCAGTTCCTCGCGGAGGCCGGCCACCGCCCGCCTCTGGAACCGTTCGGGGGCGTCCGAGATCCGCAGCCATCGGATCAGGCGCTCCATCAGCGAGGCCTCGCGGCCCCGGCTCGAAAGGTGCCGCGCCAGCGACTGATGCTCGCGGCGGGACTTCAGGTTCTCGCAGACCGAATGCCCCCAAAGGCGGAGCGGCCGGGCGGGGCAGGGCGCCCCCCAGGCGCCTCGGTACGACGGGTCGCCCCGCGGCGGCGCGAACCCCAGGACGGCCCAGGCTTCCTCCCCCGCATCGTCGTTGACCGGCAGGGCCAACCAGTTCACCCCCTCGTCCCCCTCGGGGGACCAGATCGATACCTCCCGCATCGGCGCCGTCGTGGTGGCGGCCAGGCCGCGGAGGCATCGATCCGCGTCCGGGAAGTCCGCATCGGGCGAGCCTCGGCGAGCCATCCATCGGCGTCGGCACGGGTCGAGCAGGGCCGCCGGCGCCGAGAATTCCCGGACCAGCACCTCCAGCAACGCTTCATAGCTGCACGGGCCCGAGGAGGGTGGATCGGCCGACAGGGGGATGCCTCGCTCGATCCGATGTTCGCTAATCATTCCGTCGATGCCTCCCAGGACTGCCTCGATCGGTGCTCGACGATCCCCGGACAAGGACGGCCGGGGTTGGGCCTTTTTAGGACCGACCCGACGCCTCGTGGGCAAAGCTAGGTGATGATCGCCGACCGGGCAACAATCCCTGGCCGGTTTCGGGCGACAAAATTGGCACGATGACCTATCCCTACAACGGGAGGAGCCTTCGCGCGGGGGGCGAGGGCGGGCAGGCCCCAGGGGCGTGGCACGGGGGAGTGGCGGGATGAGCGGTTCATCGCGGGGTTCGTCGTTCGATCCGTTCTCCGGCTGGGAGCCGGCCCCGGATTCGCTCCTGAAGCCGGCCGAGCCGAGGGTGCCGACCCGGAAGGGGCCGCGGGGGATGCACTCGCTGTCGGCGTTCGACCTGAGCCCGTCGGCCGCGGGCGGTCCGGAATCGGGCGATCCGGGCGGATTCTCGTTCGAGTTCGACCCGCACCCCGAAAGCCGCAGCCGAGATCGCCGCGACGCCGCCCGGCCGTCGGATCGTCGCGGGGCCTCGGCCGAACCGGCGATCCGCTACCCGATGCACGGGCAGGTGATGGCCGGCTTCCGCATCGTCAACGAGATCGGCCGGGGCGCGTTCGCCCGCGTCTACCTGGCCGAGCAGGTGGACCTCGCCGGCCGCCGCGTCGCCCTCAAGGTCTCGCTGCCGCTGGGCGAGGAGCCGCAGGTCCTGGCCCGGTTCCAGCACACGCACATCGTGCCGATCCACTCGGTCCACGACGACCCCGAGACCGGCCTCCGCCTGCTCTGCATGCCGTACCTCGGCGGCGCGAACCTCGCCCAGGTGCTCGACGCGGCCGAGTCGGGCCTGCCCACCCAGGCCACCGGCCGGAGCCTGATCGCGGCCCTCGACGAGGTCGGCGCGCCCAGCCTCGACGTGGTGATCAGCCACCGTCCCGGCTCGAAGGCCGCCACGGGGGCGCAGGCCGGGCCCCCCCCGGGCGACGCCCGCTCTCCCGAGGCCCCGGCCCCGGGGCCCCGGCCCAGCCCCTCGGTGGCCCGGTCGGCCCTCCGCCGGTATCTCGCCCGGCTCCCTGGTAGACCGGGCTGGAGCATCAACGGCCCGTCCCCAGCTCGAAGGGGAACTGGAGCGCTTGCACCCGGCCCGCCGCTACTTCCGCCGGTCGACCTACCTGCAATCGACCGTCTGGATCGCGGCCCGGCTGGCCGAGGCCCTGGAGCACGCCCACAACCGCGGCCTGCTGCACCGCGACATCAAGCCGTCGAATATCCTGCTCGCCGCCGACGGCACCCCGATGCTGCTCGACTTCAACCTCTCGGCCGAGGTCCGCCGCGACGGCGACGCCGGCCAGACGGCGGCCGAGGTCGGCGGCACGCTCCCCTACATGGCCCCCGAGCACCTCGACGCCTTCGACCCCGACGGCACCACGCCCCCCGAGAAGGTGGATGAGCGGTCGGACCTCTATTCCCTCGGCCTGATCCTCTTCGAGATGGTCACCGGACGGCACCCCTTCCCGACCCCGCCCCCCGACTGGCCGCTCCGCGACGCCATCCGGGCCCTGATCGCCGACCGGTTGGAGAAGGCCCCTTCGGCCCGCGTCAACGAGTCGATCCCCTGGAGCCTCGACTCGATCCTCCGCAAATGCCTGGATCCCGACCCCGCCCGCCGCTACCAGTCGGCCTGCGACCTCGCCGAGGACCTCCGCCGATTCCTCGACGACCAGCCGCTGGCGTTCGCCCCCGAGACCAGCCTGTCCGAACGCGCCGCCAAGTGGGCCCGCCGGCATCCCAGGGCCTGCAACGCCGGCGGCATCGGCGGCCTGGCCGCCTTCCTGCTGGTCGCCGTCGCCGTCTCGGCCGCCCTGGCGGCGGGGCTGAATGAGCCAGTCCGGCTTCCGCTGGGCCGAATTCCAGAAGCACGCCCGCAACGCCGAGCTGCTCACCAACACCGCGTCGGGCCCGATCCAGCACCTGGCCGACGGCATCGACGAAGGCCCGCAAGGCCCTCTCGCTCTACCGGATCGACCCGCCCCGCGAATGGCCGGCCGGCAACGAACTCCGCGGCCTGGGCCCCGCCGACCGGCAGGCACTTCGCCGCCAGATCCCCGAGCTGATGGTCCTGCTTCTCCGCGCCGAGCATCGCGAGGCCAGCGCCCGGCAGGACGAGGCGCTCCGCGCCCAGGTCGTCCGCAAGGGGGTGCCGCTGCTGCGATGGGCCGAGAAGATCAGCACCCACCCGCCCCGGGCCCTCTACGACCTCCGCGCCGAATTCGAGGAGGCGCTGGGGCAGGCCGAGGCGGCCGGGAAGGACCGCCTCCTCGCCCGGTCGACGCCGGTGAAGACCCCGGAGGAATTGCGGGCCCAGGGGCGTTACCTCCTGGAGCGGGGACGCCCGAAGGAGGCCGAACCGTTCCTGGTGTCCGCGATCAACGCCGACCGCAGCGATTTCTGGGGCTGGTTCTACCTGGGACTGTGCCGCGCCGACCTGGGCCGCCACCTCGAAGCCGCCGACCACTTCGCGACCTGCACCGCCCTGGCGCCCGACTTCGCCTGGGGCTACTGCAACCAGGGGAACGAGCTCGCCCGCCTCAACCGGCTCGACGAGGCCCGCGCCGCGTACGATGTCGCGCTCGACCTGAATCCGAACTTCCTGGAAGCCCTGGTCAATCGCGGGCTCGTCTGCCAGGAATCGGAACCGGAGACCGCCGAACGCGACCTGGCCCGCGCCTGGAAGCTCGGCTACCGCAAGCCGGCCGTCCTGGCGGCGCACGCCGTCGCCCTCGACCGCATGGGCCGATCCGACGAGGCGATCCGGCGATTCGACCAGGCGCTGCGGCTCCACCCCGACGACCCCTCGATCCTGCTGGGCCGCGCCGCCTACCTGCTCCGCCGCGACCCCGAGCGATCCCGGGCCGATTTCGAGAACCTGCTGAAGCTGGAACCGACCAACGCCCGCGCCCGCTTCGGCCTGGCGCAGCTCGCGATCGACCGGGGGGACACGGGCGAGGCCCTCGCCCTACTCGGGATGGCCCTCCGCGACGACCCGACGCTGATCGACGCCTACGAACTCCGCGCCGTGATCCTGGGCCGCCTGGGCGACCGCAAGGCCCTCGAAGACGTCGACCGGCTAATCGCCTCGCCCAGCGACCGGAGGCTCTACAACGCCGCCTGTGCGGTCGCCCGGCTGGCCGTTCGCGAGCCCGCACTGGGTAACCGCGCCATCGACCTGCTCCGCGACGCCCTCCGCCTCGGCTTCCCCCGCGACGGTTTGCGCGACGACCCGGACCTGGCCTCGATCCGCGACCGGTCCGACTTCCCGGCCGACCGGGCCGAGTGAGCCGCAACCGCGGCCGTCGGCGTACCTCGAGCGGTTCACGTCTGCATGGCCCATGGGAGGGGAAAGGGGACAGGCACCGTCCCGGAGGGCGGTGCCTGTCCCCTTTCCCCGGGCCGAGGGTCGGGCCCGGGAGCCAGTCCCCAATTCCCTGTCCTGGATGCAACGCATGCGGGAACCGCTTTAATTGGTCGCGGGGAGTCCTTCGAACCGATGCCCCAATGGCGGCAGCTTCGTGCCATCCTGCAGCGTGTAGGGCTTCTCGCCGAAGTTCACCGTGACCGTCACGCCGTTGGCGAACCGCGTCCGCTGGACTTCGTGGTCGTCGGTCAGCCAGGCGTGATCGATCATCTCGCTGTAGCCGGTCGCCCGGGCGATCGGCGTGGCCACCTGGTAGCTCTTCACGAATCGATCGCGGTTCTTCTGCCAGCCGTCCTTCGTGAACAGGAACATCGGCGGCGTGCCGTAGAGGGCGTTCCAGAGGTCGCGGCGGTCCCACAACTTCGGCAGCTTGTTGTTGTAGTCGCCCCAGTACCACTGCGAGACGGTGCAGTCGTGGTAGACCAGTTCCCAGAGCGGTAACCGATAGTAAGAACCGGTCTGGAACCGGGCGACCCGTTCGGGCACCTCGTCGAGGATTTGCTGCATGTTCCGGCCGGCGTCGGGGACGCGATAGGGGCCGAGGCTCATCATCCCTTCGAAGTAGTGCAGGTACGGCACCGACGCCTCGTGGCCGGTCTCGCAGCCGGTCACCAGCTTGAATTCGCGGCTCACCACGTCGAGCAGCTCCATCTTGTCCCGGCGGCTGTCGGTCCGGGTCAGGGGGTGGGCCGGGGCGTAGCATTCCCTCCAGGGGGAGGCCGTGGTCGTGTCGATGAACCGGCACTGGAACGGCTTGAACTTTAGCTCCTCGGCGATCCGCTTTCGCGCGTATTCAGGAGCGACCTTGTCGCAGAGCACGCCGCAGTCGAACATTTGCCCCGGTTGCTTCCCTTCGACGCCCCATCCCCGGATCCAATCGCCCTGAGCGTTCCGCATGACATCGTCGGGCCAGCCCGCGGTGGTCCAGTCGCCGTGGATCCCC
The DNA here is from genome assembly GCA_046350035.1 of Isosphaeraceae bacterium. Taxonomy (GTDB): domain Bacteria; phylum Planctomycetota; class Planctomycetia; order Isosphaerales; family Isosphaeraceae; genus CALLYK01. Next base: position 64,662 of record JAXMBD010000029.1, on the reverse strand, counting down.
TTGAGGTTGGGGAAGTTGGCCGGATCCATGCAGTCCTGATAGATGTCATACCGGCTGGTCAGGACATCGGGCATCGCATTCATCCGCGCGATCTGGTCGCCTGAGCCGCCGGCGCTCCAGAGGATCCGGCGGATGCCGAGCGATTGCATTTCCTTGCAAAGAGAAGGCCCGTCCTGGCCGAACGCCCAGACGTTGACCGCCCCGACCAGCCGATCGACGGCCGGGATTTCCTTCCGCTTCTGCTCCAGCGTCTTCAACAGGCCGGTCTTCTCGGCGTGCTTGCGGTGCCGCTTGGCCATGGCGATATATCCGCCGCGGTCGATCGCGACATATCGCATCGTCCTCGTGTAACCGAACTCGCCGCGCTGGGGCTCCCACTCGGGCCCGAGGTGCAATAGGCCGTCGAGCCGGGGCAGGTCGACCGAGGCGTCGTCGGGCGTCTCGACCAGCATCATCAGGGAGCGGCCCTGTTCGCCCATCACGCCGTACCAGGCCATGCAGAGGCCGTGGCCGCCGTAGAGGATGTAATGCATGGGCGTCAGCTTCGGGTCGTCGGCCGGGTAGCCGATCCCCTCGTTCACCGGCAAGATCAGCCACGAACCCGCCGGGCTCTCGACCGGGTGCGGGTATCGGAGTCGGCTCATCGGCCCTTCGCCCGACAGCTCAACGACCAGTTCGGGCAGGTCGCCATCGAGTCGGGCCTTGATCCGCACTTCCGAAGCCCTCGCCGGGTCGAACAGCACGGCCGAGATCACCCCGCCCTGCGCCGAGGCGTCGGCGACCGAAACCCGCGAAACCGGCCGCTGCGTCCAGGACTGGCCGGTTCGGAGATCCTTGAGGGCGAACGTGCCGTCGGCCGGCTTGAAGGTGGCCTCCAGCGCCTTGTTGCGGATCGTCAGCGACGCCGGCAGCTTGCCGGCGCGGGACAGGTCGATCTGGCCGGTCGATTTCAACGAAATCCCGTCGGCCCACGCCGTGATCGGCCCGTCGCCGGTCAGCCGGGGCAGGATCTGGGCGCAGCCCTCGGGGATGGCGAACCGGGATCGGATTTCGAGCCAATCCGGGGCGTTGCGGGCCTCGGCGGCGCCGAAAAGCCAGTCGATCACGCCGCCCTTGGCGTCGTACAGGGTGACGCTGAGGGAGACCCGGCCCTCGCCCTTCGCCTTGACCCACCCGCCCAGCTCGAAGATGGTGCCGGGGCGGACGTCCAGCCGCTTCGCCTGGGCCAGGCTCCAGTCGCGGGCGCCCTGGTGTTCGATGCGAATGGACGCTTTCCCGTCGCGGCGGTCGGACTCGTCGAGCACGGCCCGGATGCTCGGCTCCCGGGACCAGGCCGGGGCCCAGCCTTCCAGGCCGCTTTCGAAGCCGCCGTTGACGATCCGGTTGTCGTCGGCCAGCGCGGCCTGGCCGATCGCCAGCAAGGAGAGTACGAGAATCGGGGCGTGACGCATGGGAAGGGCCTCGCGAGCGGGCCGGGCCGGCCTTCGGGAGCGTCGGGGCCCGGCATCCCTCCATCTTGCCAGTGACCGAGGCCCCGGCCAGAAGCTCGGCCGGTCCGCCCGCTTTGCCGCCCGAACCGCTGGACAGGAGTGCCTTCGATCCGCTACAAGGCGACGGACCCCGCGAGCCCGACGGCCCAGGAGCGCCGCGTTGCCCCTTCCGCAGCCCGAATCGTTCGATGCCCAGTCCCTGACCCGCTGCCGATCGTCGATCCCGCCGCGACGCAAGCAACGCCCACTCCGCGACGCCGGCGACTCGCCCGCGAGCCGCTTCCTGGTCGCGCCGTTGGCCGGCCTCTCCTGGGCGCTGGCGGCCTACGACCTGGCCGGTTGGACCCTCCATTCGTTCGCGGGGTGGGGCGGGTTGCTGGCGATGGCCGCGGCCCTGGCCTGGGGGCTGCATCGGCTGATCGACATCCTTTCGGCCGGGCCGAGGGGGCCGGAAGTCGGGCCGACCGCCCGCGCCCTGGTGGGCCTGGCGCTGGTCCCGGTCGCGGCTCTGGGCCGGGCGGTCGATCGGCCTGGGGGTTCTCAAGGGCCTGGCGGGGTCGACGTTGCCCTCGATCGGCGTCACCCTGCTGCTGTCGGGGGTTCCTGCCGTTCCGGCGGTCGCTCAAGGGGCCCTGGCTCCTCGGCCTCGTCGGCGCGGCCGGACCGGGGATCGTCGCCACCGCGCTCTTCGCCCGCTCCCTGGCGATCCAGGTGGCCGGCCTGGCCCCGTGGGGCACGGCCATCGCGGTCGCCGCCGGCTGCCCGCGGCGACGGTCGCCTTCCTGATCGCGCAGGGGACCGCGGCTCGACCTCATCGACGTGCGGCTTCGATGGCAGCGGCTCGCCTACCTGGCTCAGTGGCCGCTCCCGCTGCTCTACCTGTCGTGGGAAAGGTGGATCGGCCTGGCGCTGCTGCTGGTCTCCTGGTGGGATTTGTTCCGGATCGGCCGGAGGACCGCCGGCGGGCGGGTTGTCTTCGAGGGCACGTCCGACATCCTGTCGATCCCGCGGCTCGCCGCCCTGCTGACGCTCGCGCCGGAGGGCCGCAACCTCGACCTGCCGGCCCTGGCCCTCGCCGGCCGGTTCCTGCTCGGCTGGCTGTCGGCCGGCCCCTATGTGGCCCTGCTGATGGCATTCCTCCCCGATCCCCGGACCGGGCCGTCGGCCCTCGAATTCGTGGCGCCGGCGCTGCTGACGATCGGCCTGCGGCAGCTCCTGATCCGGCCGATCGGCTGGCTCTGGGCCTGGGGCGGCTGGGTCACCTGGCTGATCGTGATGGAGCCGCCCGTCGGCCTGGCCTTCGCGGTCGGCACCCTGCCGGCGCTGGCGGGGATCGTCCGGCTGTCGTATCGATACGAGCCGAGGCCCCTGGCGATCGCGCTGGTCTGGGCGTCGGCCGCCGGGGCGATCCTGGCGTTCGGCCACGGGCCGATCGATTCGCTCCGGGCCTTGCTGATCGATTGGGGGGGATCACTCCGCGTCGGCTCACACCCCAGCCCGATCGGCATCCCCGGCGCGCCGAGGTTTGCCGTCGACTGGCCGGTCGGGACCTGGATCCTGGCCGTCCCCCTGCTGGGCTGGCTGGCTTATCGGGGTGGGGATCGCAAAGCCCCCGGCGGTGACGGCGGCGATCGTCCTGCAATTGAGCGTCCTGGGGGTCCGCCGCGCTGTTACCCTGGACGCTGGGCCTGTCGCGACGGCGGCGACGGCTGGACTCGATCGGGCTGGATGGGCGAGTTGCTGGTCGTCGCCCTGCTGCCGACGATCCTGCTGGCCGGCCGACCCGCGCCGAAGGCCGTGCCGATCGCCTGGCTCCTCGCCGCCCTCGCCGGCCTGCTCGCGGGCTGATCGCTTGAGGGGGGTCCCAAACGGAGGGGATCGCCCAATCCGGCGTCCCGGCCCGCGGGACGCGTTGAGTCGGCGGGGCCGACCGGCTATCGTGGGGGGGCGCAACTCTTGAATCGAGCGATGATTCCGGCTCCCCTGACCAAGACGGGTTCCCTCCCATGTCCAAGGCCGGCGACTCCGGTGGTCCCAAGCTCTCCGACGTCAAAATCCAGGTCCTCAAGGTCCTGGGCTCCGACAACCACGGCAGCGTCCTGCTCGTGCTCGACAAGCGGGAAGGCGGCGGCCGGTATGCCTTGAGGAAGCTCAAGCGCGAGGAGGAGGCCGACGACCTGGCCATCGAACGCGCCCGGGCCGAGGCCGAATCGTCGCCCAAGCTGGGCAATCCGGCCATCCTGAAGACCCACGACTTCCGCGTCACCAAGTCGTTCTTCAAGACCACGGGCGCCGAGCAGTTGATGGAATACGTCGAGGGGAAGACGCTCGACAAGCTCATCGGCAAGCTCGAGGTCAAGCCCGCGATCCTGATCTTCCAGAAGGTCGCCGGTGCCCTGGCTCACATGCAGAGGCGGCAGGTCAGCCACGGCGACCTCCGCCCCGACCAGATCTTCCTGTCCCGGACCGGCCAGGTGAAGGTCCGCGGCTACGGCCGGTCGGCCCTCGACCCCAAGTTCAAGGAGAAGATGAAGTTCCACGCCGCCTACGCGGCGCCCGAGCTCGTCAAATCCAACGTCGTCACGCCCCAGTCGGAGGTCTACGCCCTGGGGGCCACGATGTACCACGTCTTCACCGGCCAGGCGCCGATCGTCGACCTCAGGGGCCGGGGCGAGGGCAAGCTCACCCTGCCGACCGTCCTCAACGTGAAGATCCCCACGGCGCTCAACAACGTGATCGTCTCCTGCCTGCAATCGCACGCCCCCAAGCGCTACCCGGAGCCGTACAACGCCTTCCAGGAGATCGAGAAGATCGCCAAGTCGTACGCCCTCGACGACTCGATCCTGGCCGGGATCGCCGCCGACGAGGAGTGAGCGCGCGGGAAAACCGCGTCAGAAGTCGCGGATGGACCGGCCGATCAGGTCGGCCAGGGCTTCGGCCCGGGCCGAGTCGGCCGCCTCGGCGATGACGCGGACGATCGGCTCGGTGTTGCTGGCGCGGACGTGGACCCAGGCGTCGGGCCAGTCCAACCGCAGGCCGTCGCGGTAATCGGCCCGGGCGATCGCGTGGGCCTGCGCGATCCGGGGGAAACGGGCGGCGATCGGCCCCTGGGCGGGGTCGATCGGGTATTTCCGCTTCACCATGTGGAATACGGGCAAGTCATCGACGATCGCCGAGAGGGGCCGGGACTCGCGGGCCATCAGGTCGAGCACCGCCGCGATCCCCAGCAGGCTGTCCCGCACCAGGCCGATCCGCGGGTCGATCACCCCGCCATTCCCCTCGCCGCCCAGCACCGCCTGCTCGGCCAGCATCCGCTCGACCACGTTGATCTCGCCGACCGGGGTCCGCAGGGCGGGGCACCCCAGCCGCTGCGCCACCGACTCGGCCACGCGCGAGGTCGAGAGGTTCAGCACCAGCGGCCCCGGCTGGTCGGTTAGCCGCCAGAGGGCGGCCAGCGCCAGCGTCAGTTCCTCGCCGATGTACCGGCCCTTCTCGTCGATCAAGGCCAGGCGATCGGCGTCCGGATCCTGCGCCAGCCCGATCGCCGCGCCGACCGCCGGCACGATCGCGGCCACCTCGCGCAGGTTCTCCTCGGTCGGCTCGGGGGGATGATCGTACAGGCCGTCCGGGATCGCGCCCAGGACGGTCGCATGGCAGCCCAGGGCCCGCAGCAACGCCCCCCCCGGCCGCCCCCCGGCGCCGTGGCAAGCGTCCAGGATCACGCGGTACTTCTTCGACGCGATCCGATCGCGGTCGACCGCCCGCAGGACCGCGCCGAGGTGCGCCGAGTAGGGATGCTCCAGCGGGCGGACCTGGCCCAGCCTGTCCCAACGGGCCCAGTCGAACTCCTTGCGGTCCAACCGCACCAGCAGATCCTTCCCCTCGGCCGGCGAGAGCACCATGCCGCCGGCCTGGAAGAACTTGAGGCCGTTGTACTCGGGCGGGTTGTGCGAGGCCGAGATCTGGATCCCGCCCGCCGCGCCCAGCTCCCGGACGAGATGCCCGAGCGTGGGCGTCGCCACCGGCCCGGCCAGCAGGGCTTCCCTCCCGGTCGCGTTCACGCCGGCCAGCACCGCATTCAGGAAAACCGGGGCCGAAGCCCGGCCGTCATGGCCCACCACGATCGGGCCCCGGACGCAACCCGAAGCATAAGCCGCGGCGAATTCCACGGCGGCGGCCGGGTCGAGGCCGTCCCCCACAACCCCGCGCAAACCGGAGATGCTTGCGATCCGCGTACCCGACACGTCTTTCATCTCCCGGCCTAACGATGGACCGGCCAGTCCGGCCGACCCAGCACTCTAGGCAGTTCCCCGCCGAATTCGCAAGGCAGCCCATCCCGGCAAGCAAATCGGGCGCCCGAATCCGCGTCAAATGTTGCGGATTCGGCCCGGTCGATAACAGCCGTATCCGCGAGCCGGCCCGTGCTGGGATCGCGTCGAACCCGATCGCCCGTCACTCGAACGCCACGGCCTTCAGCCGTTCCAACTCCGCTGCGATGTCGGCCCCTTCATGGAACGACAGCCAGCCGCGGACCGACCGCGATTCGCCCGGCGGGCAGTCCTCGACCATCGGGTCGGCGTGCAGGCAAGGGCAGGGGGGATTGCCCCAGGCCCGACCGCAACGCTCCCAGCCCGTGATGATCCAACGCTTGCCCGACTCGTCGCGGCACGCCGCGAACGGGGAAGCGAACACCTTGTTCTCGTTCGTGAGCCGTTCGAAACCCTTCAAGCCGGCCAGCATCACGCACAACTGCACCCGGAGCCTGGACAACTTCTCTTCCGAACCGTTCATCACGCGGAACTGTATCCGGATGCCATCCCGCCTCGGCACCACCTTCGAAGTCAGCACCACCTTGTTGGGCAGCGTCCGCTCCAGGCTCAGCGAGCCATCCCGGTTCCGGCTCCATTCCATCGGTTCGAGCGTCACCTTCTGGCGATCCCAGGTCGTGGGCACATGGGTGTGCGCCAGGTAGAGCAGCTCGGACGCCTTCGGCGCCGGCTCGAACCAGACCGCTTCGGGGACGTCGGCCACCGCATAACCGCCGTCCGCCCAGGGGGCGAAGATGCTCGCCTTGGTCTCGCGCTGGGGGCGGATCGCCCCGTCGCGGAATCCGATCCGGGGGTGCCGACCTCCCGGATACGGCAGCATGACGAGCGAATCGCCGGCCTTCCGCACGGGCGGTTTCCTCGGGTCCACCTCGAGTCGCTTCGCGGCCTCGGCCACCTCGTCGGCGGTGAGCCCCAGGGCGGCGCCCGCCTCGGACGTCGTGAAGCCGTGCTGCAAAAGCGAGTTGTCCAGCCAGTACCGCAGCTCCCATTCGTGCGCCACCGGGCGGGCGTTGGTCCCGTCGAGTTTCGCGTCGAGGAGTTTCCGCCGGTCCTCGATCACCCCCAGCGGGTTGGACGGCAACACCTCGGGATCGACGTACTTCGCCAGGTCGCGGAGCGCGATCACCCGGAACTTCTCGGCGGCGAGGTGGTCCATGAACTCCTCGAACCGCTCCTTCCGGGTGCTCACCCAGTCGTGGGCGGTGTCGGGAACGCCGTGGAATTGCAGGACCGCGACCTTGCCATGCCGGGCTTGCGACACGGCGGCCTTGAAGTCCTCCAGTGTCCAGGTCGGGCGGGCATCGCCGGCCGACGGGATCAGCAGAGGGTGGTCCAGGCCCGGTTCATACGCGAACCCTCGCCCTTTGTCGTACGGATACTCGGGGGCACCGCCGCGACGCGCGAACCGGATGCCGAGTTCCTTCAGGATCGGCAGCGCCTCGGGGACGATCGCGTTGCCGGGGTAGGCAAAGCTCACCGGCCGGGGGATGTTGTGTTCCCGGCATCGGTCGTCGATCGCCTTCAACCGGGCGGCGAGGCCGTCGAGGGTCTTCGGCGTCACGCCCTGATGGTCGATCGTGTGGTTGCCGATCTCGAACCCATCCCGATGCAACTGGGCGATCTCTTCCCAGGACATGTAGTCCTTCTTGTTGGTCGGGAAGTCGAACCCCTCGGTGACGAAGAACGTCGCCCCGAACCCGTGCTTCCGCAGGATCGGCCGGGCGATGTCGTGGTGCGATCTGCTCGCATCGTCGAACGTCAAGACCACGAGCTTATCGGGGATCGGCTCCAGGTTGAGGCCCTGGATCGCCGTCGCGGACAGGAGGAGCAGGGAGATCGCGTGGGAAATCACGGGGCACCGATCCTGGAGAGGGGGCAGCGAGACTCGCCCCGACTTTATCAGGGCCCGACGACCGCCGCATCGGGCGGGCCATCAACCTGCTCTTTGGGGATAGGCGGCAGCACGCGCGCGACATGGACGTGGGGCGTGACAAGTCCGGGGCGTTCGCCGTGAGCGAGTCAGTCATGAATCGGGCGGATTTTTCGGCGAGGCTTGAGGCTTGCGGGTTCATTGAAGGCGGGCCTGCGACGGGAGACGACGGCCTGCACGACGAAGCCAAGCACCCAGGCGAGCAGGCCGACGATCAGGGAGACGAGGAGATGCCCCATGATGATTCCAGCCGAATCGCTGGGGCGGAGATAGAAATCGAAGACGCGGAATGAGTAGGGATAGGAATACCCCGCACCCTTGGAGATCGTGCCCGAGAAGCGATAGCACCCGATGGCAAGCCAGGTCGCGACAGATGTCGCGAAGAACACGGGCAACTCCCAGCGGCCCACCTCAGTGGCTCCGAGACGGCTGAAGAACCCATGGAGGCCGCATGGCTCACTCAAGGTAGCCTTGAAGTTCCCAGACATCCCACGAGAGGGGCCGCGCGAATGGCGATCATTCTCGGCCCCGACCTCGGCCAGTTCAAGTCCATCGCCGGCCCCGAAGACGCCGGCACCGCCCGGGCCGGTTTCGTCGCCGCACTCCCCGGTCAGTTCGTAGCGGACCGCCAAGGCCAAACCGGTGCGCACGTCCCCGAATGTCGTAGGGTCCTCTCTTGCGGATTTCCGAGGGGGTTGCGTCCCGGAGGTCCGCAAGAGCGGACCCTACAAGACGCACGATTTTGGGGTGGGTCGTCCACTACGAAATGGTGCGCAATGCACCAGAGGCACCCGCCGTCACAAACGATGGACGCGCCACCGCGTTCCCGAGACGCTGGGGTTGCCGAGAAGGCCGACGGTGCCGTCCCTCGTCCTCCCGTCCAGCCATCGCCCCTGAGGGGCCTCGTTCGCCCCCTGGTTCTCCAAGCCGATGATGCCGTTGCCGAAATCACGAACCCGCCACCGCGTCCCCGAGACGTTGGGGTTGCCGAGAAGGCCGACGGTGCCGTCCCTCGTCCTCCCGTCCAGCCATCGCCCCTGAGGGTCTTCCAACGCCCCCTGGTTCTCCAACCGGATGATCGCACCATCGGGAAGTTGTGCGAAGGCCCTTGGTCCCGAGCCCGCGATCACGACCAAGGTGAAGAAGATCGCTGGATGCGCAAAGAGGTCCATCCTTCGCATGGGTTGCTCCTTTGCTGGGAAGGGTCTCAACGATGGGCACAGCCCGGCATCCGAGCGGTGCCGAGCTCGGGCAGGGACCGTGGTACTCGAATGTCGGCCGTAATGGATTGCCGCCTAAGGCCCAGGTTCAGTGGACAAGTCCTCTCGAACCTGGTGGAGGGAGACTAGCGATTCGCTTTGGCCGTCCGCATCCCCTAGGATCAGGGGATACCCCCCCCGGGAGCACGCTTCATGTCGAAGTCCGCACGCCTGCGCGCCGAGGACTGGCGCGCCATCCTCCAATTAGTCGGCGAGTGCCGTGAACTCGGCGACGAAAAGGCCCTCTGGCGACGACACCTCCTCGAACGCCTGGCCAGTCGGGTCGGCGCGGATCTGGCGTTCTGCCAGGAGTTGGCCGGGCTCCGGGCCGGGCGGCCGGCGGACCATGGCGCCGAGGTATGGGGCTTCCAGAATGGCTTCGACGCTGGCGTCCAACGCGAGATCCACAGGAAGGTTGATCGCGACCCAACGCTCTATGGCGCGTTGATCGCCTACTTCCGCAGGCAGGCGGCGGAGGACGGGGTCAGCCTCTCGCGGCGCGAGGTGCTCGACGACGCGAGCTGGTATCGCTCGCCGGGACACGAGCTGATCCATCTGCCCCTGGGCGTGGACCACGCGCTGTACTGCTTCCGGTCGATGCCCGACACCCGGGACGACGCCTCGTCCGGCCTGCTCCTTTTCCGGGAATCCGGACGACGCGACTTCTCCCCGCGGGCGGCCGCGATCGTCGAGGAGGCCCACCGCGCCCTGGCCCCGCTCGTGGGAGGTCCGCTCGCTCGGCTGGCCGAGCCGTCGCCGATGGGCCTCCCACCCCGGGTCCGCCAGGTGCTCGCCTGCCTCCTCGAAGGTGACAGCGACAAGCAGGTCGCCTTGCGGCTGAGCATGAGCGCCTACACGGTCAACGAGTACACCAAGCTGATCTACCGCCATTTCGGGGTTCGCAGCCGTCCCGAGTTGCTGGCGCAGTGGGTTCGGCGCGGCCGGGGCTCCCCGCCAGCTTGGCTCGACGATTGATGCTTGACGGCTCCCCACCGCCCGGCGGGCGGGTGGCTTGCCGACCCGTGCTCATGTGAGCCATGCGCAGACACTAAGCATCCGGCCGCGGTTTTCCCGGACTTTCCGCCCCGGAGGGGCGACCGTGAATAGCCCGGGGCGCGGCCGGGAAACGGCCAACCCCAACTAACCGGCCCCGGCACGGCGTCGGAAATCCCTGGTTTCCAGGGATTTCCGACGCCGTGCCGGCATACTTCCGAGCCGGCCGCGGATCCCCGGGGCTGGCGCCCCGGGCTATTCACGGTCGCCCCTCCTGGGCTTCAAAACCGAGAATCATACAAGAACCGTGTCCGCCCGCTTAGTGGGCAAGCCACCAGCGCCACCCGCCGCCGGCCCGTCAGGGCTTGGGCGGATCTTTCGGCGCGGGTTTGATGTCTGCGGGTTCTGAGAAGTTGTCGGCCTGATCGGTGGCGGGCCGGGAGGATGATGATCTATCCCCCCGCCCGTTTCGCCTTCGTCATGACCGATCGACCGACCAGACCTCGGTTCCGATGGGCACGTCATCCGGCCCCAGATCCTCGACGGCAATGGCGCTGTCGTATTCGACCCAGTCGCCTCGGCGGGTCCGATTGTAGCCCCACCTGAGGAAGCCGCCGATCCTTCCGTTGATGGTCGAGCCGTCCGGCCTTAAAAGGAGGAGACGGTCACCGGGCCGGAATCGATCACCGGGCTGGACGACGAGGCCTGGCGTGAGCAGCAGGTGCGGGCGATCCGCGAGACGGAAGACGCTACGCAAGAAACCGTCCTCCAGCGGCCAGGTCCTTTCTACGACGAAAAGGAGTCGTGCCACGTCCACCGCCTAATATTTGATAGATCGTAGGGTGCGTCATTGACGCACCTCTTGGTTTCAGGCCGGCATCCTGCATGGCGCCCGACTACAAGCCGATCGGCAAGCCTCTCGTTGCGTCGATGACGCACCCTTCGAACTGCTTGCAGACATTCCTGGAGGAGTTATCCGTGCCAACCGCCGCTGCAGAGGGAGTTTCAGGGCTCATAAATACCACGTATGGACGACCTCCGCCCCCTCCCGAATGGCGATTCGACAGAGCCCGATCAACTCGCGCACTGCCCGCACAGCTTCGGGGGTGACGGCGAGTTGTTGGCCCGACTCGGCACCGATCCGCCCGATCCAGGTCGCGGCCAACTCCGGTGCGTCGGCCTCTTCCGCGGTGGCTACCATGCGGACCCAAGCCGGATCGACGACATCGGCCCCGCCCTCCCCCTCGAAACCGCCTACGGTCCGCACCAAGCTGTCGTTGAGCGTCAGGGGAGCCGACCCCGAACGCTCCGCGAGCACCCCGGACAGGGTATCCAGGTCCTCAGGAGACAAATGTAGGGAGAAGTCGGCATAAGCACGGGCCCGCGTGCCGTTACGGAGGCCATCTAACTCGATGGCGGAGAAGTCCGCCCCGATTACGGAGGCGTCCCCGGCGTAGAATTCCAGAGAAAGCCCCATCCGCCGCTCTATCTCCGTCGCCTAGCCTTATTGGATGGACGAAAAGGCGTGCTATCCCACGCCATGCGTCCGAAAAGATCACCGCCGAGGAGTGATTTCACCCGCGGAGCACTGGAGTGTCAAGGAATCTCGCCGTTCCATTCGGCGGGTGGTGTTCGTGGTCTGCCCACCTTTGCTCATGCAAGCCATACGCAGACACTGGTGGGCAAGCCACCAGTGCCACCCGCCGACTGATGACGCCTAACGTTCCGGATCACCGGCGGGGCCGCGTAGCGGCACAGTCCGAGTGCATTCGGTGGTTAGGCGCGCTTGAGCTACTGTTAATCCATCCAATGAAATAGAGCATCGAACTGATGATAGGGCGGATCGCAAAGAATCGTTGGGACCTCAATCTCAGGAGGGAGATCTGCCGAGAGGTGGTGCCGGTGCAACCTCTCCAATCCCTTTTGCCTCAGGAACGGCTCGATCTCCGCAGCCAACATCCGAACCGCGGTTGTATCAAATTCATCGACGGCCTCAAAGCAAGGTAGATAGCCACCACCGCCCTTGGGCCCCCAGGCCTTCGCTCCTTCCATCAACACATAAAATGGGGAAAGCCGAGAGAAAAGGACAGCGCAGCCAAAGTAGGATTCACCTGGCGAGCCTTTGTATGGAGCGGCAAACTGAATGGTAGGTCTGTAGAACCAGGCATCAATGAACGAGGCGTATCCAGAACCGTAGTGATCCCACTCGATTTTGGATGACAGCCCCAGTTTGGAAGCCATCTCCTCGCAAACCTCCTTGTAGTGCTTATGAATGATTTCTTCGTTGTTGGACGACCATGGATGACTTGCCGTGATTGGCTTTTGGTCGAGGAGCAATTGGATTTGGTGGTCGCTAAACATTCAATATCAACCTAAAGCACCTAACGAAGGAGTTCAGCGGACCCGGCCCACGCCAAGCCTCGCAGCACCATAATGCTGCGCGGCCGGGGTCCGCTGCAACGATGTGTTAGGGGGCGGTCGCAGCCAGAGGGCGATGCAGGCGAGAGCCACGGCAAGGATGACGGCCAGGCCGGACAACGAGACGAGGCCCTGGACGTAGCCTGGCGTGGGGCGGACCACGCGTGACCAGAGGACCGCGGCGAGGAAGGCAGCGACGAGTCCAGCCGCCGGATGGACGACTCGGGCGAGAAGGACCGGAGTGGCGATGCAGACCGCGAGCAGTGCAGTAGTAAGCATGACAGCGATGGCCAGACGTGGTGCCTCGCCCATGCCCGAAGCCCCGAGCCGCCTAACGATGTTTAGGCAGAATCGTTTCTGCCTAAACAGCATTCCGTCTGCCTAATGCGCCGATTGGGATGGATCGGGAATAACCCGCGCATCCCACATGGGAAGAAGATACTGAGCCGTAATTCCCGGGTCAATCATGAGGCCCTTCGAGAAATGGGGCGGGTGGCCCTATTGGCCCGCCCAACAGTGCTCGCGTGAGCCTTACGCAGACACCGGTGGGCACAGCAGGCTACCAGGACCCACCGCCGCCGAGGCTCGGGAACACCTCGAACCGGGATTTTCGGTTTCGTCAGGACCCCAAGATCCTACCCAGGCCGCATCTCCCGGATTCCTAATCATTCTTCGCCGACCCCAATCGGTCAACGTCGACCGTCCGCAGACCTTTCCTATCCCCATTCGTGCCATGTATTTGGGTTATTTTACGCATTTTCTCAAGCTTACCCCATCGGACATCCGATAGACCCCCGAAGACGCCAAAGAACGCAGCCAGAGCCGTTTGCGGGGTTCCCACCATGACGCTTCCCCTCGATGAATCGACCGTCGCGACCGATGCAACGCCGTCCCCCCGGGTTTCCCGACAGGGCCAGGGTGGGGGTCCGAAGACCTCTTTCGGCAAGGAGGCTTCCAGCAAGAACGCCACCACACATGGGCTGGCGGGGCGCGAGCTCCATACGCTGCCCGACTATTTCCAGCGCGATGTCCATGATCGGATGACTTATTACGTCGCGCACCATCAGCCGAGGTGCGACAACGATTCGGCCCTTTGCGGTTTGGCCGCGATCGGGTTCGTGCAGCATCGCGAGTCGTTGTCCGAGAAGCGGCAATACCTCCGCATCCGGTCGTACCGGGCCCAGGGTTGCTGGGAGATCGACCGCAATGCCGAGGTGGTGGAACTGGCGTTGCGGCTGTCGAAGCGGCCCGAGGCGGTTGCCGCCGCGCTGGCGAAGACGCTGCATGGGGCCCTCTGGCTGCTGGGTCGGTGGAAGCACCTGGCCCGTTGCCTGGAGGTCGTCGGCGACTGGTTGGAGGAGGATGTCAAGCTGGCTTACGACCTGCTCGGGCGAGACCCGGCGGTTCGCCAGCATGACCCGGACCGGCTCGCGGGCGGCAGCCTGGCGGAGCGCAAGGATCTGGTGGCCAAGCAGATCCAAACCCTGCAAACGCTGGTGGATGGCCCCCTGAAGCAGATCGACGTGGAAACGCGGATGCTCGCCATCCAGGGGGAAGGGTTCCTCGATGATCCGGTCTATCGGCGGATCGATCGTTATGGCAACCGGGCCTTGAAGCTGAACCGCGATTGCATCGCCGAGCTGGAACGCCGGCGGATCGCGCGGGGATTGGATGCTTATAACCCCGACGGCACGATCGCCACGCCGCCGCCCAAGCCGGGCGATCCCACGCGGGGCGAGCCGGATCCGAACTACCGGCCGTCGTTCTATCCCATCGAGCAGATCCAGGCGGCCGCCCGGGAGGCCGAGAAGCCGCTGCCGAACCGCGAAGAGCCGAGGCCGGAATCGCCGACCCCGGCGACCACGTCGACCCTGATGCCGTCCTCGATCCGCAACGAGCCGGCCGAAGCTCGTCGTCGGCCGAGTCCCGAGCAGGTCCGCGGGTTCCAGCGCCGGGCCGCCGAGGATCGCAAGGCCGACCGTCGCGAGAAGGAACGGGCGAGGGCCGAGCGGAAGGCGGCGAAGGCCGCCCGCAAACGGAACCGCTGACCGTCGGATTCGGAACGGGAGGCGGATCGCGGAGGACCCGGGCGTTCGACGTCCGTAGAGGGGCCCCCAGGGTGCCGGGAAAATCGCTGCAATCGATCCAGCCCGACCTCGATACGGACGGTTGCTCGTCCAATTTCGGCGGCCACGCGGCCGAATGGGGGCCATGCGCGACTCGGGCAGGCCGGTTTCCGGCCGATCGTGGCCTAGGGCGAAGCGGTCGGGGACGATCGAACTTCCTTTCATTCCGGCCGCGATGGTTGCGCGGGTGCGAGCTCTTCGGGTGGCATGGGTTTCCCATCGGCGCAGCCGAAGAAACCCATGCGGGGGACGCTCGCCGTCGTGCTCCAGCCCTGCGCGATTCGGTGCCGGAGCGGGCTGTCGCCAGGGCTCCGAGAGGAGCCTTCTCACACGGGTTTCATCGGCTTCGCCGTCCCGTGCCACCCAGCCGTTCGTTTCAGCGCTGGCCGGCGGCCGGGTGGCACTGGTGGCTTGTCCACCAGTGTCTTCGAAGGGCCCAGGGAGTGCACTGGTGGACAAGCCACCAGTGCCACCCCGATGCGATCTCAAGGCGCATTGGTGGCGGGGCAATCAGTCCCGGGAGGACAGATGTACGCGCCTGCGACGCCGCTGTGGAATGGCCGGATCAGCGCTGTCCGGCGGTCTTTCGGGCGTGTTCGCGGGCCCGGGCGAGGATCGGGCCGACGGAGTTCTCGGGGATTCCGAGCTTCTTGCCGATCTCTCGGTAGTTCAGCGACTTGAGGTGGTAGAGGCGGATGACCTCGGCCTCCTGGGCGGGCAGGTCGTCGAGGATCCGGCGGACCTCGTCGGCGGCGAGGACCGGCTCGAACTCGCCGTCGTCCTCGTTGTGGACGACGGCGCGGTGGGCGGTGGCGTGGCCCAGCTTGGCCTCGCGGGCCCTTTTGATCGCCTCGTTGATGCAAATCCGCCGGGCGACGACGGTCAGGTAGGTGGGCAGCGAGCTGCGGCCGGCGAACCGCCTCAAGACGGCGTAGTCGTCATCGACGATCGCCAGGAAGATCTCGGCGGCGATGTCCTCGACGTCGGCCTCGGAGAGCACCAGGCTGCGGGCATGCGCCACGTGGTGAATCACATGGTAGATCAAGCCCATATAACGATCGACGAAGTCGTTCCAGGCCCCCGACTCGCGGCGCAGGCAGCGTTCGATGAGCTGTCGGTCGAAGTCTTGGAGCGGCACGGCCGGATCTCCTTGACGGGGCACCCCGGCGGTTGTCGCGAGGGGAACCTGGGGGTCCGATATGACCTTATCTTGAATCTTACACCGGGTTTGGCCCGAAGCAAGCGCACGCGAGGGCGTCGCGGGGCCGGGCGGGATTGCGGTTCCCGGCGATCCCGGGGGCGGGTAAGATGGGACCATCCCCGGGAAATCCCCGGCCTGTATCCCAGGACAATGTGCATGGTCGCACCCGAGTCCGATAGCCCGGTCATCCTGATCGCCGACGATAATCCCCAGAACGTCGAGCTGCTGGAGGCGTATCTCAGCGACGTGGACTGCCGGATCGTCACGGCCGAGGACGGCGAGGAGACGCTCAAGGCGGTCGCCGAGCATCGGCCCGACCTGGTCCTGCTGGACGTGATGATGCCCAAGCTGTCGGGGTTCGAGGTCTGCCGGAAGCTCCGCGCCGACGCGGACACCAAGGATACGCTGGTCCTGATGGTCACCGCCCTGAACGAACAGGCCGACTTCGAGCGGGGCGTGCAATCGGGCACCGACGACTTCCTGACCAAGCCGGTGAACAAGGTCGAGTTGCTCTGCCGCGTCCGCAGCCTGCTGCGGGTCCGCCACCTGCGGAGCCAGCTCGACCGCACGCTGGCCTACCTCGCCGAGGTCGAATCGGCCAGCCGCGCCTGAACCCAGTCGCCGCGCCGGGCCGGACCTCCGCCACGGGATCCGATCGCCACCTTATGACCGACACCCTCTCCCGAGTCGTCCTCCGGCCGCGCATGGCCCGCCCGTTCTTCGCCCGACACCCGTGGGTCTTCTCCGGGTCGATCGCGAAGGTCGAGGGGGAGCCGGCGCCGGGGGACGAGGTCCGGGTCGTCAGCCACGAAGGGCAGTTCATCGCCCGGGGCCTGTTCAACCCCCGCAGCCAGATCCGCGCCCGGCTCTACCGTTGGGACGACGGGCCGCTCGACGACGCCTTCTGGGCGGGCCGGATCGACTCGGCCCTGCGGCTCCGCTCGGAAGTGCTGGGGCTCCGCGGCCCCTGCCGCCTGATCTTCAGCGAAGGGGACGGCCTCTCCGGCCTGACCGCCGACCGTTACGGCGAATGGCTGGTCCTCCAGTTCACCTCACTCGCCCTGTTCGAGCGTCGCGAGCGGCTGCTCGACCTGCTCCAGGAGCGGGCGCCTTGCCGGGGGATCCTGCTCCGGTCGGAG
Organism: Isosphaeraceae bacterium; assembly: GCA_046350035.1. GTDB lineage: Bacteria > Planctomycetota > Planctomycetia > Isosphaerales > Isosphaeraceae > CALLYK01. The sequence goes on along the minus strand of JAXMBD010000029.1, from coordinate 47,778 downwards.
AAGGGGATCGCCGACCAGGAGGGCCTGAGCTTCGCCGAAGGGCCGGCGCGGGGCGAGGCCCCCGACGGGCCGATCTCGGTCGAGGAGCACGGGCTCGCCTGGGAAGTGGACTTGACGGCCGGCCAGAAGACGGGATTCTACCTGGACCAGCGCGACAACAGGGAAGCGATCGCGAGGCTGGCGCGGGGCCGCAGGATGCTCGACCTCTTCTGCTACACCGGCGGCTTCGGCCTGGTGGCCCTCCAGCACGGGGCCGCCGGGGTCCTGGGCATCGACTCGTCCGCCCGGGCGATCGACGCGGCCCGGCGGAACGCCGAGCGGAACGGCTTCGCGGACTCGGCCGGTTACGAGGTGGCCGACGCCTTCGACCGGGCCGAGCAGCTCCGATCGTCGGGCGAGCGGTTCGGCCTGGTGAGCGTCGACCCGCCCAAGTTCGCCCGGGGCGCGAGGTCAATCGATGCCGCCCTGAAGGCCTACCTCAGGCTGAATCGGGCGGCGGTGGACCTCCTCGAACCGGGCGGGATCCTGGCGACCTGCTCTTGCTCGGGCCTGGTGGGCCGCGACGAGTTCGCGGGCGTGCTGGCGCAGGCGGCCGAGCTGTCGGGCCGGCCGATCCAGATCCTGGAATCCCGCGGCCAGGCGGCCGACCACCCGATCTCGGTCTCTTGCCCGGAGTCGTCCTACCTCAAATGCCTCGCGGCGAGGGTCGGTTGATGGCATGCGGGGGGGGACGAGGAAGGCCGGGCCGTGAACGGGATTTCCCCCATCGTCCGAGGATTTTCGGTCAGGAATTCCCCGAGCCGGCCTTGGAGCGGCCCGACGGGCCCCGTTAAAATCGGGGGACGCACGTCGGGTTGGTCCGGCCGATTCCCATCGAAGGATGAACTCTGATGGTCCATTTCACGTGTGATCTCTGCGGCAAGGATCTGACCGCGGCCGGGGAGTCGCGCTACGTCGTGAGGATCACGGCCTACGCCGGGTTCGACCCCAACCAGATCACCGAGGAAGACCTCGACGACGACCACATGGAGGCGATCTCGGAGCTGCTCCGGGACGACGACGGCCAGGCGGCGGCCGCGGCCGACAAGCCGTCGTGCAAGGGGTTCCGGTTCGACCTCTGCCCGTCGTGCCACGGCAAGTACCTGAAGGACCCGCTGGGCCGCGAGCTGCTCCGGTCGCTCGACTTCAGCCAGAACTGAAGCCGGGCGGCCGGGAGGACCTCCCGCCGGTTCAACCCCGGGGCAGCTTCGGCGGTGTGATCGCCCTGCCGGTCCGGCCGCTGTAGACGAACGTGATCGGCTTGCGCCCGGCCTTGACGAGGACCGCGTCGGCCACGTTGTCGCCGTCGACATCGCGCGTCTGGCGGCTGAAATTCGCCCCGAGCGACGCGTTAAGTTGCACCGTGAACCGGACGGCGTTGGACGTCGGGTCGATGATCTGGAGGAACCGCTTGCCCCGGCGGACGAACACGTTGAGCCGGATGTTCTGGAGGGGCGGCCGGGCGCCGGCCTCGTAGGCGCCGATGTCGGGCGAGCCGTTAACCGCCCGGGTGAGGAAGCCGCGGGCGTCGGTGGTCAGGCCGAGCGGGTTGGAGCCGGCGTCGATCGCCGGGCTGCCGCCGAGCAGGGCGACGGTGGGCACGGCCCCGCCGTTGTCGGTCAGGCCTTCGATCCGGGGGTCGACCCCGGAGAGGTTGCCGTTGACCCCGGCGGCAAGCCCCGTGAATCCGCTGGGGTCGGCCACCAGGGACTGCGAGGCGGCGTCGAAGGCGCTGAGGCGTCGGCGCCGATGGTGGTGCTGCTGTTGCTGCCGATCAGGGTGCTGAAGATGCGGATGGCCTTGGGCGTGCCGGGCACCATGCGGACGCCGCCGCCGAGGCCGGGCCCGGGGATCGTCGAGGCGCCGGGGACGCCAGGCGAGCCGGCCGCGCCGCCTGGCCGACGTCGCCGGCCTCGCCGCCGAAGGCCTGATTGGAGGCGATGGTGGTATTGAAGACATCGACGGGCCCCTCGACGGCCAGGCCGCCGCCTTGCGCCACCGCCGGTCCAGCCGGTGCCGCCGGTGCCGGTGAACCCCGAGGCGTCGCCGCCGTTGCCCCCTTGCCGCCCACCGCCAGGTTGCCGAACAGGGTGACGTTGACCAGTCGGGCGGTGCCGCCGGTGCCGGCGACGGTCAGGCCGCCGCCGATCGCCTGGCCGCCGGTGCCGCCGTCGCCGCCATTGGTCGACCGGCTGCCGGCGCCCCGGGGCCGGCGAATGCCCGGTTACCGGAGAGGGTCGACCGCTCGATCGAGAGCGAAGGGGTCGACAGGATCCCGGCACGCCCGACCGCATCGCCGCCGTTGCCGCCCTGGGCCCGGACGAAGGCATTGCCGGTGCCGCTGCCGCCGCTCCCCGGGCGAAGTTGTTGCGGACGATCGAGTCGGTCAGGGTGAGGAGCCGAAGTTCAGGATCCCGCCGCCCCGCCCCGAGCGGCCGACCGACCCGGCGTTGCCGGGCGAGGCGCCGTCGAGGCCCGCGCCGGCCGTGGCGGAGTTCCCCTCGACGTTGACATGGTCCAGGGTCAGCGACCCGGCGTTGAGGATGCCGCCGCCGAAGGCGTTGGGCGCCGCCTGGGCCAACCCGGCGGTCCCCTCGTCGGTGGCCAGCCCGTTGCGGACGGTCAGGCCGCGGAGCACCACATTCACGCCCTGGAAGATCTGGAAGACGCGGTCGAGCGAGCCCCATCGATGATCGACTTGCCGGCGGCCCCCTGGATCGTGAGGGTATGGCCGGCGTCGGTCAGGTCGAGGTCGCCCCGGCCGCGGCATTTTCCTGCCCGGCCGTGTTGGCGATGGTGAGCTGGTAGGTGCCGGCGGAGAGCTGGATCGTATCGTCCTGGGCGTTGGCATTGGACGCGATGATGGCGGCCCGCAGGCTCCCGGGCACGCCGTCGGCGGCCGTCGGGCTGGGCATGAAGGTCGCCGGCAGGTCCCGGGCCTCGAGCCCCCTCGGTCAACGGCTTCGCGGCCTGCCGAAGCCTGCGGCACGGATGCAAGTCGGTACGCCTGGGAAACGGGAAACGCGCGGCCATCAGGGGTCCTTAGCCACGTGGGTGGTCGGTCGATTCGCTTGGGGTCGGGCGGAGCCCTCGCCGGAGCTCGGGGCCATTCGGATCGGCCCTCCGTGCTCAGGCAAACAACGTACGATCCGAGGAAATGTGACGCAATCGTGCCCGAACCGGCCCAGGATCGGTATCGAAGGCCCGTTCGGCGTCGATTTCCAACTCGACCCGGGGCCTTCGGATTTGGGGATCGCCCGTGCCTGGTGGGCCGCCCCGAGGCCCCGATCCGGTTGCAACCCGCCCCGGATCCTGGATGATAAGGGGAACCGCCCGACGCCGCCCGGCCCGGCCGCGCGGGCCCCGATCTCCGATGGTCCGCATCCGCGAAGGTATCCCCGATCATGCCCAACAGCTTTCAGGCCGAATCCACCCTGACCGTGGGCGCGAAGTCCTACAAGGTCTATCGCCTAGGCGCCCTGGAAAACCAGGGGGTCAACCTCGATCGCTTGCCGTATTCGCTCAAGATCCTCCTGGAAAACCTGCTCCGGTGCGAGGACGGCCTGACCGTCACCGCCGGGGATATCCTGGGCCTGGCCAACTGGGATCCGAAGGCCGAGCCCGACCGCGAGATCGCCTTCCGGCCGGCCCGGGTGCTCTTGCAGGACTTCACCGGCGTCCCCGCCGTCGTCGACCTCGCCGCCATGCGCGAGGCGATGCAGAAGCTCGGCGGCAAGGCCAACGCGATCAACCCGCTGCAGCCGGTCGAGCTCGTCATCGACCACTCGGTCCAGGTCGACGTGTCGGGTACCTCCGCGGCCCTCTTCCGCAATACGGAGCTGGAATACCAGCGGAACCGCGAGCGGTACATGTTCCTCCGCTGGGGCCAGAACGCCCTGCGGAACTTCCGCGTCGTGCCGCCGGAGACCGGCATCGTCCACCAGGTGAACCTGGAATACCTGGCCCGGGTAGTCTTCACCGACGAGTCGGGCGTCGCCTACCCCGACACGCTGGTCGGCACCGACTCGCACACGACGATGATCAACGGCCTGGGCGTCCTGGGCTGGGGCGTCGGCGGGATCGAGGCCGAGGCCGCCATGCTGGGCCAGCCGGTGTCGATGCTGGTGCCGCAGGTCGTCGGCTTCAAGCTCCACGGCAAGCTGCCCGAAGGGGCCACCGCGACCGACCTGGTGCTCACCGTCACCCAGATGCTCCGCAAGAAGGGGGTCGTTGGCAAGTTCGTCGAGTTCTTCGGACCGGGGCTCGATCAGCTCCCGCTGGCCGACCGGGCCACCATCGCCAACATGGCCCCCGAATACGGGGCGACCTGCGGCATCTTCCCGGTCGACGACGAGACCCTCCGCTACCTCGAACTGTCGGGCCGGCCCAAGGAGCTGATCGACCTGGTCGCCGCGTACAGCAAGGAGCAGGGCCTCTTCCGCACCACGAACACGCCCGAGGCCGAGTACTCCGACACCCTGGAACTCGACCTCGCCAGCGTCGTCCCCAGCCTGGCCGGGCCCAAGCGGCCGCAGGACCGGGTCTTGCTCAGCGAATCCCGCGTCGCATGGCAGAAGTCGCTGGCCGGGATGGCGACCACGCCCCCCTCGCCGGTGACCTCCTCGAATGGCCATCACCTGAATCACGGCTCGGTCGTGATCGCGGCCATCACGAGCTGCACCAACACGTCGAACCCGTCGGTGATGGTGGCGGCCGGCCTCGTGGCGAAGAAGGCGGTCGAGAAGGGTCTCAAGACCAAGTCCTGGGTCAAGGCGAGCCTGGCGCCCGGGTCGAAGGTGGTGACCGACTACCTCGACAAGGCCGGCCTCTCACCGTATCTCGATCAGCTCCAGTTCAACACAGTTGGCTACGGCTGCACGACCTGCATCGGCAACTCCGGCCCCTTGCCGGAGGCGATCAGCCAGGAGATCAAGGCCCGCGACCTCGTGGCCGTCTCGGTGCTCTCGGGCAACCGCAACTTCGAAGGGCGGATCAACCCGGATGTGAAGGCCAACTACCTGGCCTCGCCGCCCCTGGTCGTCGCCTACGCCCTGGCCGGCACGATGGACATCGACCTGACGCACGACCCGATCGGCAACGGCTCGAACGGCCAGCCGGTCTACCTCAAGGATATCTGGCCGACCCAGGCCGAAGTGGCCGACACGGTCCGTCAGTCGGTCCTGGCCGAGATGTTCCAAACGAAGTATGCCCACGTCTTCGAGGGCGACCCGCGGTGGCAATCCCTGCCGGTGCCCACGGGCGACCTCTACGCCTGGGAGGCCGATTCGACCTACGTCCGCAACCCGCCCTACTTCGACGGCATGACGCTCGAACCGTCGCCGTTGAAGGAGATCGCGGGGGCGAGGGTCCTGGCGGTGCTGGGGGATAGCATCACCACCGACCACATCTCGCCGGCCGGCTCGATCAAGGCGAACGGCCCGGCCGGGCAGTACCTGGTCGCCAACGGCGTGGCGCCGGCCGATTTCAACTCGTACGGGGCCCGCCGCGGCAACCACGAGGTGATGGTCCGGGGCACTTTCGCCAACATCCGGCTCCGCAACAAGCTGGCGCCCGGCACCGAGGGGGGCGTCACCCGCCACCTGCCCGGCGGCCAGGTGATGAGCATCTTCGAGGCATCCGAACTGTACCGGGCCGAGAGCGTCCCGCTGATCGTCCTGGCCGGCAAGGAATACGGCTCGGGTTCGAGCCGCGACTGGGCCGCCAAGGGCCCGGCCCTGCTGGGCGTGAAGGCGGTGATCGCCGAGAGCTACGAGCGGATCCATCGGTCGAACCTGGTCGGCATGGGAATCCTGCCGCTCCAGTTCCAGGATGGTTCGTCGGCGGAGATCCTCGGACTCACGGGCGAGGAAGTCTATCGGATCGACGGCCTGTTGAAGGGCCTGGAATCGGGCTTCGCGGACGGCCGTCAGGTGACCGTCTCCGCCACCAGGCCGGACGGGACCACCTTCGAGTTCCCCGCGACGGTGCGGATCGACACCCCGCAGGAAGTCCGCTACTACCAGAACGGCGGCATCCTGCCGTACGTGCTCCGTCAGTTGGTGACGGGCAAGGGCTAAGGCGGCAAAAGCCGGGCATGTCGAAGGGCGTGCCCGGCCGGGTTACTCGAAAAACCGGGCGATCCCGACCCGGAAGTCGCCGAGGATCTCCGGCAGGGCGAGTTCGTCGCCGGCTCGAAGGGTTTCGGGCGCCTGATTATCGCGGTAGACATGGGCCGTCTCGGCGTCGGGATCGAGCACGACCACCACCACCACGCCCGCATTCAGATATTCCGTGACCTTCTCCAGGACGGCCCGCCATCGGTCACTCGGAGACCGGACCTCGACGACGAGCTCGGGCAGTTCGGACGTATACGATTGCGGCAACCGCCCTTTGGGCAGGCGTGCATAGCTGTAATACGAAACATCGGCCCCGCGAACTGTATCTGGGTTGCGCTGCGTGATGACCCCCGAGTCGTTCGAGAGGACATGGCCGAGGTCGCGGGCTTGCACGAACTGGCGGATCAAGAAGTAGGCCGTTCCGCACACCTGACCATGCCTGAGATTCGGCGACGTCATGGGGACGATCCTTCCCCGCACGAGTTCTTCCGGATAGCCCGGGTCGGGCCGATTGCCGAACTCCTCCGCGGTGAGGAGCGTGATAGGCGCGGAAGCGGGCACGGTCGACATTGGACACCTCCTCGATTCGAATGCCTATTGTGACACCGCCTCAGTGCAGCGGTCCACCCATTGCGCCTTCGATCGGCTGACCTACCGCTTGCAACTCGGAACGATGCGACGGTATGGCAAGGAATCAGGAATCATGATCTATCGATATCCCGGCTTCAACCCTCCCATCGCTCAGCTTCATTGCCTGGCGGACACCCCGTTCGATTTGGAGACATTTAAGGCCGCCTGCGAGGTGATCGCCCCGTTCGATGCTCGGTCATCCGACGCGAACCTGTGGAGATTCCCGCTCGACCCCGTCGGTGAACCGCGGCTGCTCGTCGCCGCCGATGAGGAACGTGGCCAGGTCGATTGCGCCATCCTTTCGATTTGCCGGTGGGAGAGTTCGTTGCGAATGCAGCACGATACCGTCGATTCGTTCGAGGAGGAACGCTCGGAGTTCGACACCATCTACGAGGAAGCCTACGCAGTAAGGATTGCCCTCCTGGGCCGACCGGAACTCCTCGGTACCGACGAAGGCTATCGCCATGCGGTCTGGCGAGGGCGGACCGGGATTTTGGTCTTGCAGCAGAGCAACTACGACTGCCAGTTCGGGGACGACATCAACTTCTGGATCGCCAGGTGGGCGGGGGGCGACCCGCAACCGACCAGCACTTTCATCGATTGGCTGATGCACCTGCCATGACTCGCCGCTGGCGTTCCCATTACGCCACGACCGCATCCGCCTCGATCTCGATGAGCGCGGCCGAATCGATCAGCTTCGCCACCTCGACCATCGTCGTCGCCGGTCGGATCGCGGCGAAGACCTCGCCATGGACCTTCCCCACTTCCTCCCAACGGGAGATATCGGTCACATAAATCCGCGTCCGCACCACGTCGCGGAGGCCTCCCCCGAGCGCCTCGAGCGCCGCGCCGATGATCTCCAGGGCCCTCCGCGTCTGGGCTTCGAGCGACTCCGGGAAGGTACCGTCGGCGGCGACCCCCACCGTGCCCGTGACGAAGATCATCGGGCCGGCCTTCACCGCCCGGGAATAGCCGACGACCGGCTCCCAGGCGGATCCGGTCGAGGCGTAATGCCGGCCATGGCGTTCCGAAACAGTCACCTGCACCTGGGGCGTCATCCGCTGAGTCTCCGTCGCAAGACTTACCCGCGGGGAGCCTTGCGGAAGTAAAGGGCTTCTGCCGGCCGGCGGAATCTCCTCGATCTTCCACCCGGGGTCGATGGCCCTCAATCCGTCCCGTTGGTGGCCGATCCACGGCCCAGATTACTCAGTCTGCCCTCGGGTCATCTGGGTAGCCTGGTGAAAATTATGGGCCGCACGGGATCATTTCGGGCGGGTTCTTCCGGATTCAGCCCCTGGAATCAACCGGGTCATTCTAGACGCCGGATGGCCGAGTTCCTAAGGAATCCCGGGGATTCCCCGGCGAGTCGGGGACTGCCGCACCGCCGGTCGGCGGGACGATCCTGCGCGTTGGCCGGCCGAGGAGGGCCGAAGATCGGGGAGCGCCGTTTTCCTGTTGGGGAAAATCGGTTTCCGATCCGATTGAGATTGACTAGAATGACTCGGACCTGCCGGCGGGGCGACCCCCCGCGCCAATCGGACCGGGACTTTCCCCGCCCACTCCGCGGCCGGGGAATCGGCCCGACGTTCCTCCCAACACCGGCCGGCCGCCGACTTCTCCATACCCTCCCATCCGCCTATTTCACGAGGGAATACATGGCCCACGCTCCCACCGAGGTCAAGCCGATCGTGTCTCGCAACCAGGCGGTGGGCTGGCTTCGCCAGATGCTGTTGATTCGCCGATTCGAGGAACGTTCGGCGATGCTGTATCAGAACCAGAAGATCGGTGGGTTCTGCCACCTGTATACGGGGCAGGAGGCGGTGGCCGTTGGTTCGATCGGCGTCCTCCGGGAGGACGACTACGTCATCACCGCCTACCGCGACCATGGCCACGCCCTGGCCCGCGGCATGGACCCCCGCCAGGGGATGGCCGAGATGCTGGGCAAGTTCCCCGGCTGCTCGCGGGGCAAGGGCGGCTCGATGCACTTCTTCGACGCCGACAAGGGGTTCATGGGGGGCCATGCCATCGTCGGCAGCCACATCCCCCTGGCCACCGGCATGGCGTTCGCCTCGAAGTACCGCAACGAGGAGCGGGTCTGCCTCTGCTTCTTCGGAGATGGGGCGATGGATCAAGGTTCGCTCCACGAGGCCTTCAACCTCGCCAGCCTCTGGAAGCTGCCGGTGATCTACATCGTCGAGAACAACATGATGTCGATGGGGACCCACCTCCATCGCCACTCGTGGACGACCGACTTGACCGTCCGCGGCGGCCCGGCCTACGGGATGCCCGGCATCCTGGTGGACGGCAACGACATCGAGGAGATGGCCCGGATCACCCGCGACGCGTGCAACCGGGCCCGCGCCGGCGAAGGCCCAACGTTCCTCGAGGCCAAGACCTATCGGTTCCGCGGCCACTCGATGTCCGACCCGATGAAGTATCGGACCCGTGAGGAGCTGGAGAAGGCCAAGGAGCGCGACCCGATCGTCATCTACGAGACGATCCTGAAGGAACGCGGCTGGATCGATGAGGCCCAGCTCGAGGAGATGCACGAGAAGATCAAGGCCGAGATCGAGGAAGCCATCCAGTTCGCCGAGGATGCCCCCGAGCCCCCCGTCGAGTCCCTGTACGAGGACATCACGGTCGCCCCGTTCATCCCCCAGGAGTCGTAAGTCGATGGCCTTGTTGCAGTATCGGGAGGCGCTCCGCGCCGCGATGACCGAGGAGATGGTGCGCGACGATCGGGTCTTCCTCATGGGCGAGGAGGTCGCCGAGTACAACGGCGCCTACAAGGTCAGCCAGGGGATGCTCGACCAGTTCGGCCCCAAGCGGGTGATCGATACGCCGATCTCGGAAGAAGGGTTCGCCGGCATCGGCATCGGCGCCGCCATGGTCGGGCTGCGGCCGATCGTCGAGTTCATGACGTTCAGCTTCAGCTTCGTGGCGATCGACCAGATCATCAACAACGCCGCCAACATGCGCTACATGAGCGGCGGCCAGTTCGCGGTGCCGATCGTCTTCCGGGGCAATTCGGGGATGGCCGGGGCCCTGGGCGCGACCCATTCCCACCGCCCCGAGGCGATCTACTCGCACATCCCCGGCCTGACCGTGATGACGCCGGCCACCCCCGCCGACGCCAAGGGGATGCTCAAGAGCGCCATCCGCAGCGACGACCCGGTCGTCTTCCTGGAGCACGAGAACCTGCTGGGCGACAAGGCCGAGGTCCCCGACGACGTCGATTTCCTGGTGCCGATCGGCAAGGCCGACGTCAAGCGGGCCGGCGGCGACGTCACGATCCTGACCTACTCCCGGTCCCTGATTACCAGCCTGAAGGCGGCCGAGCAACTCGCCGAGCAGGACGGGATCGATACCGAGGTCGTCGACCTCCGCACGCTCCGCCCGCTCGACATGGACACGGTCCTCAGCTCGGCCCTGAAGACGCACCGGGTGGTGATCGTCGAGGAAGATTGGCCCTACTGCGGCATCGGCGCCGGCATCGCCGACCGGATCTATCATCAGATCTTCGACGAGCTGGACGCGCCGATCCTGCGGGTGACCTCGCTCGACGCGCCCATCCCGTACGCCAAGAACCTCGAGAAGCAGTTCCTGCCCAGCGTGGACAAGATCGCTTCGGCTGTGAAGCAGGTCTGCTATCGATAAGAAACCGGGAGGTCGCGGCCGCGCCCGGGGCGCGGCCCCTTATCCTTCCAACGACCGACCCGTCCCGGGCCCCGAGCCGACGGGCCCCGGTCGATCGCCTACCAGCCCGCAACGCAACGGGGGATCGAGCCATGCCCATCGAAGTGACCCTGGCCAAACTCAGCCCGACCATGGAATCCGGGCAGCTCGTCCGCTGGTTGGTGAAGGTCGGCGACAAGGTGAAGGAAGGCGATACGCTCGCCGACGTGCAGACCGACAAGGCGGTCATGCCGATGGAAGCGTTCGACGAGGGGATCGTGGCCCAACTCGACGTCGCGGAAGGCGACGACGTGGCCCTTGGCCAGCGCGTCCTGGTCCTGGCCAAGAAGGGTGAAGACCCGGCCCAGGTTGCCAGCCAACTCGGCAGCAAGGCTGCGCCCGCCCCTGCGGCATCGGCATCGGTTGCCGCACCGGCGGCGAAGGCGGCCTCGGCCGGCTCGAACGGCCCGGCGACCGCCGCCCCGGAATCATCCGTGGCGGTCGCCGAGCCGCCCACCGATCCCAACGGACGGGTCAAGTCGACGCCGTTGGCCCGGAAGATGGCGGCCGAGGCCGGCATCGCGCTGGGGCAGGTCGCCGGCAGCGGCCCCGGCGGCCGGATCCATCGGGCCGACATCGAGGCGTTCCTGGCCGGCCGCGGGGCGACCGCCCGCCAGTCCGCCCCGGCCGCCTCGCCGACGGCTGCCCCCGCCCCCGCGGCACCCCCCCGCGTCTTCACCCCGGGCCAGCCTCAGCGGATTCCGCACACGCCGATGCGGAAGACGATCGCCAAGCGGATGCTGGAATCGGTCCAGGCGACGCCCGCGATCCACCTGACCGTCGACGTGCGGATCGACAAGCTGCTGGCCATCCGCGAGGGCCTCAACGCGAAGCTCGCCCGGGAGAACATCAAGCTGTCGGTGGGCGACTTCGTCACCAAGGCATCGGCCTCGGCCCTCCGCAAGCACCCGATGCTGAATGCCAGCTACGAGCCGGACGCGATCGTCATGCACGGCGACGTCAACATCGGCATCGCGGTTGCCCTCGAAGCCGGCCTGATGGTGCCGGTGCTCCACCACGCCGATCAGCTTGGCCTGAAGGAGATCCGGCAGGGGACCGAGGCCCTGGTGTCGGCCACCCGGTCGAATACCCTCAAGCCCAACCAGATGATGGGCGGGACGTTCAGCATCAGCAACCTGGGCATGTACGGCATCCAGGCGTTCGATGCCATCATCAACCAGCCCGAGGCCGCCATCCTGGCGGTCGGAGCCGCCGAGAAGCGGCCGGTCGTCGAGGGGGATGCACTGGCGATCGGCACCGTGCTGACCCTCACCCTGACGGCCGACCACCGCGTCGTCGACGGCGCGGGCGCCGCCCAGTTCCTGGTGACCCTCAAGGAGTTCCTGGAAGAGCCGGCCAGCATGCTGCTCTGACCCGGGCGACCGGCCCCTCTTGTCCCGGGTGGATCGATTCCGTCCCACCCGGGTCGGGCCTCGTGCCGAGGGCGATCCGGTCGGCAAGGGGGCTACGAACCCGGGGTCTCGACCCGCTCGTGCACGCCCTCCTCGGGCGGCCCGAACCGGAGCGTGACCCGGGTGTTCTGCAGGCAGGCGGCGCCGGCCAGGATCGGCCCCACCACGGCGTACAGGGCCTCGGCGTCCGGCCCGTACATGTACAACGACCCGTCGGCCAGGTCGATGGCCATCTCGTTGCCATCGAATTCGCCCACGCCCGCGGCGTCGATCGCTTCCTCCAGCTGATCCTCGAGGTCGAAAAGGGGCACCAGGTCGTCCCCCTGGTAGTCGAAGTCCGCAATTACGGCCTGTTCTGCCACGTTCCGTCCCCCAGGAGTCGCGGGTGCGAGCGTTGCGACGTGGGGCATGATCGCATCGTGAGCCCTCGCCCGGCTACGCCAATCAGGCAGGGGAAGGCGCCGCCGATCCTCCTTCGGGGCCGGGGCGGCGATCAAGCCGCGTGATCGGCGAGCACCCGGGCGAGTTGCTGGAACGTCACCGGCTTGACCAGGTGCATGTCGAAACCCGCCTCCCGGGAACGCTTCACGTCCTCGTCCTGGCCGTAGCCGGTCAGCGCGATGATGCGGGCCTCCCGGCCGTGTTCCTGCGAGCGGAGTTGCCTCGCCACCTCGTATCCGTCGATGCCCGGCAGGCCGATATCCAGCAGGACCAGGCCTGGCCGGAACTCGCCGGCCGCGTCCAGCGCGGAAGGGCCGTCATGGACGGCCTCCACCTCGTATCCCAGGTGCTTCATGAACTGGGCGAGGCCCCGGGCCAGGTCCACATTGTCGTCGACGATCAGGACGCGGCCGTGCGCCGATCCGTGCCCGGCCGTGCTCAACGGCCCCGCGTCGGCCCCGGGCCGCTCCGCCGCCGTCAGGCGGACGGTGAACTCCGACCCCTTCCCGCGGCCCTCGCTCGCGGCGGTCACGGTCCCGCCATGCATCTCGGTTAGCGTACGGACCAGGGTCAGGCCGATCCCCAGGCCCCCCTGCGACCGCGCCAGGGTATGGTCGCCCTGGGCGAACAGCTCGAAGACATGAGGGAGTTCTTCGGAAGCGATCCCGATGCCGGTATCGCGGAACCGGACCACGATCTCCCCGCCATCCCGCTCGGCCGAGAAGTCGATCACCCCGCCCTCGCCGGTGTACTTGGCGGCGTTGCTCAGCAGGTTCGAGAACACCTGCTCGAGCCGGGTCGGGTCGACTTCCAACCAGAGCTCGCCCGGCCTCGCCGACACCCGGAGGTAGTGCTTCCTGGCGTCCATGAGCGGCTTCACCGCGGCGATCGAGCTTCGCATCACCCGGGCCACATCGACCACTTCCTTCCTCAGGTGGATCTTGCCCAGGGTGATCCGCGAGACATCGAGCAGGTCGTCGACGAGCCTCGACAGGTGGGAGAGCTGCCGCCCGATGACTTCCATTCCCCAGGCGGCCTGTTCGTGGCCCGCGTGCACCTTGAGCAACTCATAGGCCCCCCCGAGCGCGGCCAGGGGGTTCCGTAGCTCGTGGGCCAGCATCGCCAGGAACTCGTCCTTGCGGCGGTCGACCTCGGCGAGGTCGGCCAGCCTCCTGTGGAGCTCCTGCTCCATGCGCTTCCTTTCGGTGATGTCGCGGATGATGCCGGTGAAGAAGCGGCGGTCGCCGAGCCGGAATTCCGTGACCGACAGGTCCATCGGGAACGTGGAGCCGTCGCCCCGGCGTCCGACCACCTCGCGGCCGATTCCGATGATCTTGCGATGGCCGGTTTGCAAGTAGGCGGAAATGTGGGAGTCGTGGTCGCTTCGGAAGGGCTCGGGCATCAGGACGTTGACATTGCGCCCCAACACCTCCTCGGCGGGGTAGCCGAAGATCCGTGCGGCGGCCGGGTTGAACGACTCGATGACGCCCCGGTCGTCGATCGTGATGATCCCCTCGAGGACGTTCTCCAGGACCGAGACCAGCGTCTCATCGGCCAGCCTGCGCTGCGTCAGGTCGCTGAGGACGGTCGCGAATCCGAAGAGATGGCCTGCCTCGTCGTCCAGGGCTTCGACCATCGTATGGGCCCAGTACCGGGCCCCGTCCTTGCGAATCCTCCAGCCCTCGTCCTCGGAGCGACCCGCGGCATCCATCACCGCGACCATCCTCCCGGGCTGGTTTGCCCCCGATCGCAGGATCTCGTCGAGCGGGCGGCCGAAGGCTTCTTCGGCTGTATACCCGGTGATCCGTTCGGCCCCCGGGTTCCAGCTCATCAACAGGCCGTGCGGATCCAGCAGGAAGACGGCGCAACCCTCGATCCCCTCGATGAGGGTGCGGAACCGCCGATCCCCCGCCCCCAGGCTATGCGCAGGCTCATGAGGCAGCGACATGGCATGCCCTCACCCCGGCCCAGGCCGGGCATTCAGGACCGATCACCGGCGACAGTGCCGGCGAATTCGAGACAGAATCGGGATGGCGACCTACTGGATGGCGACGCTTAATTCAGGCCATCCGATTCGAACTTACTCAAACGGATTTCGGAATTCAAGAAAATGGATTCGGAATTGCACGCAAGTGCCACCGACCGGAAGGGTCGGCGAGCCTGGCGACCGAAGATCGATCCCAAGGGGGGCTTTTCTTGCCCGGCGCTTCCCCGGCCCTGACCCCCGATCGCCGCCGGCGAAACGCCGGAAAGCTGGGATACGCAAGTGGCCTGTCCTCCGGGCGACCGGCTGAAATGCCGAATTCGGCCCCGCCCACGGAGGTCACACCGGGTTTCCGCCACACCAAAATCGGCACCGTCAGCGACGGGCGACTCCTCGCCCGATCCCGCGATCGCGGGCCGAATGGACGTGATGGCAGGGGTTCCCGATTCGGCATGGCCCACCCTTCGGCATCTCGCCGGACGGTGATCGGGAAGATGCGGTGTTCGATCACTTTTCTGCGCTCGCTGCATCGGGGGCAGATCTCCGAAGTCCAGCACCAAGGGGCTTCCGCGAAGCCGAGGAACCACAACAGATTGAGGACCACCAGGATCTGGCACCCTCGTGTTCACGAGGATGGAGGGGTGCGTCACCCGATCGAATTCCTGCGGTCCGAAGGATCAAGCCGGTGCGTTGGATGAGCGGGAAGCCTTGAAAAAAGTGAACCGGACGTTCAGCCGGTATCGCAAGCCCCGTCCACGAACAGGACCGCCAGGGTTGCGATGTTCCGCAGGATTATGGGATGTCTCGCGCACGGATACATCAGGCGTTTCCTGGCCATTGGCCAGGCTTCGCCTTAGAGTCCATCCATGGCCCCAGGGCGGGTCACCGGGAATTTGGAAGGGGGGTAACTTGCCCCGGCGGGCATGCGGCCTCCAATCGATCGGTGAAGTCCGACCAGTAAGTCGGGTCGAAGTGATCCAGGATGCGTTCCTGGAAGGTCTGCGCCAGGGTCGGGTCGGCCTTGACCCAGGAACGGACCGCCTCGCCTATGCAGCTGCGATCCCAGCGGGGCTCTCCTGGGCCACAGCCAAACACAGGGAACTGGGGCAAGACTAGCCCGGCCCAACGGACTTCATTGGATCGCCGGGTCGAGCCATGCGAACAGGGTATCCCCAGATTGGCGGCAACCGACTCGATCAACGTCGGATGAGCCCATGCCCCGACCTCTCGCCGGAAGGGGATCGACAGGACCCGAGTTTCGGCGATTACACGCGAATTACGGCACCGTGTGCAGAATTCCCAACCATGGCATCTGTCGACCAACACGAACCAGAAGGCAATCAGCAGGTTGATCAAGCCAATCGCCTGGCATGCCCTTTTCATCCCGCGGCCCTGCCTCGCTACTCCCGAGAGCAAAACCGCGATCACGAGGATCGAACTGGCCGAGAGGACGGCCGTGAGGGCATCGATTCGCAGCAGACTTGGGACACTCTTCAGCCTCAGCCCCCAGAACGCGAACAGGGCCGCCGACGCGATCACTGCGATCAGGATGTCGGAGAGTCTGGGGCGGTTACGCATGGGTTCCTCGCGGGCTCGCCCGACCGGGCCCGGGTGGGCCTGGCCCCGTGCGGCGGCTAGAATAGGGCTTTCAGGTCCTCGACTTTACTCGGAAAGACCATGGCCTACGACTACGATATCGCGGTGATCGGCGGCGGCCCGGCGGGGTATGCGGGCGCCATCCGGGCGGCGCAGCTCGGCAAGAAGGTGGTTTGCGTCGAGCGGGACAAGCTCGGCGGGATTTGCCTGAACTGGGGCTGCATCCCCACCAAGGCCCTGCTCACCAACGCCCACCTCGCCGAGATGCTCAACCGCCACGGCAAGGACTTCGGCTGGACCGGCCAGTCGTCCTGGGACTTCGGCCAGGTGATCAAGCGAAGCCGCGACGTCACCGTCAAGATGAACAAGGGGATCGAGGGCCTCTTCCGCAAGTACAAGGTGGCCTCCAAGATCGGCACGGCGAAGATCCTCGACGCCCACACCGTCCAGGTCGGCAACGAGAAGCTCACCGCCGGCTCGATCGTGATCGCCACCGGCACTCGCCCCCGGCCCATGCCGGGCGCCGACTTCGACGGCAAGACGATCATCTCCTACAAGGAGGCGATGAACCTGCCGAAGCAGCCGAAGTCGATGCTGATCGTCGGCGCCGGCGCGATCGGCTGCGAGTTCGCGTACTTCTACAACGCGATCGGCACCAAGGTGACGCTGGTCGAGATGATGGACAATATCCTGCCGATCGAGGACACCGAGATCTCGGTCGAGCTGGAAAAGAGCCTGTCCAAGCGGGGCATCACGATCCTCACCAAGACGAAAACCACGAAGATCGAGAAGAGCGCGAGCGGCATCAAGGCCCAGCTCGAAACCCCCAAGGGCCCGCAGACGGTCGAGGCCGAGGTCCTGCTGGTGGCGATCGGCGTCGTGGGCAACGTCGAAAACCTCTGGGATCCCAAGCTGCCGATCAAGGTCGAGAAGGGTTATATCCAGGTCGATCCCAGGAAGGGATTCGTGACGTCGGTCCCCGGCATCTATGCGGTGGGCGACATCAACGGCCCCCCGTGGCTTGCTCACGTGGCGCACCACGAGGCGATCTGCTGCATCGAGCAGATCTGCGGTAAATCGCAGCGGACGGTCGACTACTCGATCATTCCCGGCTGCACCTACACCGACCCGGGCGTGGCCAGCGTGGGCATGACCGAGCGGCAGGTGAAGGAGAAGGGAATCCCCTACAAGATCGGCAAGTTCCCGTTCCTCGCCAGCGGCCGCGCGGTGGCCTCCGAGGAGCCCGAGGGGTTCGTGAAGCTGATCTTCGGCAAGCAGTACGGGGAGTTGCTGGGCGCCCACATCCTGGGCTCGGCGGCGACCGAGATGATTTCCGAGTTGGTGATGGCCAAGAAACTGGAGGCCACCGAGGAGGACATCGTCCACGCGATGCACCCGCACCCGACCTTCTCCGAAGCCATCATGGAAGCGGCCGGGCAGGCGGGGGGGGAGTCGGTCCATATCTGATCGACTCGATGAAACGAATCCGAGTCTGGATGGTGATGTCGGCCATCGCGGCCCTGGCGATCGCGATGGCCGGCGTGCGAGCTGCCCGAGGCATCCGGGAGGAACGTGAGGCCAGTCGTCGCCTCGAAACCATCGAGGTCTACTATTCTGTAGGGGCAATGACGGCAGAGCGGTTCGAGCGGGCTTCCGAGAGTCTGGCCCGACTCCGCGCGGCTCATGCCTTCACGCGAAGCGGGCGGCTGGCCGCCTATCGAGAGCATGTTCGCAATCTACGGGTAATCGTCAGGCAAGAGTGCACCCACGATTTTGGACATCCGGGTGATATCGATACCGTCGATTGCCTTGAATACCGCGAAAAGCTACGCGAGGCTGAACGGCGACTCGCCGCGATGGAATGAGGCAAGGAGTGGGGGATGATTGGCCCCCCAGGGGCAAGCCGCTAAAATGATCACGGGGTCCGATCATCCACGCGACCCCGGCCCCGATCGCGGCCGGGGGAAGGAGGTCGCTACGTTGTCGAGCGATCCTCAGCCCGAGACCAAGACCGCCGGCTTCGGCCCGGAATTGTTCATCGTCGCCGGCCTGGGCGTGGCCCTGGTGGCAGGCCTGGCCCTTTGGGGCATGAACAAGGCGAAGGAAGGGGCGGAGCCGACTCCGTCCCGCCCGTCCCGATCCGGCGAGTTGATCGTCGATCGGATGGTGGGCGATCGGGTTTGCGCCGAGTGCCACCCGGGCGAGTCGGCCCTGTTCGCCCGTTCCGGCCATTCGAAGACGTTGCATCCGATCTCGAAATCCGGCGTGGCGCAGGGGCTGGACGGCCGTTCGTTCCCCGACCCGGAACTCCCAGGCGTAACCTGGACGTATCACTATCAGGACGGCACGTTCACGATTGAGCGGGTCGAGGGCGATTCGACCGAGTCGATGACTGCTGATTATGCGTTCGGGTCGGATTCGCACGCGACGACATTCGTGAGCGTGGTCGAAGGGCCCAGGCACGCGCCGGCCGTGTTCGAGCATCGCCTGACCCACTTCGCCAAGGGCGACCGGATGGGCATCACCCCGGGCCAGGAGGAAGGGTCGGCGATGTTCGGCCGGATGCATGCGGGGCGGCGTTCGGCCGAGGTCGAGACGGTCCACTGCTTCGGCTGCCACTCGACGCTCACCTCGGCCGAGGGTCGTTCGCGGTTCGATGCCAAGACGATGGTGATGAACGTCTCGTGCGAGTCCTGCCACGGACCGGGGCGCGACCATGTCGCCGCGGCCAGGGTCGCCGGGCCGGGCGCCGAACTGGCCATGGACTACGGGCCGAACCGGTACAAGGCCGACGACCAGATGCGGCTCTGCGGCCAGTGCCATCGACACCCCGACATGGCCCCGCCCGGCTCGATCCGCCCCGACAACCCCGAAATCGTTCGGTTCCAGCCGGTCGGCCTGATGCAGTCGCGCTGCTACAAGGAGAGCCGGCAGGCCTTGAACTGCGCGACCTGCCACGACCCCCACGCGCCGGTGGCCACGAATTCGACAGCATATGATCGGGCCTGCCTGAAATGCCATAAGGGAGCCGCGGCGAATGTATGCCCGGCGCCGGGGGCGTCGGCCGGCAACTGCGCCGGTTGCCACATGCCCAGGCAAGATTCGGGGCAGGGGGTCCTGTTTGCCGATCACTGGATTCGGATCCCCTGATCCAGGCCCGAACCGGACCGGATGCGTTCGCGAGGCCGCGCGTATCCCAAAAAAATGCTCGAGACGTCGCGTGTCTCGAAAAAAAGGCGACGTACCTCTTGCGGCCGCCTCGCACCCCGATCTAAGATCGTTCCACATTCATTTCCCTCATCCCCTCGGTCGTGCGTCCGAAATGTCCTGATTCCCTTCGGGAGGCCCTCCGTTGCGCCATCCTGTTGCATCTCACGTCGGATCGATTGCTCTCATCATGCTCCTGGGATCCATGGTCGTAACCGCGCCGGGTTGCGACGACGGGCGTGGCAAGTCGGGTACGGTCGCCGAGATCGACGAGGCGGCGCACGCCGAACGCCAGGGCAAGATGCAGGACATGTACAAGAAGAATCAGAAAACCAAGGCGATCCGCCAGAACTGATCGCTCCGCTCAGTTCAGGTTCTTGCGCGCAATCCCGCGACGGTTCCGGGGAGGGGTCCCCGGGGGCGGTCGCAGGATAGGGCCATCACGAGCCGGGCCTACCGGGCCCGGACGATGTCGCCCGGGTCGCGCCGCATCGTTCCTCTCCCTTCGTCACCGGTATCCGCCGAGTGCGAGGCGGGCTTCGCTCGGCCGCATTCTTCCCTTCCCGCTCGATTCCCGCGAGGCATCCCATGCAGAGGAAAACGCGTCCCGGCTTCACCCTGATCGAATTGCTGGTGGTCATCGCCATCATCGGCGTGCTGATCGCGGCGCCACTCCTGCCGGCCGTTGCAGCAGGCCCGCGAGGCCCGCCCGCCGCATCCAGTGCCAACAACCTGAAGCAGCGTCGGCCTGGCGCTGCACAATTACCACAACGCCCATCGGCACCTTCCCCCCGGGCGGCTCCCGGACGCCCCGGATCGGCCCGGCTGCCAGGGCGCCCGACCCCAACGATCGGCCGCTCTGCCCGGCCTGCTGCTACGACCCGTACGGACGACCTGGAGCACCAGACCCTGCGCTGCCGTACCTGGAGCGACTTCGATCCCACAACGCGGCCAACTGTATGGGCGGCCGACGGCGACAACACCTGCTACCAGACCGTCTACAACATGAGGCTCGACGCCTTCATGTGCCCGTCCGGATCCGAACACCGGCAAGCAGAACTTCAACAACTACCACATGAGCATGGGCACCTCGTCGGGCGTCGAGGGCCTGGTCCTGGGCGCGAACATGGGCACCAGCGTGTTCGGCTCCTACTTCAGGGCAAGCTCCGCGATGTGGTCGATGGCACCGCGAACACCGTGGCGTTGACCTGAGGCCCTGGTCGGCGACGGCAAGGAGATAGCTACGGCGGCTACGGCCCCCAGCAAGTGGCGCGACGGCATCATGCAGGCCGGTGGCGGCGAGGACGACCTCTCGGGCAACAACCGGGCGGCCAGCTTCGACATCCAGGCCAACCCGGCCGTGATCCTGGCGAACCTCCGGGCCTGCACCTCGAACTGGTCGGTCGCCAACGCCAACAAGGTGGTCGATTACCGCGTTCTACCGGTGGCAGAACGGCATCTCGGGCTGGGGCATGATGAACTTCATCGAACGCGCCCAACCAGTACGGCATGAACTACTGCCGGAGCAACGGCTGGTGCGGCCCCGGTGCAACATGGACAACTCCACCTCCGAGCCGGCCTCCAGCGTCCACTCGGGCGGCGAACGTCATGATGGGCGACTCGGTCCGCTTCATCAAGGATTCGATCAACCAGAAAACCTGGTGGTCGATCGGCACCAAGGCCGGCTCCGAGGTGTTCCAGCGACGCTTACTGAGCCGATCGCAAGGGCAGCGAACGGGTCGGGGCGCGATCGAACCGGGCCGCACGATCGCGTCCGGTATTCGGCATCCGCGGAATCCGTCCTCGCAGCCCATCCCGGGCCACGACTTCCGGCCAGTCCGTGTTCGTTCGACTCGCGCTCATGCCGGAAGTCCCCGGAGGTCGACCCCGGGGGCGAGCCCACGCGTACAACAAGTGCGTCCCGTGCCAGGATGACCGGGCCCGGGCCGCACATCCTGCCGCGTCCGCGGGGCGATGGTTATTGTGCCTCTTGCCACGTACCCAGGGGCGATGCGGGCCAATGGGGGCATCCCGCTCGCCGAACACCGGAGTCGGGCCCGCCCGATAGCCGTCGCCGCAGCCGACCGACATTCAAGTCATGCGTTTTCCGCACGGCCCGATCTATGCCACGCTGGCTCCTCTCGCCAGGCCTTGACCGGTCGCCATGTGGCGTCCGATCGACGTCTCGGCTCTGAACCGGCGACGGTGACAAATTTCGCGCGGAGAGCTTGCACTGGTCCTGCTCTTTAGATAGGTTCGACATGCCTCCACGTCCATTCGTTGGCCGGAGCTCTCCGGCGAGGCAGAAGGGGAGTCAACAATTGCGCGAATCCACAATCCGTTCCGGCGTGCTCTCGTGCGCCTTTCTCCTGGCATCGACCATGCTGGTGGGCCCGGGGTGCGATAATTCCACGTCCAAGACGGGCTCGGTGGAGAAGACGATTTCCCCCGAGCAAGAGCAGAAGAACCAGGACGCCATGCGGGACTTCTACAAGAAGTCCGACTCGGCCAAGCATTCCCCCAAGGTCAAGAATTAATGATCGCAAGTCTCGCCTTTCCCCACGACGGCGCGACCTTCTCGTTTCATCATCATCTCCCGGCTTGATCTGGTTCTGCTGCGATCCTTTATCCCCGCCCGGTTCCCTGGACCGTAGCCTTTTCGCCTCTCTCCCGACGTTATCGAGGTCTCTCATGCCCAAGAAGTTGGTACGAAAATCCGGCTTCACCCTGATTGAACTCTTGGTGGTGATCGCCATCATCGGCGTCCTGATCGCCCTGCTCCTGCCCGCGGTGCAGCAGGCCCGCGAGGCCGCCCGCCGCATCCAGTGCACCAACAACCTCAAGCAGTTGGGGTTGGCCCTGCACAACTACGTCAGCACCCACAACATCTTCCCGATGGGCGGTGCCAAGAATCCCCGACTCGGCCCGGGGAGCTGCGGCGTCGATACCAACCGCTACAACGGCTGTGCGACCTGCTGTTACGACCCGTGGACGGTCTGGAGCGCCCAGTCGCTGCTCCTGCCGTACCTCGAGCAGACCCAGATTTATGCGGCCTGCAATTTCAGTTGGGCGCCGCGCGGGGACGGAGCCGGGCCCGACCCGATCAACAACACGGTTTACAACATTCGGCTGGAAGCGTTCATGTGCCCGTCGGACCCCAACGTCGGGCGGCAGAACCTGAACAACTACCATACGAGCATGGGGACCTCCTCGGGGGTCGAGTCGTGGTGGTGGCGAGACACCGGCACCAGCGGCTTGTTCGGGACGTACTATGGCGCCCGACTGCGCGACGCGGTCGATGGCCTGAGCAACACCGTGGCGATGGCCGAAGCCCTCGTCGGCGACGGCAAGGGGAACAGCTACGGCGGCTATAACCCCCCCAGCAAGTGGCGGGGCAATGGCATCATGGGCACCGGCGGCCCTGGCGACGATAGTTTCCAGCCGAACCCCAACTACGACATCTCGGCCAACCCCCAGCCGATCCTCAACGCGTTGCAGTCCTGCCTGGATAGCTGGAAGGTCCCGAACGGCAACGGCCAGGTAGTCGATTACCGCGGCTATCGCTGGCAGAACGGCATTTCCGGCTGGGCGATGATGAACCACGTCCAGACCCCCAACCAGTTTGGCATGAACTTTTGCCGCACCGGCTGCAGTGCTGGCTGCAACATGGACAACTCGATCTCCGAGCCGGCCTCGAGCGCCCACTCGGGTGGTGTGAACGTCATGATGGGCGACGGCTCGGTCCGCTTCGTGAAGGACTCGATTAGTCGGCAGACCTGGTGGGCCATCGGTACCAGGGCCGGCACTGAGGTCGTCTCCAGCGACTCCTACTGAGCCTAAGCCGTCATCGCCGTCTCGGGATGACAGCAGACCGGTCGGGGCGTGATCGTACGGGTCCACCCGAGATCGCGCCCCGTGCCTTCGCGCGCGGCCGGCCGTGCCTTCGACCAGCCCAACTCGGTCCGACTTCCCGGATTGTCCGTGCCCATCCGACCGGCTCATGCAGGTAGTCCCGGAGGTTCACCCTGGGGTAAGGGCTTGCGCGCACAACGATTCCGACCGAATCGGCCCGCAGGCCGCCGTCTTCACGACCCCCATCGAAAAGGACAACGTTCGACCGGTTGGATCCTGAGAAAGATCCGCGACTCGCCGCCCGCTCGGGCAGAGGCACCTGCCCTGACAATTGTAATTGTCTTGGGGCGGCCTTCAAGGGGAGAACCCCCCCCTTGCTTTAAGGATTTCGGAGAAGCCGGGACAATCTTGGGCGGATTTCCCCAAAGCTCAGCAGATTTTGCCGGCCGGTTGGGGATGTCTCTCCGAATCGAGCCGGGTCCGCTCAGAAGTGGATCGCCCGGCGATCGACGGCCAGCGCCGCCTCCTTGAGCGATTCCGAGAGCGTTGGGTGGGCGTGGCAGATGCGGCCGATGTCCTCGGCGCTGCCGTGGAACTCCATGGTCGTGACCGCCTCGGCGATCATGTCGGAGGCCCTGGGCCCGAAGATGTGGACGCCGAGCACGCGGTCGGTTCGGGCGTCGGCGATCACCTTCACCGAGCCTTCGATCTCGTCCATCGCCTTGGCCCGGCCGTTGGCGAGGAACGGGAACTTGCCCACGCGGTAATCGATGCCGCGTTCCTTGGCTTGTTCCTCGGTGATCCCCACGCTGGCCAGTTCGGGCCAGGTGTAGACGACGCTGGGGATCGTGTCGTAATTGACGTGGCCTGGTTTCTTGGCGAGGATCTCGGCGAAGGCGACCCCTTCGTCCTCGGCCTTGTGCGCCAGCATCGGGCCGGCGATGACGTCGCCGATGGCGGAGATTGTGGGGATGTTCGTGCGGAAGTGGCCGTCGACGGCGACCTTCCCGGTCTTCTTGTCGTAGGCGACGCCGACCTCGTCCAGCCCCAGGTTGTCGACGAACGCGCGGCGGCCGACGCTGACGAGCACCTTGTCGCACGGGAATTCCAGGGCGCGGCCGTCCTTCGCCTGGGCCTTCACCACCGCGCGGCCGTCGCGTGTCTCGCAGCCGGTGACCTTCGTCTCGAGGTGGAATTCCAGGCCCTGCTTGCCCAGCGACTTGAACAGCGCCTGGCCCATTTCGCCGTCGGCCGTGGGCGCGATCATCGGCAGGAACTCGATGACCGAGACCTTGGCCCCCAGCCGCTTCCAGACCGAGCCCAGCTCCAGGCCGATGTAGCCGCCGCCGACCACGACCAGGTGGCCCGGGACCCGGTCGAAGTCGAGCGCCTCGGTCGAGCTGATGACCGTCTTGCCGTCGAACTTCAGGAAGGGGAGTTCAATCGGCTCGCTGCCGGTGGCGATCAGGATGTGACCGGCCTGGAGAGAGGCCTCGCCGCCGTCGTTGAGCTTCACGTCGACGGTCGTCGGCGAGGTGATCCGGCCGAATCCGGCGTACTCGGCGATCTTGTTCTTCTTGAACAGGCCGCGGATCCCGGTCGTGAGGCCGCGCACGACCTCGTTCTTGCGGGCGATCATCGCGGGCACGTCGAGGCCGAGCGATCCGACCCGGATCCCGTGTCGGCCGAAGCGTTCCTTGGCCAGGTGGTAGAGCTCGCTGGAATCCAGCAGGGCCTTGCTGGGGATGCAGCCGACGTTCAGGCAGGTGCCGCCGAGGGCCCCCCGCTTGTCGATGCAGGCCACTTTGAAGCCGAGTTGCGCGGCGCGGATCGCGGCCACGTACCCGCCGGGGCCGGCGCCGATGACGACCAGATCATAAGACTCGGGCACCGCGGATCACCTCGGGGAGGGGGAAGGTGGGGGGCATCAGACTTCGAGCAGGAGCCGCTCGGGGTCCTCGATGCACTCCTTGATGCGGACGAGGAAGCTGACCGCCTCCTTGCCGTCGATCAGGCGATGATCGTAGGAAAGGGCCAGGTACATCATCGGCCGGATGACGACCTGGTCGTCGACGGCGACCGGCCGCTTCTGGATCGCGTGCATCCCGAGGATGGCGCTCTGCGGCGGGTTGAGGATCGGCGTGGAGAGGAGCGAGCCGAAGATCCCGCCGTTGGTGATCGTGAACGTGCCGCCCTGGAGGTCGCCGACCCCGATGGCGTTCTCGCGGGCCTTCTTGCCGTAGTCGGCGATCGCCTTCTCGACCCCGGCGAAGGAGAGCTGGTCGGCGTCTCGAACGACGGGGACCATCAGGCCCCGCCGCTGACGGCCACGCCGATGTCGTAGTAATTGTGGTAAACGATGTCATTGCCGTCGATGGAGGCGTTCACGGCCGGGAACGCCCGGAGGCCTCGATCGAGGCCTTGACGAAGAACGACATGAATCCGACGCCGATCCCGTGCTTCTTCTGGAAGGCTTCCCTTGTAACGGCCCCGGAGCTCGATCACGCGGGACATGTCGGCTTCGTTGAACGTCGTGAGGATCGCGGCGTTCGACTGGGCCTCGATCAGCCGGGCGGCGATCCGCTGGCGGATGCCGGTCATCCTCTGCCGGGTCTCGCGACCGGCGGCCGACCGGGCGGGCGCGGGGGCCGACGCCTGGGCCGGGGCAGCGTTACCGTTGGAAGCGGGGGCAGCCGGTGCCGGTTCGGCCGGCTGCGAGGCGCGGGCCAGGTGGTTGACCACGTCTTCCTTCGTCACCAGCCCGCCCCGGCCGGTCGGGGTGACCTGGGCCGGGTCGACGCCGCTTTCGGCGGCCAGGCGGTGGGCGGCCGGGGCCACGGCGACGGCCGCCGATGCCGGCGAAGCGGCCGCGGTCGGCGCCGCAGCAGGATGCGCGCTCGCCGGTTCCGGCCGCCTGGGGTGCGGGGCGGCCGAAGGGGCCGACGCCTGGGCCGCGGGGTCGATCGCGGCGACGGTGGGCGCCCACGGCGACGGTATCGCCCTCGCGGGCCCGGATCTGGAGCACGCCGCCGGCGGGGCTGGGGATCGTGGTGCTCGCCTTGTCGGTCTCGAGCTCGAAGAGGGGCTCGCCCGACTCTTGACCGCCTCGCCGTTGGCCTTGAGCCAGCGAGCGAGAATCCCTTCGGAGACCGATTCGCCGACCCCAGGGACCTTGACCTCGACGACCGACATCAGTGCGCTCCTTCGCCGGTGAGGGCCACCGCCGGGCCGCTGTGGCCGTTGGCCGTGACCAGGTGCGGGACGGCCGAGCCGATCGCCGCGGTCACCAGCTCGTTCTGCTCACGATCGTGGACGTGGTGCGAGCCGGTCGCCGGGCTGGCGCTGGCGTCCCGCCCGACGTATTCGAACCGGCCCCTGCCGAGCTGCGCCAGGCGGGGTGCCGCGAATGTCCAGCCGCCCATGTTCTGCGATTCTTCCTGGGCCCAGACGAACTCGCGGGCGTTGCGGTAGCGGCCCAGGGCCGCCTGGAGCGGCCCCTCGGGCCAGGGGTAGAGCTGTTCCAGCCGGACCAGGGCGACTTCCCGCTGCTTGCCGGCGGTCTCGCGCTGGGCCAGCAGGTCGTAGTAGACCTTGCCGCTGCAAACGACCACGCGGCGGACGCCGGCCGGATCGACGGCGTCGTCGAGGACCTCGCGGAAGTGGCCCGCGCGGAACTCGTCGAGGGTGGAGACGGCCCCCTTGTGCCGGAGCAGGCTCTTGGGGGTCATCACGACGAGCGGCTTGCGGAAGTCGCGGCGCATCTGGCGGCGGAGCAGGTGGAAGAACTGGGCCGGGGTGGTGGCGTTGGCCACCTGGAGGTTGTCCTCGGCGCAGAGCTGGAGGAAGCGTTCCAGGCGGGCGCTGGAGTGCTCCGGACCCTGGCCCTCGTAGCCGTGGGGGAGCAGCATGACGAGCCCGCTGGAGCGGCCCCACTTGCTCTCGCCGGCGGCGATGAACTGGTCGATGATGACCTGGGCGCCGTTGGAGAAATCGCCGAACTGGGCCTCCCACAGGATCAGCATGTGGGGCTCGTCGAGCGAGTAGCCGTAGTCGAAGCCGAGGACGGCGGCCTCGGAGAGGAGGCTGTCGTAGATGCAAAGCTCGGCCTGGCCGCCGGCCATGTGGTTGAGCGGGACGTAACGGCCGTTGTTCTCGGTGTCGTACAGGTAGGCGTGCCGGTGGCTGAACGTGCCCCGGCGGGTGTCCTGCCCGGAGAGCCGGACGGGCGTGCCCTCCAGCATCAGGGTGCCGAAGGCGAGCGCCTCGCCGAATCCCCAGTCGATCGGCCCGCCGGCCTCGAAGGCGGCGGCGCGGACGGCCAGGATGCGCTGGACCTTGGGGTTGACGCGGAAGCCTTCGGGATAGGACACCTGGGATTTGGCGACGGCGGCCAGGTGTTCCATCGAGGCGCCGGTCTCGATCGGCTCGTGCCGGTAGTTGGGCTGCAACCCGGCCCAGGCACCTCCGAACCCCCCGGGGGGCCGGGAGGCCTTCTTCCGCTCGTGGACCTCCAGGAAGACGGCCTGGAGCCGCTCCTCGAAGGTCTCGCGGATGGTGTCGGCCTCGTCCGCGGTCAGCTCGCCCGACTCGCTCAGCTTCCGGCTGTAGAGGGTGCGGACCGATTCATGGTTGCGGATCCGGTCGTACATCACCGGCTGGGTGAAGCCCGGCTCGTCGCCCTCGTTATGGCCGTGCTTGCGGTAGCAGACCATGTCGATGACCACGTCCTGGCCGAACGCCTGTCGGAAGTCGGCGGCGAGCTCGGCGACGTGGACGACCGCCTCGGGGTCGTCGCCGTTCACGTGGAAGATCGGCACCTCGATCATCTTGGCGACGTCGGTGCAATAGCGGGTGCTGCGGGCGTCGGCCGGGGCGGTGGTGAAGCCGATCTGGTTGTTGACCACGACGTGGATCGTGCCGCCGGTCCGGTACCCGGGCAGTTGCGACAGGTTCAGGGTCTCGGCCACCAACCCCTGGCCGGCGAACGCGGCGTCGCCGTGGATCAGGATCGGCATGCCGAGCTTGCGGTCCTTGTCGCGGAATCGCCTCTGCTTGGCCCGGACGCGGCCCTCGACGACCGGGTTCACGGCTTCCAGGTGGCTGGGGTTGGGCGTGAGCGACAGGTGGACCTTGCGGCCGTCGGCCGAGACGTGCTCGTGCGAGAAGCCCAGGTGGTACTTCACGTCGCCGTCGCCGCCGGCCGGGTTCACCAGGTCCTCGAACTCGCTGAAGATCATGCCGTACGGCTTGTCCAGCGTGTTGGCCAGCACGTTCAGGCGGCCCCGGTGGGGCATGCCGATGACGATCTCGCGAACGTTCGTCGAAGCCGCCCGCTCGATGATCGCGTCCAGCAGCGGGATCAGCGACTCGCCCCCTTCGAGCGAGAACCGCTTCTGGCCGATGTAGTGGCCGTGCAGGAACGTCTCGAACAGTTCGGCGGCGTACAGCTTGTAAACGATCCGACGCTTCTTCTTGAGGTCGAACTGGGGCCGGTTGCGGGTCGGCTCGATCCGTTCCTGGATCCAGCCCCGGACCTTCGGGTTCTGGATGTGCATGTACTCGACGCCGATCGACCGGCAGTAGGTGTCCTTCAGGATCGCGATCAGGTCGCGCAGCGTGGCGCGATGGGTCGGCGTTAACGCCGTGTAGAAGGTGCGATCCAGGTCGGACTGGTCGAGGCCGAAGGCGTCGAGTTCGAGGAGTTCGTGGCTCTCCAGGGGCGGGGAAAGCCGGAGGGGGTCGAGGTCGGCCAGGTAGTGGCCGATCTCACGGTAGCGATCGATGAGGCGGGTCACCCCGGCCTGCGTCCGGCCGGCGCCTTCGCCCGATCGGTCGTAGCCCAGGTCGAACCCTTCGAAGAAGATCTGCCATGACGGGTCCACCGACGCGCGATCCTCGCGCCAGCTTTGATACTGCTGCTCGATCCACTCGAGTTGGGAACGATCAGCGACCGTCGAGCGATTCATAAGTCCGGATCCCGCTCTGGAGGACTTGGGACAACGGATCGGCCGGCTGGGGGGCGCCGGACCGGCAAGCCGGATTTATCCCATCATAACCCGGAAGGTCCATGGCCCAAACCCCGAACCGTTTCCTTGATCGTCAGGGTCCACCTTAGAATAGGCGCGGGGAGGTTGTCGGGGATCCCCCG
Organism: Isosphaeraceae bacterium; assembly: GCA_046350035.1. Taxonomy (GTDB): domain Bacteria; phylum Planctomycetota; class Planctomycetia; order Isosphaerales; family Isosphaeraceae; genus CALLYK01. The sequence goes on along the minus strand of JAXMBD010000029.1, from coordinate 18,618 downwards.
CCAGCCGATTCCGGGCCCAGGGGCCGGTGCCTGCGCCTTGAGACTCGCACCGGTTTGGTTTAGAGTCCGCCGGTCGGCCCCGCCGGCCGCACGCGAGGCCGTCCCCCCCATGATACGACCGCTGCTGGAAACCCGGTTGCCCGGACTGTCCCCGAGGCGCGGCAAGGTCCGCGACGTGTACGACCTGGGCGACGGCCGGCTCCTGGTGATCGCCACCGACCGGATCAGCGCCTTCGACTGGGTCTTGCCCACGGGGATCCCCGACAAGGGTCGCGTGCTCGCCGGGATCAGCGAATTCTGGAAAAGCCGGCTGCCGATCGCCAACGACCGGCTCGGAGACACCCTCGACGACATCGCCGTACCCCTCGATCCCCCGACTCGGACGGGCCTGGAAGGCCGTTCGGCCCTGGTACGGGCGGCGCGGGTCGTGCCGTTTGAATGCGTCGTCCGGGGATATCTTTCGGGTTCCGGCTGGAAAGAATACAGGACATCCGGGACGGTTTGCGGTCAAAAGTTGCCCGAAGGCCTCCGGGAGAGCGACCGGATCGACCCGCCGATCTTCACCCCCGCCACCAAGGCCGAGGCCGGGCACGACGAGAACGTCACCTTCGATAAGATGGCCGACGCCATCGGCTTCGGGCTGGCCGACGATCTCCGAAATCGGTCCCTGGAAATCTACCGGATGGGCGCCGAGCACGCCGCCGGCCGGGGCCTGATCCTGGCCGACACCAAGTTCGAATTCGGCCGGCTCGACGACGGCTCGGTCGTCCTGATCGACGAGGTGATGACGCCGGACAGCTCGCGATACTGGCCGGCCGACTTCTACAAGCCCGGCGGCCCGCAGCCGTCGTTCGACAAGCAATTCGTCCGCGACTGGCTGGAGCAGGCCGGCTGGGACAAGGCCAGCCCGCCGCCGGCCTTGCCCGAGGACGTGGTCGCCAAGACTCGGGAAAAATACGTCGAAGCCTATCGGCTGATCACCGGCCAAGCGTTCCCCTGGACTTGACCCGCCATGCTCCGATACCTGTCCGCCGGCGAATCGCACGGGCCGGCCCTCACGGCCATCGTCGAGGGATTCCCCGCCGGCGTGCGCCTCGACACCGAACCGATCAACGTCGAACTGAAGCGCCGGCAGGGGGGCTACGGCCGGGGCAAGCGCCAGGCCCTGGAAACCGACGAGGTGGCCGTCGAGTCGGGCACCTACCATGGGATCACCACTGGCGCCCCGATCACGCTCCGCCTGATCAACCGCGACGCCAAGCTGGAACGCCTGAAGCAGCCGACGGCCCCGAGGGGCGGCCACATCGACCTGGCCGGCGCGATCAGCTACGGCGTCGGCTTCCGCCAGGTCCTGGAACGCGCCAGCGCCCGGGAGACGGCGATCCGGGTGGCGGTCGGGGCGCTCTGCCGACTCCTGCTCCGCGACTTGGGGATCTCCATCTTCGGCTACGTCCGAGAGCTGGGCGGGATCGAGGCGGTTCCCCAGTCGTTCGACCCGGCCGTCCGTGACGCCAGCCCGGTCTACTCGCTCAACCCGGAGGCCGATCCGGCGATCGTCGCGTCGATCGATGCGGCACGGGACGCCGGGGACACCCTCGGCGGGATCGTCGAGGCGATCGTCACCGGCTGCCCGATCGGCCTGGGATCGCACGTCCAGTGGGACCGGAAGCTCGACGCCCGACTGGCCGCCGCATTGATGAGCATCCAGGCGATCAAGGCGGTCGAGATCGGCCTAGGCGTCGAGGCGGCCCGTCGGCCGGGGTCGGGGGTGATGGATCCGATCGCCTACGAGGCCGGCCACGCCGAGGACGATCCCCGTTTCGGGTTCCGAAGGCCGACCAACAACGCCGGCGGGATCGAGGGGGGCACCTCCAACGGCGAACCGATCGTGGTCCGGGCCGCCAAGAAGCCGATCAGCACCCTGGCGGCCCGCGGCCCGTCGATCGAGATGGCCAGCCTGAAACCGAAGCCGGCCAGTTACGAAAGGTCGGACGTCTGCGCCGTCCCGGCCGCCAGCGTGATCGTGGAAAACGTGGTGGCGTTCGAGATTGCGGCCGCGATGGTCGAAAAATACGGGGGGAACAGCCTGGACGGGATCCGGGCGGCGCGTCGGACGGCCGACGAGCTGGCCCGGGTGCACCTGCGCGACTGGACCGGCCGGGTCGGCGACTGATCCCAACAACCCGGGAGGCAAGGATGCCGACCTTCACCCGCCCGCACCGACGGATCGCGGCGACGCTGGCCCTGATCGCGTTCGCCGTCGCCCCAACTACCTACGTCGGTTGGACCGCCCTGGCGATCCGACGGCCGGAGCACCTTCGACAGGCCGAGGCCGAGGTCGGCCGTGCGTTGGGGCTTTCGGTACGCCTGGATCGGGTCCGCTACCCGCGCCCCGGCGAGGCGGTCTACGAAGGCGTCTCGATCCGTCACCGTGAACCCCGATCGGAATCCCACGCTGAGATCGCCCATGCCGACCGCCTGATCGTCGGCCGTGCCCATCGCGAGCTTCGCTTGACCGCCGAGGGGCTTCGCCTTTCCGGCGACGGGCCGCGACAGGTGTTGGAGCAGGTTGCCGACTGGATCAAGCTGGACGGCGTCGGGCAGTCGGGGTGGGATCGGGTGACCTTGCTGGCGCCTTCCTGCCGCGTCGAACTGGGCGGCTCCGACCTGGCGTTCCAGGTGCGGGACCTGGCCGGGACCTACCAGGCCGATCGCGGGGCGCCGACCTTCTCGGCGAGTTGCCGGGTTATCGAGGGGGATTCGACGACGCGCTGCGAATTGACCCTCACCCGGGATCGCCAGGGGGCCTCCGTCCGCAACCTCCTGACGGTGGCCACCCGGGAAGGCGCCCCGCTGCCGGGCCGGGCTCTCCGCCCCTTCTTCGACGCGACCGGATGGCTGGGCGAGAAAGCCACGGTGGTCGGCGAACTCGCGCTTCGCCAGAGGGAAGGGCACGAGTGGGAGGCCGACTTCCGGGGCGACCTGGGATCGGTCGACCTCGATTCCCTGGTCGGGAGGCGGTTCGGCGAGCATCGGATGTCCGGCCTGGCGAAGGTCGCGATCCGGTCGGCCCGGTGGGGCGACCGAGGCCCGCTGGGTTTCGGCTGGATCGACGCCGAGGGCACGATCGCGGCCGGGTCGGGGTCGATCAGCCGATCGATGCTCGACGCGATCGGCCGGCAGCTCCGATTCCGCACGCCCGAGTCGATCGGGCCGCTCGGCCCCGACCTGCCGTTCGATTCGATGGCGATGGGATTCCGCATGGCCGAGGACGGCGCCCTGAAGCTCTCGGGGGAGCTGGGCCCGGACCACCCCCGCGACGCCGTCCTGATCGATGCGAAGCGGGTTCTGGCCGCTTCCCCCCGCGAGCCGGGCGACGTCCGGGGCCTGGTCAATGCGCTCTTCTCGTCCCCGGCCGACACGCCCGACCTGCTCGTCCCGACGACGGCCGAGTCGCAGGGGGTCCAGCGCTATCTGCCGATGGGGCGATCGGTGGCGGCCTCGCCCTGAGCGGGCCCCGGCAGTCAGTCCGGGATGTGGCCTAATCTTTCGGAGGGGGGTGTTGACACTCCCCCCTCGTTGCATGCAATAAACAAGGATGTCGCCCCCCATTCGCCGCGACGACCCCGGTCGAACATCCCGGCCCATCGACGCCGACGCGAGCCGGCCCCGGGCCCGCCCCTTCCGCCCAGCTTGAGGGAGACTCCGCCGATGCCGATGACGCCGCGAACGGCCCCGGGCCGACGGCCCCTGCTCCCCTGGGCCGTGGCCTGCCTCGCCTGGCTGCTGGGCCTGGTCCTGCTCTCGACCGCCGCACCCACGTCCGCCGCACCCGCCCAGGACGAGCCCGCCAAGGTCGCCGACGACGCGCCCGCCGCCAAGGCCGCCGAAGGCAACGCGGGCAACCCCGCCGCGGGCGTGGCCGTCACGCCGCAGCGCAAGAGCTACCTGATGTGGGCGATCGAGGCCTCGGGCATCATCGGCCTGTTCATCGTGCTGCTGTCGATCTACTTCGCCGCGGTGGTGGTCGGCCTGTTCCTGGAATTCCGCATGCAGGAGGCGGTGCCCCCGTTGCTGGTGGAGCAACTCGAGGCGGCCATCCGCGACCGCAAATTCCAGGAAGCGTATGACCTTTGCCGCGACGACAACTCGTACCTCGCCCGCCTGGTCCGCACCGGCGTCGCCAACCTGCCGGGCGGCCGGGCCGAGGCCAAGGAGGCGATGAACACCGTCAGCGACGAGATCGTCGTCGGCATGGAGCAGAAGATCAGCTACCTGGCGACCATCGGCACGCTCGGGCCGATGATCGGCCTGGTCGGCACGATCGCCGGCATGATCGACAGCTTCCAGACGATCGCCACCGCCGCCGGCACCCAGCCCCGGGCCGACCAGGTGGCCAAGGGGATCTCGATGGCGCTCTTCATCACCCTCGAAGGGGTCTCGCTGGCGGTCCCGGCCATCTTCTTCTTCGCCCTGTTCCGCAACCGGATCGCCAGCATCGCCATGGAGGCCAACAAGGTGGCCGACCGCACGATCAACGCCTTCTGGAACGCCGCCAAGCAGGGCCAACCGGCCGCCGCGCCGGGCGCCGCCGCCCCGGCCAAGCCCCAGGGCATCCCCACCACCTTCTGACCCCGGCGTGGGGGAGCCGCCATGTCCAAGAGCATCACGTCGGAACTGTCGGCCGAGCCCGACCTCACGCCCCTGCTCGACATCGTCTTCCAGCTGATCACGTTCTTCATGCTCGTGATCAATTTCAGCCAGGACGCCTACGACGCGCGGGTGAAGCTGCCGGTGGCCCCTTCGGCCAGGCCGATCGACGCCAGCCAGGCCGCCGAGGATCGGCTCGTCCTGAACGTCAACGCCAACGGCTTCCTGCTGCTCAACGGCAAGGAATACCCGCCCGAGGGCGCCGCGCGGGAGATCCAGCTCCAGGCCGACCTGGTCAAGCTGAACTTCCGCAACAAGAAGGACTTCGACCCGGAGAACCTGCCCACCACGATGGTCATCCGGGCCGACAAGGGCACCCCCTTCGACCCCCTCCACAAGTTGATCGTGGCCTGCCAGACCAACGGCTTCCGCAAGTTCGCCCTCAAGGCGATGACCGGCAGTTGAGCCCAGCACGAGTTCGAGAGCGAGCGAGGCCGACCGGATGAAGACCCATAGCAAGGCCCACCGAGAGCCCGACGAGCCCGAGGTGCCCATCACGCCCATGCTCGACATGGCGTTCCAGTTGCTCACCTTCTTCGTGCTGACCTACCACCCCGCCCCGGTCGAAGGCCAGTTCGCCATGAGCCTGCTGCCGCCCCAGCCGGCCACCGCCGTCGAGGCCACGCCGCCCCCCGACGCCGCCGCCAGCAGCGACCTCCCCGCCAGCCTGCGGACGGTGACGACCACGCTCCACGCCGACGACACCGGCGCCCTGGGCCGGATCACCCTGGGCGAGCAGGAAGTCAACGGCCTCGACGATTTCAAGGACAAGGCCGGTGCCGTCCTGGACAACCCCGACCTACCGTTTGACCAGGCCCTGATCGTCGTCGATCCCAGGCTCCGGTACGAAGGGCTGATGCGGGTCGTGGACATCCTGTCCCGGTTCACCAACAAGATCGCCTTTCAGGTCATCGAGGAGGCCGGCGGCGGCCAACCTCTGATGAGGAAGGTCGGGCTGTTCCGCGGCTCGGAGCTGGTCCGCATGCTGGTCCTGGCCGGCATCGGCCTGATCGGCTGGCCGCTCGCCTGCTACTACGGCGGCACGCCCGGCCAGGCCCAGCGCCGGCCCAACACCCCGATCGCCGAGGTCCCGCCGCTGCCCGAGCCCGACGACTCGGTCGTCTTCGCCGGCCTGCACGACAAGAGCCCGCTGAACTTCCGGGACAACCCGGCCCTCTCGGAGCTGCTCGAACGCTCCCGCAAGACGACCGCCCAGGCCCTCGCCGACGAGGCCCGCCGGGACGTGACCCTTCGCGAGCTGATCGCCCGGCCCGAGCGCTACCGAGGCCTGCCGATCCACGTCGAGGGCACCGCCAACCGGATCTTCCGCAACGAGGTGAAAACCCCCGAACTGACCAGGCAGGGGCACCTCTACGAAGCCTGGGTCTTCTCCAAAGATGAGCCCAAGTACCCGTTCTGCCTGATGTTCGAGACCCCCCCCGACGGCCTCCCGGGCGGCACCGACCTCCACGAATACGTCGGCTTCGACGGCTACTTCCTCAAGCTCCTCGCCTACGACGCCGAGGACGGGGCCCGATTCGCCCCCCTGCTGATCGGCCGCCTGGGCTGGACTCCCGACCCCGATTCGATCGCCGCCAAGGGCCCCGATAACGCGAACCTCTCCTGGCTCGACCGCGAAATCCCCGGCCTGGGGATCCGCCGACGCCATGCCTTCCTGGGCGCCTTGCTAGTGATGATGGCGATCACCATGTCCCGGATCGCCCTGGGCTGGTTCAAGCCCGGCCGGGGGCGTTCGAAGGCGTCCCGAAAGATGGCCCCCAATGACGCCATCGAGCCCGAGGAGCTTTCGGCCTGGTTGAAGCAGGAATCCCCGAAGCCCGAAGGCGGCCCCCCCGCGAACGGGCACGGGGGTTGACGACCACGAAGTAGCCGGCGATGTGATAAAATCGGGCAGACGCGGGATCCCCGCAGGCCCGGAGCCGTCGATGCCCATCGAGCCCGAAGTCAACGCGCCAGAGTCCTCCTCGGGCCGGCTGGCCGAATCCCTGGGAAGGGCGATCGACGACCGATCGGCCCGGGTCGGCGTGATTGGCCTGGGGTATGTCGGCCTACCGTTGGTCGAGCTGTTCGCCCGGTCCGGGTTCCCCGTGCTCGGCTTCGACCTCGATCCCAAAAAAGTCGAGGCCCTGGCGGCCAACCGGAGCTACATCGGCCACATCGACGCCGACCGGATCCGGGCGCTCAACGATTCCGGCCGGTTCGATGCCACCATCGACTTCGCTCGCCTTAACGAAGCCGACGCCATCCTCATCTGCGTGCCCACCCCGCTCGGGAAGCACCACGAGCCCGACCTGTCGGCCGTGGCCAACACGGGCGATTCGATCGCCAGGGCGCTCCGGCCGGGGCAACTCGTCCTCCTCGAAAGCACCACCTACCCTGGCACCACCCGCGACGTCCTCCGGCCCCGCCTGGAAGCGACCGGACTGAAGGCGGGCGTCGACTTCTTCCTGGCTTATAGCCCCGAGCGGGAAGACCCCGGCAACCCCCGGTATTCCGCCGCCAACATCCCCAAGGTCGTCGGCGGGTTCGACGAAACCTCGTCGAGCCTGGCCCGGGCCCTGTATGGCGCCGTCGTGCCGCAGGTGGTGCCGGCTTCGTCGTGCGAGGTGGCCGAGGCCTGCAAGATCCTCGAGAACACCTACCGGGCCGTGAATATTGCGTTGGTGAACGAGCTGAAGCTGGTATTCGACCGGATGGGCATCGACATCTGGGAGGTGATCGACGCGGCGAAGACCAAGCCGTTCGGCTTCCAGGCGTTCTATCCCGGCCCCGGATTGGGCGGGCACTGCATCCCGATCGACCCCTTCTACCTGACTTGGGCGGCGCGGGCCCACGGCATCCACACGCGGTTCATCGAGCTGGCCGGCGAGATCAACACGGCCATGCCCCACCGGATCGTCGACCGGATCGCCGGGGCGCTCAACCAGGAGGGGAAGCCCCTGAAGGGCAGCCGGATCCTGGTCCTGGGCGCCGCCTACAAGCCGAACGTCGACGATTGCCGCGAGAGCCCGGCGGTCGAGATGATGGAGCTGCTGGAAGAGCAGGGGGCCCTGGTCGCCTACAACGACCCGCACGTGCCGTTCCTGCCGTCGCTCCGCGGCCATACGCTGCGGCTGCCCAGCACCCCGCTCGACGACGAAACCCTGCGGTCGGCCGATTGCGTCCTGATCGCCACCGACCACGACGCCTATGATTGGCCCTGGATCGTCGCCCGCTGCCGCCTGATCGTCGATACGCGGGGGGCCACTCGGAAGGTCGATCGCCCCGAAGGCTCCGCCCGGATCGTGCCCGCCTGAGGCCACCCTCCATGAGAATCCTGATCACCGGCGGCGCGGGGTTCATCGGCTCGCACCTGGCCGAGGCGTATCTGGCCCGGGGCGATGAGGTTCTCGTCCTCGACGACCTGTCGACCGGCAGCATCAACAACATCCGCCACCTCCGCAACCACCCGCGGTTCGAGCTGACCATCGAGTCGGTCCACCACCGGTCGGCCGTCGCCGAGCTGGTCGACCAGGCCGACGCCGTCGTGCACCTGGCCGCGGCGGTGGGGGTGAAGCTGATTGTCGAGAGCCCCGTCCGCACGATCGAGACCAATGTCCACGGCACCGAGGTCGTCCTGGCCCAGGCGGCCAAGAAGCGCAAGAAAGTCCTGGTCGCCTCCACCTCCGAAGTCTACGGCCTGAGTACCCGGATCCCGTTCCGCGAGGACGGGCCGCTGGTCCTGGGGGCCACCACCAAAGGGCGTTGGAGCTACGCATGCTCGAAGGCCCTCGACGAGTTCCTGGCGCTGGCGTACTGGCGGGAGAAGAAGCTGCCGACGGTCATCGTCCGCCTGTTCAACACCGTCGGCCCCCGCCAGACCGGGCAGTACGGCATGGTCGTGCCCACCTTCGTCAAGCAGGCCCTCGCGGGCCGGCCGATCACCGTGTACGGCGACGGCGAGCAGTCCCGATGCTTCTCGCACGTCCTCGACGTCGTCGATGCCCTCGTCAAGCTGCTCGACCACCCCCAATCGGTCGGCGAGGTCTTCAACATCGGCTCGACCACCGAGGTCACCATCAACCGGCTCGCCGAGTCGGTCCGGTCCCTGGCCGGTTCCGCCTCCGAGATCGTCCGCATCCCATACGCCGAGGCGTACGAGGCCGGTTTCGAGGACATGCCCCGGCGGATCCCCGACATCTCCAAGGTCCGCGACCTGGTCGGGTTCGAGCCCACGCGGGACCTGGAACGGATCCTGCTGGACGTCATCGAGTCCCAGAAAGCAGCCTCGGCCTGAACGCGTGCCCTCAAGGACGGCCGCGGAACCGGCGCCTTATCGCGTCGAGCCATCGGGGCTTCGGCTCCTCGGATTCGACCGCGCCCGTCGTCGTGCCGAACGGCCTTTCCTCGACGCGGTATCCCTGCATCCGCAGGGTCCAGGCCATGATGCAGGCGGCTTCGGGGTTGTGGCTGTGGACGACGAATCGGCACGATCGGAGGTGCGGCCGGGCCTCCGCCACCAGCCAACGGACGACCTCCATGCCGCAGTCGGGCCGGCCCCGATCGACGAAGACCTCGCCGCCCAGGTCGTGGTCGAGGTGCACCTCGTCCCACGGTTCGGCCAGCTTCTCCAGGCAGGCCTCGACCGTCTCCACCCAGGCCGCCTCGGGGCAAACCTCCCGGAAGGCCCGGGCGCGTTCGGGATCGTCGTCCAGGAAGAGGATCCGGGGCGGGGTTTCGTCGGCCTTGTTTCGGAGCCAGAACAACGCGAAAGGCCCCCCGACGAAGCCCGTCGGGGGGCCTTTCCTCGCAATCGGGCCGAGAGGATTTGAACCTCCGACCTCCTGAACCCCATTCAGGCGCGCTAGCCAAGCTGCGCTACGGCCCGATTCTTGGGCTTTCGTCCAAGCGTCCTCATTGTTATGAATCGAAGCGTCCCTGTCAACCGCAGCACCCCGGGGGGAGCAATGACCCACTTCGCCGATCGCTTGATCGAGGCGGTCCGCCGCGCGGGCAATCCGGTGCTCGTCGGCCTCGATCCGGTGCCCGCCCAGTTCCCCAAAGCGGTCCGCGAAGGGTTCGGCGACGACCTGCCCGGCCTGGCCGACGCCACCCGCGCCTTCGGCAAGGGGATCGTCGACGCCGTCCGCGGCCTCGCGCCGGCCGTGAAACTCCAGGCCGCATACTTCGAGGCCCTCGGCCCGTTCGGCATGCAGGCGATGTGGGATACGGCCCGACATGCCATGGATTCGGGCCTGATCGTCCTGATCGACGGCAAGCGGAACGATATCGGCTCGACCGCCGAGGCGTACGCCCGGGCATACCTGGGCGACGACCGCCATGAATCGGCCTGGCCGGCCGATGCCCTGACCGTGAACCCATACCTCGGGATCGACGGCATCGCCCCGTTCCTGAACGCCGCCAACGCCCGCGGCAAGGGGATTTTCGTGCTGGTTCGGACCAGCAACCCGTCGGCCGGCGACTTCCAGGACCTCAACGCCGACGGCCGGCCGCTGTATGAGCAGGTCGCCCGACGCCTGGGCGAGTGGGGCCGGGCGTCGGTCGGGGAAGGGGGGTATAGCAATGCCGGGGCGGTCGTCGGGGCCACGTATCCCGAGCAGATCAAGGCGCTCCGGGCCCAACTGCCCCATATCTGGTTCCTGATCCCCGGGTACGGAGCCCAGGGCGGGACCGCCGCCGACGTGGCCGCCGCCTTCGATTCGAGGGGCCTGGGGGCCCTGATCAACAACTCCCGGGCGATCCTCAACGCCCACAGCCGGCCCGACCTCGCCGGCCGGTTCGGGGCCGACTGGCAAGGGGCCACCGCCGAGGCGGTCCGCCTGATGATCGCCGATTTGCAGGCCCATATCCCGATGCCCTCCGCCTGATTCTTCGCGTACCCCGATCGCCGCCCCCGTTTTTCGGGGGCCATTTATGCCGACTTTACCGGTCCTGACCCGCCCCTCAGCGGGGCAAATCAGGCTCATCCGGCGGCCTCGGGGCGCCGATCGGCGGTTGGAGCGTGCTTTCGCCGCCGATCACCCGCTTGTTGCCCCGGCCGTCGCAGTCCACCCCGTTCCACGTCGCGTCGCTAAACGTTTCCGTCTCATAGGGTTTCGCCATCGCGGCCGCTTCCCGGGCGGCGTTTCGGGAATCGCGATCGTAGTACCGCTGCTCGCGGTGCAGGATGCGGATCATGGCGTCGATCTGGTCGTACGGGCAGAGCCGGCTCAGCTCGTTGGGGAGGTGGATGCCGAGCGGCCCGACGCGGAACATCACCGGGTACTTCTTCTGCACCGCGTGCATCTCGCGGTCGTAGCTGACCATCAGGTTGCCGCGGATCGCCTTGAACCCCTTCAGGTTGCGGTAGTACGACGACTCGTACTCCTTGCGATACCGGTGCAGCTTGCGGTACTCGTCGGAGAGGAACAGCAGCACGTCCTTATCGACGGGCGCCGTGTCGACCGTGATCAGGTCGCGCTGGGCCTTCTCCAGGAGCCGCCGCAGGTTCATCACGTGCTTCTGGACCCAGCCCAGGAGGTGCTTCAGGTCCTCCTCCAGCGCGTCCAAACCCATCCGATACTCGCGGAACTCGGGCGAGCTGCGGTCGGCCCCGGCGTCCCTGGAGAACTTCCGATGCAGCTCCATCAGGCGGGGTTCGGCGATGGCATTCGAATGCAAGTAGGAGAACTCCCGAGCGGCCGGATCCTTCATCTCCTTGCCGCGCGAGGCCGGGTCGACATCCTTCAGCAGGGTGGGGTAGGCATCCCCGAAACCCTTGCCGAACGCGACCTTGCGGGCCTGGGCGCGTTCCCAGATCCGCAGCGAGGTCTCCAGCCGGACGATCTCGGCTTCCAAGGGCTTGCGACGCTCGGCCTTGTGCTTGTCGATGGCGTTGATCGCCTGCGACTGGATGGCCCGGTCGCACTTCTCGCCCATGAACCGGGCGGTGGCCATCCGATCGACGCACGCGGCCTCATCGTTGGACTCGGGGCGATGCTCGGCATAGAGGTGGCCCTGGATCTCGCGATAATGGCCGACCTCCGACACATGAATGGTCTTCGCGGTACAGCCATGCGACGTGGCATTCTGCGTCGGATCGGTCCCATCGGGCCGGAGCGGCCCATTGCGGGTGGTGAGCCCCTCCAGGGGCCGCGACAGGTGGAAAATGGCCTGGGCCCCGGCGGCGGAGGGGTCATCGGCCATGGCGATATCGTTGGGCGAAGCCGGCGGCTCGAACCGGTTCACGAACTCGCCGAGCGGGCGGTTGGGCAGCCCGCTCAGGGCATCCGGGCGAACGACGGGGGCCTCATCGCCCCGGGGCGGGATCGGCTGGGGAGCGGACATGATCGGGACCTTCGTGTCATGAAGGGATTCATGGACGGAAGGCTCTTCCGAAGCCGTCGGCTCCTCCCCGGCCCGCATGCACGGATGCGGCTCCGGTCTGGGATGGGGACATCCCAACGTGGAGACTATGGATCACGGAAGGCAAGCAGGCCAGGGAAACTGCACCGGCTTTCCGGGCCCACGACCGGTTACGCCGAAAGACGCGATTGGAGCGGACACGCCCGAGCCCCCACCAAGGATCGGGCGGTTTCCCAGCCCCAAAGGGGCGACCGTGAATAGCCCGGGGTGGAGCGCAGCGGAACCCCGGAAAACCTGGTCCACTCAGCAAACGGTCCCCGTACGCCGCCGGAAGCCCCTGATTTTCAGGGGCTTCCGCGCGTGCCGGGCCGGGATTCGGTCGCGGCCGCGGATCCTAGGAGTTTGCACGCCTGGCTATCCACCGTCACCCGCCTCCGACAACTGTCGATGTTCGGAATGTCCCGGTCTTTCCTCTCCCGGTTTTTCCTCCCCGGAATATCCCGGTTTTTCCTCCCAACTCATGCACTTTTCATGGGACGGGGGATGACTGGCCGAAATCCCGGACAGTATTGGGACAAGCCACCAGTGCCACCCTCCCGCTCTAGACCCCCTTTGTGGTATGATGAAATGCATCGAAAAACGCAGCAAGATATGCAGGGGCAGGCTGATGTCCAGCGAGCACTTCGACAGCATTATCGCCAGTAATTTGCGTCTGGACAATTACACGAGCATCATCGCCCGCCTTCTCGCTTAATACTAAGGCTAAGCGCTTAACAAATTCCACGAAGAAGTGAATGTCAAACTTGCCACGAGTGTAATACTTGTAAAAGTAGCCCGAAAGCTCCGCCTTCACTGACTCGACCATTGTCCAATCTGGATCAGGAAGACCGCTTGTTTTTGATCTTAAGTACCCAAACCAGTCTTCCCTTAAGGTAACACAGAAATCCGAATCTATGTGCAGCATTTTTGACAAGTTTACGTCCGAGAGATTTAGCCTATGCCCGATTCTGCGGTAATACAATATTGCCCCCATTACGGCTCGAATGCTTGTCACGAATTGGCTAGTCGCATCTTGGTAGCGAGTGACTACGCTGGCTAGCCGAGGGTCTTGCAAATGCAGATGAAATATGTCAGTCCAAATGACTCGAAGCATGGATTCTGTTGCGATATGGTTTTCGATGGAGTAATAGTCGGTCTGTAGCAAATATTCACAATCAGGAAGAGGTGTATTAAGGAAATCGTCAAGATCTTTATCAACAAAAAAAAGAGCACGCCAGGGACGGTCGAGCTTCGCTTGAACTTTATCGATCAAATTGATTACATTTTTTTTGCCTTTGCATTTGAACGGAATTATGTTTCCGCTAGGCCACTGGCGGCGCAACTCAGGCATATAAAAGCTGAAATCCGCGTTTCCCTCAAAAAAGACGTATATATCCATTTCGCCGGGTCGAAAGGAGGTGACGAACTGGAGCCAGATCGCAGGAGGTGACGATCGAGATGCCCTAAGAGTGTCAAGAAAGCTCATAATTTTGTGTCCTGGTTACGCATTCTGCAATATCGACAACGTTTCCGTCTAGATCATTATCAAAAATAAAGGGCGAATGGGTTACAGCTGCAAGGAACTGACATCTGCCTGTGGCGATTATGTCAGGCAGCAGCGACTTCTGCCATTCAACAGATAGCGACAGCTCTGGCTCATCGATTAGAACCAGCAAATCTCCTTCTCTTTGAAGATACAAGTGAGAGAATAGGGAAACAATTTGCTTTTCTCCAGATGAGAGATTCCTTAGGAGCAAAGGCCTGCCTGATTCTGTCGCAACTGATATTTCGTAGGTTTTTTCATTGTACATCAATTTTTTTCCACTTAAGTACTTATTGCAAACGCGCGTAAACGAATTTGCTAACAGTTCTTTTGTGGTTAGAGCGTCGTGGACGCTTATAAGCTTAGAGAAATAATGAGCTACGTATTTGTCTTTCTCGTCAAGTTCGTTATCAGGGGCGTATTTTATTTTATGGATTACCTTCTGAAGTAGTATCTTGTCTTCTTCGCTGAGTATGCCTAGTTCAACGCGGTTTAAAATTTTAGAAATCAAGGGTTCCTCTAGCTTCTTAAAACTATCAGGGTTATATGTGTCCCCGTCTCCACGGATCACGTCGCGTAAGTAGCTGCCAGCTAGGTTAGTCACTTGCGTGCGGGCATTTTCGCTCAGCTCCTTACCAATGCGGTGGAATGTGTTTTCGACGTCCTCCATTCCAAATTCGACGAGCTCGATATGGCCTTTGCCCCCTTCACGTGATTCGATTAGACGACGTTGATTGTATCTTTGAATATCTTCTTCTAGCTCTGGAAAAATTAGCTGAAAATCCTTCTCGATTCGACGGTATGTTGGCAAATACAAAATTTGATGGTTCTGCAAGCAGGCCTTGAGTGCGTCATCGGCTTTCTCGCGAGCCGTGTCTTCAAAAGTGTTTTTGTTTGAAGCAATGGTCCGAAACATTCTTCTGAAGATCCCTAGCGGAACTCCGGTTCGTACCGACAATCGATATAGATCTTTGTCGTCGTAGTAGCCTGACTCAATTATCCTGTGAAAATCAGGTTCTTTGACTATTAATTCAAAAGCTGGACGTGAGAGCTGCTTAGAAAACGTTTTTATTACGTAGGCTAGCCTGCTCTTCCTGCTATCGTTGGCCTTGCGAGTTAGTACATGTGACTCTCCGTTTAGTTCAAATTCTATAGCAGAAAAATTGTATTCGGTCGCTCTGTCCCATTGCCTGCTAAGCGTAAGATATAATAGGTTTACTATGGTCGTCTTCCCGAGCCCATTGACTCCGACCATAATGATGCTGTTTTTATCTATGGCTAGTGATATATTGCGATCTCCATGAAGATTGTGGATAGCAAATTTTGTGAGAGAAAAATTCATAAGAAATCTTCCTGGTTTGGCAACATGAGAAGGCTGATGGATCTGTTCAGGACGTGAACTGTGGAACACGTTCCCTACAATTTACAGAGTCTGCGATATACGTCAAGCCCTTGCCCTCAGGGGAAGGAAAGAGGGGGGGAAAACCCGGTGTCAGGTAAGCCCGGTGTCAGAACTGCTCTCTCGGGGAAAACCCGGTGTCAGGGAAAACCCGGTGTCAGAACTGCTTTCTCGGCCGTCCGGGCGGTCGCGCAGCGGCCGGGCGCGGGTTCAGGGTCCGCTCGGTCGATTCGGGCCATGCTGGGGCCCCGTAGGGGCGGCCGGAGGTCAGCGACGATCGGATCGCCGTGAGTTCGGCGTCGGGCAGGAGGGTCGCCATCCGCTGTCGCCAGCAGGATCGGCGCGATGGCTCGTCGTCCCCCTGGTCCAACCAGCCCGGCTGGCTGAGCAGCGGGTCGTCCGGACCCCGCGTATGGGCCCGGTAGCTCGACCAGGGCCAGTCGGCCGGATCGGCCACCATCCGGGCGCGCACCGGGTTGGCCTCGATGTAGGCCAGCACGGTCCAGAGATAGGTTCCAGAAAAGGGGGACATTCTGCGATTCTGGTTCTTTAGAGTCTCCCCTTTCCTATGCCCATAATGTCCGCCTTTTTCGGTTTCTTTGACCGCCCGCGGGGGGGCCTGGTGGCTTGTCCATCCGTGCTCTGAGGTGCCGACGGGAGACAGCCTAGCTTATTCGCCTTGCGCCTTAGTGGACAAGCCACCAGGATTACCCGCCGCCTAGAGCCACAGAGTTGTGAGCCAAGTTACCGCTACGCTGACCATCGCCATCCCCACCCAGCAGATACCCAGGAACCGCCCTAAGCGATCGAGTATCCCTGTGTCAGCTTCCCACCAACCGCAGAGCTTGAGAATCGCCCAGGACAACGCAACCGCGAAGCCTGCTGGCCGGGGGAGCGAGTACCAGACGAACATCCGCAATCCCCACCAAACGTCTAGTTGAACCCCAGCAATCTTGCCCGGTTTACCGAGGAACGTTGGCCATTGGACGGAAGTGGCCAGCAGTGCTAATCCCACGGCGATCGCGGCCATCGAACCTGGCCGACGGGCGAGCATGGCGATCGGTGGGCGGGGATAGCGAAGTCGGAAGGCCAGGGCTGCCAACGTGAGGAGGCATAACGCAGGCGTGGAGCGAAAAACGGCCCGTTCGATCTGGGTGGAGAGCGGCACTTTTCGAGTGCCGACGGGGGAGAAGGACTGGCCCGATGCTACGGTAACGCCTTGGCCGATGACCCAATTTCCTTCATGGTAAGAAATCAGGACTCTATCGCTGATTTCGCAGACCGCACCCTGCTCTTTGCTCAGGACGAATATCAGGGCCATGACAGCGACCAGGATCATGGCATCGAGCAGCGAGAACGGGCGATCCTTCGTAGGCATGTCCGGCGTCCTTGATTGAAGGGATAAAGGGGGACATTATTCGAAGGGATAAAGGGGTACATCATTCGTTTCACAGGAACTTCACACTCGTCCCACGCGACCGAGCCCGGGGATCGATCGGCGATCGAGGCCGTCCGTCGAGGGAAGACCCTGCCAATTCCTCGAAACGGGCCTAGATCCGCTAATTTACCAGGTTGAGGGAGTAACCGATCTACCGGATTCGCTCGAAATGGGCCGTATTGCCCGTCACCTGGTCCAGCCCGTGATGCAGGGCGGTGGCGGCGATCATGGGATCGGCGGTGCCGATGGGCTGGCCGATGCGTTCCAACTCACCCGCGATCTGGCCGGCCAGGTCGGCGATCTCCCGGTCGATGGGAAGCACCTCCTCGCTGGCGAAGGCCGCCAGGAAGGCATGGAGCTGCCTTGTCGCCTGCTTCTGGCGATACCCTCGGACGGCTTCCATGTAGGTCACGGCGGAGACCGAATACCGCCCGAAGAGCTGGCGATAGGCGACCGCGTGGGCGGCCACGGTGGCGTTGATGCCCTTGGTGAATTCCGAAAGGATGTCGGTGTCGATCAGGGCGGGGTTCAAAGGTCGAACTTCCGTCCCCGGTCCTCGCGACGACGCCGGTAAGCGTCGGCCACGATCTCATCCATCAGTTCCGCATCGTCACGCATCAGGCCCAGGAGCGGATCGGCTCCGGCTTCCGGATGGCTTGCCCCGGGGTTTGCCTGGGCGGGCACCCGGTCGACTTCCCGCAACAAGAGCCTCACGGCCTCGGTGATAGCTTCATTCATGGAAGCGAACCGGCCGCTATGCACGACCGCCTGGACGCGGCTTTCCAGCTCGTTGGGCAATTGGATCGTCATGGTTCCTCCCTGAAACCATCGTAACGAAGAACGGCAAAGTCTCCAAGCCGGCGGCAGATGCACAGTTGCAGCTCGTCGTCGACGACCAGAGGGAGAAAAGGGGGGCATTCTGCGATTCTAGTTCTTTAGAATGCGCCTTTTCTACGCCCAGATTGCAGGGAACACTGGTGTTTGAGCGGGTTGTTCCGAGATCCGGCGCGAGCTGGACATACCCCGGAGGGTAGTGCGTTTTGCCATGCACCCTCCTGTTTTTCGCCCCATTCCTGCCGTCTATAATCGGGCCCTGGCCGACCTTATCCCACGCGAAGGAGCTACTCATGCAGTCACTTCGATGGCTCTCCATCCTCGGAGCGTTTGTGCTCGTTGCCGCGGCGGGCCCGGCGGATGACGAGGCTTCCCAATTCCAGGGCGCCTGGGTGCCCGAATCGATCCAGATCGGCACCAAGACGACCCCGGCCGAATCCCTGAAGTTCTTCCGCCTGGTCGTCGAGGGCGACGCCTGGACGATGACGACGCAGGCGCCGAAGAAATACAAGGCGAGGATCGACCCGACGAAATCGCCCAAGCACCTCGACCTCATCGACGAGATCGGGGGCAAGGAACGCGTCACCCCGTGCCTCTACGAATTCCGGGACGGCAAGCTGGTCATCTGCCGCCCCTACATGCAGATGGACGCGAAGAGGCCCGAGAAGATCGAGCCCAACGCGGACTTCATCGGAGTCTCGGTGTGGAAGCGGGAGGCGAAGTAGAAGCCTCAGTTCGGAAGGGGAAAGGGCGGAAGGGGAAAGGGAAAGGGGGACATTCTGGGAAAGGGAAAGGGGGACATTCTGCAATTCTGGTTCTTTAGAATATCCTCTTCTCTCTGCCCATAGCATCCCCCTTTTTCTGTATCGGGGACCACCCGCAGAATGGTCGACCCGGTGTGCTTCGCCCGCCGCTCGACGCCCGCAACCGGGATTGCTGCCGCGCCTTGATCAGGTCTGGACGACGTAGCCGAACACTCCGGCCAGGCTGCCGTTGTTCGTCAGGCCCAGCATCAGGCGCGGCAGCGAACTGCCGGTCAATTCGGTCCCGGGCGGGTACTGCCCCTTGTCGAGCCGCCTCAACTTGCCGCAGTCCCCGATGCTTACGAAGGCCGTCTCGGTGAACTCCGGCCGCTCCCGGAACCATCGGAGCAGTTTTTTCCAGCCCTCGATGTCGTCCTCCCCGCTCGCGTCCTCGCTCAGGCACTCCGCCACCGCCAGCCACCAGGCCGCGTCCTCGGAGAGCGGCTCCACCTCGATCGTGGCGGGCGGGAAGATCGTGCCGCCGAAC
>JAXMBD010000028.1:0-88208 GCA_046350035.1 Isosphaeraceae bacterium | reverse complement strand
GGGTCCGGCACGGGCTTTGCGATCCCTCTTTCCTGACGTTCGCTTGCGGTTCTCCCCAGGCATGGATGTCGCCTCAACCGGCTTTTTCCGCAATTGATTTCCCATCGGCCCAGCCCGGCGGCGTGCTTGACTCTCTTTTTCTCGGGCCGTGGGTTTTTTGCGACAGGCCGTGGTATATCTTAGGAGAACGGTACACGAGCGTTGCCCACGGAGAGGTGGCCGTCCCCAAAGGCGAGTTTTGGCTCCCTTCGGGCGCGGTGTCGGGCGGCGGCCCGGGAAGGCCAAGGCCGGGGGTTTCACCCTCGGCCCCGCACCGATGCGGTCCGAGGTCGATCCACGCATTGTTCACGACCGTAGCGGGAGGGGGCCCTTTTCCCTATGTCGTTCATTCAGCGCTTCATCGAACGCGTGCTGCGTTCTAGTCCCGGCCGGATGCCCCGCACCAGCTTCGACGACCTGTCGCAGGAGCAGCTGGATGCGCACCTACGGGTGGGGCGTTACGGGGACTTCGCGCTGACCGATGCCGTCCGTCCCTCGTTCGGGCTCGACATCGTGCCCCGCGAAGGTTATCGCCGCGACGTTTATCGCGATCCGGAGACCGGCAACACCATGCCGGTCCTGGCCGCCTCGGTCTCGTCCGAGCGGCTGTTCGAAGTCTTCATGGACCTGCTCGACCCGCTCGGCGAAGAGCTCGACGTGGTGATGGAATCGAGCCACGAGAGCGAGCCGGGCTCGCACGCGGACATGTACCGCGAGCACATCGAGAACGTGATCCTCAAGAGCACCCTCTACGACTACGAGGAACTGCTCCTGAACGACGGCTGCACCGGGATCGCCGCCCTGAACCCGGCCGGCCCGATGGAAGTCCAGTTCGACGAGCACAAGCTGCTGTTCGTCTACGCCCACGACCTCGAGCAATTCGAGGAGATCCTGCAAGGCCACGGCCTGAAGCGGGACGACACCCTCAAGTTCCTGTCCGAGGCCGAGCACCTGCACTCGACCGACGACGTCTACCGCGACCAGTTCGACCAGCTCCGATACCGCCTCGGGATCGACAACTAATCGAGCAACCCGCCGGGCCGCGAAGCACCCTCTGAGTCCCCACCCGCCGGGGCGGGCCATCCGGGAAACCGGGCGGCCCGCCCCGCTGTGTTTGGGGGTAATTGGATAAGCGACGGGAATTGCACCCGCGGAGCCCTCGCTAGAAACCTGTTATGCGTCAGCAACTTGCGGCGATTCGCCCCTCCCCTGTCTGCACAGTGTCTGCACCGACGCGGCGCTGTACGGACTGGCCGCAAGGTGGCATCTCCTAACGCCTGAAGTCAGGATGGTGATCATGCGACTGGCCGGCTGCGTAGAGTCGATACCGGGAGAGCCTAGCAAGCACGGCTGACTCCTTGAATTGCTCGCATGCCGTAAGTCCGTCCATGCATTTTTTCCCGCATTGAGCAATGCCGGCCCCTTGGCTAGGATACGGCCGAAACTTGGTCACTGCCGATGGCAATGGAGAGGGTGAAGTGCTCCTCAAGACGACCGCTGACTCCTGGCTGGGCCAACGGTGGACTAAAGAACAGAAGTGGTATAATGGTGTCCAGAGGGACGATGGCGAGCAACAAGCAGCTGACAGCTCTGTTCCGCGCGATCGCGGCCGAGAACTTCGGCGGTGCGACTGAGATCGCTGCGCAGATCTGCAAGCAGGAGGAGGAGAAAGGGCACCACACCGCTGCGAGGATGCTCCGGGGGGCGCTCAATGCCTCTCGGAATGGCGGCGTGTCCCATAAGGCCCGCCACCCGGTCAGCAACGGTGCAGGCGTCATCTCGACGGCTCTGACGCGGCTCCCCGATGGCGTAGGTTTGTCATTCGTCACATTGCCGGACGACGCGCGCGAAGAGTTGGCCGGCCTGAAGCTCGAATGGGAACATCGCTCACGGCTGACGGAGCGAGGGATCGGACGAAGAACGAAGCTTCTGTTCCACGGCCCGCCGGGCTGTGGGAAAAGCCTGACGGCAAGTGCCCTGGCCATGGAGTTGGGACTTCCGCTGTACCTCGTTAGGTTCGACGCGGTGATCGGTGCCTATCTAGGGCAGACCGCCGTCCATCTCCGGCAGTTGTTCCACTTCGCGGAAACGACCCCCTGCGTCCTTCTCTTTGACGAGTTGGATGCCCTGGGCAGGCGTCGGGGAAACCCGACAGACGTCGGTGAGTTAGACCGAATCGTCATCGCTTTGATGCAGGAGTTAGAGCATACGACCCCACAGGGCCTGATCATCGGGACCTCGAATCTCGCCAAGGGTCTGGACGACGCACTCTGGAGACGGTTCGATTTTATCCTGGAGTTCAGGGCACCGGCCCAAAAGGCATTGGTGAACTTCGCGCGGCAGCTGGCCTCGGAGTTGAGTGTCCAGCTCAGCGATGAATCGCTGGCCAAGGTGGCCAAGTCGAAGAATTTCGCCAACGCGGAGGCGATCGTGGTAGCCGAGGCCAGAAGACAGGTGCTTCGAGACTCTTAGGGAAAGCAAATGGCGGTCGAGCGGCGGCGGGTCCAGCCCCGGACCTTTTACCTTAACGAGACCCATGAGCTTGCTTCCGGCGAAAAAGTCGGAGGAGGGCGCCTACCTGCCTACGCGCCGATCCCTTGGGCTGCGAAAGCGAAGAGGATCAACGGTTCGATACAACGGGTTGAGAAGCTGATCGTCGCGTCGAACGACCCTTTGAAGGAAGATCGATTCTTCGTCTTGGCCAATCCCGTCCGCGAAGTCCAGAAGTTATCCAACGACAAGAAGAAGGCTCCGACCGGCACATTTAAGGAAAAGACCGACTTCGGTGGAACCCACAGCCGCGTCTTCGATCGGCTTGGAATGGACCTACTCAAGGTGACGGAAAACGGCCAGGCGATCGTCCACGCGAAAAGGTCCACCGTCGACCAACTGCGGGAGCGATCGGCCTCGCTGGAAACGCTGGGAGCGCGTGAGCAATCGCGCTGGGTCACGATCGATTCTTTCGAGTTGATACCTCTCCACTTGCGTGTTGACCAGGAGTGGCTGAACCGCCTGACCGGCGAAGCACCTGCGGAAGTGATCTTCGAGCTACAACCGGTGCTGACGCGCCTGGAGGTGGAGCGAGTTCTCCGTGCCATCGCCGCGCAGCTAAGAGGTTCGGAGAAGCTTACAGGCACAGGGACGGACTTCTCGGGCAGAAGGTGGCTTCGAGGGTTGGCGAATCGAGATTCGATACAGCGGATTGGGGGAGATTTCTTTTCGGTCCAGTCGATCCACTCGCCGCTGTATTCTGTCGCTGCCGGTCGGACAAAAGGACGGGCACCCGCAACCCTGGCAGCCCCACCTCCGCCGATAGATGCGACAGCATTGCCTTGTGTCGCGGTTCTCGATCTCGGCGTTCCTGCCGATCACAGCAAGCTCCGGCCCTACAGGCGAGGTCAATTTGTCCCTCTGAACGCGCCGCGTCCTCCCATCGGGGACCATGGCTCCTACGTAGCCTCAAGGGTTGTGTTCGGGGACTGCGAGTCTCACGACGCCCTGAGCGACTGCGTAGGGCTATGCAGCTACTACGACGGGATGGTAGGAGATCATACGGCGGGGGTTCGGAATAGCAACCGAATCTGGGATAAGTTCGTCATGGAGGTGTTGAGAGGCATCGCCGGGGCTGCGCCCGATGTCCGCGTCTTCAATCTGAGTTTCGGCAACGAGCGTCCTTTATCGGCGTTCTCCGAGGTCGAACGTAACGAACACCAGGTCAATCTCCGCGATCTCGATAACTTCGTGTTCGCCAACGATTCGATCGTCGTCGTTGCAGCAGGCAACTCGCCTTCGGGGTCGATTCCCAACCCCCAATATCCGGAACACTACAAGGACCCGAGGTGGGCGCTGGGCCCATGGGCTTGCGGGTTCAACACCCTTGTTTGCGGGGCGTTCGTATCGCGCCTCACAACTGCTGGCCTAGTTACTGAGGTCGGGTGGCCTAGTCCGTTTTCCAGGATCGGCCCGGGCCTCTGCGGGGCGCCGATTCCATCGTTCAGTGCCGAAGGTGGCAACACTGATGATGCTTATGGTTACGCGCCCGATCTCGGAGTGTGGTGCTTATCGGGGGCCGGACTGCCAGAGGATAAGATCGGTACTTCGTTCGCGGCACCCTTGCTCGCACGGGAGGCAGCTCTGACGCTGGATCGCCTCCAACATCAGTGCGCCCCCGGGTCAAGGCCATTTGCCGTTACTGCGAGAGCGTTCCTGACGCTGACCGCCACCCCTCCCCGCAGGTCGACTCAATCAAGGAGTTGATCGAGCGGACGTTGGGTCATGGCAAGGCCAATCGCAGCAGGCTTTTGTCACCGGCGGCGGGTACAGCCGTGATCCTCTGGCAAGGTTACATTGAGTCCACGAAAGACATCGTGAGAGTCCAGCTGCCCATCCCAGTCGCCTGGCTCTCGGCAGCCGATGAGCCGGTCCTCCGTCTAGTCGTCTGTTACGATCCGCCCGTCAATGAGGCCGCAAACGGGCTATGGGCATGTCGCAAGGTATCGGCAAAGCTCAAGATGAGACCGGATGACAACGCGGTGCATCCGCCTCGCGGTGGGCATGCCTCTTATCCTCTGATCGACCGCACTTACAAGCTCGCCCGATACAAGCCGGGCGGCGAGAAGCCGGTCGATGGAGACATGTGGCTTATCGAATTTGCGTATGAAGAAGTTGCGCCATATCCGCCGGGTATGGACTTCGACCCTCAGCAGCGGGTGGCATTCGCGGCAGAATTGATCGACCTGGGAGTGTCGAGGGCTGACCCCCAGCCGACGATGCAGGCGCTACCTAATGCCCATTTGATGAACCGGCTTGCGATCCAGACTACGCCGATTCGGACTCCTATCGTCATCACCTATAGATGAGCGCTAGGGGTCTCGGCTTAGCTTATTCGACCGCCTTCAGTCACTGCGGCCAGGCTTATCGAGCTCGTGGATCAGTAGTTCCACTCCTCGTGCCAAACAGGGAGCCGGTTGAACTGGTCCCGCAATACCCTCCAGCCCGGCAGAGAGCGGTCCATGAGAGTCACCAAGCACTAGTTGTGGGTCGACTCGATCAGGTGAGCCAGCTTGCGGGTATCACGTCGGGAAGGTCGCCGGAACGAAAACGGGCGGGCGTCCACGAAGGACGGCCCGCCCGCTTCGGATGCGTTCGCGTCGAGTCCGGTCCGGCTCACTCGCCGTCGTAGGTCAGGGTGAAGCCCTGGAACTTGATCTTGCGGGGGATCTCGCCGGTCGCGGAGAAGAGGTCGACGAGCATCTCGCCGAAGTGGTCGGCGCGGACGCTGTAGAAGTTGTGCTTGCCTTCGCGGCGGGATTCGATCAGGCCGGAGACGCGGAGCAGGGCCAGGTGGTGGCTCACCGCCGGCTGGCTCTGGCCCAGGCGGGTGCAGAGGTCCGTCACGTGCAGCTCGCCGCTCTGGGCCAGGTAGAGGAGGATCCGCAGGCGGGTCTCGTCGCTCATCAGCTTGAAGACCTGCGCCAGGTCGCGGACGGCCTGGTCGGAGACCTGCGGCATGGTGGTCAGCGTGCCGGTGCCGGCGGCGGGCTTGGTGGTCTTGCGGGCCATGGTTGTTATGTCCTGGGTATTGAGTTGCGTTGTGTCAGGTCGCGTCGTGTTGCGGGATCGGGGCGGTCGCGGGCTGCGTGTCGGGAACGTCCCGGCCCGGCTGGCGGGGGGGCTTTGCGACGGTGTCGCGCGGTCCGGCGGCGGGTATCGGGGATCGCGGGGACCCGCGGGAGGAGGGGCGGGGGCAGGGGTGTGCCCCCCTGATCTCCCGCTTTTGATCATGATAGGAGAAAGGCCCTCATCAAGGCAATATGCCTCCCGCATCCTTTCCTGAAAATTCGACCGATCTCTCGCGTTTCAATCTTTCCTTACCCGCAGGGTCCACCATAAATCAGGCTTGCCCCGCGTAGCTTCGTGACCTCAGGGTCAGGCCGTAACCGGACAGGCTGGCCCAGGCGGGCCTTGGCGTCGTCGGGGGCGACAGCAGGCGGAGTTCGTCGCTGGCGACAGCAGGGCCAGGGCGGCCTTGAGCGGGACCGGGGTTGGGGCCGGCGCCGAGCAGGTCGCGGCAGAGCAGGAACAGCCGGGCGTGGTGCTTCCGCGCGCCCCTCCGTCGCCCTTGCGGAAGGCGTCGATCATCGCCATCACGTCGGCACGATGTTGGCGACCACCGGGCCGACGCCGGAGCGCCGACGGCCATCATCGGCGGCGTCAGGCTGTCGTCGCCCGAGACGACGG
This sequence comes from Isosphaeraceae bacterium, assembly GCA_046350035.1. Lineage (GTDB taxonomy): Bacteria > Planctomycetota > Planctomycetia > Isosphaerales > Isosphaeraceae > CALLYK01. The sequence continues at coordinate 81,929 of JAXMBD010000028.1, read as the reverse complement.
TGATCCCGGGGCAACGCGCCAGGATGTCGCTGACCTGGTCGAGCGAGCCGGCGGCTTCCTTGATGGCGACCACCGGGGCGAGCCGGGCCAGCCGCTCGACCGTCTCGGGCTCGAGGTTCCGGCCGGTGCGGGACGGTACATTGTAGAGCATGATCGGCAGGTCGCACGACTCGGCGACCCGGGCGTAGTGGGCGTAGAGCCCTTCCTGGGTCGGCCGGTTGTAATAGGGGCTGACGATCAGGGCGCCGTCGGCGCCGGCCTGGGCGGCGAACCGGGTCAGGCGGACCGCCTCGGCGGTGGCGTTGGAGCCGGTGCCGGCGAGCACCCGGGCGCGGCCGGCCACCTGCTCGACCACGATCGAGATGACCCGCTGGTGCTCGTCGTGGGCGAGCGTGGGCGATTCGCCCGTGGTGCCGACCGGGCTGATGGTGGGCGTGCCCTGCTCGATCTGCCAATCTACCAGCCGCCGGAGCGATGCCTCATCGACCGCGCCGTCGCGGAACGGCGTGACCAGGGCGACCGTACATCCCGCGAACTGCTGCCCCTTCGCTGCCATCCGTCATCCCTCGTGCTTCCGGCCCGGCCGCCCCCGGGGATCCCGCCGTTCAGCGATCGGCCGGCGCGGGGGGCGGCCCCGTCGCGATCAGGATGGCCGACCGCATCTCGCCAACTGCACGTTCCATGCCGATCATGACGGCTCGCGAGATGATACTGTGCCCGATGTTAAGTTCGGCCATCCGGTGCAGGCGTGCCACCGGGCCGACGTTGTGCAAGTTGAGGCCGTGCCCGGCGTGCAGGGCCAGCCCGGCGGCCACCGCCTCGCGGCCGGCCTCGGCGAGCAGGGCGAGTTCCCGCTCCCGCTCGGGGCCTTCGGGGGCCTCGGCGTACCGTCCGGTGTGCAGTTCGACCGCGGCGACCCCCAGTCCGGCCGAGGCGGCGACCTGCCTCGGGTCGGGGTCGATGAACAGGCTGACCGGCAGGCCGTGCGCCCGGCATTGCTCGACCGCCTCGGCCACCCGGGATCGTTGGCCGACCACGTCGAGGCCGCCCTCGGTCGTGATCTCCTCGCGGCGTTCGGGCACGAAGGTCACCTGGTCGGGCCGGGTCGCCACCGCGATGGCGACGATCGAAGGCTCGGCCGCGGCCTCCAGGTTCAATCGGGTGCGTACCGTCTCGCGCAGGCACCTCAGGTCGCGATCCTGGATATGCCTGCGGTCCTCGCGCAGGTGCACCGTGATGCCGTCGGCGCCGGCGAGTTCGGCCAGCACGGCGGCCCAGGTCGGGTCCGGCTCGCGGCCCCGGCGGGCCTGCCGCAGGGTCGCGACGTGATCGATATTGACGCCCAGGCGTACCATCGAAACCCCACGCAGCCCAATCAGGCTTGCGCGTCTAGAACAAACATATCCCGTACTGTGCGTGTCGTATCGAACCGCGGGGCGGGCAGGTCGGGGGGCTGGGGGCCGCCGGAGGGGCGGGCCCCGTGAGCAGAAACGAAGGTCGAGTATAACCCAGTGCGCCGCGGCTCAACAAGTATCAAGTTCGCATGCGGCCCGCCGGTTCATTTCTGCCCGATGGCACGGAGCGGCGCCTTGGCCAGGATGAACGTCTTCTCGCCGGCCACGGCGAAGGCGATCCGCCCCTTGCGATTGGGCCCGGCGCCATCGACGGCCACGATCCGGCCCAGGCCGTATTCCGGGTGCAGCACGGTCACGCCGGGGCGCAGGGCGTCGATGGATCCCGCCGGCGCGGGCGGGCCGGCGCCGGCGCCCGCGAGGCTCGCGGCGGTGGTCAACTGGAAACGCCCTGCCGGGCGCGATTCGACGGCGGGGCGCCTCGGCGTCGAGCCGCCCGAGAAGTCGCCGAACCCGCCCCGTTCGCGGACTTCCAGGAAATCTTCGGGGAGTTCCGAGAGGAATCGCGAGGCGATGGTGGCCGACCGCTGGCCCCGGAATTCGCGGATCCGGCTCTGGCTCAGGTAGAGTTCCTGGCGGGCCCGGGTGATCCCCACGAACAGCAGGCGGCGTTCCTCCTCGAGCTGGGACTCGTCGTCGCGGGCCCGGGAGTGCGGCAGGATTCCCTCCTCGATCCCGAGGATGAAAACGACCGGGAATTCCAGCCCCTTGGCCGCGTGCATCGTCATCAGCGTGACCGAGCCGCCGTCGTCCTTCCAGCGGTCGACCGCCGAGGCCAGCGTCACCTCTTCGAGGAAGTCGATCACGCCGCCGCCGGGGTGGTCCCGGTCGAACTCGCGGGCGGCCGACACGAGTTCCTCGATGTTGGCCAGGCGATCCTGGTTGCCGTCCTTGTCGTCCTTCTCCAGGAACTTGTGGTAGCCCGAGAGGTTCAACAGCTTGCGGATGACCTCCTCGGCCGGGTGGTCGCGGACCGCCGTCAACTCGTCCATCAGGAGGCCGAAGTCGCGGAGGGCCCGGGCGGCCTTGTCCTTGATCCCGGGGACGGCGTTCGCCTCGCGGGCCATCGCCAGCAGGGGGATCCCGAGTGCTTCGGCCCGCGCGCCCAGGTGTTCCAGGGTGGTCTTGCCGATGCCCCGCGCCGGCACGTTCACGGCGCGGAGGAAGGCCAGGTCGTCCTTCGGGTTGGCCAGCAGGCTGAGGTAGGCCATCACGTCCTTGATCTCGGCCCGCTCGTAGAACGAGACGCCGCCGACCACCTGGTAGGGGATCCGGGCGGAGCGCAGGGCCGATTCGAGGCCGCGGGTGAGGGCCGTCATGCGGACGAAGACGGCGATGTCTCGGAAGCTCCGGTCGCCGTCGCGGACCATCCCGGCGATCCTCGCGGCGATCGCCTGGGCCTCCTCGGTCTCGGTCCCGTAGGCGGTCAGCTCGACCGGCTGCCCTTCGGGGTTCTCGGTCAGCAGGGCCTTCTGCTTGCGGCGGACGTTGTGGCGGATCAGGCCATCGGCGACCCGGAGGATATTCTTGGTGCTCCGGTAATTCCTTTCGAGCTTCACGACCTTGCAGCCGGGGTAGTCGTGCTCGAATTCGAGGATGTTGTTCAGGTTCGCCCCCCGCCAACCGTAGATCGACTGGTCGGGGTCGCCGGTGACGCAGAGGTTGGGGAAATCCCGCGAGAGCGCCCGAACGATCGCGTACTGGGCGCGGTTGGTGTCCTGGTACTCGTCCACCAGGATGTATCGATAACGGGCGTCGAGCTCGGCCCGGACGTCGGCGTGCTGGCGGAGGATCGTGACCATGTGCAGGAGGAGGTCGTCGAAATCGACGGCCGAGCTGGCCTTGAGCCGCTCCTCGTAGACCTTGTAGACCTTCGCCGAGACGGCGGCGACGTGGTCGGCGTCGCCCCATTTCGCCATCTTTTCGGGGCCGATCATGTCGTTCTTGGCGCGGCTGATCAGCGCCTCGACCCGTTCGGGGGTGACGCCCGACTCGTCGACGCCCAGCTTCTCCATGGCGTCCTTGATGGCGCGGACGCGGTCGGACTGGTCGTAGATCGTGAATCCGCGGGCCAGGCCCAGCTTCTCGCCGTAGATCCGCAACAGGCGGGCGCAGAGGCCGTGGAAGGTGCCGACCCAGGCCCCCGAATCGGGCGCCATCGCCTCGATCCGCTCCTTCATCTCGCCGGCCGCCTTGTTGGTGAACGTCAGCGCCAGGATGTTCCGGCCGCGGACCCCCTGCTCCATCAGGTGGGCGATCCGACGGGTGATCACGCGGGTCTTGCCGGAGCCGGCGGCGGCCAGGACCAGCATCGGCCCGTCGCGGTGCGCGACCGCCTCGCGCTGGGCGGGGGTCAGGTCTTCGAACAGCTTGGACAAGGGGTGTCACTCCGATCCCGTCGGCGTGGCCGGGGCATCCGTCCGCCCGCCCCGTCGGCATCCGGAAGTGTACAGGATCGAACCGGATGTGGCACCCGGAAATGGCCGCCGGGCGCGTGGTGGCGTCCCGCCGGGGCCGGTTAGACTGGTTGGGCAGGGCTCCCCCCCACCTCGCCCCGGCCCGCCGGAGTGCCTCCCCGCATGAGAATCCTGGGAATCGGCACCGACATCGTCGAATGCCCGCGGATCGGCCGGATGATCGAGCAGCACGGCGAACTCTTCCTGCGCCGGGTGTTCACCGACCGGGAAATCCACTACTGCCAGGCCCGCAAGCACGCCATCGAGCACTTCGCCGGGAGATGGGCGGCCAAGGAGGCGATCCTCAAGGCGCTGGGGACCGGCTGGGGCCGGGGGATCGCCGGCACCGACCTGGAGGTCCGCTCGGACGCGGGCGGGCCGCCCAAGGTGCGAGTCCGGGGCGCGGCCCGGGACGTGGCCGTCGCCCGGGGGGTGTCCGACGTGATGATCTCCATCGCCCACTGCCGGACCTACGCCACCGCCTACGCCATGGCCCTCGGGCGATCCCCCGGGGAAACCGGTCCGGTCGGCGACGCCCCCCTTGAAAAAGGTTCCTGACACCTTTTTCCGGGGGCACGCTGTCGATTAGCGGCATCGCCCTGCCAAAAGGCGTGTTGGATCGGCTAAAATCGTCCCGCCCGTCGACGATCCTTCAAGGGTTCCCCACCGATGCCCACGACCGAGCCGCCCGGCCTCCGACCGATCTTCGATGTCGCCCGCGACCTGGGACTCGCCGAAGAACACCTCGAACCCTACGGCCGCGACAAGGCCAAGGTCCGGCTCGAGGCGCTGGCGCACGCCGCCGAGCGGCAGGCCCACGGCAAGCTGATCCTGGTGTCGGCGATCACCCCGACGCCGGCCGGCGAGGGGAAGACGACCACGTCGATCGGCCTGGCGCAGGGGCTCAGGCGACTGGGCAAGCGGGCCAACCTGGCCCTTCGGCAGCCGTCGATGGGGCCGGTCTTCGGCCGCAAAGGGGGGGCGACCGGCGGCGGGGCCAGCCGGCTCGAACCTTCGGACACGATCAACCTCCAGTTCACCGGCGACTTCCACGCGATCACGGCCGCGCACAATTTGCTGGCGGCCGTGATGGATAACCGGATCCACTTCGACGAGACCGACCTGGATCCCGGCCGCGTCCTCTGGAAGCGCTGCCTGGACATGAACGACCGGGCGCTCCGCAAGATCGTCATCGGCCTGGGCGGGCCGAGCGCCGGCGGGACCGTCCGCGAGACCGGCTTCGACATCACGGCCGCCAGCGAGATCATGGCGATCCTCTGCCTGGCCGACTCCCGCGCCGACCTGAAGGCCCGGCTCAACCGGATCCTGCTGGGGTTCTCACGCCAGGGGTTGCCGATCCTGGCCGATTCGCTGGGGATCACCGGGTCGTTGTGCGCCATCCTGAACGACGCCCTGATGCCCAACCTGGTGCAGTCGCGCGAGGGGACGCCGGCGTTCGTCCACGGCGGGCCGTTCGCCAACATCGCGCACGGGTGCAACTCGGTTCTGGCGACCCGGATGGCCCTGGCGACGGGCGATTACGCCATCACCGAGGCCGGCTTCGCCTTCGACCTCGGGGCCGAGAAGTTCTTCGACATCAAGTGCCGGTCCGCCGGCCTGAACCCGGCCGCGATCGTGATCGTGGCGACCGTCCGGGCCCTCAAGATGCACGGCGGCACCCCGCTCGACGGCCTCACCCACGCCGATCCGAGGGCGGTCCACCGCGGCCTGGACAACCTCGCCGCGCACCTCGACGCCGCCCGCAACTTCGGCAAGCCGACCCTGGTGGCGATCAACAAGCGGGGCGAGGACAGCGACGACGAGATCGCCGTGATCCACGCCTTCTGCAAGGAGCGCGGCGTCCCCTGCGCCACGGCCGACGTGTATGGCCAGGGCGGTGCCGGCGCGATCGACCTGGCCGAGATGGTCGTCGAGGCGACCCGGGGGCATGTCACCCCGTTCCAGCCGCTCTACCCGCTGGGCATCCCGGCCGAGGAGAAGCTGAAGGCGATCGCCACGAGGATGTACGGCGCCGACGGCGTGGCGATCCTGCCGGCGGCCGAATCGAAGCTGAACCGGGCCCGCAAGTTCGGCTACGGCGACCTGCCGATCTGCATGGCCAAGACGCAGGATTCCCTGTCGGACAACGCCAAGCTGAGGGGCCGGCCGAAGGGGTTCACGATCACCGTCCGCGACATCGAGATCGCCGCCGGCGCCGGATTCCTGGTGGCGCTCACCGGCGACATCGTCCGCATGCCGGGCCTACCCCACCGGCCGGCGGCCGAGCGGATCGACGTGGACGCCTCGGGGCACATCACGGGATTGGCCTGAGTCGGGTCGGGCCTCGTCAGGGCCGCTCGAGGATCGGCCGCCAGCGTCGCGGGAAGGCGGCGAAAGCCGATCCGTGCGTCTCCTCCAGCGGCACCTCCACGCAGCCCCGGGGCGCCAGGAACAACGGCATGTCGGGCAGCGGGTCGCCCACCGCCACGGGGACGACGTACGCCCGTACCGCGAGGTCGGACTCGTACGACGCCAGCGTCAGCGGCCGCTCGGGCACAGGAACTTCGACCCCTTCCAGGTACTCCCAGATCAGGCCATGAACCCCGCGCGGATCGCGCGGGCCGGGCGGTAGCAGGTCGAGGATCAGCAGGTGGATCCCCCGTTCGAGCAGTTCGCCCGCCTTGCGGACGAACGACTCGACGCCGGGTCGGCTGTTCTTGTTGCCGGGCGTGACGACCTCGATCATCGCGACCACGCGATCGCCGCTGACGTGCCGGACCACCACGCTCGCCTGCTTGCGACGGTAGAACTCCATCGCGGTCTCGCCCGAGACGGCCAGTCGCGGCTCGGCCAGCGCCAGGTTCCCCTCGCCCGGATTGCGGCCGGTTGGAAGCCAGGCGGATCCCTGCGGATCGCCGCCCTGCAAGGTGAGGACGTCGGGCCCGAAACCGCCCGCGAACTGCTCGGCCATGGCGTAGAAGTCCGGCGGCAGGATCCGGGCGTTGAGGGCTCGCTGGAGCTCCTCGATCCACGAATGGTGGAAGTGATGGAACAGTCCCGCCTCGACGCGCGACCAGTCATGGACCGGCATGGGGCACCTCCTCGACCGGACATTATACCCCCGCCGGGGAACGCGCCGGCGCGGCCGAAGACGTGTCCCGGGAACTGCCCGGGGTCCTGGACGGATACCGGGCGCCGGTCGGCCGCTGCTTAGGGTCATGATGGGGGTGATTCGGGATCATCTGAAGCCACCACCTCCCATGCCGCCACCTCCCATGCCGCCACTTCCCATGCCGCCCGTCCCGCCGAAAAAGCCGCCCACGCCTCCTCCTTCCTCCCGAAGCAGCTTGACCTGTTCCACGGTGAGCTGCCGAACTTGCAGCGACCTCGGCTTATCGCCGTTCAGGACCGATGGCATAACGCCAGCGGTCGGCTTCCCCGATCGATAGAGCATGCTCGACAGGACAATCAGATCCCCCTCGTTCAAACCCTGGCCGGGATCGATCGCCCATTCGGATTCGTATGAGCCCCTCACCTTCACTCGAATCGGCTCGAAACGAGCCGGTTCCCCCTCCTGGCCCTTCCGGTATCGGTGCAGGAGGACCGAGGTCGGCCGACCATTCTGCATAGCCACACCCCCCGCATACATCACGCCTTCCGGCACGAGCAGGACCCCGGGATAGGTCCTGCCGAGCAGGCGGACCTCGCCCGACATCCCGGGCACCAGCTTCCCGTCCGGATTGGGCACGCCGAGGGTGACCTCGCCGGTCTTGCTGGAGGGGTCGATCGCCAGGGGCGGTAGGGTGACCTTGGCGGGAAACGCCTCGTCGAACCCGATGATTTCCACCATGGCCGCCTGGCCGCGCCGGATCTTCGGCACGAACGCCTCGTGGACCTGGGCCGAGACGATCATCTCGCTCGAATCGGTCACCTCGATCAGGTTTCGGTTCTGCGAGTTGGAGGGGCCGACCCTGGCATCGATCCTCGCCACGATCCCCGTCAGGGGGGATGTAAGCGTCACCGCCTTGTCGCTGGAAGCGGGCCGGAAACGGACCATCGGCTGGTCCTTCTGCACGTTATCCCCCAAGTTCACCATCAATTCGAGGACATCGCCCGAGTCCCTGGCGACCACCCAGGCCGAATCCCGCTCTTTCAGGACGCACTGCGCGGCGACCTGCTCCTGATAATCCCCCCGCCGGACCGGGGCGACCACGACCCGATACTGCTCGTCCACTGCTTCGCCCAGCGGCCCGAACCCCTTCTCCAGGGCACGCTCCTGCCCTTCATTCTTGGCCTTCCCCTGTTCCTTCGCCGGGGCTTCTTGCGGGGCCGGATCCGCCACCGGAAGGGGCGGATCGTCCGCCGGACCCGGGGCCACGGCCGTCATCATGACCGCCCCTGAAACCGCCGGAATCCCCTGCCGGAGCGGCCCGACCAGGATCACCGCCGCCAGCATCGCGCCAACCGCCGCGATCCGCACTTCAAACCTCGGCCGGCAAGTGGCCCGGCCGACCGTCTTCGATAGGTCCATCAGACGCCCCCCCAAACGATGGCTCCGGGCCATCGACAAGCCGAGCGCACCGGTTGGCCCCTTCGACAGCCGAGAGGCCACATCCACCAGAATCTCGCCGTATTCGGCCGAGTGATTGCCCATCCAGTACACGCAGAAGGCGTCGCACGCCCGTTCGCGGACGCCGTCCACGACCCTCGTCATCGGCCAGGCCAGGGGCAACGGCCAGTAGATCGCCTCGGACAGCCTGAGCAGGAAATTCCAGGCGTAATCGTTCCGCTGGAGATGCCCCAACTCGTGCAGCAAAATCGCATCGATCGCCGACGATTTGGCCGGCTCGATCAGGTCCACCGGCAGGACGATCGTGGGCCGAATCCAGCCGAACGCCAGCGGGGCCAGCGGGCGGGTCGTCGTCCGGAGGTCGATCGATCCTCGATAGCCGATCCGATCCCTCCAACGGGCGAGCGATTCCAGCCAGGCGGCGTCCTCGACCGGTACCGATCGCCTTCGCAAACGGATCAAAGCCAGCCAGGCGAGGGCCAGCCGCGCGAGCATCAGCATCACGCCCAGGCCGTAGGCGGCCATCGCCGCCAGGCCCCAATCGAGCCGGACGGGCACCGGCGGCATCGGCCCGATCGGAACGGGCAGGGCCGGCGGTTCCTGAACTTGCGGTGGTTCCGGTAGGGTCGTGACATGCATCAGCTTGCCCGGCTCCATGACGATCGGCAGGGTTGGCTCCTCCGCCGCCGACGGCCCGAAGTTGGGCAGGTCCACCTCGACCGGCCAGGGCCGGTTGGGGATGGCCAGAACCGCGATCGGCAGAGTCAGCAAGCCGACCACGCACCCATTCCAGAGGGCCGAACGAAGCAAAACCCGGCGAGGGCCCAGCAACAGATGGGTCAACCACGCGACGGTCAGCAGGGCCATCGTCTTGCCGGCCAGGTCGATCCCGAAGGCCAGGGCCGGGCCCGCGTCGAACGTCAGGTTCATGATCGGCCACCTCGCGATCGGCTGGGGGGGGACGGGGCGGAAACGGCGTTCTGGGACAGGATCCGGCGCAGCTCCTCGATCTGCTGGGCATCCAGTTGCCGGTCCTCGACCAACCGCTGCACCAGCACGGCGGCCGAGCCGTCGAACAGGCGATCGACCAGCTTGCGGGCGGCCGACCGCTGGGCATTTCTGCGATCGACGACCGGCCGATACACGTGGGCCCGCGAGGCCAGGTCGCGCTCGACATAGCCCTTGGCTTCCAGGATCCGCAGCATTGTGCGGACCGTGGAATCGGCCAGCGGGTCGGCGACCGCCTCGCGGACCTGCTCGACCGTCGCCGGGCCCCGGTCCCACAGCACCGCCATCAACTGGGCCTCCCGCTCGGTCAGGGTGTCGGACGGGGGTCGCGCCATCGATCTCATCCCTCGCGGTCCGCGAATTCTTTAGCGTTCCGATGGATGCTATCCGCCCACCCGAGATCGAGTCCAGCGGAATCCGCGAATTCTTTCGCGGTCGGCAAGGGTTGCGGGGGTGGCCTGCATCCGGTAGGCTCCCCCGGCCTCGCGGCCGATTCGCGGTGGCCGGGAGATTCGCGATGATGTCCGAGCGACCTGGGCTGTTCTCGACCTTGAAAGTGGGGCCCCTGGAGCTTCCCAACCGCGTCGTGATGTCGCCGATGACGCGGATCCGGGCCGATGAGCGGTGCGTGCCGACCGCCCGGATGGCCCGTTACTATGCGCAACGGGCCTCGGCCGGCTTGATCCTCACCGAGGGGACGCATCCCAGCCCGATGGGCCGCGGCTACACCTACCCGCCCGGGCTGCACGACGACGATCAGGCGGCCGGCTGGCGGGAGGTGACCGATGCGGTCCACGAGGCCGGCGGCCGGATCTTCGTGCAGTTGATGCACGCGGGGCGGGTTTCGCACTCGTCCTTGCTACCGGGCCACGCCTTGCCGGTGGCCCCGTCGCCGATCGCCGTCTCGGGGATGGTCCACACGTTTGACGGCAAGGAGCCATTCGAGGTCCCGCGCCCCCTGGAGACGTCGGAGATCGCCGGGGTCGTCGAGGAATATCGGCGGGCCGCCGAGTTGTCGATCGTCGCCGGCTTCGATGGCGTCGAGTTGCACGCGGCGACCGGGTACCTCCCGAATCAGTTCCAGGTGACCGGGTCGAACACGCGGACCGACGCCTACGGCGGCTCCGTGGAGAATCGGTCGAGGTTCACCCTGGAGGTGCTCCGGGCCCTTTGCGAGGTGAGGGGCGCGGACCGGGTCGGGATCAAGATCGCGCCGGGCTTCACGGTGAACGATATCCACGACGACGACCCCGCCGCGACGTACACCTACCTCGCCCGGGAGCTGGGCCCGTTGGGCCTGGCCTATCTGCACGTCGGCTACAACGGCGGCTACGGCCGGGGGGCCGCGCCGCCGTTCAACCCGATCGACCTGCTCCGGCCGATCTACCGGGGCACCTTGCTGGCGGTGGGCGGATTCACCCGGGATACGGCCGAGGCGGCCTCCGCGACGGCCGGGCCGACGCCATCGTCTTCGGCCGGCCGTTCATCTCCAATCCCGACCTGGTGGATCGGCTCAGGATCGGGGCCCCGCTCAATCCCTGGGACGTCCGCACGTTCTACGGCGGCGACGACCGCGGCTATACGGACTATCCCACACTCGGCACGGCTCCGGCTTAATTGCCGCTGGCGCAGGCCCCGGGTTATAATCCCAACGCCCGCCCGGGTCCTCCGTTTGGGTGGTCCCCGCGGGCGGTGCGTTCGGGGAGGGTCGGCCGATGGGTTGGTGGGAACGATTGGGCGAGCAGATCGGGTCCGACCCCTGGATGACCGTGGCCTTCCTGGCCTCGGCGTTCGCCTATGCGACGACTCCGCTGGCCTTCCTGGTGCTCGGCCGCCTGAACTACCTGCGGACCCGACGGGGCCGGTCGTTCCAGCCGCCCTCGCTGGCGTCGGTGGTCGTCGGCATGATGCTGGTCATGGGCATCCCGGCGATCTTCTGCGCCCTGACGCTCAAGAGCCGGACGTTCGACGCCAACCGCTACGAGTTCGACCCCAACCGGGCCTGGTCGGTCATGGAGCAGGGCCGCGGCTACAACGACCTGCGCGAGGTCGACCAGGCCCTCAAGAAGGAACAGGTCCGCCTCGACGAGGAGCGGCGGGCCCTGGCCAACGGCCTGAAAGACCTCGACAAGGCGATCGTCTCGGCGATCAACGAGATCGGCGGCGCCTCGCCCAACCTGGTCGCGTCGATCAAGAAGCTGGAGGCACAACTCGGCCCGGCGCACCAGTGGGCCAAAATCGACGCGCCCCAGCAACTGCTTGACCTGACCGCCACGCCCGTCGAATTGCTGGTGGCCAAGAACGCCCCGTCGGTCATGATCGCCGGCGGCGCCCCGGCCGCCGGCGCGGCCCCCAAGAACGGCCTGCCGACGTCCGTGCTCGATTCCGAGATGGCCACGGTGCCGGCCCCCCAGAAGCCCCTGGCGAAGCTCCTGCCCCTGGCCGACATCCCGGCCGGCTGGTCGATCGGCGTGATGGAGGGCAAGCACCTCGAGACCTTCAACGCCGACAACCTCTACGAGAAGATCGACGGCCGCGCCGAGAGCTTCCTGCTCTACGACGTGAAGGGCATGGCCTACACCTTCTACCACCCGACCGGCGACGAATCGCAGGAAGTCCAGCTTTATATCTTCGAGCTGGGCAACGCCCTGAAGGCCCTGGGCAAGTACGGCTCCGAGAAGCCCGACGACAACTTCACGCCGGTCGCCGTGGGGAAGGACGGCTACGCGGCCAGCGGCAGCACGCTGTTCTACCTCGACAAGTACTACATCCAGCTCGTTTCGACCCGGGATGACCCGAAGTTCACCGAGTTCGTGACCGCGATCGCCCGCAAGATCGAGGCGTCGATCGACCCGGCCCTCGCCGCGACCCGGTCCTCCGAAGCCCCCGCCGCCGCCCCCCCGAAGCCCAAGGCCGGCCCCGAGGAGATCTTCGCCCTGCTGCCCAAGCAGCCCAAGCACGGCGAACCCAAGTACGCCGCCGCCGACGTCTTCGGATACTCTTTCCTCTCGGACGTGTTCCTGACCGACTACACCGACGGCAACGCCTCCTGGCAGGGTTTCCTGCACTCCTGTGCCACCGCCGACGAGGCGAAGGCCTTGTTCGAAAAATACGCGGCCTCGGCGAAGGACAATGGCGCCGAGATCAAGAAGATCGAGGCCGAAGGGGCCGATCAGATGATGGTGGTCAGCAACTTCGGCCTGATCGATGTCGTCTTCGCCAAGGGGAACGCCTTCGCGGGGGCCAACGGCGCCCCCGGCGTGGATAAGGCCGAGGCCTTCGCCCGGGCCTTCGCCAAGGCGCTGCCCGCGCAGTCCCCGTACATCCCGCCCGACAACGCCCCCGCCCCTTCCGGCGAGAATCCGGAAGGGTAATCGTCCCGAGTCGAGCCGATATCTCCCCGCCCTTACCTGGGAGCCTCCCATGAGCGAGAAGTTGACCCGGACTCAGCTTCGGAACCTGGAGCGGTTGGGCGGGGTGAATCCGGCCGAACAACCGGTCGACCGCCGCCAGTTCGCCCGACAGGTCGGCGGACTGGCGATCGCCGGTGGCGCGGCGATCGGGGCCGGCCTGGTGATCCGCGACCGATGGGGGATGGTGGGCGTCGAGCCGCCGGCGCCGGTCAAGCTGAAGGATTACAGCGTCAAGCTGCCGGCGAGCAAGCCGTCGATGGTGGCCGTCCGCTCGGCCCCGATCGACCCGTCGAAATACGCCACGCCCGAGGAGGAGCTGCAGGCCCGCGAGGACCAGGCCCTGCTGATGGTGAAGGCGGCGCTCATGGAGATGGGCGGCATCGACCAGTTCATCAAGAAGGGCGACATCGTCGTCCTCAAGCCGAACGTCGCCTTCGACAAGAACCCCGACCTGGCCGCGACCACCCAGCCCGACACCGTCGCGGCGATGGTGAAGCTCTGCCTGGGCGCCGGCGCCCGCAAGGTGATCCTGGCCGACAACCCGATCAACAACCCCGAGAGCTGCTTCTTCAAGACCAAGGTGGGCGAGGCCGGCCAGCGCGCCGGCGCCGAGGTGATGCTGCCCAAGGAGAGCTACTTTGAGCAGCTCCACGTCGGCGGCGAGACGATTACCGACACCTGGAAGATGTTCTACCGGCCGTTCCGCGAGGCGACCAAGGTCATCGGCATCGCGCCGGTGAAGGACCACAACCTTTGCAAGGCCAGCGTGACGATGAAGAACTGGTACGGCCTGCTGGGCAACCCCCGCAACCAGTTCCACCAGAACATCCACGGCATCATCTCCGACTTCGCCCTGATGATGAAGCCGACCTTGGTGATCGCCGACGGCCGCAAGCTGCTCATGCGCAACGGCCCGACCGGCGGCAGCCTGAACGACGTGAAGAAGTCCGACACGATGGTCGTCGGCATCGACCACACGGCCGTCGATAGCTGGTGCGTGGCCAAGCTGCTGGAGAAGGACCGGTCGGAGATCGTCTACCTCGACAAGGTCATCGCCCGGGGCCTGGGGCAGGACTGGAAGCCCCAGTGGACGAGCGAGATCACGGTCTGATCCCGGCCAGCGCCGCCCGCGCAGGAGCCCAGGAATGAGCCGCGCGATCGCCGAGACCCGCGTGATCCCCCGCCGCCTCGGGCCCGCCAGTGCGGGGATCCGCCTCACCCCCGAGGAGTTCGACTCCTGCCCGCCCGAAAGCTGGCAGGACGGCTATCGGTACGAATTGATCGGGGGATTCCTTGTCGTGACGCCTATCGCCGGGCCGGCCGAAGCTGACCCTAATGACGAACTCGGATACCTGCTTCGACGCTATGCCGAGGACGAGCCGGGCCGAAGCCTCCTGGACGCCACGCTCCCGGAGCGACACGTCGCCGGCAATTCCAACCGCCGGAGGGCCGATCGGGTCATCTGGGTCGGCCTGGGTCGGACACCGAATGAGCAAGCCGATGTCCCAGCCATCGTGATCGAGTTCGTCTCGGGGAGGCGCCGCGACGCCGTCCGCGACTACCAGGAGAAGCGGGACGAGTATCTCGCGGCGGGCGTGCTCGAATACTGGGTGATCGACCGATTCCGCCGGACCCTGACCGTCTACAGGCCCGGACCGCAGGGACCGGTCGCCACGGTGATCGGCGAAACCCAGACCTACGAATCGCCCCTCCTCCCGGGGTTCGTCCTTCCGCTGGGCCGCCTGCTGGCCCGGGCCGATGACTGGTCCCGTCGTCGACGAAAGCCCCAACCCCCGGGATGATGGGGGATGCCTCGGAAATACCGACGGCCGAACACGCACACCAGAAGCCGTCCGCTCTGCGGGCCTTGTGGCCCATCCTGGCTGCACTGGTCTGGTGCGGCCTGATCGCGGCCTCATCCAGCCGAGTGATCTTCACCCGCGAGTTCCTCGCCTGGTTCTCCGATCACATTATCCGGGACGAAGCGAACATGCGGCGATTCGCCGTCTTCTGGGGTTATGGCTGGTTCGCGATCGTCAAGGGCTTGCATGCCACCGAATTCGCAATCCTGACCCTGCTCACGAATGCGGCGATGGGCCGAGTCTCCCCCGAAAAACCCGGGCGGAACCTCGCCCTGTCGGCCGGGTTCGGCGTGCTGTTCGCGATCTCCGACGAGTATCACCAGACGTTCGTTCCCGGCCGAGGGGGGAACGCGCTCGATGTCCTGATCGATTGCCTCGGAATCGGGATGGCGTGCGCACTGGCCTCCAGACTCCGTCGGGAAAAGCCGCGACGCGAGCCCCTTGTCGAACGATGACGTGCTGGGGCGCCCTCCTCAGCCCTGCCGCTGCACCATCGCCTCCACCCACACCGGCACGTAGGGGGGGGTGCAGCCCTTCGACACCGGCCAGTCGCGATACAGGCCGATCTTCTCGCCGATGGCGACCGCCCGTTCGCGGAGGTCGGGTTGATGAATGCCGATCGCGCCCAGCGTGTTGTTCATCGTCCACTGCACTTCGGGTAACGCCTTCGGCATCTCCTTCTCGATGCGGTCGAGCAGCGCGGCCAGGTCGAGGCCTTCGCCCCCCTTGTTGATGCGGCTGGCGGTGAAATGCCAGCCCGCTCGGGCGGCCCAGCGATCCTTCGCCTTCATCCACTTCGCACGCAAGGTTTCCTTCTCGGGATGCTCCACGACCACGTAGGAGTTCAGCCAGTCGGCCACCTGCGCGCAGGAGACGGATCGGGTCAGCCTGTCGAGTTCGTCGGCGGAGAGGGCCCTGGGCTTGAGGATCAGCGTGGCCACGAGCTGGGCCTCGACGTTGCCGGTGTCCCAGAGCTTGAGGCCCAGCTCGTGGTCCGATTTGATCTTCTTGGCCACGGCGCGGATGTCGCCGAGCTTGACGCCGAATTGGTTGTCCGGCGCGCCGGCCTTCGTGTTGTGCTTGCGCCGCGCGGCATCGCCGAGGGATTCGAGTTTGGCGAGGATTTCCTGGACGGTCATGGCGACGATCTTGCCCCCGTTCCTTCCCGGCCGGCCTCGCACCCCCTCGGGCTACTCCTCGCGCCCCGAACCCGGGATCAGGAGCGATAAGATCGCCTGGGCGTAGATGCGGTGGCCGAAATCGTTGGGATGATTCACGCCGTTGCCGGTTTGATCCCAGTCCTGCTTGAGGCCCAGGATCCCGGCCCAGATGGAAGTGACATCGGCCAGCGCGACCCCCGGGCCGCACAGATTCGCCAGGGCGTCGCGATACTGCGGGAACAGCTCCGGCTTGAGCGCGACCCAGCCCGCGTTGCCGACCATCGTGGCGACCAGGATGAACTCGGCCTCGGGGCATCCCTGCCGGATCCCATCGAGGGTCGCGGCGATCTTCTCCCGGAAATCCCCGGCGGGCCTGCCGGCGGAATCGTTCATGCCGAAGGCCACGAGGACGAGGTCGGGCCGCTCCTCGACCACCTTCCCCACCATCGACAGGCCCCACGCCGAATCCTTGCCCCCGATCGACAGGTTGGCGACATCAATCGGGCCCTTGAACTCCTCCTGTAGCGCCCGGCGCACGAGTTCCGGATAGGCCGGCTGGAACGGTTTGCCCCCCGCCCATCCCGAGGCGTTGCATCCCGTGGAGATGCTATCGCCCAGCACGACGATCTTCAGGGGCTCCCGGCCGCGGAGCTTGCCGATCGTGCGAGGAAGGGCCTTCGGATCGAACCTCGGCACGGGAGTTTTCCAGAGGCCGGGCTCGTGCGAGTAGCGGACGACCGTCTGGAGGTCGTGGTATTCGAGCTTCGCCCCGAAGTAGATCTCCCCATTCCCGTCCCGATGCGTGAGTCGATGCGGCTGGCTGTTCGCGGGCCGGCGGAGCGAGCCGGGCGTCGATGTCGGGATCCGCGAACCCTTGGGGACAAGGATCTCCCGAGAACCCGCCTTCCAGGCGTAATCCCGGCCTTCCTCGTACTGGACCTCGCCGGATGAGCTGCGGACGGAGAAGATCTCCTGGATCGGGAAGTACACCGACGCGCGGGCTTCGCCGGTCGGTTCATCCCGGATGAACAGGACGGACTCCCCCTCCATGACCTGGCCCAACCAGAACGGGCGGAGTTGCTCGGCCGAATAGGCCCATTCGGGGCGGGCCGCCTCCTGGGCCCTCAGATCAAGGGCCTGGATCGGGCCGATCCACGCGATCAGACAAAGGATCCTGCGGCTTCGGGGGAGCATCAGGCAGACCTCTGGGCGATTCGCCGGGATGGAGCGGAAAAGGCCGGATCGCAACCGGTTCCGCCGCATCCTAGCAGGCCAAAGCCGCCTAGGCCGGGCTCATCGATGTTCGACGAGAGGCGACCCTCCTTTCACGCCCGCCTTCGCCACCAGAGCCAACCGGCCACGGCGATCATCGCGAAACCCAGGCCGACGAAAATCGCCCCCTGGGGGATGGATCGTTCCTCGGGGATGAGGCGGGAACCGGCATCCTGGGTGATTTGCTTCGAGGTTTCCGACCGCTTCGGGAAATGCGCCTTCCGGTTTACCATGTCAAGGACGTTCATTTTCGGCGTGATCACCGGCCAGAACTGGGCGGGATCCTGGGGTTGGTTGAGCCGGAAATCCTCGACGTTATAGTGGCAATGGTAGAGGACGACCCTCGACCCATTGGGCTCGTGCCGGTAATGAACCAGTTCGGATGCGGGCACGATCGGGTAGCCTTCGCGACGCTCGATGGCCTTGCCGGACCATTCGAACAGGACCCGATCCGCCTGGCGATCGGCTTCAGTCGCGTAGTGGACCACCTTCAGCGGGACCGAGGTCTCCCTGTCCAGGAAATAGACGACCGACCCACCGTCCGTTTCTTTCCGAAGTAAGAAAAGGTCGCAGGGCCGGCTTGCGTGTACCCCCTCGCCGAGCGACTCGGCCTCGCGGATCGCCTTGTCGAGCGATCGCAATCCGAAATAAAACGATTGAAATGGCTCGGGACGATGACTGTGGCCGGTCTCTTCATTTCCGAAGAACCGGTTGATGCGAACCTGCCCTTCATCCGGCGCCTGTTCGCGTTTGCGGTACAGGTGGGAGCAACGCTTTCCATCGCAGTAATACCTGTTGATGGAACCAGTGTTCGAGTCGGCGAGTTGAAGTTCCTCCTCGCTGAGCCTCAGCCCGGCCGCCGTCTCCACATAGTGCCCGAACTCGGTATAGGCGCTGTAAAGATGGGCCCCGCCCGATTCCGTAAAGTTCACGTTCTTATAGTCCAGGCGGACCCGCCATTCGATCGAAGACCAGGACTTCAACAGCCACGCCAAGCGGTCGGCAACGATCTCGATGGGTGTTGTATCCATGATTCCCTGCGATTTCTCGATGCGATCGGGTAGACGGTCTTCCCACGCCGCCCGAAGGACACGGGCGGCGTGGGAAGCTCCGGCCTTAAATGCAAGCGGATCGGATCAGTCCCCGGCAAGGGGCGAATCGATGCAGATCGGGAAGCTGAGGCAGTCCCCGACTTTCGTGTTCGTCCCGCAAAGGATGTAATCCCCGCAGACCTGGGTCGTTTCTGAACAGGCATCGCTCTTGTTCGCGACTTTACACTTGCCCCAGGCCCACGACCCGATGTTCCCGCTGGCGCAACCCGCGCCGCCTGGACTGGGATTGCCGGGACAATAATAGCATCCGAGCGCGCCCTCGCTCGAGCACTTCCAGCCCAGTTGAAACTTGGCCCTGGCCGACTGCCCGGGGCCTTGTGCCAGATAGGACAGGGCCATCACGGCCGCAGCGATCCCCATGGCCGTCATCAACCTTCTCTTCATCGCGAAGATCCTCCTTCCAACTCCCCGAGGCGAACGGACCCAACGACCACCGTCGAGTCCGTTAATCGACCTTTGCCAGCGCCATGAGCGTGGGAGCCCGGCCGATATCTCATGGTCCGAGATCGATCACCTCGCCCCCCTGGATCGTGCCCAGGGCCCGCCAGACCTCGGTGGCGATCGACGACGAGAACCAGCGGACGGAGCCGTCGGCCAGGGCGGCGTTCACCCCGCCATCGTGATAGCTCCGGGCCGCGAACACGCCGCCCGCTTCGCTGCTGCCACAGTCCGGGACGCGGGTATTGGGCGGGGCCGACGTGTAGAACAGGGAATATCGCCCGAGGCCAATCAGCCAGGTGGCCCCCGAATCCAGGACGGCCGCGCGCTCGTCCAACTTCGAGGAGCAGATCAAAAGCGATTGATCGGGCGTACCCGGGCCGATCGCGGTAGAAATCCAGTCTCGCGACGGATCATAGCGGCCCGATCCGGTGTCGATCCGCTTCTCGGAGAAGGCGAGCGTCTGGGAAAGGCCGTCGCGGATGGCGCCCAGGGGGACGGGTTCCGTATAGCGGCCGAAGGGCCCCGATTCCGCGAAAACGTACACGCCCGGGCTGATACTCCGCAGCCCGCCCAATCCATGATTGGCGCGATAACTGAGGCGGCCGAGCGGCGAAGGCCCGGCCCTTGGATCGGCGGGGCAGAGGAAAACCGATAGGACATGCCGGGCCGCCGTCGCGTTCTCCGGACGCGTCGGCTTTTGATCCTGGTCGAGGGCGCAAAACGGCGATCGGATATTGATTTGGTTGAACAGGGGCGATTGGTCGAGGTAGGGCAGCAACCTCGTCTGGATCGAGGCATAAAAACAACCGGGGTTCCGGGGCTGGGGGCAGGGTTCCGCCGTGGAAACCGAGCCCGGGAAGGCATCGTGGACCGCGGACCAGCCGTGGAGCCCCAGCGCGACCTGGCGGAGGTTATTGGCACACTGGAGCCGCCGCGCCGCGGCCCTCGACTGCTGGACGGCGGGCAAGGCCAGGCCGATCAGGATGGAGATCACGCCGAGGACCACCAGCAATTCGATGAGCGTGAAGCCACCACGAACTCTGGCGCGACTCATGGTGATCTCTCCTAGTCCTATCGGCCGCGTTCGACGTCCCTCGCGCAACCTCTGACAAATATACCAGACCCTCATGCCGCGCCCAGATCACGTGCCCGACCGGTGGGGTCGATGTGGGCGCGTAAGGGCGGTTCACCTTCGCCATCCCCCCTTTACCCTGCCCCGCCGGGCTTGGGAATTTAACCCGATACGTCCGGCCGTCCCCTCATCGAACGGAGAATCCCGCGGGATTGGTCCGGGCGAGCGCCGGATGAAGGCTGGATCGCGAATCGTTTTCCGGTGATAATGCCCGAATCCATGCTCCTGGGCCGTACAGTCGGCCCCCGACGGCCAACCCACCCGCCCGACCCCCGCCCCAAGGTGCCCCCGAATGGTTGCCATCCGACGCGCCTATGAGGCCCTGGCCCTGGGCCTGTTCCTGTTCTTCCTGGTGATCACCGACCTCCGCTACCTCAAGGGGTGGCCGGTGTCGCTGTTCCTGGAGGCGACACCGCTGGTGGCCGTCGCCACGGCGCTGACCACCCATACGATCTACCGGAACCTGGTCTGGGGGCTCGTGGTCATCGCCATCACGATGATCCTGGGCCGCGTCTGGTGCAACTGGATGTGCCCGTTCGGCATCCTGCACCACATCTTCGGCAACCTGCGGCCCCGCCGGAATATCAAGGACGCCATCGAGGTCAACCGCTACCGGCCGATCTACGCCCTGAAGTACTACATCCTGGCCGTGATGCTGGCGATGTCGGCCCTCTGGATCGTGCCGACCGCCTGGCATGCGCCGGGCAAGATCGCCGAGGCGTATCGCGAGGACGACCGCGCCGCGGTGCATCCCGGCCGGCTGGTCTCGGCCGTGGGCAACGGCCTGGCGGCTTCGGCGAGCGAGGCGAAGCGGGATAACGCGTCGCTGCAGATCGGCCTGCTCGACCCGATCGCGTTGACGGTCCGATCGCTGACGACCAGCGTCTTGCCGACCGTGCAGAAGGGGACGTCGGCCGTCTTCACCGAGAACCGCGAATACTGGTACGGCTGGGTCGTCGGCCTGATCTTCATCGGCTTCCTGGTGGCCAACTGGTGGATCCCCCGCTTCTTCTGCCGGGCGATCTGCCCGCTGGGGGCCCTGCTCGGGATCTTCAGCCGGTTCGCGATTTGGCGGATCGACCGCGACCCGGTCCGCTGCACCGATTGCGACCTCTGCCTGAAGTCGTGCGAGGGGGCAAGCGACCCGCACAAGGACCTCCGCAAGAGCGAGTGCTTCGTCTGCCTGAACTGCATCGAGGATTGCCCGCACGACGCGCTGACATTCCGCTTCCTGCCCCGCAAGGCCAGCGAGATCACCAACCCGACGGTCGGCCGCCGCCAGTTGATCCTGGCCGGCCTGTTCGGCGTGATCTTCTTCCCGATGACGCGGCTGTCGGGCGGCGTGAAGAAGAACTTCAACAAGGCGGTGATCCGCCCGCCCGGCTCGGTGGCCGAGGACGAGTTCCTCCGCCGATGCATCAAGTGCGACCAGTGCATCCGCGTCTGCCCGACCAACGTGCTCCAGCCGGCCACGTTCGAGGCCGGCCTGGAAGGGCTCTGGACGCCCATCATGATCTCCAAGATGGGCTGGTGCGAGCTGAACTGCACGCTCTGCAGCCAGGTCTGCCCGACCGGCGCCATCCGCGAGATCTCGATCGCCGAGAAGCTGGGCGTGGGCCCCTTCGAGGCCGTCGGGCCGATCAAGACGGGCACCGCGTTCTACAACCAGGGCCGGTGCCTCCCCTGGGCGATGGACACCTCCTGCGTCGTCTGCGAGGAAGTCTGCCCCGTCAGCCCCAAGGCGATCTTCACGAGGAACGTGAAGATCACCGACCGATGGGGCAAGGAGCTGGAACTCAAGCGGCCGTTCATCGACCCCGAGAAGTGCATCGGCTGCGGCATCTGCGAGCACGAATGCCCCGTGAAGGACGACCCGGCCGTGTACGTCACCGCCATCGGCGAGACCCGCGACAAGCAGCGGTCCCTGCTGCTGTCGCTGGTGGTCGACAAGGCGTCGGACCTGGTTTCGATCTGATCGGATGGGCGAACTCGACCCCGACGAATACCGGGCCAGGATCGCGGGCGACTCCGAGGAGTCGCGATTCCTGGCCCGGATTCCCTGGATCCTCGACGTCGGCCGCCAGGATCCGCGAGAGTTGGCCCGGGCTCTCGCGGCCGAGGCGAACGAATTCGCCGATCGAGCGACGCGGTTCTCCCTGCTCACCCCACTCTGGCAGACCGACCCGGGCCTGCTCCGCGAGACGATCCTGTCGGTGCGCTGCCAGTCGTATCCGCACTGGGAGCTGATTCTGGTCGACGACGCCAGCCCCCGGCGCGATCACTTGAAAGTCGCCCGCGAGTGGGCCGATCGCGATCCCCGGATCCGCATCATCGAGTTGGAAACGAACCGGGGGATCAGCGGGGCCCGGAACGTCGCGATCGCCCACGCGACGGGCGATTTCCTGGGCGTGCTCGACCATGATGATCTGATCCATCCCCGGGCTCTGGGCCTGTTCGCCCGATGGCTGGCCGCCTCGCCGGGGGCCAACTTGCTGTTCTCGAACGAGGCCAAGATCGACGCCCGTTCGAGGAAGGTCCGCGACTTCCTGTCCAAGCCACCGTTCGACCCGTTCACCCTGCTGAGGATCAACACGCCCTGCCACCTGACATTCCTCCGGCGCGACCTGCTGGATCTCGCCGCGCGCGATGGCGAGTTCTTCCGGTCGCGGTTCGACGGCTGCGAGGATCACGACCTGTTCCTGCGGGTCGCCGTGACCGGGAAGGTCCGGGCCGTCCACCTGCCTTTTTTCCTGTACTACTGGCGGAGGACGGCTTCCAGCACGGCCGCGAAGCTGTCCGCCAAGCCCGAGGTGCCGGGGCGTCGGCGGGCGATGCTCGAAGAACTCGTGCCGCGGTTCTACCCCGGTTCGAGTTTCGTCCTGGGCGAGACAACTCGGTCCCTGTCCAGCATCAAACTGACGGCCCTGGAGGCCCATCCTCGGCCGTCGTTGCTGGTCGTGATCGAGGGCGATGGCGCGAGGGCCAGGGCCTCCCTGGGGCGCCAGGAACACGACCTGAATCTTCGGGTCGTGGGGGCGGGCGATTGGCGTGAGGAGCCCGGGATCGACCTGCTGCTTTTCCTCGACGGGGCGGTCGAACTCGAGTCAAAAGACGCCCTGCAGACGATGGCCTTGCACCTGCTGGCCGATCGCGGATGCGGGGCCGTCGGCCTGCGTTTAATGGGGCCCGACGGGTCGGTCCGCCATGCGGGGTTCCAGGTCTGGCCCCGCCTGGTCGGCGGCCATTTCGCGTGCGAGGCGGCCGCAGGCCGGTTCGATTTCTCGGGGGAAGAGCGGGCCTGCCTGGCGGTCTCGTCGGCCTGCCTGATGACGCGTCGATCGACCTTCGGCGCCCTCGGCGGCTTCGATTCGGACGCCTTCCCGGGCGAAGGCCGCGACCTCGATTTTTGCCTCCGGGCGCAGCGGGCTGGTTTCCGAGTGGATTACTTCGGGACGCTGGAAGCGGCCTATCAGGGCCCGTCGCTGGCGACCTCAGACGGGCCTGCGCTAGCCCTGCTTGATTCCCGCCACGCCGACCTGCTGGAAGCGTGGCGATTTGGCGGCTTGCGGCTTTCGCCCCGGCCGCTCTGGACGGCCGGCGTCGTTGGCCCCTGGGGCCTGCCGATCCGCGCGACGTCCCCGGGGATCGATCGCCTTCGGAGCCGCCTGAAATCCTGGGCCCGGCGGCTTCGAGGCTCGTGATCGGGGACAACGATTCACTCTTACGCGGCTCAGTTGCGCCGGGCCAGGTCGCGCCAGGCGGCCTTGTGGATCAGGGCGACCGTCTCGCGGTCGTCGGCTTCGGGCCGGGCGTCGAGGTACGATTGCAGGTGGGCGACCGCCTCGCCGGGGCGGTCGGTGTGCATGCAGACGATTCCCAGGTCGCGGTGTTCCTCGGGGTCGTCGGGCGCCAGGGCGATCAGGCGGCGGAGGACCGGCAAGGCGTCCATGTATTCCTCGCGCTGGAGGTAGGTCGCCTTCAGGTTGCGGAGCATTCGGCTGATCATCACGCGGGGAGGGCAAGGGGCCAGGATAGTCTCGGGCAGGGTGCGGATTTCCTGGCCGGTCACTTCGGCGACCCGCCGGGCGCAGCCCTCGCGGTCGAGCAGGATCCCCTGGTGGAACGGGTCGACGAACAGGGGCGCCTCGCGGAGCCGGACGACGAAGTGGGCGGGCAGGTTCACGCCGGCCATCGCCAGGCCGATCCGTTCGGCCACGGCGAGGTAGAGCACCGATAAGCTGATCGGGATGCCGACACGGCGGTCGATCACGTCGCTGAGGTAGCTGTTCCGGGGGTCGTAATAGTCGTCCTGGTTGCCCCGGTAGTTCTCCTCGTGGAACAGCACCCAGTTGATCTGGCCCAAAATTGGCTTGGCCTTCAGGCCGTCGGCGCACCGGTCGCGGACCCGGCCGGCGAGGTCGTCGATCCGGCGGAGGTATCGGTCGGCGTCGAGGTCGGGGTAGGCGTCGCGGGCCAGTTCCATGGCCAGGCGGCTGAGGTCAACATGGTCGTCGCCCCGGAGGAGGCGTTGGAATTCCGGATCCCGGTCAAACGGCTTGCCCACGGCTTCCCCAACCCTCCGGCTCGGCGCGACCGCGTCCGATCCAATCCCTTGAAAGGATAGGCATCGGCCCCTCCCCCGGCAACCGTGTCGCCTCGATCGCACCGGTTGCGGTACGATCGGGCCCTTTCCAGACCGGTACCCGCGGGGCCATTCCGACGTGAGCGGCATCGACAAGGGAATCCGGGCCGCGCAGCTCGGCCTGATCGTCAACGGCTTGCTGGTGATCGTCAAGCTGGTGGCCGGGATCCTGGGCAATGCCTACGCCCTGATCGCCGACGCCGTCGAATCGTCGGCCGACCTGTTCTCGTCGATGGTTGTCTGGGCGGGCCTGCGGATCACTACCCGCCCGGCCGACGACGATTATCCCTACGGCTACGGCAAGGCCGAGCCGATGGCGGCGGCGGTGGTCGCCTTGATGCTGCTGGGGGCCTCCGTCGGCATCGCCACGGCGGCGGTCCGCGAGATCCTCACGCCCCACCACATGCCGTCGGCCTTCACGCTGGTCGTGCTGGCGGTCGTCGTGGTGGTCAAGGAGGTCCTCTCGAGGCGGGTTTCGAGCGTGGGCCGGGAGGTCGGCAGCACGGCGGTCCGGGCCGACGCCTGGCATCACCGCAGCGATGCGCTCACGTCGCTGGCGGCGTTCGTCGGCATCGCCGTGGCCCGGCTGGGCGGGCCGGGGTGGGAATCGGCCGACGACTGGGCCGCCCTGGTGGCGGCCGGCGTGATCGCCGTGAATGGCGTGTTGCTGCTCCGGCCGGCGATCTTCGACCTGATGGACCGGGCGCCCGACCCCGCCCTGATCGCGCGGGTCGAGTCGGCGGCCCGGGCCGTCGGCGGCGTGCTGGCGACCGAGAAGCTCCGCGTCCGCAAGTTCGGCGTCCGCTACTTCGTCGACCTCCACGTCCAGGCCGATCCGACGCTGCCCCTGCGGGATTCGCACGGGCTGAGCGGCAGGGTGAAGGCGGCCATCCGCGAGGCGGTGCCGGCCGTCTGGGACGCGTCGATTCACATGGAGCCGTTCGCCGGCGGCGGTCCGGCCCCGGCGGGAATCCCCAGCACGAACGGCGAAGAGGACCGTGTGGAGGGGTAGGGCATCGCCCGAGGTTTACGGGTTCGGTGGGGGGCGATCGCCGTACGGTTTCCGATGAAGTGTATCGGGCCGGTCCCGCGCGGGCGTCGTCCGCCGCCGCGGCCTCGTCGGCTAGCGGGGCCCAGCCTGCTCGTCGACCTCCCTCCAGAACTCGGCCGCGGGGCGGTCGTTGATGGTCTTCAGCGTCGAGAGGCCGCGAACGATTCCCGCGTCGCGGGCGGGCTGGAGGTCGCAGAAGAGCCACGTCAGCGGCATGCCCTTCAGGGGGGACAAATCGGTCACCTTCGAGCCCCGGCAATTCAGCTCTTGCAGCGGCATGCCCTCCAGGGGCGAAAGGTCCGACACGCCCGTGTCGTGGATCGACAGGTTGACCAGTCGCATGCCACGCAAGGGGGCCAGGTCGGATACCTTCGTGCGACCCAGGTTCAGGCGACTCAGCGGTATGCCCCTCAGCGGCGCGAGGTCGGAGACGGGCGTGCGTTCGCAATTGAGCAACTTCAGGGGCATCCCCTTCAGCGGCGAGAGGTCGGTCACCCCGGTTTCGAAGCACGTGAGCTCTTCCAGGGGCAAGCCCGAGATGGGGGTCAAGTCGGTCACCTTGCGCCCGACTTTCAGGAGCCGCAGCGCCATCCCCTTCAAGGGAGTGAGATCGAAAACGTCGGTCAACTCGAAGGCGACCCTGGTCAGCTTCATGCCTTGGAGGGGCGAGATATCGGCGACCTTCGTGTACGAGAAGTCGAGATCGTCCAGCGGCATTTCCTTCAGCGGCGAGAGGTCGAAAACCAGGGTGCTGCGCAGGTGGAGCGACTTCAGCTCCATCCCCTTCAGGGGCGTGAGGTCGTAGACGTTGCAATTGGAGCAGCTCAGGCTCGTAAGGGGCAGGCCCCGCAGCGGCGAGAGGTCGACGAAGCGGCTCTTGCCGACGGATTTGATCTGGACCCGACCCCGCTCGTAGCCGGTGGATCGCATGCCGTCGACGAACTGGCCCTTGAAGGCGTCGCTCCCATGGCAGGCGAGGGACGTCAGCCCGGTGAACGCGCGGATCGGCGCGATGTCGGTGATGCGGTCGATGTTCAGCTCGAGTCCCGTCACCACGCCGTTCTCGATGGTGGGGATGATCGTGCCGTCGAAGCCGGGGTTGAGCTGCTCCAGCCGGAGGGCGACGGCCTTCGCCCGCTCCACCGCCGGCAGGCCCGACACCGAGCGTTCCCAGGCGGCCGCGTCGGTGGCCCTCGCGGCGGCCAGCGCGGCGTCCGGCGGTTCGACCGCCGCGGCGGCGGGGGCCGGCGTCGCCTCGCCGGGCCGCGCCTCGCGGCTGACCCGCACGATCTGCCGGCCGTTCCTCGCGACGGTGACCAGCTCCGGGATGACCGGGACGGACTTGCCCGCCTTGCGGGCCTGCACCGTGTGGGCGCCGGGCTTCAGCCGGATCTCCTGCACCCCGGCCCCGGAGATGACGAGTTCCGAGCCGTCGATGCTGACGACGACCCCGGGGTCGTCGACCTCGACGACCAGCGTGCCCTCGGGGGAGAACAGGCGGATGAGCGTGCCGCGGACGTCGGACGTGCCGGTCGCCTCCGCGAGCCCGAAGCCGCCGGACACCGCGGCGAGTACGACGGCGGCTGCGACCCATCGGTGCGGCCGGGATCGGGGCGGGCGGGATGCCGTCGCCGGGGCGGCTTCGGGTGGGTCCAGGCCCGGCGGGGCCGTCGCCGAGGACGCCGATACGAGCCCCGACAGGTCCGGGATCGCCCCGGGAAGCGGGATCTCCGCCAGGCATCGCCCCAGCAGGTCCGCCACCTCTCGGGCCGACTGGAAGCGATCGTCCGCCCGCTTGGCGTGCAGTTTCGCGATGATGTCGCACAGCCACTGCGGGGTCTCGGGGATGATCTCGCGGATCGGCCGGGGCGTGCCCTCGGCGACCCGCTTCAGCACCGCGAGCGTGCCGCTGGCCCGGAACGGCTGCCTGCCGGTCACCATCGTGTAGAGTACGCTGCCCAGGCTGAACAGGTCGGCCCGCTGGTCGATCCGATCCCCCCGGGCCTGCTCCGGGGCCATGTACATCGGCGTGCCCGCGATGATGCCGCTCTGCGAGATGCTGGCGTCGTCGGCGGCGCGGGCCAGGCCGAAATCGGTGATCTTCACCCGGTGAGTGCCCCCCTCCAGGAGCACGTTGCCCGGCTTGATGTCGCGGTGGATCAGGTCGAGGGCGTGGGCCGCGGCCAGGCCCTCGGCGACCTGCCTGCCGATCCGCAGGACCTCGGGCACGTCGAGCGGCCCGGCCCGGTCGAGCCGCTGCTGGAGCGTCTCGCCGGGGATGAGTTCCATCACCAGGTAGGGTAAGGGCCGTTCGCCGACCTCGTACACCTGCACCACGTTCTCGTGCCGCACCTGGGCGCTCGACCGGGCCTCGCGGAGGAACCGCCTCCGGGCCGGCGAGGTGGCGGCCAGTTCCGAGGACAGCACCTTCACCGCGACGGCCCGGTGGAGCATGTCGTCGAACGCACGGAAGACGATCCCGAACGCGCCCTGGCCGAGGACCTGGAGCACCTCGTAGTGGCCGATCCGTCCGAGCGAGTCGGGGCGGCCGGCCTGCCCGAGGAATCTCAGCGCCGCGTCGTCGACGGTCGTCGCGTCGGCCTCGTGCTCGAGCGCGAGCGTGTCCGAGGCGACGGGCTCGAGCGGCGGGCGGTCGAGCAGGCTATCGGGCCGGTCCTCGGCGCGCAGCAGCACCTCGACCCGCGCCTTGATCCCGGCGTCGCCGCCGCAGGCCCGGGCCAGGAAGGCGGAACGGGCCGCGGGCTCGGCGATCTCACGAGCGGCGGCGAAGATGTCGCGTTCTCTCATGGCCAGCCCCCTGGGTCGGAAGGTGTCTCGATCACCAATGCGAGGGAGGCGGCCGAAACGCGCAACCAGGCCGGGACTTTTTCCCGAACGGACGGCCGGTCCCGTTCAGTCTTCATCGTCGCGGAGGGCGGTGACGAGCCAGGCGCGCGCGTAGGCCCAGTCGCCGTCGGCCGTGCGCGTCGAGATGCCGAGGACGCTCGCGGCCTGCGCGACGGTCAGGCCGGCGAAGTAGCGGAGCTTGACCACCTCCGCGGCCCGGGGCTCGACGGCCGCGAGCCGGTCGAGGGCCTCGTCGAGGGCGAGCAGGCGGTCGGAAGGGCCGCCGCCGCGGGCTGATCGGGGTCGAGGTCCCGGCGGGCGACGTCCCCGCCGCGTTCCGGCCCGCGCCTGCGGCGGGCGGACTCGATCAGGATCCGGCGCATCGCCTCGGCGGCGGCGGCGAAGAAGTGCCCGTGGCCGTCCCAGCGCCGGTCATCGCCCCGCCCGATCAGCCGGAGATAGGCCTCGTGCACCAGGGCGGTGGGCTGAAGGGTATGGCCGGGCGCCTCGGCGGCCATGCGCGCGGCGGCGAGCCTCCGCAGCTCGTCGTAGACGAGCGGCAGCAGGTCGGCGGCGGCCCGGCGGTCGCCGCCCGCGGCGGCCTCGAGGAGGCGGGTCACGTCGGTCATGCGGATGAGTGTAACAGCGCCGGATGCCCGCGAGGCGGGAAATCCATCGGGGGAGCGCCCGCAAACCCGTCGCCCGACGCTTACTCCCCGGGCCTCCGCGATCCGCTTCCGGGCAACAGCCGCTCGGCCAGCAACTCGATCGGGTGGATCGCCTCGATCCCGGCCAGCCCATGGACCTGGCTCCGGCACGAGAAGCCGGTCGCGAGCAGGCGCGAGTTCGGCTCGGACCGGGCTGCCGGCAGCAGGACGCGTTCGGCCAGGGCCTGGCTGACCTCGTAATGGCCCTTCTCGTAGCCGAACGAGCCTGCCATCCCGCAGCATCCCGAATCGAGCTCGCGGACCTTCAGGCCCGGGATCCTCCCCAGCGCCGACATCGTGCCGGCCGTGCCGACGAGGGCCTTCTGCTGGCAGTGGCCGTGGAAGAGGGCCGATTCGTCCTTCGCCCCGAGCGGTAGGTCGGGCACGCGATCCCTGTCGGCCACGAATGAATCGATCAGGCGGCAGGCCCTCGCCACCTCGTTGGCGTCGGGCCCGAGTCGGAAGTCGAGGTACTCATCGGTGAGCGTCAGCAGGCAGCTCGGCTCGATGCCGACGATCGGCACGCCGGCCCTTGCCGGGCCGATCAGCTTCTCGACGTTCTGCCGGGCCAGCGAACGACCCAGCGGCACCAGCCCCTTGGAGATCGCCGGGCGGCCGCAGCATCCCAGGCCCGCCAGCTCGACCGAGTAGCCGGCCGCCTCGAGCACGGCCACCGAAGCCCGGCCGATGTGCGGGGAATTGAAGGTCGTAAAGCAATCATCCAGCAGCACGACCCGGCCCAGCCGCCCGGCCCGGGCGTCCGGCCTGTGGCGCCGGAACCAGGCCCGGAAATCGTCCCGCGCGAACAGGGGAAGGATCCGACGCCGATCGATTCCGGCGACCGCCTCCATGAGCCGCCGGAAGAGCGGCTGCTTCAACGTCCAGTTGGCCATCGGCGCGGTCGCCGAGCCGATCGGGTTGAGCTGGTGGACGTTCCCCATCAGCAGCGAGCCGATCGGCACCAGCTCGGACCGGTACCGCTGATGCAGCCATTCGACCTTGAGCTTGGCCATGTCCACGTTCGACGGGCACTCGGTCTTGCACGCCTTGCACTGGAGGCAGAGGTCCATCGCATCGGCGACGGTCGGGTCGTCATAACCGTCGCCGCCGAGCTGGCCCGAGATCAAGAGCCGGAGCGCATTGGCGCGGCCGCGGGTGGTGTGCAGCTCGTCCATCGTGGCCATGTAGCTCGGGCACATCGTCCCGGTGGCGGTCTTGCGGCAGGCGCCGACGCCCGAGCACATCTCGACGGCGCGGGCGAAACCGCCCTGGGCCTCGAAGTCGAACCCGGTGGCTTCGGGCTCCCTCGCGTGATACTCGGGGCCGATCCGCAGGTCGGCGCCGGGGTCGGGCTCGGCCACCACCTTGCCGGGGTTGAGCCGGTTGTCCGGGTCGAAGGCGTGCTTGATCGCCTCGAACGCCCGATAGACCTCCTCGCCGAAGAGTTTCCGGTTCCACTTGCTGCGCGCCAGGCCGTCGCCGTGCTCGCCGCTCATCGACCCGCCGAACTCGCAGACCAGGTCGGCCACCTCGGCCGAGATCGCCCGCAAGGTATCGACTCCTTCCGCGTTCTTCACGTCGATCACGGGCCGGATATGCAAGCAGCCGACGTCGGCGTGCCCATAGCAGGCGCCCCGGGTGCCGTGCCGGGCGATGATCTGCATGAAGCGGTCGTAGAAGGCGATCAGGCGGGCGGGATCGACCGCCGTATCCTCGACGAACGCGACCGGCTTGGCATCGCCCACCATCCCCATCAGCAGCGAGACGCCCGCCTTGCGGATCTTCCAGAAGTCGTCCTTCGACGACGCGGTGAGGCTCTGGCGGACGCCTAGCACGCCGGGCCGGCCGGCGAACCGCTCGGATAGGATCCGGGCCCGCTCTTCGAGTTCGGCCTGCGAGTTGGCGTAGTACTGGGCCGCGAGCACGGCCGCGGGCAAGCCCTCGGCGAACGTCACCGACCGGGCGTAATCGGGGTTGGCCGCGGCCAGGTCGAGGATCATCCGATCGACCATCTCGACGGCGGCCGGGCCGGTGTCGAGGATCTCCCCGAGCCGCTCGAGCGCCGCCGGGATCGTGGCGAACGACAGTACCACCAGCCCTTGCGCCGGCGGAACCGGCTCGACCCGAAGCTCGGCGGCGGTGACGACCGCCAGGGTCCCCTCCGACCCCACGATCAGCTTGGCCAGGTTGAACGCCCAGGGGTCGGCATCGTGGAAGCCGGGCGCCCGCAACGGGAGCCCCGGGATGAACTCGTCGAGGTTGTACCCGCTGACCCGGCGGAGGATCCGCGGGAAGTGGGCGACGATCGCTCCTCGGTGGGTATCGACCGTGTCGCGGACCGTCCGGTAGATGTTCCCCAGGCGATCCTCCCGGCGGCAGAGCGATTCCAGCTCGTCGGGGCCGACCGGCCCGAAGTGGGCCGGCGTGCCGTCGTCGAGGACGACGTCCACCGCGCGGACGTGATCGACCATCTTGCCGTAGCGGAGCGATCGGGCGCCGGCCGAGTTGTTCCCCAGCATCCCGCCGATGGTGGCGCGGTCGCTGGTCGAGACGTCCGGCCCGAACATCAGGCCGAGCGGCTTCAGGTGCGCGTTGAGGCGATCCAGCACCGCGCCCGGCTCGACCCGGACGCTCATCCGGTTGCGATCGACGACGCCAATACGATTGAGATATTTCGAAAAGTCCAGGATCAAGGCGCGGCCGACGGTCTGGCCCGAAAGGCTGGTCGCGCCCCCGCGGGGCAGGACGGCGATCCCCTCCTGGGCCGCGACCCGCAGGGCACCCTCCACGTCGGCGGCGGTCCGGGGGATCGCCACGCCAACCGGTTCGATCTGGTAAAGGCTCGCGTCGGTGCTGTAGAGCATCCGCGAGCCGCGATCGGCCCGCACCTCGGCGCCCGTCTCCCTCGACAATCGGGCTTCCCAGCGCCCGCCCGCAATCGTCTGGCGCATGAACCGTTCGCACTCCGCGGCCCGGGATATCGAAAGCTCAACTCTAGCTACCTCGGGCCGGGACCGGCCAGAGATCCTACCAACTTCGCCCGGCCGGCGGCCTGGTTTGTGATCGAGCAGACCTCCCAATCCCCCCCGCCGAAGGCGCGACTTTTTCGGCGATTTCCCGGCCAAGAGGCACCTGATTTGCTCCTCTTGCACCGGCGAGTCCGGCCGAACGCACCTGCGAGGCAACGGCTCTCCTATCCATGATTTCCCCCATGAACCACATATCAGGAGCAGGATCCATGACGAGCCATAAACACTCCACGGTGATCGGCGTCTTCGAGGATAGGGCCTCGGCCGACCAGGCCGTGAGCGACCTGATGCGGGCCGGCTTCCGGCAGGATCAGATCGGCGTGGCCCTGCGAAATACCGAGTACCGGGCGGACGACGCTGCCGGCCCCGAGGACGAGGGGAGCCAGGCCGGCTCGGGTGCCATCGCCGGCGCCCTGACGGGGCTAGGTTTGGGCGCCCTGGCGGGCCTGGGTGTGCTGGCCGGCGTGATCCCGGTGGTCGGCCCGGCGATCGCCGCGGGCACCCTGGGCGTCGTCCTGTCCAATGCCGCCGCCGGCGCCGGCATCGCCGGGCTGGTCGGCGCCCTGATCGGCGCGGGGATCCCCGAGGAAGAGGCCGAATTCTACCACTCGGAATTCGAGGCCGGCCGCACCATCGTGACGGTCCATGCCGACGGCCGGGCCGAGGAGGCGATGGGCATCCTCCGCCGCCATGGCGCGTATGACGTCCACGACCGGAGCCGCGTGACCGTCCGCGACGATGGCAGTCCCGCGGCCCGCGCGAGCGGCGCGGCTTCGTCGAAGGTCCGGGACCTGGGCGCAACCGCCGGCAAGATGGCGCAGGACGCCGGTTCGGCCGTCTCGAATGCCGCCCATAACATGGGCCAGGCCGCCTCGTCCGCCCTGGGAGGTGCGACCTCGCATCGCGACACCTCCTACGCCGCCCATGCGGGCGAGACCATCCAGGCCCGCGAGGAGCGGCTCCGCGCCGAGAAGCACGAAGTCGAGACGGGCGCGGTCAAGGTCCGCAAGGAAGTCCACACCGAGAATCAGACGATCGAGGTGCCGGTCAAGCGCGAGGAAATCGTCATCGAGCGGACGCCCGGCCACGGCCAGCCCGCCGCCGACATCAGTTCGAACGACCTCCGGGAAGGGCAGGAGATCCGCATCCCGGTACACGAGGAGGAGGTCAGCCTCGCGAAGGAAGCCGTGGTGAACGAGGAAGTCCGCATCGGCAAGCGGACCGTCCAGGACACCGAGCGACTCTCCGGCCAGGTCCGCAAGGAAGAGATCAAGGTCGATAAGACGGGCGACGTGGACTTGAAGAACAAGGGCAAGTAAGCCCTCCCCGTCTCCGCCCGCAGTCCCGCCCCGGGGGAGCGTACGAAGCTCGCCCGGGGCCGCCCCCGTCCCGGCCTGGTTTCATTCGCGCTGGGCGATGAAGCTGCTGACGATATCCAGCAAGCGGGCCGCCTCGTCGGTCCCCAGGCACTGGCTGTGCCGCATCGTGAAGAGCCGTTCCCCTTGCCAATCGGGTTCTCGGCTTTCTTCGATGGCGTGAACGATGACGCCCTGGAACGTGCTCCGCCTCAGCAGTTCCTCGACAAGATCCCGGGTGGGATAAAGCTCGAGCTCGCCTGGATGCATCGTGCTCTCCTCGGGTGGGGGACAGGCAGTCGTCCCCCGGCTGGCTCTCCCTGGCGTGGATGCCCCCGGCTTTGGGGCATCGGGCGGATTTTAGTGGCCGGGGCCGGTTTTCCGCAACGCGAGTCTGTGCGGCCTCGACCGATCGCCCGGATCGCGGGGATTCGGTCGGCTTCCCTCAAGTCGCCCGGCCCGTTCGCCGATGGGTAGCGTGGGGACGGATCCACGGAGGCTCCACCCCGATCCGCAACGCAAGCGCGGGGTTCCGAAGCGATGATGATCTTTCCGATGATCCGCGATGTCGCGGACGCGAAAGGGCCGTCGAACGTTCGACGGCGGGACGAAACCGCCTGGGGTCGAGGACCTTCGGGCAACGACCTGGAAATCGGCCGGATCCTTGAATGGGCCCACGCCCATCGGGAATCGCACGGCCGCTGGCCCAATGTCAACAGCGGCGAGGTAACCCAGGCACCCGGCGAAACCTGGGGGGAAATTGACCAAGCCCTGCAGAGGGGCGGCCGGGGATTGCCCGGCGGCTCGTCGCTGGAGACGCTGCTGGCGGGGCAATATCACGAGGCCGTCGCCCGCTGGGAAGGCTCGCACTGGCCGACTCAAGCCAGGCCGGCGAAGCGGCCCCCCAATTCCAGGAGGACCGAGCGGCCCAACCTGAGCATCGCCCTGATCCTGCAATGGGCCGATGATTTCCACACGAAGACCGGCCAGTGGCCCACCGCCCAGTCGAGGGGCGAGCACCTGCCGCCCGCCGAGAACTGGTGCGGCATCAATACGGCCCTGAAGCTGGGCCGCCGCGGGCTGCCCGGGGGCACGTCGCTGGCCTGCCTGCTGCAAGACGAGCGGGGCGTGCGCAACAAGCAGCGCCTACCCCGGCTAGCGATTGCCCAGATCCTGGAATGGGCCGACGCGCACTTCGCCCAGACGGGGCGATGGCCCTCGTATCACTCGCAAAACGAGGGCCTGCCGGCGGGCGAGACCTGGAAGGCGATCAATTCGGCCCTGGGCCAGGGTCTCCGGGGCCTCGAAGCCCGCTCCAGCCTGGCGATGCTCCTGCAGGAGAACCGGGGCGTCCGCAACAAGCAGGGGTTGCCGAGGCTCACGACCGACCAGATCCTCGGATGGGCCGACGCCCATTTCGCGCGGACGGGGCGGTGGCCGACGCCGCAATCGGGGCCGATCCTCGGGGCCGAGACCCCGGGCGAGACCTGGGCCCGGATCCAGGACGCGATGGCCCGCGGCCTCCGCGGCCTGCCCGCCGACCGGTCGCTGACGAGGCTGCTCGCCGAGGAGAGGGGCGTCCGGCCGATGCTCACGATCGATCGGATCCTCGAATGGGCGGATGCCCACCGGGAGGCGACCGGGCGTTGGCCGTCGGACCGGTCCGGGCGGGTGATCGGCGCCTATGACGAGAACTGGGGCGCGATCGAGGGGGACCTTCGGGTCGGCCGCCGCGGCCTGCCGGGCGGCTGGACGCTCGTCCGCCTGTTGGCCCGGTTCCGAGGCCGCGTCCCGGGCGGGTCGG
This sequence comes from Isosphaeraceae bacterium, assembly GCA_046350035.1. GTDB lineage: Bacteria > Planctomycetota > Planctomycetia > Isosphaerales > Isosphaeraceae > CALLYK01. The sequence continues at coordinate 46,656 of JAXMBD010000028.1, read as the reverse complement.
AAACCAGCTTCGGCCGGCCCCGGGGCAACCTGCACAAGTACCGGCGCATCCGCAACGAAACGCCCGTGGAATCCCGGCCTATCCTGATGCTACCGGCGCCGGGGCGCGGTACGATGCAGGGACCATCCTCCCCGGAGGAGCCCCGCCATGTCGAGCTGGGAATCGCTGGTTGATGAGGCGGCCCTTGCAACGGTGCTGCCGCCCGAATACGCCCGCTATCGACGGCCGATCGCGGGCGCCCTGGCCCATTTCCTGGACGGCCTGCCCCCCGACCACCAATCGGCCGTCCTGCACGACCAGGCCGCCCTGCCCTGGACGGCCTCGACCGCCGAGCGGCTGGCCCGGCTGGCGCAAAGCTGCCCGGCCTTGCACAAGCTGGGCCAGATCCTGGCCCGCGACCCCCGCCTTTCTCCCGAATTGCGGGGCCACCTCCAGGGGCTCGAATCGCTGCCGCCCGCGGTCCCGATCGAGGCGATCGAACGCCTCCTCCGCGACGAGGTCGGCCCGCTCGAACGGTACGACATCCGCCTCGAACCGCCCGCGATCGCCGAGGCGAGCGTCGCCGTGGTCGTCCCGTTCCGCGGCGAAGGCCCCGGCGTGTTCAAGGTGCTCAAGCCCGGCATCGAGGACCGCCTCGATCAGGAACTGGCCCTGCTGGAGTCGGTGGGCGGATACCTGGACGAACGGTGCGACGATTTCGGCATCCCGCACCTCGATTACCGGGGCGTGTTCGAGCAGATCCGCATCAAGCTGCTCCAGGAAATCCGCCTCGACGACGAGCAGCGCCACCTGGCCCGGGCCCGGGCCTTCTACGACAACGACCCGGCCATCCACATCCCGGCCCTGCTCGGCCCCTGCGGCCGGCGGGTGACCGCGATGGAGCGGGTCTTCGGCTCGAAGATCACCGAAGGTTCCGGCCCCGAAGGCCGGAAATGGGCCGGCCTCCTGGCCGACGCCCTGATCGCCCGCCCGATCTTCGCGAAGTCCGGGGGCGCGATCTTCCATGGCGACCCCCACGCCGGCAACATCTTCCGGGGCGACGACGGCCGCCTGGCGATCCTCGACTGGAGCCTCGCCGGCGTGCTCGGCGGCTGGGAGTGTTCGACGATCGTCCAGGTGATGCTGGCCGCGGTCGCCCTCGACGCGGGCCGGGTCGCGGCCCTCCTGGACGTGCTCGGCGAGTGGCGAGGGACCGACGCAAAAGCCCTCGGCGAGGTGGTCCGGGACAGGCTCCGGGAGCTCCGTCGCGGCCGGTTCCCGGGGTTCTCGTGGCTGCTCGGCCTGCTCGACGACGCGGCGACCCGCGCCCGGCTGCGGCCCTCATCCGACCTGCTGCTTTTCCGCAAATCGCTGCATACCCTGCAAGGGGTGGTCGCCGACCTTGCCGGCAACGACGGCCCGATCGAGGGGGCGATCCTGGGCCGGTTCGCGCGCCGGATGGCCGCCGAGTGGCCGCTCCGGTGGGCCTCCTGGCCGCGATCGAGGGCGTTCGACACGCACGTCTCGAACGCCGACCTCCTGCAACTGGCCTGCGAGGCCCCCATCGCCGCCGCCCGGTTCTGGCTCGAAGAGGGCCGGGACCTGGCCGAGTTGCTGTCGCCTTCCGCCAAGGCCCCGGCATCATGACGACCCCGGTCGGATCGACGGCGATCAGCGAACTCGGCCCGGGCGATCGGCTCACCTACCGGGGCTACGCGATCGAGGACCTGGCCGGGAAGTGCGGATACGAGGAGGTTGCCTACCTGCTCCTGCGAGGCCGCCTGCCCGACTCGGCCGAACTGGCCGGCTATCGATCGCGACTCATGGGCCTCCGAACCATCCCCGGGCCCTTGCTCGACCTGCTCGACCGGATCCCGGACGGGGGCGGCCCGTTGGCCCTGATGGACGCCCTCCGGACGGCCTGCTCGTTCCTGGGCTCGCTGGAGCCGGAACGTTCGTTCGACCGCCGCCTCGACGCGGCCGACCGCCTGATCGCCCTGCTCCCCGGCCTGATGGTCACCTGGCATCGCCGAATCGCCGAGGGGGAGCGGATCGAGCCGATCAGCGACGAGCCGAGCACGGCCGGCCACATCCTCCGCCTCCTCTTCGACAGGCCGCCGGCCGAGGTCGATCGTCGGGCGCTGGACGCCTCGCTGGTGCTCTACGCCGACCTGGCCTTCAACGCCTCGACGTTCGCCTGCCGCGTCTGCGCGGCGACCCTTTCCGACTACCATTCGTGCATCACGACCGGGATCGGCACGTTGCGCGGCCCGCTCCACGGCGGCGCGTCGTCGTTCGTCCTGGGCCTGCTCGACGCCTACGCCACTCCCGAGGAGGCCGAGGCCGGGATCCGCGAGCGGCTGGCGAAGAAGGAACGCCTGATGGGCTTCGGCCACGCCGTCTTCCGGCACCGCGACCCCAGGACGGCCATCCTTCACGGACTCGCCCGGGAACTCGCCGTGGCCCGGGGCGAAGAACGGCGCCTGGCGGTCGCCGAGGCGATCGAAAGGGCGGTGCTCGACGCCAAGGGGATCTTCGCCAACGTCGATTTCTACACGGCCTGCTGCTACCGCTCGATGGGGATTCCTCTACCCCTCTTTGGGCCCCTTTTCGTGTGTGCCCGCGCGGCCGGCTGGTCGGCGCACGTGGGCGAGCAGCGGGAGCGGAACAAGCTGATCCACCCGGTCGCCGAGTACACCGGCCCGCCGCCGAGGCCCCTGCCCCGCTGACTACCGGAATCGCAGGATCGGCTGGTCGACCGCCAGGCTGTCGCCGACCTGGGCGAGCACCTCGGCGACGACGCCGTCGGCCTCGGCCTTGAGGACGTTCTGCATCTTCATCGCCTCGATCGAGGCGAGCTTCTCGCCGGCGCGGACCTCCTGCCCCACCTTCACGGCCAGCTCGGTCAGCAGGCCGGGCATCGGCGCGATCAGCAGCTTGGAGAGGTCGGGCGGCGGCTTGTCGGGCATCAATGCGAGGAGATCGGCGGCCCGGCCCGTCATCACGATCGCGTCGACCTGCGAGCCGTTGTGGGAGACGCGGTAGCGCAGGCCAAGCCTCTCCACCTGCAGGCAGACCGGCGTGTTATCCCAGGTGCCGCGGAGCAGCAGGTCGCCCAGCTTCCAGCCGGTCCGCAAGGCGTGCACCTTCCCTTGATAGGTGATATCGCTGCCGCCCTGGACCATCTGGAGCGTGAGCGGGTATTTCTCCCCCTGCATCAGGACGACCCATTCGTGGTCGACGCGCCGCCCGTGCCCCTTGAGCTGGCCGCTGGTGCCGGTCGCCCTCTGGATGTAGCGCCTCCGGGCGTAGGCCGCGGCGGCCGCCAGCAGGAGCGGGTCGCGGTGCGCCAGCCCGCCCGGCTGCAAACCGCCCGGGAATTCCTCGGCGATCAGGCCGGTATGGAAGTTCCCGGAGGTGAACCTCGGGTTGTTCATCAGGGCGGATTGGAACGGGATGTTGGTGCGCACGCCCCGGATCACGAAGGCGTTCAGGGCGTCGTCCATCCGGGCGATGGCCTGTTCGCGGGCCCGATCGTGGACGATCAGCTTGGCGATCATCGAATCGTAGTGGATCGAGATCTCGTCGCCTTCCTCGACGCCCGTATCGATCCGCACCGAGCCCTCGACCGGCTCGGGGGGCAGGAATCGGACCAGCCGACCGGTGGACGGGAGGAAGTTCCGATGGGGATCCTCGGCGTTGATCCGGCACTCGATCGCCCAGCCGTCGCGGCGGATCTGGTCCTGGGCGAACGGCAGCGGCTCGCCGGCCGCCACGCGGATCATCCATTCGACCAGGTCCAGGCCGGTGATCATCTCGGTGACCGGGTGCTCCACCTGGAGCCGGGTGTTCATCTCCAGGAAGTAGAACCGGCGGTCGCGGCCGCCGACGACGAACTCGACCGTGCCGGCCGACTGGTACCGGACCGCCTTCGCCAGGGCGACGGCCTGCTCGCCCATCGCCTTGCGGGTCGCCTCGTCGAGGAACGGCGACGGCGCCTCCTCGATCACCTTCTGGTGCCGCCGCTGGATCGAGCATTCCCGCTCGCCCAGGTGGACGACGTGGCCGTGCGCATCGCCCAGGACCTGGATCTCGATGTGCCGGGGTTCCTCGATGAACTTCTCCAGGAAGATCCGGTCGTCGCCGAACGCGTTGCGGGCCTCCATCCGGCAGGATTGGAATCCTTCCCGCGCCCCCTCGTCGTCGTAGGCGACCCGCAAGCCCTTGCCACCGCCGCCGGCCGACGCCTTGAGCATCACCGGGTAGCCGACGCGACGGGCGAGCTCGACCGCCTCCTCGGCCGACCCGATCGGGTCGTTGAAGCCGGGGATCGTGCTCACGCCCGCCTCCCTGGCGAGCTTCTTCGAGGCGATCTTGTCGCCCATCGCGGCGATCGCGCGGGCCCCCGGGCCGATGAAGGCGATGCCGTTGTCGTCGAGCCGCCGGGCGAACTCGGCGTTCTCCGACAGGAAGCCGTAGCCGGGGTGGACCGCCTCGGCGCCGGCCTGCCGGCAGGCGCCGAGGATCCGATCCATGTCCAGGTACGACTCGCGGGACGGCGGCGGGCCGATGCAGGCGGCCTCGTCGGCCATCGCGACGTGCCGGGCGTCCTTGTCGGCCTCGGAATAGACGGCGACGGTGGCGATCCCCAGCCGTCGGGCGGTGCGGATCACCCGGCAGGCGATCTCGCCCCGGTTCGCGATCAGGATCTTGCGGAACATGGTCGGTCGCCTCGCGCCCCTCGATCCGTTGCGGGACGGGTCAGAGGGGGATGTTGCCGTGCTTCCGCCAGGGATTCTCGAGCGCCTTGTCCTTGAGCATCGCCAGGGATCGGGCGATCCGCTTGCGGGTCTCCCGCGGCATGATCACGTCGTCGATGAAGCCGCGGTGGCCGGCGATGAACGGGTTGGCGAACTTTTCCTTGTATTCCTTCTCGCGGGCGGCGATCCGGGCGGGTTCGGATTTCTCCTCGCGGAAGATGATCTCGACGGCCCCCTTGGGGCCCATCACGGCGATCTCGGCCGACGGCCAGGCGAAGTTCACGTCGCCCCGGAGGTGCTTCGATGCCATCACGTCGTAGGCGCCCCCGTAGGCCTTCCGGGTGATGACCGTCACCTTGGGCACGGTGCATTCGGCGTAGGCGTACAGCAGCTTGGCGCCGTGCTTGATGATGCCGCCGTATTCCTGGGCGGTGCCCGGCATGAAGCCGGGGACGTCCACGAACGTGACGATCGGGATGTTGAACGCGTCGCAGAACCGGACGAACCGCGCCGCCTTGATCGAGCTGCGGATATCCAGGCAGCCGGCCAGGACCATCGGCTGGTTGGCCACGAAGCCGACGCTCTGGCCGTCGATCCGGCCGAAGCCGATCACGATGTTGCGGGCGTGGTCGGGCATCAGCTCGAAGAAGTCGGATTCGTCGACGACCTTGAAGATCAGCTCCTTGATGTCATACGGCTTGTTGGGGTTGTCGGGCACCAGCGTGTCGAGCGACGGCTCCATCCGGTCGGGCGGGTCCTCGGTCGGCACGATCGGCGGCTTCTGCCGGTTGCACGACGGCAGGAAGCCGAACAGCCGGCGCGTCATCATCAGCGCCTCGACGTCGTTCTCGAACGCGAGGTCGGCGACCCCCGACTTGGTCGTGTGCGTGACGGCGCCGCCGAGTTCCTCGGCCGTGACCTCCTCGTGCGTGACCGTCTTCACCACGTCGGGGCCGGTCACGAACATGTACGACGAGTCCTTCACCATGAAGATGAAGTCGGTCATCGCCGGCGAGTAGACGGCGCCGCCGGCGCAGGGGCCCATGATGATCGAGATCTGCGGCACGACGCCCGAGGACAGGACGTTCCTCTGGAAGACGTCGGCGTAGCCGCCCAGCGAATCGACCCCCTCCTGGATCCGGGCGCCGCCCGAGTCATTCAGGCCGATCACCGGGGCGCCCACCTTCAGGGCGTGGTCCATGATCTTGCAGATCTTCTCGGCGTGGGCCTGCGAGAGCGACCCGCCGAAGACGGTGAAGTCCTGGCTGAACACGAACGTGAGCCGGCCGTTGATCGTGCCGTAACCGGTCACCACGCCGTCGCCCGGCACCGACTGCTCGGCCATGCCGAAATCGGTGCAGCGGTGCTCCTTGAACATGTCCCATTCCTCGAACGAGCCGGGGTCGAGCAGCAGCTCGATCCGCTCGCGCGCGGACAGCTTGCCCTTGGCGTGCTGGGCGTCGATGCGCCGCTTCCCGCCTCCGAGCCGCGCCGCGGCCCGCTTCTCGTCGAGCCGGCGGATAATCTCTTTCATGGGGGCCTCTCAATCCGGGCCTTCGCCCCGATCCATCGAGCCCAGGAGCCGACGGGCGGCCGTCGAGGGGGTGATCGTGCCGGCCCCCACGGCGCGGCTGACCGCGTCGAGGTCGCGTCGGACGCGGGGGGCCCCGCGGAACCGGGCCCGCAGGCCAGAATCGATCAGCGACCACATCCAGTCGACCGCCTGCCGATGACGCTTCGCCTCGAGTTCGCCGTTGCGGGACATCGTCTCCCGATGATCGACCACCGCCGACCAGAAGTCGCCGATGCCGGTATCCTGCGCGGCGCTGACGGTCAGGACCTTCGGCCGCCAGTGGGGCGAGGGCGAATGGAGCAAACCCAGGGCCATCTCGAACTGCTGCCGGGCCAGGGCCGCGGCGTCGGGGTCGATGTCGGCCTTGTTGATCGCGATGATATCGGCCAGTTCGACGATCCCCCGCTTGATCGCCTGGAGGTCGTCGCCGGCGTTGGGGAGCTGGATCAGGGCGAAGGTATCGACCATCCCGGCGACGGCCGTCTCGGACTGGCCGACCCCGACCGTCTCGACCAGGATCGCGTCGAACCCGGCCGCCTCGCACAGCAGCATCGCCTCGCGGGTCTTCTCGGCGACGCCGCCGAGCGAACCCCTCGACGGCGAAGGCCGGATGAAGGCGTTGGGGTCCTGCGAGAGCCGCTCCATCCGGGTCTTATCGCCCAGGATCGACCCGCCCGAGATCGAGCTCGACGGGTCCACCGCCAGGACCGCGACCCGGCGCCCCTGGCCGGTCAGGTGCAGGCCCAGGGCCTCGATGAACGTCGACTTGCCGGCGCCGGGCGCCCCGGAGATCCCCAGGCGGATCGCGTCCCCGGTCCGGGGCAGTAGCGCCTCGACGATGCGGGATGCCCGGCCCTGGTGGTCGGCGCGGGTCGATTCGATCAGGGTGATCGCCCGGGCCAGGGCGCGCGTCTGCCGGGCGACGAGCGCCTCGACCAGCCGCTGGTCTTCGTCGTCGAGGCCGGGACGGGGGATCGCGAGCGGATTCGTCATGGCCGGGGTGTTGCTGCCAGGCGGCCGCCCCGGATCGCGTCGAGCACCTGCCGGGCGCACGCCGGGATCGGCGTGCCGGGGCCGAAGATGCCGGCGACGCCCGCCTTGCGGAGGAATTCGTAGTCCTGCGCCGGGATCACGCCGCCGACGAACACGATGATGTCCTCGGCGCCCTGGTCCTTCAGGGCCGCGATCAGGGCGGGGACGAGCGTCTTGTGGCCGGCGGCGAGGGTCGAGACGCCGACGGCGTGGCAGTCGTTCTCGATCGCCTGGCGGGCCGCCTCCTCGGGCGTCTGGAACAGCGGGCCGATGTCGATGTCGAAACCGAGGTCGGCCAGGGCCGTGGCGACAACCTTGGCGCCGCGGTCGTGGCCGTCCTGGCCGAGTTTCGCCACCATCACGCGGGGCCTTCGCCCCTCGGATGCGGCGAACTCGTCGATTTCCTGCTTCAGGCCCTGCCACTGCGGATCCTGCTCGAAGGCCGACCCGTAGACGCCCGAGATCGCCTGGCTGTTGGCCCGGAATCGGCCCCAGACCTTCTCGAGCGCGTCGGAGATCTCGCCCACCGTCGCCCGGACGCGGGTCGCCTTCACGGCCAGGTCGAGCAGGTTCCCCTCGCCCGACCGCGCGGCCTCGGTGAGGGCCTCCAGGGCCTGCGTCACCGCCGCCTGGTCCCGCGAGGCGCGGACCTTTTTGAGCCGCTCGACCTGCGAGACGCGGACCGCCGAGTTGTCGATCTCGCGGATCTCGACCGGATCCTCATGATCGAGCTTGTACTTGTTCACGCCGACGATCACGTCCTTGCCCGAGTCGATCCGCGCCTGCTTCCTGGCGGCGCACTCCTCGATCTTGAGCTTGGCCCAGCCCGACTCGACCGCCTTGGTCATGCCGCCGAGCTTCTCGACCTCCTCGATCAGGCCCCAGGCGACGTCGGCCATCTCCTGGGTCAGCTTCTCCATCAGGTACGAGCCGCCCCAGGGGTCGACGACGCTGCAAATATGCGTCTCTTCCTGGATGATGAGCTGCGTGTTGCGGGCGATCCGGGCGGAGAAGTCCGACGGCAGGGCGATCGCCTCGTCGAGCGAGTTGGTGTGCAGCGACTGGGTCCCGCCGAAGACCGCCGCCATCGCCTCGATCGTGGTCCGCACGACGTTGTTGTACGGATCCTGCTCGGTCAGCGACCAGCCGGAGGTCTGGCAGTGGGTCCGCAGCATCAAAGACTTGGGGTTCTTCGCCCCGAAGGCCTTCATGATCCGGCACCAGAGCAAGCGCGCGGCGCGGAGCTTGGCCACCTCCAGGTAGAAGTTCATGCCGATGCCGAAGAAGAAGCTCAGCCGGCCGGCGAACTTGTCGACGTCGAGCCCCTTGGCCAGGGCCGTCCGGACGTACTCCTGGCCGTCGGCCAGGGTGAAGGCCAGTTCCAGCGCCTGCGTCGCGCCGGCCTCCTGCATGTGATAGCCGGAGATCGAGATGGAGTTAAATTTCGGCATGTACTGGGCCGTATATTCGATGATATCGGCCACGACCCGCATCGACGGCGTCGGCGGGTAGATGTAGGTGTTGCGGACCATGAACTCCTTGAGGATGTCGTTCTGGATGGTCCCCGAGAGCTGCGCCGGGGCGACCCCCTGCTCCTCCCCGGCGACGATGTAGCCGGCCAGGACCGGCAGGACGGCGCCGTTCATGGTCATCGACACCGAGATCTTGTCGAGCGGAATGCCGTCGAACAGGATCTTCATGTCCTCGACCGAGTCGACCGCGACGCCGGCCTTGCCCACGTCGCCGGTGACGCGGGGGTGGTCCGAGTCGTAGCCGCGGTGGGTCGCCAGGTCGAAGGCGACCGAGATCCCCTGCCCGCCGCCGGCCAGGGTCCGCTTGTAGAAGGCGTTCGACTCCTCGGCCGTGGAGAAGCCGGCGTACTGGCGGATCGTCCAGGGGCGGCCGGCGTACATCGTCGCCTGCGGGCCCCGGACGAACGGATCGAACCCGGGCAGCGTGTCGGCGGCGGCCAGGCCGTCGAGGTCGGCGCGGGTGTAGAGCACCTTCAGGTCGATCCCCTCGGGCGTCCGCCAGCCCAGCGACGAGGCGTCCCCCCCGGGGGCGGACTTCGCGGCGGCCTTCTCCCAGGCGGCGATGTCGGGGGCGGCGGCGGGTTTCTCGCTCATGACGATTTGGATCCCGGAAAACGTGGGACGCGGGCCGCGCGGGTCGTCGCGGGAGGGGGCGCCGACCACCGGCTTTATTGCGTTCGCGCCATGGCGCGATTGTATCATCCCGCGGCCGGAATCAAAGGGACGCGCGGCGGTCGATCGCGGGCCGTCCGCCCGCCGCGCGGGGCGATCCCGTCAGGCCGTGGGGTGCCAGCCGGCGTCGGCCCAGAGCTCGCCGCTGACGGCCGAATTGGAGATCAGGAAATAGATCGCGTCGGCGATCTCGTCGGGCCGGATCAGCCGCTTGAGCTGCGTATAGGGCAGGATGTTCTTCTGGATGTACTCCTCGCCCAGGGCGCGGACCATCGGCGTGTCGGTGAACCCGGGGTGGATGACCGCGGCGCGGACGCCGTGGAACATCGCCTCCTTCGAGATCGTGGCGGCGGCCCCTTCGAGGCCCGCCTTGGTGGTCGAATACGAGATCTGCCCGGGGATCCCCTGCGACGAGATCGAGCCGATGAAGATGATGGCGCCGGAGATTTCCTCGGTGCCCGCCCACCGCTTCAGGCCCTTCCTGGCGCGGTCCTCGGCGATCCGGGAGACCATCTCCAGGCCCCAGTAGATCGGGGCCAGCATGTTCACGTTGACGACGAGCTGGAAGAGTTCCGTCGGGTAGATCTCGGCCTTGCCGGTCTCCTTGTTCATCTTCACCGCGATCTGGTCGCGGGTGATGCCGGCGGCGGGGACGCAGACGCGGACGAGGTCGTGCTTCTTCTGGAGCTGGTCGTAGACGAGGGCGCGGAACTTGGCGTCGGTGGTGTCGCCGACGAACGCCTCGGCGACGACGGCGCCGGCCTTCTCGTTGAGGGCCGCGGCCTGGGGGATGACGTTGTCGCTGCGATCGACCAGGCCGACGACCCTGGCCTTCCCCTCGATGATCCGGGCGGCGACCGCCTGCCCGATGCCGCTGGCGGCGCCCGTGATGACCGCGACTTTGCCCTGCACGTTCATGGTGAATTCCCCTGCTCGGCGCGGGGGGCCGCCCAGCCTCGCGCGGGGCGGCCCCGGGTGCCCTGCCGTTCCGTCAGGTCAGGATTTCCGCGGGGTGGATCGGTCGGCGAACCACTTGGTGACCTCGGGCCAGAACGTCTTGTGCGCCTTGGAGCTGACCGCCAGGCCGATGTGCCCCGCGGCCAGGGTCTTGCACAGGACGTCGTCCGAACCGACGTGATCCTTGAGGTTGTCGGTCTGGACCGGCGGGACCAGGTGGTCGGCGCCGGCGGTGAGCAGCAGCAGCGGGCAGGCGATCGCCTTCAGGTCGACCGGCTTGCCGGCCAGCTTGAACTCGCCCTTGACCAGCTCGTTGCCCTGGTACAGCTTCTTGACGTACTCCCGGAACGTCTCGCCCGCGACCGGGATGTTGTCGTTCGTCCACTTCTCCATCGCGAAGTAGTTCTCGACGAACCTCTCGTCGTCCATTTTATCGTAGAATGTCATATATTTACTAATATAATTCTGCACCGGCTTCATCATCTGGAAGCTGGCCTGGAGGAAGGCGGCCGGGCAGTTGCCGAAGGCGTCGATCAGGGCGTCGACGTCGAAGTACTTCGGGTCGGACCAGGCGGTGACCAGCGACTGGTCCTGGCCGACGCCGAAGTCGATCGGTGCGGCCATCAGGGTGAGGGTCTTCACCGCGTCGGGGTAGAGCGCGGTGTAGATGGTGGACATCGTGCCGCCCATGCAGTAGCCGACGAGGTGGAGGTCGCCGGTGGCCGAGCGGGCGGCGACGTTCTCGACGACGGTGCGGACGAGGCCGTCGATGTAGTCGGAGAGGGTCAGGCTCCGGTCGGCGGCCGAGGCGTCGCCCCAGTCGATCAGGTAGACGTCGAAGCCGCGGTCGAGGAACTGGCGGATGACGCTCTTGTCGGGCTGGAGGTCGAGGATGTACGGGCGGTTGACCAGGGCGTAGCAGAACAGGACCGGCTCGGCGTACTTCGCCGGGGTATCGCGGTGGTAGCGTAGGAGGCGGAGGTTGTCCTCCTGATAGACGACCTCGTGCGGCGTGGTGCCGACGGCCACCTTCTGGGCCCATTCGATGGTCTTGGGCGCCGCGAGCATCCGGCTCCACATCTTCAGGGTCGAGTCGTAGAGGTCCTTCTGCCGGGCGAGAGCCGCCTCGAACAGGGCCTGCTGCTGGCCGAGGGCCAGGTCGATCAGCGGATTGGCGGCCATGGTGGGTAACGTCTCCGTTTCGGGCCGGAGCGCCCCCGCCCGGCGCCGGGCCGGGCGGGGGCGTTCGCCTCACATCGCGTAACCCCCGTTGATGTCGATCACCTGGCCGGTGACGAAGCCGGCCGACGTCGAGGCGAGGAAGACCACGCCGACGGCGATCTCGACGGGGTCGCCCATCCGGCCCACGGGGGTCGCGGCCAGGACCGCCTGCATCGCCTTGTCGGGGATCCCCTCGGTCATCCGCGTCCGGGTGAACCCGGGCGCGACCGCGTTGATGGTGACCCCCTTGCGGGCGTACTCGCGGGCCAGGGTCTTGGTCAACCCCAGCATGCCGGCCTTGGCCGCGGCGTAGTTCGCCTGGCCGAAGTTGCCGATCTCGCCGGACATGCTCGACATGTTGATGACCCGGCCCCAGCCGCGGCCGGCCATGTCGTCGATGAACTCCTTGGTGACCAGGAACACGCTGGTCAGGTCGGTGGTGATGACCTCGTCCCAGACCTCCTTGGTCAGCTTCTTGAACGACGTGTCGCGGTTGATCGCGGCGTTGTTCACGAGGATGTCGATCTGGCCGAAGTCGCGCTTCACCTCGGCGCACATCGCCTGGATCTCGGCCTCGAGCGCCACGTTGTGGGCGTAGTATTGCGCCTTGCGGCCCATCCCGCGGATCAGGCCCACCACCTCCTCGGCGGCCTCGCCCCCGGTGTTGCAGCTGATGGCGACGTCGGCGCCGGCGTGGGCCAGGGCCAGGGCCACGGCCCGGCCGATCCCGCGCGAGCTGCCCGTGACGAACGCCTTCTTGCCGGACAGGTCGAATGAGGGCAGCTCTTCCGCGAGTGCCTGGCTGTTCCCGGGCTCGCTGGCCATGGTCGGTATCCTCCTACCGTCGATCGATCTTCGCTCGGGTTCCACGCGTTGTCGGTTCGGGACGGAACGACTGGGGCCGCGGGCCCCCGGCCCGCGGCCCCGGGACGACGCTTACTTCCCGGTCTTGCCGCGCGAGCCGGGGCGACGACGGCGAGCGATGCCGTTGGTCCCGTTCGGCGACCCCTGCGGGCCCAGGACGGCCTCTTCGATCGCCTCCAGGCGTTCCTCGATCGCCTCGAGCTTCGCCAGGACCTTGGTCTCGTGGCCATGCAGCCGCTCGAACAGGCCGCTGATGTCGTCGGCCAGCGGCATGCCCAGGTGCCTGGCCACGCCGTGGACGGCCTGGTCCTGGGCGAGCTTGGCGTCGGTGATCGTCTTGAGGGTCCTCCGCATCGTCTCCAGGTAGGCGGGCGAGCGGAGGTAATCCTCGAAGAAGCCCTCCATCGCGGACAGCCACCGCTTCTGCCACACGTCGGGGTCGGTGGCCCCTTGCATGGCCTCGAGCAGGGCCTGGGTGCCGCGGGCGGACTGCTCCATCCACTGGGCCCAGAACTGGCCGAGGTCCGCGGTGGGATCGGCGGCCCCGGTCTTCGACTTCGCATCGGCGGACATCGGACGCACTCCCCCGGCCGTCGCCGGCCGATCATGCCTTTGGCCCGCGGTCGCGGCGATCGGGCGCCACGGCCCGGCCGCCCGCCGGGCCGGCTAGGCCAGTTCGATCGCCGTGGCGATCCCCTCACCGCCGCCGACGCAGAGCGTGGCGACGCCGCGCTTGCCGCCGGTGCGCTTCAGGGCGTTGATCAGGGTCACCAGGATCCGGGCGCCGCTGCAGCCGATCGGGTGGCCCAGGGCCACGGCCCCGCCGTAGATGTTGACCTTGTCGTGGGGGATGCCCAGTTCCTTCTCGGCGGCCATCGTCACGGTGGCGAACGCCTCGTTGATCTCGAACAGGTCGACGTCGCCCAGCTTCCAGCCGGCCTTCTCGACCACGCCCTTCACGGCGGCGGCGGGGGCGGTGGTGAACCACTCCGGCTCCTGGCTGTGGATGGCCGTGGCGACGACCCGGGCGGCCGGCTTGAGGTTCAGCGCCTTGGCGCGGTCGGCCCCGGCGATCAGCAGGGCGGCGGCGCCGTCGTTGATGCTGGAGGCGTTGCCGGCGGTCACGGTGCCGTCGGGGTTGAAGGCGGGCTTGAGGCCCCGCATCTTCGCCTCGTCGAACTTGCTCAGCCCCTCGTCCTCGGCCACGACGGTGGTCTTGCCCCGCACGGTGATCGACACCGGCGCGATCTCGTCGGCGAAGATCTTGTCGCCGGACGCCTGGCGGGCGCGGGAGTGGCTGGTGACGCCGAAGTTATCCTGCTCCTCGCGGGAGAAGGCGTACTTGGCGGCGCACTTGTCGGCGAAGACGCCCATCGGCTTGTTGGCGTAGGCGTCGGTCAGGCCGTCGTACATCAGGGCGTCCATGACCTCGGCGTTGCCCATCCGGTAGCCCTCGCGGGCCTTCAGCAGCAGGTAGGGCGGGCGGCTCATGTTCTCCATGCCGCCGGCGACAACCACCCCGGCGTCCCCCACGCGGATCAGCTGGTCGGCCAGCATCACCGCCCGCATCCCCGAGGCGCACGCCTCGTTGACGGTCAGGGCGTGGGTCCTGGGATTCAGGCCGCCCAGGATCGCCACCTGGCGGGCGGGGTTCATGCCCTGCCCGGCGGCGATGCAGGTGCCGAAGATCAGCTCGTCCACGCCGTCGGCGGGGAGGCCGGTCCGCTCGATCAGGGCCTTGACGCAGGCGGCCCCCAGTTGCGCCGCCGGGACGCCGGCGAGCGAGCCCATGAACGCCCCCATCGGCGTCCGGACCCCCGTAATGATCCACGACTCTTGGGATGCCATCTCCACTGCCCCCGAACGCGCGGCCTGGCCGCACGCCTCAGACGCCCTCCTGGCCCATGGACCCGCGACCCGGCCCGCTCCGGCCGGATCGGACGAATTTGGAATGCCTCGCACCCGCCCGGCGGCCGGTCAGCGCGGGGTGCCCTGCGCGACCAGCTCGAACCACTTCTGCATGGCCGCCTGGAATTCGCGGATGTGATCCTCGGTCACCGTCTGCAGCGCCTGGAAGCTGTGCTTCCACAGGTCTTCGGTGAGCCGGCGGAGGTGTTCGGGGTCGCGGGCCTCGCCCACCTTGAACGATTCCTCGATCGCCTTGATGCCGGCCTTGTACTGCGCGTCGAGGGCCTCGCGGTGCTTGGTCATCATGCCCGTGACCGTCTCGGCCCACTTCCGGTTCATCGCCTGCGCCTGCTCGAGCCAGGCCGTGCCCGGGTTCATGCCCATCGGGTTCATCATCGAGGCCGCCGGCCACTGCGAGGTCCAGTTCCGCATCATCGTCTGCTGGAACTGCATCGCGGACTCGGCCGCGCGGCGATACGACTCCAGGATCTGATCGTACATCGGATCGACTCCTCAATCCCCGGCCTCTTCGCCACTGATCCCATCCTGGAGCGGCGCCGACCCCGAGTCAAGCGATTTTGTTGCAAACGCAAAAAAATCTCCGGAAGGCCCCTCGGGCGGCCGCCCCCCCCGGGAAATCGAAGCGGGCGGGGAGGCCGGCGACGCGATACAATGGGGCCGAGCGCCCTCGGCATCATCGGCGAGGAATGCCGTCCGTATCGGGCCACCCGAGAGACGCGATGATCCGCATCCGACGCTATCCCAACCGACGCTTCTACGACCGGACCCGGCGGTGCTACGTCACCCTCGGCGACATCGAGAAGCTGGTCCGCGACGGCGGCACGGTCGAGGTGCACGACAGCCGCAACGGCGACGACCTGACGCGGCAGGTCCTCGCCCAGATCCTGCTCGAGCGGTATCCCGACCGGATGGAACTCTTCCCCACCGCGTTCCTGCATTCGCTGCTCCAGGCCAACGGCATGGCCCTGGAATTCTGGGGCTCGTACCTCCGCCAGACCCTGGAGCTGTTCGAGTCGCTCTCGCTCGGCATGCCCCGCTCCCTGACCTTGCCTTTGCCCCTGCCCTTGCCGATGGCATGGCCCCTGGCATTCCTCCCGGGCGCCCAGCCGGCCGAGACGATGGGGGCACGCCTGGCGCAGCTCGAACGGCGGATCGGCCGCCTGGAAGGGGCCCAGGCCGACGACGCGCCGGCGGCCGATCCGCCGGGCGACGACGCGGGCACGCTGGCCCGGCTCGAGGAGCGCGTCCGGGGGCTGGAGGGCATGCCCCGACCGCGGTCGACCTGAACCCGAGCGGAGGACCATCCCATGCCGGAGACCTCGGCAACCGGCGCGATTCCGGGCGTGGATCCCGACGGACGAGACGGGGCGATCCTGCGGGCCCTGGAGCGCAAGGTGCTCTGGCTGGCCACCTGGATGATCCACGAGGCCAATCACGTCCGGCCCCGCCGCGACGGCCTGAAGGTCGGCGGCCACCAGGCGTCGTGCGCCTCGGCCGCGAGCCTGCTGACGGCCCTCTATTTCCGGGCCCTCCGGCCCGAGGACCGGGTGGCGGTCAAGCCGCATGCCGGGCCGGTCTTCCACGCGATCCAGTACCTGCTGGGGAACCAGTCGCGCGAGCAACTGGCGACGTTCCGCGGCCTCGGCGGCGTGCAGGCGTACCCGTCGGCACCAAGGACCGCGACGCGGTCGATTTCTCCACCGGGTCGGTCGGCCTGGGCGTGGCGATGACCCTCTTCGCCGCCCTGGCCCGCGACTACGCGGCCTTCCGCGGCCTGACCCCCGCCGACGCGCCCAGGGGCCGGATGATCGCCCTGGCCGGCGACGCCGAACTGGACGAGGGGAACATCTTCGAGGCCCTCCTGGAGGGCTGGAAGCACGACGTCCGCGACCTCTGGTGGATCATCGACTACAACCGGCAGAGCCTCGACAGCGTCGTGCAGGACCGGCTGTTCGCCCGCTTCGATTCGACCTTCCGCGCGATGGGCTGGGAGGTGATCACCCTGAAATACGGCCGGATGTTGCAGCGGGCCTTCGAGCGGCCCGGCGGCGACGCCCTCCGCGACTGGATCGACAACTGCCCCAATTCGCTCTACTCGGCCCTCGTCTACCGGGGGACCTGGCGGGAGCACCTGCGTCGAGACCTGGGCGGAACCCGGGGCATCGCCGAGTTGCTCGACGAGCACGATGATGCCGGGCTCCACGCCCTGATGACCAACCTCGCCGGCCACGACCTGGGGTCGATCCTCGAAGCCTACGACCGCGCCGGCCGGGGCGACGCCCCCGCGTGCATCCTGGCCTACACGATCAAGGGCTACGGGTTGCCCCTGGCCGGCCACAAGGACAACCATTCCGGCCTGATGACGGCCGACGAGATGGACGCCTTCCGGCGTTCCCACGCGATCGAGCCGGGCGACGAGTACGAGCCGTACGCCGGCCTGGGTATCCCCGGGGAGGAGATCCGCCAATTCCTGGCCCGCGCCCCGTTCGCAATGGCCAACGTCCGGCGTCACGAATCGCCCGCCATCGCCGTTCCCGAGGCGTTCGAGGCCCCCAGGGGGGCGCGCCTCTCGACGCAGGAAGGCTTCGGCCGGCTGCTCCACGAACTGGCCGGGACGGACGGCCCGCTGGCCGATCGGATCGTGACCACCTCGCCCGACGTGACCGTATCGACCGGCCTGGGGCCCTGGGTCAACCGCCGCGGCGTATTCGGGCGGTTGCGGCGGTCCGACGTGTTCCGCGACCAGGCGATCCTCTCGGCCCAGCGCTGGGAGGTCTCGCCCGAGGGGCAGCACATCGAGCTGGGGATCGCCGAGAACAACCTGTTCCTGCTGCTGGCGGCGCTCGGGCTGGCCGGGCCGATGCTGGGGGCCCGCCTCCTGCCGATCGGCACGCTGTACGACCCGTTCATCTGCCGCGGCCTCGACGCGCTGAATTATGCCTGCTACCAGGACGCCCGATTCCTGCTGGTGGCCACGCCGTCGGGGATCAGCCTGGCGCCCGAGGGGGGCGCGCACCAGTCGGTGTCCACCCCCTTGATCGGCCTGGGCCAGCCCGGCCTCACGGCGTTCGAGCCGGCCTTCGTGGACGAGTTGGCGACGATCCTGCCGTGGGCGCTGCGCCATATCCAGGAAGACGGCGGCGGCTCGGTCTACCTGCGGCTGTCGACCCGGCCGATCGACCAGCCGGATCGGGGGCCGTCCGGTCCCGATCGCGGGGCGATCCTCGAGGGGGGCTACTGGCTGGAACCGCCCGGGCCGGGCGCCGACCTGGCGATCGCCTGCTCGGGCGCGGTCGCCCCGGAAGCGATCGAGGCCCTGTCCCGAATCCGCGAGGATGTCCCGGGGGCCGGCCTCATGGTCGTTACCTCCGCCGGGCGGCTCCACGAAGCCTGGTCGCGCCGGCTCCGCGGCGAGGGATCGGACCGGCCGGCGATCGCCCGCCTGCTCGACCCCCTGGATCCGGGCGCGACGCTGATCACCGTGCTCGACGGCCACCCCGCGACGCTCTCCTGGCTGGGGGCGGTGGCCGGCCATCGGGTGGTGCCCCTGGGGGTCGATCGATTCGGCCAGTCGGGCGACATCCCCGACCTCTACCGCGCCTACGGGATCGACGCCGACGCCATCCTGAAGGCCGCCGCGAGGGCCTGCCTGTACGGCGGCCGGTGAACTAGAATAATCCTGGCGTCCTCTCCGGCCCCCGGGCATCGGGGCGGCGCGGGAGCAAAGCGACGATGGAGATGAACAACCACGGCCGGGCCGCCGGCGAGTCGCCGGATACGTCGGCCGACTCCCCGCCCGCCCCGCCGGCCGCCCCGTCGCCACCGGATGGCCTGCCGTTGGGCCCGGGATTTTTCGAAACGCTGTTCGACAACCTCTACGACGGGATCTACTTCGTCGACCGGGGCCGTCGGATCCTCCACTGGAACAAGTCGGCCGAGCGGATCTCGGGCTACTCGAAGGGGGAGGTCGTCGGCCGGAGCTGCCATCATCGGGTCCTCGACCACGCCGATGCCGAGGGGCGGTCGCTCTGCCTGGGCCAATGCCCCCTGGCCCAGTCGATGCGCACGGGCCTGCCCGAATCGGCCCGGGTTTACATGAGGCACAAGGATGGCCGGCGGATCGCCGTCGACGTGCATATCGTGCCGATCCGCGACTCGCAGGACCAGGTCGTCGGCGGGGTCGAGGTCTTCCGCGACGCCAGTTCGATGGTCGCCCTCGAGAGCGCCTACAGCAAGATGCAGGAGCTGTCCGAACGCGACCCCCTGACCGGCGCCGCCAATCGACGGTACCTCGACGCGATCCTGGCCCAGCAGTTCGAATTGCTCCGCCGGGCCGGCATCCCGTTCGCCGTCGTCATGGCCGATCTGGACCACTTCAAGCGGGTCAACGACACCTGGGGCCACCCGGCCGGCGATCGGGCCCTCATCGGCTTCGTCCGGGCCCTGGAGCAGAGCTGCCGGCCGACCGACGTGGTCGGCCGCTACGGCGGCGAGGAATTCCTGGCGATCCTGCCCAATACCCAGCTCGAACAGGCCCGGACCATCGCCGAGCGGATGCGGTTGGCCGCCGCCGAGGTCGCCACGCCGGAGATCGGCGGCCACCGCGTCACCTCCAGCTTCGGCGCGGCCGAGGCCGGCCCGGACGAGACGTTCGACGCCTTGCTCCGGCGGGCCGACACGGCGCTTTATGACGCCAAACGGCTGGGACGAAATCGCGTCGCCTGCTCCGATTCGCCGGCCGACGGCCACGGCACGCCGGCCTGAGCCGGGGCGGCCGACTTCCTCGCGGACGGCCGATCGCGTACGATGAACGCGTCGGCGGGACCCCGCACGCCCGCCGGTGGGTTGGACGGATCGCCGGGCCGAGTCGAGTCGAGAGGAAGCACCCAGAATGGCCGTCGTGCATCGATCCGAGGACGGATCGGACGTCGCGATCGAGGCGCGGCAGCGCGATCGCTCGATCCGCTACGCCCTGACGCTCGAAGGGCGCCGGTTCATCACCGACGTCCTCCGCCTGAACGACGGCGACGACCTCGGCGCCGACGACCTCGATTTCCTGATCGACCGCGGCTGGGCCGGCGAGGTCGAGCCCCCGGCCGCCCCCGTCCCGGCCCCGACGCCGCCCCCCGCGAAGGCCCCGACGCCGGCCCGGCCCCCCTCCCCGACCCCGGCGCAACCCACGGCCCAGGCCCGCCCCTCGGCACCGCCGGCCAATGATCCTCGGCAGGCGGGCCGCCGGACCGACCTCGGCCGGACGCTGATCGCCCGACGCGGTCGGGCCCGCGAGGTCGCCTTGCAGGTGCTCTACCAGCAGGAGCAGAACCCCGGCCTGCCCGATGCCGAGATGGTCCGCTTCATCCGCCGTCGCCTGGCCGACGAGGGCCTCCGCGACTACGCGACCGCCCTGGTCGCCGGCGTCCGCGAGCAGAAGGAGCGGATCGACGAGCTGATCTCGAAGGTCGCCGAGAACTGGCGGATCGACCGCATGGCCGCCATCGACCGCAACACGCTCCGCCTGGGCGCCTACGAGATCCTCCACGTCGACGACGTCCCCACCAAGGTGGCCATCAACGAGGCGATCGAGCTGGCCAAGCGGTACAGCACCGCCCAGTCGAGCCGGTTCGTCAACGGCATCCTCGACAAGCTGCTGGCCGCCGCTGCCGAACCGCCCCCCCCGCCGGAAGTCCCGACCGAATCGCCGGAATCCCCGACCGAACCGGACGCGGAAACGGACGCCCCCACGTTGCCCGGGCCCCCGGCGTGACGTAAAGTTACAGCCCAGGCCCATCGTGCGACCTTTGGGAACAGGGTTCGGGGGCCGCGATCCGACGGCCGCGCCCCACATCATCCCGGGCCGGCGCGGCCGAGACCGGGAGACCTTCGCGATGAGCCTCGACACCGCGCCCCAAGCCGTTGCGTCCGCAGGTATTGGCGCCGCCGCTCCCGCCGAAATCCGGCCCGACCGGCCGTTCCCCGGCTTCCCCAAATCGTGGCGGTCGCTGGGGCGGGTCTTCGTGGAATCGGCCCGGGCCCATCGCGACAAGACCGCGATGATCGACAGCACCGGGCAGACCCGGACCTACGGGCGATGCCTGGTCGAGGCGATCGCGCTGGCCCGGGCGTTCCGCAAGATGCCGCTGCCCGGCGAGTACGTCGGCGTCTTCCTGCCGCCGACGGTCCCCTCGGCCATCGCCAACCTGGCGCTCACGCTGGCCGGCTACATCCCGGTGAACCTGAACTACACCGCCGGCGAGGGCGTCATCAACTCGTCGATCGACCAGTGCGGCATCCGCGCCGTCGTCACCTCCCAGCGGGCGATCGACAAGTTCAAGCTGACCCCCAAGGGCCAGCTCGTGATGCTGGAGGCGATCCCCAAGACGATGACCAAGGCCGACAAGGCGCTCGCCTACGCCCTGGCGAATTACGCCCCGACCGGCCTGCTGGGGGCCTTCCTGCCCGGCCTCCGCAACGACAGCCGCGATAAGACGGCCACGGTCATCTTCACCTCGGGCTCGACCGGCGACCCCAAGGGGGTGGTGCTCAGCCACGGCAACCTCCTGTCCAATATCAAGGCCCTCCCCGACCAGCTCCACTTCCTCGAGAACGAGGTGGTCCTGGGCATCCTGCCGTTCTTCCACTCGTTCGGCTTCTGCGTGCCGCTCTGGATGGTCCTCATCCTGGGGAAGACGGCGGTCTACCACTTCAACCCGCTGGACGCCCGGATCATCGGTAACCTCTGCCAGGAGCACGGCGTTACCCTGGCGATCCTGGCGCCCACCTTCGCCCGCAATTACCTCTCCCGCTGCAAGGACGAGCAATTCGCCACCGTCAAGCGGGTCGTCACCGGGGCCGAGAAGCTCAAGCCCGAGCTGGCCCAGGAACTCCGCGATCGCTGGAAGACGATCACCCTGGAGGGGTATGGCACGACCGAACTCTCGCCGGTGGTGGGCGTGAACATCGACGAGGACGTGACCCTGCCCGACGGCCGGGTCGTCCCCGGCAACCGCCCCGGCAGCATCGGCCGGCCGATCGCCGGCACCGCGGTGAAGACGATCGATCCCGAGACCGGCGCCGACCTGCCCCGCGGCGAGGTCGGCATCATCTGCGTCAAGGGCCCGCAGGTGATGCAGGGCTACCTCAACAAGCCCGAGCAGACCGCCAAGGTCATCAAGGACGGCTGGTACTCGACCGGCGACCTCGGCCGGATCGACGAGGACGGCTTCGTCTGGATCACCGACCGCCTCAGCCGATTCTCCAAGATCGGCGGCGAGATGGTCCCGCACGAGCGGGTCGAGGCCGCCATTCGCCAGGTCGCCGGCATCGACGAATCGGCCGTGGTCGTCAGCTCCATCCCCGACCCGAAGCGCGGCGAACGCCTGATCGTCCTCTTCAAGGCCCTGGGCGACCTCACCCCCGCGGAAGTCTGCCAGAAGCTGGGCGCCACCGACCTGCCCAAGCTCTGGCTCCCCGGCCCCGACGATTTCTTCCCGATCGAGGCGGTGCCGATCCTCGGCACGGGCAAGCTCGACCTGGTGCATATTCGGCAACTGGCGCGGGAAAAGGCCGGGGCCTAGACCCCGCCCATTCGGCATCGGATGCAGAAGTCGGGAGGGAAGCTCATGGCCACGGGAACGACCTCAGGGCGTTCAAGGATTTCATCGAGGCCAAGCTCTCCAACGTAGGGGCCGCCCTCTCGCCCGAAGAAGCCCTTTTCGAATGGGAGCTGGAGAACCAGCCGGCCGAGGAGCAGGAGGAGACCGTCCGGGCGATCCAACGCGGCTTCGACGACATCGATGCCGGCAGGGTGACTCCCGCCGATGAAGCGTTACGAGCGATCTGCGGCAAGCTCGACCTGCCCGACCCCACCCGATGAGCTACCGCGTCGAGTTGTCGGCCAGGCCGTCGAGCAACAGGCCCACGTGCTGGATGCGCTCCGCCAGGAATCGCCCAAGGCGGCAGGCTGATTGGTCCGCAACTTCTGGACGGCGACGACCAGGCTCCACGAGATGCCGCTATCCTGCCCCCTGGCTCGCGAGAGCAAGCGCTTCACGGAAGATATCCAGCAACTTCACTTCGCGATCAGCCGGGCAGATCAACCGAGAGGGCAAGGTGTACATGACGTGTGGATGAGCCAGGGCTTTTCTCGCCGGACGGGCTTGAGGTTGCACCGCCCAGGGGGCGCAGGCCAGAACAGATCCAACAAACCAGCTTATCTTATTTTCATGTAAATCGAATCGGAAGCGCCGTAAACTTCGAACAACAGGCGCTGCAGGGGTTCGTAGTTGCTGCCGATCGTCAGCAAGTTGCCCGAAAGGCGCATACCTTCGCCCAAAGCCGTCGCTTCCCCGATCGAATACGGGATACCTTGGCAAGTGAGCTTTCCACAGTCTTCTTCCCTGATCCCTTCGGGGCCGAATTCGCGATAGACGCTTTTGTACGATTTCAAGTTCAGGGATTCTTCGAGGATAGTCTCCCACTCGAAAAAATCCCGATGGAACATCCCCGCATTTGTACGCTCGAAAGTGCCGATGCCGCTCGGGTGGAATCGCCAGATTACGTCGCTCATCGAGCGGTCGCCGGACAATCGGTCTGCCGACCATATTCCGACCAATCGAAGATCTAGAGCGGTTTTTTGTTGAGTGTATCGCTTGATCCGGGGCCAGGGTAACCGCTATGGGCGAACCACCCCCGGATGTCGGCCGGACGGACGGCCCGCAGGCCGTCCCCCATCGCCTCGATCAGGTCGCCGACCGTCCGGGCCGCCGCCGACCTCAGCCACGCCTTGAGCTTGGAGAACATCCGCTCGATCGGGTTGAAGTCGGGGCTGTACGGCGGCAGGTACCGTACCCGCCCCGGCCGAGGCGATCCGCCGCTGCACCTCGGCGGACTTGTGGCAGGCCAGGTTGTCCATCACCACGATGTCGCCGGGGCGGAGGGCCGGGGCCAGGCAATGCTCGACGTAGAAGGCGAAGCAGACCGAGTCGGTCGCCCCGTCGATCGCCAGGCAGGCCGCCTCCGGGACGCCGCCGAGCCGCACGGCCGCCGTCAGGGTGATCGCCTTCCAGTGGCCGTGCGGGCGGGCCCGTCGACCCGCACGCCGCTGGGGGCCCGGCCGTGGGTGCGGTCCATCGCCGTGTTGGCCCCCGACTCGTCGAGGAACACCAGCCGGGAAGGGTCGATCGCGGCGAACTCCTAGCGCCAGGCGGCCCGCTCGGCCTTCAGCTCGGGGCGGTCCTGCTCGGCCGGCCGTCGCGACTTTTTGGCGTGATCCCCAGCCGCTTCAGGGCGATGCACGCCGGGAGGTAGCGTAGGCGACGCCGGCGGCCTCGGCCAACTCGGCGAGCGTCGCATCCGGTCGGTCGCGGACCGCTTCGCGGAGCCGGCCGTCGGCCTGGGCGTCGAAGGCCCGATGGCCGCCGCCGCGCGGCCGGGGGTCGATCGACCCGGTCAGCGCTCTGCCGCATGAGCTTACGGATCCAGGAGACGCTGACGGCGAAGCGTGCGGCGACCTGCTCGCGGGTGGCGTCGCCGGCGTCACAGGCGGCGGACACCCGCTCCCGCAGGTCGGTCGAATAGGCTCTCATCCCTTGGGCCCTCCATAGCCCACAAGGAATAACTCCGTCAACCGCTACAATCAACTGAAAACCGCTCTAGCATACCGATCCCCTGCTTCCCCCCTGCGCGGCCGCAGTTCGGGATGTCCACACAAGGGCCCCGCATTCCGATTCGAACCCGCAAATCGCGACCCGTTTACACGCGAGCGATTGCCGGCGGGGTGAGCCTTTCGCCATCATGTCGTCCGGCATCCGGCGAGCCAACTGTGATGGCACAATCCGGCTCAGGCAGGCAAAGTCTCATCCCGCCCACGAAGGCCAGGGATTGATCGAAGGTCAAGTCCAAGGCCCGCGAGAAACCGCCTCAGGCAATCGGTCGCCCCACGGCGCCAGCGACGGCCCGGGCCCGGCCCATCATGTCGGAGAACTCGGCGAAGTCGAGCTGCTGGAAGCCGTCGGACCAGGCCCGTTCGGGTTCGGGGTGGACCTCGATCATGAGGCCGTCGGCGCCGGCGGCGATCGCGGCCAGGGCCATCTCGGGCACGATCCGCCGGACTCCCGTGCCGTGGCTGGGGTCGGCGATGATCGGCAGGTGCGTCTCGGCCCTCAAGAGCGGGATCAACGACAGGTCGAACGTGTTCCGCGTGTCGTTGAAGAAGCTCTTGATGCCCCGCTCGCAGAGCACGACCTGCAGGTTCCCCTCGGCCATGATGTACTCGGCCGCCATCAGGAGGTCCGAAGCGCCGGCCGCCGGGCCCCGCTTGAGCAGGACGGGTAGCTTCGTCTGGCCGATCGCCTTCAACAGCCGAAAATTCTGCATGTTCCGGGCGCCGACCTGGTACATGTCGGCATACTCGCCGACCAGGTCGACCTCGCCCTCGCTCATCACCTCGGTGACGACCGGCAGGCCGGTTTCCTGCCGCGCCAGGGCCAGCAGCTTCAGGCCCTCTTCCTCCAGGCCCTGGAAGGCGTAGGGGGATGTCCGGGGCTTGAAGGCACCGCCTCGGAGGATCGTGGCGCCGGCCGCCTTCACGGCCCTGGCCGAGTCGACGATCTGCCGCTCCCCCTCGACCGAGCAGGGGCCCGCCATGACGACCAGGTTGGGCCCGCCGATCTCGACCGATCCGACCTTCACCGTGCTGCCGTCGCGGTGGAACTCGCGATTGGCCAGCTTGTACGGCTTCAGGATCGGAACGACCCGCTCGACGCTCGCCAGCGACTCCAGGTTCAGCGCGGCCAGGACCCGCTCGTCGCCGAGCGCGCCCAGGACGATCTTCTCCTGGCCCGGGAGGTACAGCGGCTTGAGGCCGGCCGAGGCGATCCGGTCGAGGATCGCGTCGGCATCCGGCTTGGAGGCTCCCGCCTTGAGGACGATGATCATTTTTGGAGCGACTTCTTGACGGCCTTGCGGTACATCTCCAGCCGCTCGAGCACCGACTCGTCGTCCTCCAGCGGCGTCCCCCTCGCGAGGCGGACGGCCCGTTCCTGGGTGATCAGGGCCTGGACCGGGTCGCCCGAGTCGAACAGGGCCTTGGCCAGGGTGTCGGCGATGAACGGGTTCTCGTCTTCCAGCTTGTCGGCCTTCCTGGCGGCCTCCAGGGCCAGTTCACCGGGGCATTCGGCTTGTGCTCGGCCTCCGGATCGACGATCGACCAGGCGATCTCGTTGAGGGCGTCGGCGTTCTCGTGCAGGACCTTCTGGATGCGCTGCCGCCGTACTCGTGGGCTTCTTTGGGGTCGTTCAGGTCGTTGAGCAAAAGCTGGAACTTGTCGATCCCCAGGTCGGCCTCGAGGTTGGCATCGGCGGCGATCGCCTCGTCGAGAACCTTGAGCATCGCGCCTGGCTGTCCTCGACCTTCTTCCAGCTTGCACGTAGATCGCCTGGAGCTTGGCATCGCGCTCGAGCATGGCCTTGCGGTCAGCGACGGCCGCCTTCAGGTCATACGTGCCGGCAGCGATCTTGGCCAGCGGCTCGTCCATCAGCAGCGGGTGGCCGATCCAGGCGATCTTCCCCTCGCCGTTGATGACGAAGGCCGCGGGATCCCCTCCTCGCCGGCGGCGTCCATCCAGGTCGGCCATCGCCGGCCTCGGGTCTTCGCGCCGTCGGGTATCGGCATCGACGGCGACGTTGCATCCATCTTGTCGCCCATCTCCTTGACGAACGGGGCGACCTCCTTGGGCTCATCCTCCCAGATGCTCACGCCGATGAACGTGATGTCCTTGTACTTCTTCTGGAGGTCGGTCAGGTGGGGGATCGTGGCCAGGCAGGGGCCGCACCAGGTCGCCCAGAACTCGACGACGTAAGTCTTGCCCGGCTCGAACGCGAGGACCGGCTCGCCCTTGAGGAACTCCTTGACCACTCAGCTTGGGGGCTGGGTCGCCCAGGCCCAAGGCCGCCTGCCCGGATGCGCCGGCGATCGGGCCGGCCGCGAAAACGACTGCGAGGGGGAGGACCACGACATCCGTGACATGAGGCTTTCCTTCAGGCTGGGTTGACCCGCTCGGCGAAGAACGACGGCGACGATTGTACGGAGAAGCCCGCCGGCGTCACAAGTTCGGACCCGCCGGAGTACTATCCGAGGACGTCCCGCGCGACCCCAACTCGGCGTCCGCGCCGAATCAAGGCATCGGCGTGGTTGCATTTGGCCACGTCGCCGACCCATCGGAACCATCCCCGATCTTCGACCGTCCCCATGCCGCCGGTGGCTTCACTCCCCGATCGCCCGCGAGGCCATGTAGCATTCGCTTTCCCGATTCCGGAAGAAGCTTGCTCATTGCCATCTCGGATGGTAGAACCGTGAAGCTACGATTGGCATCTTCCGCCCCGGGTCACCGCCGTCGGCGCCCTCGACGTAGTCATCCCGAAATCCTCATCCCTTCAGTCTCTTCAATGAGGTAAATCACTCCATGCCCTCAGCCCCCAGAAAATCCCCCCATGTCCGCGGCTTCACGCTCATCGAGTTGCTCGTCGTCATCGCCATCATCGGCGTCCTGATCGCCCTGGTGTTGCCGCCGGCCGTGCAGCAGGCCCGCGAGGCCGCCCGCCGGATCCAGTGCACCAACAACATGAAGCAAATCGGCCTGGCGATGCACAACTACGAGCGTCGCGGGCTCGTTCCCGATGGGCATGTACCGCAACACCCGGGTCAATGACCCGAGCGGCAGCCCCGTGCGTACGACCGACTGCATACCTGGGCCAGCTACATCCTGCCGTTCATGGAAAGCGGAGCCCAGTTCAACTCGATCAACTACGTCCGGCCGTACAACAGCGTCACGCAGTTCACGGCGTTCCGGCTCCGGGTCAATTCGCTCATCTGCCCCGATGATACGCAGAACACCGATCTGACGACCCAGGGCTTCATCGCGACCTGGCAGGGCTCGTACGCCGCGGTGGCGGGGCTGACCGAAATCGTCTACTACTCGTGGGGCACCGGTACGACCGCACCGAACGCCGACCGCTGCGGCCCGATCGATGGCGATGGTGTCTTCGGCAGGAACATTTCCTACAAGATCGCCGATATCACCGACGGCACCAGCGGTACCGTGCTCGTGGGCGAGTGGTCGCGGTTCCTCAACGAGCCCGGCAACTCCACCTTCAACTTCATCAATGCGGCCGGGGCGTTCGGGGGCCCCGACTGGGTCGCCGGCGTTGTCTGGCCGGGCGACCTCCGCCCCACGGCATTGCTGTATCTGGTCCCCAAGCTGAACGCGGCGCCCGTCACGAACGGGGCCAACGCCATGGTCGGCAATTGCGGCGGCCCGTTCTCCTCGCCCCAGTATGGCAACCCCCCGGGCTGGACGGTGGACACCCGCTGCCAGTACCTCGGCCAGTTCGGCTTCCGCAGCAAGCACCCCGGCGGCGGCAACTTCGTGTTCGCCGATGGCTCGGTGAAGTTCCTCAAGGAATCGATCAACATCCAGACCTACCGCTCCCTCGGTACGAGGAACTGGAACGAGGTCATTTCCGCGGACGCGCTGTAAGATCATCGCACTCCGCCGGCCGGTTTTCGGAGTCGGTCGGTTCAATCCGGGGGCTGGAAGGCCAACTTCCAGCCCCTGTTTCCGTTGAGGATGGGGTAGAAGCCCCGTCCCTGACCGGCAACGGGCCTCTCCCGCATCCCTGCCCTTCCCTCCCTAACACAAATCCCTCGAGGTACACCCTGATGCGTCGCTTCGCATGGCCCTTCGCGGCCCTCACCCTCCTCTCCATCGCCTGCGGCCCGACCGGCCAGACCGAGGTCAAGCCGCCGGCCGATGTCCAGGTTTTCGTCCCCGGCTGGGGAAGAGACGCCCAAGAAGGCCAGCCCCCGCCAGAAATCAGGCCAATCCCGCCGAATCGCCTAGCACCAAACCGATCGACTGACACCCCCGCCCCGCATCGTTCCGGTGGATCGCACCGGCAGACCGCCCGGGGAAATCGGACCGACGCTACCGGGCGTTTCGCTGCGGCGGTGGCCACCGCCGCGATCGACGGGAGATCGCGCCCAAAGGGGAGCTGGCGACTCCGGTATTGGGGATCCCGCGGGTCGCCCTTCCCGCCGAATTCCTGGCCGACTCTTTTCCGGCTCGATCTCTACCCGATTCACCGCCGACTCGCCGGCCCCTTGTGACCCGAAATCGGGGCCCGGCCGATCAGGCAGATTGACCCTTCGCCGCCCCCCGGGCTTGGCCTTCAAGGCCTCCACAAAAGCCGCGGGCGTCGCCGAAAGGACCCGGCCGGAGGATTGAGCCCCCGGACCGCCTCGGCGACCCGGTCGAGGAACCGGCCGAACGCGGGGGACTCCAATTCCTGCGGCGAGTGGCAGCAGAGGACGACTTCCTGGAATCCCTGCCGGTTGCGCAGGACGCGCACCCGATCGTGGTCCGACAGCACGGGCGTGGCGTGCTCGTGGAACGGCTTGAGGTCCAGGTCGCGGGTCAATGCGGCGCCGGAGAAGGTCCCCGGGGGCAGGTAGAACCGGACCGTCAGCACCCATTCGTGGCCGGTCTGGGCCTCGAATAGGGCGTCGCCGCTCCATCGGGCCGGGGGATGCGGACCACCGCACGCTGGGACCAGTCGGCGGGGCCGGTGCCGGCCTCTTCCAGGCGATCGACCAGGCGTTCCAGGATCCGGCCGTCCCACCGGGCGGCCTTGCCGTTGCGGGCGACCCGATCGCGGGTGTGCCACTTCCGGCCATCGACCTCCCCGGGGGCCTTCGTTTGGTCGTCCCCCTTCTCGACGGCGGCCGCCTTGCGGACCTCGGCGAGCACCCTTTTGGCGGCCGCCTTGGGGTCGAACCGGGGCCGCTCGGCGTGCGGGCCGGCTCCCAGGACGCCCCGGAGGATCGACCCGGTGAGGCTCCGCTTCGCCTTCGCGACCGCTTCGGGCGGCCCCCTCGGCGACCACCTCGCCGCCGCCGGCGCCGGCCTCGGGGCCCATGTCGATCACCCAGTCGGCCGTCTTGATCACGTCCAGGTTGTGCTCGATCAGGATGACCGTATTCCCCAGGTCGGCCAGGCGGTGCACCACGTCGAGCAGCTTGCGGACGTCGTCCATGTGCAGGCCGGTGGTGGGTTCATCCAGCAGGTAAAGCGTCCGGCCGGTATCGGCCGGGCCACGCGGCCAGCTTGACGCGTTGGGCCTCGCCGCCGGAGAGGTCGGCGCCGCCTGGCCCAGCGAGACGTACCCCAGGCCGACGTCGTGCAGGGTTTGCAGGATCTTGCGGATCAGGGCACGGCGGCGAACAGTTCGAGCCGCCGCATCGACCTTCATGTCGAGCACCTCGGCGATCGACCGCCCCTTGTACTTCACCGCTAGGGTTTCGGCGGTGTACCGGGCGCCGCCGCAGGCGTCGCAGGGGACCCAGACGTCGGGCAGGAAGTGCATCTCGATCCGCTTCTGGCCGGCCCCTTCGCAGACCTCGCACCGCCCGCCGGCCTGGTTGAAGCTGAACCGGCGGGGGGAATAGCCGCGGATCTTGGCCTCGGGCATCTTGGCGAACAGCTCGCGGATCAGGTCGAACAGGCCCGGAATACGTGGCGGGGGTCGAATTGGGCGTGCTCCCCAGCGGGTTCTGGTCGACCCAGATCACCTTATCGACCTGCTTCGGGCCTGGATCTGGTCGTGCGCCCGGGGGCCACCTGCGCCCGTGTAGACGCCTTGGCGGTCGCCTTCCAGAGGATCTCCTCGACCAGCGTGCTCTTGCCCGACCGCTGACGCCGTGACGGCCGTCACCAGGCCGAGCGGGAAGCCGACGGTCAGGTCCTTGAGGTTGTGATGCCGGGCGCCCACGACCGTCAGCCGCGGCACGTCCTTCGCCGAGCGACGGTTGGTCGGCACCGGGATCGCGGCCTCGCCGCTGAGATAGCGACCGGTGAGCGACTCCTTCGCCTTCTTCACCTTCGAGGGCGTCCCCGAGGCGGTCACCTGGCCGCCGCCGTCGCCCCGACCCGGGGAAATCGACCAGGTGGTCGGCCGATTCGATCACTTCGCGGTCGTGCTCGACCAGCACCAGCGTGTTGCCCAGGTCGCGGAGCCGCTGCAGGGCCGCCAGCAACCGGGCGTTGTCGCGGGGGTGGAGGCCGATGGTCGGCTCGTCGAGCACGTAAAGCACGCCGGTCAGGCCGCTGCCGACCTGGCTGGCCAGGCGATCCGCTGGCTCTCGCCGCCCGAGAGCGTCGGCGTGGGGCAGGACAATGTTAGTAATCCAGGCCGACGTCGACCAGGAACCGCAACCGATCGCGGATTTCGCGGACCAGATCGCCGGCGATCTGCCTGTCATCGCCCTTCAGATTCAGCTTGTCGAAGAACTCCAGCGCCCGGCCCAGCGGCCAGTTGCCGACCTGTTCGAGCGTGAAGTCGCGGAACCGGACGGCCGCGGCGTCGTCGCGGAGCCGCCCTCCCATGCAGCCCGAGCACGCGACGTTCTCGACCATCCCCGACAGCCGCATCCGGTACACGAACGAGACCCGCCCGGCCTCCTCGATCGCCGGGAAGAGGCCCTTGTACTGGAACGAGAACGGGCATCCCCTTCGACGCCGGCGCGGAAGACCATCAGGGCCCCGCGCCGTGGAGCAGCACGCGGCGATGCCGGCCCTCCAGGTCGTCGAACGGCGTGTCCAGGTGTCGAAGCCCTGGGCGTCGGCCATCGCGGCGATCATCGGCGAACATCGGGTTGTCGCGGAAGTTCGGCCAGGCGACGACCGCCCCTCGTTCAGGCTCAGTTTGCCGTCGGGGATCACCGCGGCCGGGTCGGCGCGCCCGGGGCGGGTGCCCAGCCCTTCGCAGACCGGGCACCATCCCAGGACCGTTGAACGAGAAGTTGCGGGGCGTCAACTCCCTCGGGCACCGCCACGGCCGTCGCAGGTCCGGTGCTGGCTGTAGCGGTCGACGTGCCATCGGGCCTCGTCCTTGTCATCCTCGACCCGCGCGATCAGCACGACCCCCTGCCCCAGGTCGAGCGCCGCCTCGACCGAATCGGCCAGACGGGAACGGGTGGAACGGCGGACGACCGCGCGATCGACGACCACCTCGACCCGGTGCTTCCGGCGGGCGCTCAACTTCGGCGGCTCGTCCAGGCTCACCGACGTCCCATCGACCCGCACGCGGCTGAACCCGGACGCCTTCAGGTCGGCCCAGAGGTGCTCGGAACTCCTCGCCGTCCCGCCGCTCGACCGGGGCCATCACATAGACCTTGGTCCCCTCGGGCAGGTGCAGGATCTTGGCCACGATCTCGTCGGCCGTCTGCGTGCCGATCGGCTTGTTGCACGACGGGCAATACGGCTGGCCCAGCCTCGCGTAGAGGATGCGGAGATAATCGCCGATCTCGGTGACGGTGCCGACCGTGGACCTCGGGCTCTTGCTGGTCGTCTGCTGCTCGATGCAGATCGACGGCGATAGCCCGGTGATCTGCTCGACCTTCGGCTTCTGCAAGGGGGCCAGGAACTGGCGGGCGTAGCTGGAGAGGCTCTCGACGTATCGCCGCTGGCCCTCGGCGTAGAGCGTATCGATCGCCAGTGACGACTTGCCCGAGCCGCTCGGGCCGCTGCACACGGTCATCTTGTTGCGGGGGATGTCGAGGTCGATCCCCTTCAGGTTGTGCTGCCGGGCGCCCCGGACCGAGATCGCCTCCAGGCCCAGATCGAACGCCTTCGCCGCCTTCTTCTTCCCCTTGGTCTTGGCCTTGGGTTTGGCAGCCTTGGCTTCGTCCTTCGGCGGGGTATGCGTCAGGACCTTTCGCAGGGCCTTGCCGGTGTAACTCTCGGGGACATCCGCCACCTGCTCGGGCGTGCCCTGGGCGACGATCCGCCCGCCCGCTTCGCCGCCCTCGGGGCCCAGGTCGATCAGCCAGTCGGCCGTCTTGATCACGTCCAGGTTGTGCTCGATGACGACGACCGTGTTGCCCAGCCGGGTGAAGTCCTGGAGCACCGCCAGGAGCTTGCGGACGTCGTCGAAATGCAGGCCGGTGGTCGGCTCGTCGAGCAGGTAGAGCGTCTTGCCGGTCCCCTTCTTGACCAGTTCCTTGGCCAGCTTGACGCGCTGGGCCTCGCCGCCCGAGAGCGTGGGCGAGGGCTGCCCCAGCTTGATGTAGTCGAGGCCGACGTCGTGCAGGGTTTGCAGCATCCGGGCGATCTTGGGGACGTTGGCGAAGTGCTCGAGCGCCTCCTGGACGTCCATGTCGAGCACGTCGGCGATGCTCTTCCCCTTGAACCGGACGTGCTGCGTCTCTCGGTTGAACCGCTTCCCCTCGCAGACCGGGCAGGTCACCCAGACGTCGGCCAGGAAGTCCATCTCCAGCTTGTTCGAGCCGTTCCCCTCGCACGCCTCGCATCGGCCGCCGGGGACATTGAAGCTGAACCGGCCTGCCTTGTAGCCGCGGGCCTTGGAGTCGGGCAGTTGCGTATACAGGTCGCGGATCAGGTCGAACAGCTTGATGTAGGTGGCCGGGTTCGACCGGGGCGTCCGGCCGATCGGCGCCTGGTCGATGTCGATGATCTTGTCGAGTTGATCGACGCCGTCGATCCGGTCGTGCAGGCCCGGCTCCCCCTCGGCCCCATTGAGGTCGCGCGCCAGCGATTCGCGGAGGATGTCGCCGATGAGCGAACTCTTGCCCGACCCGCTCACGCCCGTCACGACGACGAACAGGCCCAGCGGGATCGACACATCGATATTCTTAAGATTGTGGTGCCGGGCGCCGCGTATGACCAGCTCGGCCCCGGTCGGCGGCTTCCGATCGGCGGGGATCTCGATCTGCTTGTGGCCGCCCAGGTACTGGCCGGTCAGGCTCTTGGGCTCGTTGGCCACCTCGGCCGGCGTGCCGATCGTCAGCAGCTCGCCCCCCTTCACGCCGGGCCCGGGGCCGAAGTCGACGAGCAGGTCGGCCGCCCGCATCGTGTCCTCGTCGTGCTCGACGACGATCACGGTGTTACCCACGTCGCGGAGCCGCTGCAACGTGGCGATCAGCCGGTCGTTGTCGCGGGGATGCAGGCCGATCGACGGCTCGTCCAGGATGTAAAGCACGCCGACCAGGCCGGCGCCGACCTGCGAGGCCAGCCGGATCCGCTGGGCCTCGCCGCCGGAGAGCGTGGCCGAGCCCCGGTCGAGCGTCAGGTATTCCAGGCCGACGCCTGTGAGGAACCCCAGCCGGCCGCGGATCTCCTTGAGCAGCTCCTCGGCGATCGTCTTCGACAGCGGGTCGAGCGGCGTCGGGGCTTCGTCGCCCAGCCCCTCCACCGCTTCGCCCGCAAGGGCGTCGAAGAACCGCGACGCCTTGCCGATCGGCCAGCCGCCGACCGACGTCAACGTCTGGCCGCCGACCCGCACCGCGCGGGCCCTCGCGTTGAGTCGGGCGCCCTTGCAGTCGGGGCAGGTCATCCGCTTGAGGTACGGTTCGAGCTGGGCCTTCGTCGGCCCGCCCTGGGCGGCCTTGTACTTCTCCAGCAATTCGTTGGCGATCCCCTTCCAGGTCTCGGCGTGCGACCAGACCTTGCCGCGGGTCCGCCATCGGTGGACGATCACCCGGTCGCCCGTGCCGTGCAGCCAGGCGTCGCGCCACTTCGGGTCGAGGTCCTTCCAGGCCCCCTTGAGCCTGGCCCCTTTCTTGGGCCCGCCCTTGTCGGCTTCGAGGTTGGCGGCGACCCCTTCCAGGATGTGCCGGCGCCAGCGGCCCATCCCCTTCACCGGGCCGATCGGGCGCGATGGCCCCTTCCCAGACCGACAGCTTGGGGTCAGGCACGAGCAGGTCGGGGTCGAAATCGAGGCGGATGCCCAGGCCGTCGCACGACGGGCACATCCCCTGCGGGCTGTTGAAGCTGAAGAGCTGCGGGCCGGGGGCGTCGAAACCCAGGCCGCAGGTCGGGCAGGCATATCTCGAAGAGAGGAGCAGGTCCGGCTGCCCCTCGGCGGCGACGATCAGGGCCCCATCGCCCCGCTTCAACGCCGATTCGACCGCCTCGGCCAGGCGGGCCCGCACGCCGGGCCCGGCCTTGAGGCGGTCGATCACCACCTCGATATCATGCTTGAGGTTCCGATCGAGCGCCAGGTTGTCGGTCAGGTTCACCACCTGGCCATCGACCCGCACCCGCACATACCCGGCGCGGCCGAGTTCGGCGAAGAGGTCCTTGTATTCCCCCTTCTGGCCGCGGATGATCGGCGCCAGGATCAGGTAGGCGGTGCCGTCGGGCAACTGGGCGATCTGGGCGGCGATCTGCTCGCGGGACCGGGCCGCCACGGGGTCGCCGCAGTTGGGGCAGTGGCCGACGCCCACCCGCGCATAGAGCACGCGCAGGTAGTCGCTGATCTCGGTGACGGTGCCGACGGTGCTGCGGGGGTTCCGCCCGGCGGTCTTCTGCTGGATGGCGATCGACGGGCTGAGGCCGTCGATCCGATCCACGTCGGGCTTGGGCATCTGGCCCAGGAACTGGCGGGCGTAGCTCGACAGGCTCTCGACGTAACGGCGCTGCCCCTCGGCGAAGAGGGTGTCGAACGCCAGCGACGACTTGCCCGAGCCGCTGACCCCGGTGAAGCAGATGAGGCCGCCGCGGGGCAGGGTCAGCGAGACGTCCCGCAGGTTGTGCTCGCGGGCGCCGCGAACCACGATGTCCGTACCGGCCATCCCTGGAAGGTCCTCCGATCGACCGGCCGCAAAATCCGTACAAGACGCGGAACTATACACGCGTTCGCACCCGATTGTCCAGCGGCGACCGCCCCGGCCGGCAAGCTCCGCAGGCCGGGGCCGCGGCCGACGCCCTTGAATGGGCCCTGGCCGGGCCCGACAATAGCTTTGGGGGGGCGGCGTGGCCCCCAAGGGTCGCCGGATTTCCCGGGCTGGGGAGGCGAGGCGATGAGCACGACATGCCCGAAGTGCGGATCGGACCAGATCCTCCCCGACGTGCCGATCGTCACGAACGTCGATACCGTGTCGGCGGCGCCGGTCCTGGCCCTGGCGTACCGGAAGCCGGGGGCCCTCGTCTTCAAGAACCCGGCCGCGCACCGGTTCCTGGCCCGGATCTGCGCCGCCTGCGGCTTCGCCGAGTTCTACGTCGAGGACCCCAAGGGCCTCGCCAAGGTCATCCGGGAAGCCGGCACCGGCCACGCTTGAACCCGCGTGGCCAGGTTAGCGGCGCCTGGGGACTGGCACGACGCCCGGGAGCCGGCGTCATCCGGCGGGGATTGTATCGGGCAGTTTTCTAGCCCCAACGGGGCGACCGTGAATAGCCCGGGGTGGAGCAAGCGGAACCCGGGATCCCCGGCCCCTCCAACAAACGGGCCCCGGCACGGCCGGAAATCCGTGATTTCCAGTGGGTTTCCCGCCCCCGGCCCGGGGCGGGAATCGGAAGCCTTCGCGGATCCCAGGGGTTTGCACCCCTGGCTATTGACCGTCGCCCCGTCGGGGCTGGAAAACCGCCCCGTCCGAGGACCACTCGAACATCGACCGCCCTATCGGGCCTCGCCCTCGATGGCGCGGCGGAGCAGTTCATACGCCAGCCCCTGCTTGCCCCAGGTCCGGGGTTCGGCGAAGGTCGACAGGTTGCAGGCAATGACGATGCAACTTTCGGCGTCCGGCACGTAGAGGTTGACAACGTTGTACGCCCCGATCGACCCGTGCCGCTCGACGATTTGGTAGGTCGCCCCGCCTTCAAAGGCCAGGGGATAGCACCAGCATCCCAGGCCCGCGTAGCCCGACTGCGGCGAGGAGGCGATCATCAGGGCGTGCGACTCGGGCTTGAGCAGCTTGCCCGAGATCAACGCGCGATCGAACGCCCAGAGGTCGCGGAGCGTCGAATACGCCGCGCCGGCCCCGCCGTAGTTGGCCAGCTCTTGATGCGGCGCCCGCTTCACGGCGCCGCCTTCCAGGTCGTAATCCTCGGGCAAACCCTCGATCACCTCGCGGCCGACGATCAGGCCGGTCGATTTCAGGCCGAGCGGCCCGGCGATCGACTCGCGGAGGACGTCGGCCAGCGGCTTGCGGACGATCGTTTCCAGCACCGCCCCCAGGTAGATCGTGTCGGCATTGTTGTACGAGAACGCCCCGTCCGGCGCGGCCTGGGGCTCATGTTCCGCGAGGAGCTTCGCCAGTGCGACCGCGTTGGGCGCGAGGTCGGGCCGGGTGTAGAAGTCGGGGATCACCGCATCGGGCTGCGGCAGGCCGCTCGTGTGGGCCAGCAGGTGGCGGAGCGTCACGCGACAGCCCCAGGGGCGATCCAGGCCGTCCAGGTGCTTCGACAACGGGTCGTCGAGCGCGATCGCGCCGCGTTCGACCTGCTGCAGAACCATCACCGCGACGAACTGCTTCGTGACCGACGCCACCGGGAACGGCTTGTCCGCCCGATGAGGAGCCCCGAACGCGCGATTCGCCCGGCCGAAAGCGTACTCGCCGAGGATCCGATCGTCGCGGGCCACGAGAACCACGCCATCGAACCGCCCCGCATCATGCTCGGCCTTCACCGCCGATTTCAGCGAATCCTCCAGCTTCGTCGCATCGCCTTCCGACAGGGCCAGCAAGGCGGGGACCAAACACGCGAAGCTCGACAGGAACGGCATGGGCGGACACCTCTCGACCCGGGGGGATTCCGACCCCATTTTATACGAGAAGCCCCCAGGGGTAGGAATGTGGAGAGCGGTCGCCGGTTCCCGGGATCCCCGCGGAATTCCGACGATGATCCCCAAGCCAGGCACACTGAGCAGCTTGAATAGGCTGAGACACCCCTCGATCGCCGGCTTCCCGGAACACTGGTGGGCAAGCCACCAGTGCCACCCGCCCGCGACGACGAGGACTCCAAGCGGCATTGCCACTCCATCCACGCCAATCCGGTCCGGCATGGCCTCGTCGAATGTGCGAAGGATTGGCCCTATTCCTCGTTCCACCGGTGGCTCGAACGCGGCGTCAACCCGCCGGATTGGGGCTGCTCAAAGCGTCGGGAGATCGACCACGCGGGTCTCGAAAACATCGGAGGAGAATGACAGCGGGCCCTCCAGATGAGGGTGGCCTTGCTCCGGGCGGGCGGTGCTAGACGACCAACTCTAAAATACTGCCTCGGTCATGCCGGAAGCCGATAAGAGGGAAGGCATAACGGCGACAGATTCCCACCTATTTAGAGTTGGTCGTCTACTACCAACTATTCAGTATTGGCTTTATTGGAATTTGATTTTTGTTGGCGTAGTGAAATGCACAAGAAAATTGGGCCTACAGCTATTAACAGCAAAAATCGAAAAACTGGAAAAATGTAGTCGTAATAGGTTACTTTGGAATCAAAAGGATTGTAATTCACTCCGATAAGGCTGTGAAAGTACGATTGATAGAAGGGTAGCCTTCCGCTATAGGCATTACGCCCCCAGACGGAATCGAATTGAACAGTGCGAGTTAGGGCCGCTCTGATAATCCAAAGAGCTTCGGCAATGATCGCAATCAAGCTCAACATCATTGCCAAATTGAATTTTGGCGTGTGTTTAATCATAGATCTTTCCAGTCGAATGATTGGATGGCGTACTTGTAATCGGGAAAATCTTCATTAGAGGCCGGATAGTAGAAATTTGTCTTGATCTGGTTTGCTGAACTCAATAGCCAACTTCCTGCAACGCCTACAGTGACAGCGGCATCCCACTCCCAATCTAGTTTCCCAACTGGTACCCAAATCGAACTGGTACGAGACATCGAGTTGGCATGAAAACCCTCCCACCACCATGGATCAGGATTTGGAGAAGGGTTGTACATGATAGTCATAACAAAATCGTCTCTTCTGCTGCAATTCGTAATATTACCATAGCCGTTTACATAGGATAATGCTTCGTACGGTGCGTCTCCGGACCTAAGTATATTGACACTAGCATTGCCGATCGTAGGAGGTGCAGGATCAACATAAGCCGGATTAAACCAAACCTCATTCCCTGATGTGTTAAGAGCTGTATATAAAAAAGTTCCGTCGATGCACGTGCCAGGGTTTTCATAATTGGGACGGATAGGGGGAGGGACGGATAGGGGGACACTGCTGGTTTCACGCAATCTTCACGATAACTCCCTTGCTGAGCCGCGCCCTGTGCGGCGGTTAGCACGGGTTTCCCGTCGGTGAAACCGACGAAACCCGTGTGAAGGAGCCTCTCACGAAGCCTGCGCGGCGAGCCGGGTTGGCGGCGGAATGCCCTCGCCCTGGCCAAAAATCGCCGGCGACTGTCGCTGCCCGTCCGTGCCGCCCTGCGGCCCGGTGTCCTGTCGATCGCCGATCATGGCCCGGATAGCGACTGCATCAGCGGCCGGACCGCCGTCCACAACTGTTCCTTGATCCGCACCGGGGCGGGGTTCGCCGGCCGATCCGGCGTTCCTCCTGGGGACACCTCTTGCCCCAGCACGCCGACCGTAAGTTCGCCGTCCGTGTAGTAGCGGTCGCCGCCGCCGTTGTGGCCCGAGAACGTGGCGCCGACGCCCGTGACCTGGAACTGCTCCGCCAGCCAGCCGTCCTTCGCGAGGTCGGCGAACAGGCCGTCCCGCTCGCCGTCGACGTCGGCGCCGATGTGGTGGGTGATCTGGCCCGTGCGGTGGCTCAGCCCGACGCTCCGGTCGTAGGTCACGGCCCCGATCCACAGCGGCGTGCCGTCCCGGCCGTATTCGTCGGACTTCCAGAATCGGACGTGGTGGCGGTGGCTGGCGTTCTCGCCGACCGGCTTCTCGAAGGCGAGGTCCTGCTTGCGGCCGAACACGAACAGGGGGATGACGGGGGCCTCCTCGTACGGCTTGTCCCGCAGGACGCTGCGGGCGATGCCGATGGACGACTTCAGCGTGACCGGATCGGCGGCGTCCCACCCCGACCCGAGCATGGCCCGGACGACTTGCCCCTCCGTGCCGATGAGCCCGACGTTGAGCGGGTCGCCGGGGATCCCCTGGGCGGTCCGGGTCGTCTTGGGAGCATCTTCCAGCGCCGGATGATGCTCGTAGTGCTTCCAGAGGGCCGGGAGGATCAAATACGCGAGCAGGAACCACGCCATCACCACGACGGCGAGACCCCTCAAGGTTCGGACGATCCGCCGCCGTCGCCTCGAAACGGGCCTGGCCTCATCGCCTGCCTCGGAACCCGGTGAGGTCGGTTCATTCCGTTCGCCTGGATCAAAGGACATGCGGCCCTCGCCCCCCGACCTTGATGGCCTTCACCCGATCTTTCGCCCCCGCGAGTTCCATCCGCCGCGCCTCCGCCGAACAGTGTTTCGAAGGACAAACCGCCGCGCTATCCCCCGGAACGCCGCCGGGGATTCGTCGGCCGACAACACCACTGCACGCCAGCACCCGCGAGCGTACCCTCATCCCGTCATCCCGTAAACAGTTCGACACCCATCATTACCGGAATCGAAAACCATCCGTATCCCGGATGGTCCAACGATCTTACCCAGGCCGCATTCGCCGGATTCTTAATCATTCCTGGCCGACCCCGACCGTACTCCAGCGACCTCCCGTATTCTCACCCCATCTTCAATCACACCATGATTTTGAGAACATTCTACCCATTTCCTCAAGCCTTCCCCATCCGAAATCCGATACCCGTCGAAGACGCCAAACCATGCAGCTGGAGCCGTTTGCCGGGGTTTCCACCATGACACTTCCCCTTGATGAATCGACCGTCCCCACACATGAGGCTACTGCCCCGAAGATATCCCGGCAGGGCCAGGGGGGCGGGCCCAAGACGTCCTTCGGCAAGGAGGCGTCCAGCAAGAACGCCACCACCCATGGGCTCTCCGGGCGGCAGATCTACGCCCTGCCCAATCACTTCCAGCGCGACGTCCACGAGCGGATGACGTTCTACGTCGCCCACCATCAACCCCGGTCCGATAACGACGCGGCCCTCTGCGGCCTGGCCGCGATCGGCTTCGTGCAGCATCGCCAGGCGCTCTCCGAGAAGTTCCAGTATCTGCAAAGGCGCTCCCAGCGGGCCCAGGGGTGCTGGGAAATCGACCGGCATGCCGATGCGGTGATCCTCGCCTCCCGACTGGCGAAGCGGCCCGAGGTGGTCGCCGCGCAGTTGGCGAAGTCGCTTTATGGGGCCCTGTGGCTGCTCAAGCGTTGGAAGCACCTGGCCCAGAGCCTGGAGGCGCTCGGCGACTGGCTGGAACACGATGTCCAACTGGCGTACGACCTGCTCGGCCACGACCCGATCCTCCGCCAGCACGACCCGGACCGGGTGGCGAAGGGGAGTTTGGAGGAGCGCAAGGCCCTGGTGGCCCGTCAGATTGGCACACTGGAAGCGCTGATCGACGGCCCCCTGAAGCAGCTCGATCTGGAGCAGCGGATGCAGGCGATCGGCGGCGAGGGGTACCTCGACGACCCGATCTATCGGCGGATCGACGGCTATGGCAACCGCGCCTTGAAGCTGAACCGCGACTGCATCGACGAGCTGGAACGGCGTCGGATCGCGCGGGGCCTGGACGCGTACCATCCCGACGGCTCGATCGTCATGCCGGCGCCCAAACCGGGCGATCCCCCGCGGGGCGAGCCGGATCCGAACGATCGGCCGACGTTTTATGACGCCGAGGAGCCCCCAACGCCTTCGCCCGATGCGGAGGACTCGCGGCCGGTCCGCGACGAGCCGAGGCCCCCTTCGCAAGGTCGCAACGAACCGGCCGAGCCGAGGCGTCGGCCCAGCCCGGAACAGATGCGCGAGGCGCATCGCCAACTGGCCGAGGGCCGCAAGGCCGACCGCCTCGAGAAGGAACGGGTGCGGGCCGAGCGGAAGGCGGCCAAGGCCGCCCGCAAGCGGAACCGCTGACGGCGGGGCTGCTGGTTGGAAAGCGACGAACGGAGGACCCGGG
This sequence comes from Isosphaeraceae bacterium, assembly GCA_046350035.1. Taxonomy (GTDB): domain Bacteria; phylum Planctomycetota; class Planctomycetia; order Isosphaerales; family Isosphaeraceae; genus CALLYK01. The sequence continues at coordinate 5,315 of JAXMBD010000028.1, read as the reverse complement.
CGTTCGGCGTCCGTAGAGGGGTCCGATCCGGGCCGTCGCGATCGTTAAAATCGATCCAATCCGAACTCCGTCCGGGCCCTTCGCGGGCCGGAGTCGACGCGATCGCGGCCGATCGAAAGCGATGTGGTCGGTGGGTTGGGCGGTCTGGGCTCGGCCGGTTCCCATCGGCGATCAGGCCCTGGGATTCGAACTTCCTTTTGCATCGATCGTCCCGATGGCTCCGGTGCTAGGATGCTCGGGGGGACCGCCTTGCGGCCCACGAATCCCTGGTTCCTGGCACCTTTTCCGTTTTCCCCGCCGGCTGGTAGAATCGGCCCATGAGCAACATTGGAGTGGTGGCGATCGGCCGGAATGAGGGGGAGCGGCTTCGTCGCTGCCTGGAATCGGTCCATGGCCGAGGCCATACGCTGGTTTACGTCGACTCGGGCTCGACCGACGGCAGCGTCGCGATGGCCCGTTCGATGGGGGTCGAGGTGGTGGACCTCGACATGTCCCGGCCGTTCTCGGCGGCGAGGGCCCGGAACTCGGGCCTGGAGCGGCTGCTGGCGGTCTCGCCCGGGGTCCGGTATGTCCAGTTCGTGGACGGCGATTGCGTGAGGTCGATCCGCCCGATCGACCGGGCTCGCCCGCGAGTTCTCGACGAACTCGACCCGGCCGTCGCCGGGCGTTGCCGGAACGCCACCCCGAGCAGAGCGTCTACAACCGGCTCGCCGACCTGGAGTGGGATACCCCCGTCGGCGACGCGAAAGCCTGCGGCGGCAACGCCTTCATGCGGGTCGGCGGTCCGGCGGGCCGGCGGCTTCGACCCCGAGATCATCGCCGGCGAGCCTCGAGCTTTGCGTCCGGCTCCGCCGCGACGGCTGGAAGATCCGCCGAATCGAGGGGGAGATGGTCCGGCACGATATGGCGATGACCCGGTTCGGCCAGTGGTGGAAGCGCACCGTCCGGTCGGGGCATGCCTTCGCCGAGGGCCACAGCCTGCACGGAAAGCCCCCGGAATGCCATTACGCCCGGGAGGTCCGCAGCCTGTTGATCTGGGGCATCCTCGTGCCGATCGTGGCCCTGGCCCTGGCCTGGCCGACGCGGGGCCTCAGCCTGCTCCTGTTCGGCGGCTATGCCGTGCTCTTCTGGCGGGCCTACCGCTACTACCGATCAGCCCGGGGCTGGCCCGCCGCCGATGCGCGGCTCTATGCGGCCTCGGTAGTCGTCGGCAAGTTCCCTTGCGCCCTGGGGCGCCTCGGCGGTCTTGATCGGCGCGCGCCTGGGCAAGCGGAGCCGGGTGATCGACCATCGGGGCCGTCGCCACCGGGGCGCGCAGGCTTCCCGAGGGGATCGGGCCGGCGCGAATACGTCCCCGATACCCCGTACTTGCGATGGGGCCGATGGGATCAGCGAGGACGCCCCGCCGGGGTATCGGCAGGCGCACTGAGCGGCATTCGGCTCGGGATTGGCCCGAGTCGGACGTTCGACACGGGTGCCGGGCGTCTGATGAGGCTCGGCGAAGCCGGTAGAACGGTGCGGTGGGGCCTTCGGCCCAGGGCTTGGCCCGACCGCTCAGCTCCGGGAACGTCGTGCAGGACTTCTTCCGAACCGCAGGAGGCCGAACGGCCCGTCCCCGCATCGGGGCTTTCCTCGGAAGGCCGGATGTGCATCTCAGCGCTTCCCGCAGGCTGCGGTGATCGCCCAGATCGGGCGTTTCGACTTCGCTAGCGATATGGGGGATCATGGGGACCGCCGCGTGGTACGGGCGATGCGGCGGGTCTTCTTCACGGCCAGGGTCACGGAACACCTCCCCGGCGCGCGGGATGATCCTGGGAAGGGATCCTGAGCGTCACAGCCGGACCGGGTTCTCTCCCGCGGCCCCGCGTCGATCGCGAAGGCCGCCCAACCGCCCCACCGGGCGGTGGCTGAATTCGGGCGACGCCGGCCGATCGGGCCGCGGTCGCCCAGTCCCACGCCTGATATCACCACCGCGCCCCCCGTTCGGCTACCATCGATGCGGCCGCGGGCCGGTTGACCGGGAGTTCCCTGATGCTCCGGCATCCTTTCCGATAGCCATGATCAGAGGAGCGCACGGCCCGGGCGCGGTGGCCTTGCTGGCCGGCCGGGGGCCGAGGTCCTGATCCACTGCGGCGACCTGACCACCTCCCCGCGATCGTCCACGAATGCGGCAAGCCGCGCTACCGTATTCGTCTTCGGCAACAACGATTACGACGAGATCGGCCTGCGGGCCGCGATGGCGGCGATCGGCGCCACCTGCCTGGGCCGGGGCGGCGAACTGGAGCTGGGCGGCAAGCGGATCGCGGTGACCCACGGCGATTCCGCGAGCGAGGCGCGTCGGCTGCTGGCCCTCCAGCCCGACTACTTCCTTTATGGGCACACCCATACCCCGGACGACGGAGAGGGGATGCCGCGATGGATCAACCCCGGGGCGCTTCACCGCGCCGCCCGGTACACCGTGGCCCTGCTCGACCTGGACGACGGCCGGCTGGAATTCCTGGGCGTGCCCTGAGCGTGGCATCCGGGCCGCCCGCCGTTGCTTCCGGGCACCATGGGCCGGGTCGCCTGTCCAACCGCGAGGGCTCGCCCCTACATTGAGGATAGTCGGGGCAGGATGGGGCGGTCCCGTTTCGGCGTCCCTCCCCCTGGAAGGAGTCTGAACCCATGCGGCTCTGCCTGGTGGAAGATCACGCGGTCGCGGGGCTGGAACCGCTAGCCCTGACCCGACCCGCCTATGACCTCCGGCTGGGGGCAATGTCGCTGGGCACCCGGACGGCCCGGGCCCTGGGGATCGGCCCCGGCCCGGCCCGACGGGGGGCGATCGTCCGATCGTTCCTGGCCCCCTACCTCCGCGAGAAGGACCCGAAGACCCAGTTCAACGACCCCGAATGGCTGGGCCGCGGGCCGGCACTGGTGGCCAACGCCCGGTGGGTCCCGCCCGACCGCCTGGAGTTGCCCGCCGACGGCCCCGGCTGGGTCGGCCTGTGCGAGGGCCAGGTCGCCTGCGCCCACGTCGGGCCCGAGTTGGCCGGCGATTTGAACCCGCACTCGGTGGAGGGCTGGTTCGACGACGTGGCCGCCCGCCTGCCCAACCACGACATCGGCGGCTGGTGGGTCAACCGCCCCTGGGACATCGTGGCCCGCAACAACGACTTCCTGGTCCAGGACTTCGAGCAGGCCGGGATCCGGGGGGTCAGCAACCGCCACCTGTCGACCGCGGCGATCGTCGGGCCCAGCGACCGCCTGTCGATCCACGACTCGGCCCGGATCGACCCATATACCGTCTTCGACACGACCAACGGCCCGATCACGATCGAGGCGGGCGTGTGGGTCCAGCCGTTCACCCGGGTCGAGGGCCCCTGCCTGATCGGCCGGGACACCCACCTGTTCCGGGCCAATATCCGGGGCGGCGTGACGATCGGCCCGACCTGCCGGATCGGCGGCGAGGTCGAGGCGTCGATCATCCACGGCTGGTCCAACAAGTATCACGAAGGCTTCCTGGGCCACGCCTACATCGGCGAATGGGTCAACCTGGGGGCGATCACCTCGAACAGCGACCTCCGCAACGACTACGGCGAGGTGCAGGTTCCCCTCCAGGGCGACCCCGTGCCGACCGGCATGGCCAAGGTCGGCTGCTTCCTGGGCGACCACACGAGGACCGGCCTGGGCAGCATGCTCAACACCGGCACGGTGGCGGGCGTGATGTGCAACCTCCTGCCCGCCGGCCCGCTCCTGCCCAAGCACGTCCCCTCCTTCGCGGCGGTCCTGTACGGGAGGGTCGCCCCCGGCTTCCCGCTCGACCAGATGTTCGCCACCGCCCGGATCGTCAAGGGCCGGCGCAACCAGGCGTTCACCGAGGCCGAGGAGCAGCTCTACCTCGACCTCTACGAGCAGACCCGCCTGGAGCGGGAACGGGCCTTCCAGAAGGCGTCGGATCGCCACAAGGGGGGCGCCTGGCCGATCCGGGCCCTGGGGCGTGCTGAGCCTGCCCGTGGGAGCATGACCCAGGTGTTCGATACCCCGATGTGGGCGTTTTCGGCGTTGTCCACGAACTCTGGAAGCGGCCGCCCTGGATTTCGTGGACAACCGGATGCCGCCGAAGCTCTGGGGCGTGCTCGCAGATCCGAATCGGTGGGACACCAGTTGCGTCATCGACTGGAAACGGATGATCGCGGCAAGTTACGGCCTGCGACGAGGCTGCGGCGTCCTCTGCAAGCCGGAGGAATGGCCCTCGGACTGGAAACGCCGGCTCCTCGACGGCGAGTCCCATCCGGGGATTGCCCTGCGCGATGGGTCATGGACGCCGGGCTGGAATCGCTGGCTGCTTGCCGAAGCCGGCCCCGAACCGGAAATCAAGGCCGAGCGCATCCTCAAGCGGGTCCACGAACTGGCGAAGCTCCGCAGGGCCACGCCCCCCGGTGAGGCGGCGTGATCTCGCCTTCGCTCCGGCCTCATCGATCGCCGATTTCGGTAGGATTCACGGCGGCTTCGGCGGGAGAATCGGCCGAACATTCACGATGGGCCGACCCGGCCTCCTGGGGAGGATTCTCGCCCATGAGCACGGACAATGTGCCTACGGCGAATGTTGTCGATCCCGAGACCGACGGCTAGCCGATCGCGGAGAGTACCCTCCAGTTCGAGTGGATTGTCACGATCAAGGAGGGCCTCGACGCCGTCTTCGCCGATCGAGCCGACGTCTTCATCGCCGGCGACCTGTTCTGGTATCCCGTCGAAGCGGCCCCCTCGATCGTCCAGGCCCCCGACGCCATGGTCGCCCTCGGGCGGCCCAGGGGCATCGCGGGTCTTGCAAGCAGTGCGAAGAGGGCGGGGTCGCCCCCCAGGTCGTCTTCGAGGTGCTCTCCCCCAGCAACACCGGCCCGGAAATGGCGGCCAAGAAGGCTTTTTATGAACGCCACGGTGTGCGGGAATACTACGAATACGACCCGGAAAGGCTCAAGCTCCGCGGCTGGATCCGCGAAGGCGACCGCCTGGCCCCCATCGCCTCGATGAACGACTGGGCCAGCCCGCTCCTGGGATCCGCTTCGAGCCCAGCCCCCACGGCCTCCGCCTGCTCCGCCCCGACGGCCGGCCGTTCGAGACCTATCGGGCTGTCTCCCGCGATCGGGAGGCCCAGTCCCGGCTGGCCGAAGCCGAACGACAACGCGCCGAACGGGCCGAACGCCGCCTCAGGACGGAATGCCAGAAGGCCGAGGCCCTTGCCGAACGCCTGCGGGCCCTGGGGATCGACCCCGATTCCGCGCCCTGAGCCCAGGCCACCGACCGCCCGGATTCTCGTGGTATGGCCGCGCCCCCCC
>JAXMBD010000027.1:0-88372 GCA_046350035.1 Isosphaeraceae bacterium | reverse complement strand
CGAGCTGGTTCTGAACGACCAGGAGCGCCGGATCCTGGGCTTGATGGAGGATCGCGGCGTTTCGCTCGACGAATTGATCCAGAAGTCGGGCCTGGGGGCGTCGCAGGTGATGGCGACGCTCAGCATCCTGGAGGTCCGCCGGCTGGTCCGTCGCCAGCCGGGCGGCGTGTTCGTGCGGCCCTGAGGGCCGTCTTCACGACTCCTCGGGCATGATGACGCTCTCCAGCTCGCCGATCCCCTCGATGCTGGCGATCACGGTGTCGCCGGCTTTGAGGAACGTGCCGGTGGCCGAGCCGGTCCCCGAGGGGGTGCCGGTGGCGATCAGGTCGCCCGGCTCCAGGGTCATCCACTGCGACAGGAACGCGATGACGGCCGCGACCGGGAAGACCATCTGCCCCGTGCTCGCCTCCTGCTTCACCTGGCCGTTGACGGTCAGGCGGAGCCGCAAATCCTGCGGGTCGGGGACGACGTCGGCCGACAGGATGCAGGGGCCGACCGGCAGGAAGGTGTCGTGCCACTTGCCGTGCATCCAGTCGAAATGCTTGTCCCGCTCCCGCGGCTTGCGGCCCGGGTTGGGCCGGAACTTGCGGTCGGAGATGTCGTTGATGACCGTGTAGCCGGCGACGTATTTCAGGGCCTCGGACTCGGGCACGTTGCGGCAAGGCCGGCCGATCACGACGCCCAGCTCGCATTCCCAGTCGATGTTGTCGGGCGAGATCCTGGGGATGACGACGGGCCCGCCCGGGTCGGAGAGCGTCGTCTTCGGCTTCATGAAAACATAAGGGAACGTCTCCATCCGCTCGACGGCGACGCCGCCGCGCTCCAGGATGTGTTCGGCGTAATTGCCGGCGAGCAGCAGGATCTTGGGCGGGTTCGGGGTCGGCACGACAAGGTCGACCTCGTTGACCGGGATCGACAGGTCTTCGAGCTGTTCGGCGTCGGCCTGGTCGATCCAGTCGGAGAGGCGCCGGGCGGCGTCGCAGCCGATGCCGTCGGGGGGGAGCAGGTCGAGCAGGTCGTCGGTCCCCTCCAGCTCCAGGTCCTCGCCGACGTCGGCGGCGAACGCCTCGGCGGCCTGGTCCAGCGGGTAAACCCGGTCGTCGGCGAAGAAGCCGAGGAGGTCCGAATCCTCGTAGCGAAACCGGCAAACTCGCATGCCTCGTCACTCCTCGGGGGGATTCTCGGCTTCCAGGACGGGCCGGCCCAGGGCCTCGGCGATCGCCCGGAAGAGCGGCCCCTCATCGTCGGGCACGATCGCCCGGAGATCAAGCAGCACGGCCCCGCCCCGGGCCCTCGCCACCACCGGCGGCCGGCCCAGCCGCAGGCGACAAACCAGTTCGGCCTCGAACCGACGGCGCCGGGGTAGGGGGATTCAGGCGGATCGCCGCCGACGGGATCCCCTCCTCGGGGAGGCTTCCTCGCCCAGGAAGGCGACCGATGGCTCGGCGACGGCACGCAGGTCGATGCTTCGCTCCGAAGGCGTTCGGCGAACCGTTCGCTCCAGCCGCATGGCGTCGATCGGCAGGCTCAGCGAGGCCCAGAGCGGATGTCGAGGGGGCGGCTGACTGCCAGGCGGAGTGCGCTCGGGAGCCGCGGCGAGAGTCATCTTGCTGACTCGGAAGGCCCGCATCAGGGGTCGGACCGGGCCCGATCGACCGCCCGCCGGCCGCCGACGATCAGGCCGGCCTGGGTCCGCCCAGGAGCTTGTCGCCCGAGCAGAGCACGAGGCCAGCGCCGGCGGCCAGCCCCCGCGCGATCGTCGGCTCCTCCGGGATTCCGGCGATCCCGCGATCGCGCCCGACCCGATGTCGTCGATCAGGGCGATCCTGCCCGCTTCGCCAGGGCGCCGAGGCCTTCAATCGGGGCTTCTCCTCGGTGAAGCCGATAATTCGAAATTGCTGGTGCATGACGCGAGGATGGCTGCCGTGTCGGGGCTGATGGCCTGCTCGTAGTCGGCCAGGCGGGTTTTGTTGGTCGTGCCGACTCCTCGCGCAACTGCCGGAAACCTCGAAGATCTCGGGGAGCCGGAAGCTGCCGCCGATCTCGACGAGCTGGCCCCGCGAGACGATCACCCCGGCCATTGGCGAGGGCCCGCAACGCCAGCACGGTGGCCGCCGCGTTGTTGTTCACCACCGCGGCGGCCTCGGGCGCCGGTCAACCGCCGGAGCAACTCCGCAACGCCGCTCGTCCGATCGCCGCGCTCGCCCGATTCGAGGTCGAATTCGAGGTTGGAATAGCCCCCGGCCACCGAGGCGACCGCCTCCACCGCTTCCCTCGCCATCGGGGCTCGGCCCAGGCCGGTGTGGAGCAGGACGCCCGTCGCGTTCAGGACGGGCCGCAGTCGGGGGGAATCGCTCGCGAGGCTGATGAGGACCCGTCGGGCGATCTCCTCGACCGAGACGGCCGCGGGCTCGCCCCGGAGCAGGGCGGCCCTGGACTCGTCGAGCGCCCCCCGGATCGCCGAAAGCACGGTCGGGCGGGATCGGGCGAGCCACGGGCCCAGCGATTCCTGGGCGAGCAGGGCCGAGACCGGCGGCAAGTCGCGGGGGGATCGTTCCGACACGGAGGCTCCTTCGACCGGGCCGTCAGGGCTCGTCGTAGCCCTTCAACTCGCGGACCCAGATGTTGCGGAACCGGACCGGGTTGCCGTGGTCCTGCAGCGCGATCGGCCCCCTGGGGCCGTGCGGCTCGTACTTGGTCAGGGTCCGGTGCGTCATCGGCCCCATCACCTCGGCGTGGTTGTGGACGACGACGCCGTTGTGGAGGATCGTTTCGTAGGCGGGCGACTTCAGCGTGCCATCCTCGTGGAAACGGGGGGCGGTGAAGAGGATGTCATACGCCTGCCATTCGCCGGGCGGCCTGGAGGCGTTCACGAGCGGCGGGAACTGGCCGTAGATCGCGGCGGCCTGGCCGTCGGGATAGGTCGGGTTGTCGTAACTGTCGAGCACCTGGATCTCGTATCGGCCGATCAGGAAGACGCCGCTGTTGCCGCGACCCTGGCCGTTCCCCTTCACGTCGCGGGGCGTGGCGAACTCGACGTGGAGCTGGCAGTCGCCGAACTCCGGCTTCGAGAAGATCATCCCCGAATTCGGCACGCAAACCAGGGCGCCGTCGTCGACCACCCACTTCGTCGGGTTGCCCTTCGAGTCCCGCCACTGCGCTGTGTCGGTGCCGTCGAACAGGACGACCGCGTCGGACGGGGCCTTGCCCGGCCTTTCGGGCGTGCTTGCGGTCGCCGGGTCGATCTTGCGGGGCTGGGGGCGCTCGCCGTCGTGGACGTGCCACTTGCCCCCGGGCAGCATCGGCGTGTCCTGATAGCCCAGCGGCGGCTTCTGCTGGCCCAGGGGGCCGCTCGCCAGGGAAAGGCCCGCGACGAGCAGGCCGGACGATGCCAGCAGGAACGGCGTGTGGAGGCGCATGGCAGGGCACCCGCTCGGTCAAACGGCCCGGTCGGACCGCGACGGTCGCGTCCGATCGGGCCGATTCTAACCGCGCCCGGGACCGCCCGAAATCGGTCAGCGGACCGGCACGTAGAAGAATCGCTGGCGATTCCCGAAGGCGCCGCCCATCGCGTCCCACGTCCAGGCATCGTACGCATGGCCATACGGCTGCCCGTAATACGGGAAGGCATCATTGGCCCCGTAGCCGACGTAGCCGCGGGCCGGCAGCGGGGAGACCACGTAGAAGCTGTAGTAGCCGTACTGCGGCACGAACGCCGGGCCGGGCGACCCGCCCGAGTACGACGTGGTCAGGGAGGGCGGATAGGGCATGCTTTGGGCCTGGGCGGTCGAGGCAAGGCCGGCGAAAGTCAGGGCGGCCAGGAGGACGAGGGTTTTCATGGGATGCTCCGCGAGTGGGCAATTTACGTCAACAGCCGACCTATTGTCTTACCGATCCGCCGATCCTGCCGCGATACCCCAGTTGCCCTCCTCGGAGAAAATCTCCCGATGCGTCCGGCTTGCGGCGAGGAATGAGGTTCGGGAACCGTGCTGGTTCCTGCACGATCCGCGGCCGTTTTGCGAACCGGGGCGATACAATCGGACAGCGGCGTGTCGACGGTGATCGGTCCCCGGGAAGTGATTTCGATGGCGGAAGCTCGGAAGATCCTCGTGACCGATTTCGATGGAACCCTGACCCGACGCGACGTGTATTTGCTGATCTCCGAACGGTTGCTCCCGCCGGACACGCCCGACTTCTGGGCCGAGTACCGGGCCGGTCGGCTCACCCATTTCGAGGCGTTGCGCGGCTATTTCGCGGCGGCGAACGGCGGCGAAGCGGCCTTGAACACGCTGCTGCCCGATGCCGAGCTGGAACCGAACCTGGGGGCCGAACTGGACGGCTTGCGGGGTGGCGGCTGGGATGTGGTGGTGGTTTCGGCCGGTTGCGCCTGGTATATCGACCGGATCCTGGGCCGTGCGGGCGTGTCGATCCCGACGGTGGCCAACCCGGCCGGATCGGCGAGGATGGCCGCCTCTGGATGGGACTGCCGGTCGGTCGCGCCTATTTTTCGCCCACGGTCGGCGTGGATAAGGGCCGGGTTGTGCAGGCCTGCCAGAAGGAGCCGACCTGGTGGCGTTCGCCGGCGATGGCCCACCCGACCTCGAACCGGCGCTCGTGCCGGAAAAGTTTGCGGTTCGCGCGCAGGGTAACCTGCTGGCCGGGCTGCTCGACGAGCAGGGAGCCGGCTACACCTGCTTCGATCGATGGGCCGGGTGGCCCGGGCCCTCCTGGGCCGTTCGTCTTCCTGATCGACGGCGAGGACCGCGACCCGCCCGAAGGTTAGCGGGTCCCGCCGGTGTCGGTCGTGGGAGTTTCGGGCGTCTTCAGCTCATCCTCGCTGGGGACGTCGGCGCGGACGATCACGGTCGGTTCGGGCGTGACGAAGGCCGAAACGGCACAGGTGCGACCGGGGCCGGCCTTCGGACGAGGCGGACCAGCCGGGTTCGGGCCTCGGGCGAGCTGGTGGCGTGGTAGGCGACGCCGCCCAGGCCGATGCAGACCAGCGCCGATGCGGCCAGGGCCCGGGCCGGAGGTCGGCAGGTTCCAGCCCCAACCCTGGCCGCGTCCCCAGGAGAACGTCCGGGGCATGGTGGCGGCTCCTCGCGGATCTGGCGGGCGAGCGGCCAGAGCGACGGGGAATCGGCCGAGGCGGGCGACACGGCGGCGGCCTGGTGGAGCAGTTCAGACCCCGCCGGTGGGCGTCCAGGTGATGGCGGCACGATCGGCAGCCGATCAGGTGCCGCTCGGCCCGGCAGCCGATCAGGCCCCAGGAAGAGATAGCCCCGGCCAGCAGCGGCAGGCGGGTGCGGGTCCATCGGCAGGCCCCGTTAATGGCACTTGGCATGGTGTTCCTCCGGTCGGCGAGGATGTTCGCGCGACTCCCAAAGCTGGCGGAACTGTTCGCGCGCCTTCGCGAGCCGCCAGCGAACCGTCGCCTCGCGACGGCCGACGATGGCCGCCACCTCCGCCGAGGAAAATCCCTCCAGGTCGCGGAGCAACAGGACCACCCGGTACTCCTGGGGGAGCCGTTCCAGCACGAAATGGACTTCTTGCGCCAGTTCCGCCCGGATCCGGGGGTCGGGGTCGGGCAGGTCGAGGGCGTTGCGTTCGCCGTCGTCGCGGCCGAGCTGGTCGATCGACGCCGGCCGGGGCGGATCCTTGCGACGGAGTTGGTCGAGGGCCAGGTTCACGCCGACGCGGAACAGCCAGGGGCCGAATCGCCGGGATGTGTCGAAGCGATCAAGCCGGTTGTAAACTTTCCAAAAGGTTTCCTGGGCGAGGTCGCGGGCCAACTCCTCGTCGCGAACCAGCCGCGCCAGGACGCGGACGAGCTTCCGCTCGTAACGCTGGACGATGGTGGCGAATGCGTCGTCGTCCCCGGCCCGGGCGCGTTCCACCAATCGGGCATCGCCCGTACCGTCGGCCGCCCAGGGGATAGCCCCGTCGGCGGCCTCCCGATCGGCGGGGCGGGCATCTTGTTCGGCCCGGATCGGCGTGGACATGACGGTGGGCCTCCTCGACCCGTGAACGACTATACTGGATGATACGGATCCGGCCCGGCGGGCGTTGGCCGTCCTTCGGAAATCGCTGGGCCCGCAACCGTTGCCCGAACCCCCCGATGCCCCGGATCGACGACCGCCTGAGGATCGAACCCTGCCCCGCCGGCCGGCTGGAAGAGGCGCTTCGCGTCCTCTACCGGCGGATCGGGCCCGGGATCCGGCCCAACGCCGTGGCGGAAGCCCTGGCCGAATTCTCCCGGGGTGACCTCGATCCGGGCGGGTTCTGGATCGCCTCGCGAAACGCGCGCCTGATCGGGGCGATGCTGACGCAATCGCTGGCGGGCCGGGCGGCGGCGGTCTGGCCGCCCGAGGTCGAGATCCGGCTGGGCCGGGGCGTGGTCGCCTCGGCGATGGTCGGCACGGTCCTCATGGAACTGGGCCGCCGGGGCTTCCGGATCGCCCAGGCGCTCGTCGATGAGAGTTCGCCCCACCGGGCCGCCGTCGACCTGGCCCGGGGGGGATTGCCCCGGGTTACCTCCCTGCATTACCTCGGACGCCCAACCTCCCAGGTGTTGCCGACGACCCGAGATCAGCCCGAGCTGGAATGGTCGTGCTGCACGCCTTCCAACCGGGCCGTTTTCGCCCGGACGTTGCAGAAGACCTACCGGGAAAGCCTGGACATGCCCGAACTCGGCGATGTCCGCAGCCTGGACGACATCCTGGCGACGCAGCAAGGGGCCGGGCGGTTCGACCCGGGTCGCTGGCGGATCGGCACCCGTCCGGGGGATGCGGAACCGTCGGTCGTCCTCTTGATGGGCGACCAGCCGGGCCGCGACGCCTGGGAAGTGACCTATCTGGGCGTCACCCCCGAGGGCCGTCGCAAGGGCCTGGGCATGGCGGCGCTCCGGCATGGCCTGGAACTGGCCAGGCCCTATACGACTCGCCTGGAACTGGCCGTGGACGAGCGCAACGGGCCCGCCCGCCGGCTCTACGCGAGGGCCGGGTTCGTGCCATTCGATCGCCGGGCGGTCCACCTGGCAATCCTGGGCGGAGGGGATGGGGCCGCCGACCGCTCCTGATACCCGGGCACGGTATTCCCCGGAGTTCACCCTTCCGGTTGCCGAGGGGCACTTCAGGCCGGATTGACCGGTTTGGTGTTCATCGATACCGTGGGATGGTCCGGTCAAGGACCAGTGGATCCAGAATGCCCATCCGATTCCTGCACGCGGCCGACATCCACCTCGACAGCCCGTTCCGCGGCCTCGAACGGTATGACGGTGCGCCGGTCGACCGGATCCGGGGCGCCACCCGGAAGGCATTCGATCGGCTGGTGGACCTCGCCATCGACCGCCGCGCCGATTTCGCGATCATCTCCGGCGACCTTTACGACGGCGACTGGCGCGATTACAACACCGGGCTGTACCTGGCCTCGCGGCTCAATCGCCTGCGCGACGCCGGGATCCCCGTCGTCCTGATCAAGGGCAACCACGACGCCCACAACAAGATGACGCGGAGCCTTCGCCTGCCCAATAACGCGATCTGGCTCGACCACGACCGGCCGCAGACGGTTCGGTTCGATCACCTCAACGTGGCCGTCCACGGCCAGAGCTTCGCCAGCCGGGACGTCTCCGACAACCTGGCGAAGGCCTACCCCAAGCCGGTCGGCGGCTGGACCAATATCGGCCTGCTGCATACCGCCCTGACCGGCAAGGAAGGGCACGAGCCTTACGCCCCCTGCACGCTCGACGACCTCCGGGCCTCCGAGTATGACTACTGGGCCCTGGGCCATATCCACGCCCGGGAGACCCTGAACCGGGAGCCGTTCATCGCGTTTCCCGGCAACCTGCAAGGGAGGCATGCCCGAGAGACCGGGCCCAAGGGGTGCCTGATCGTCGAGGTCGATCGCGGCACGATCCGGGAGCGGTTCCACCGGCTCGATGCCGTCCGTTGGGAACGCGTCCGGGTCGATTTGAACGACGTGGCCCGCGACGACGACCTCTGGGGCCTGATCGCCTCCCGGTTCGACGAACTGCTCCGCGACGACCCGGACCCCGACCGATTGCTCGCGGCCCGGCTGATCCTGCACGGGGTCACGCCGATCGATGACCGGATCCGAACGCAGGCCGATCGCTACGTCGCCGAGGCCCGCGGCCTGGCGACCGAGCGGGGCGATGGCCGAATTTGGGTCGAGAAGGTCGAGCTGCAAACCCGACCCTACCGGGCCTCGGCCGTGGCCGACGGGCCGATGCGGGTGCTCGAGGAACTGCTTGGCGAATTCCGCGACGACCCGACCGAATTGATCGCCGAACTGGAAGGGCTCCGCAAGAAGCTGCCGGGAGAGTTCACCGCCGAGCCCGACGGGATCCCGCTCCACGACCCCGATTGCCTCCGCAGCCTGCTCGAAGGCGTCGGCCCGGTCCTCCGGGATTTGCTGCGGAGGGCGCAGGCCGAAACGGCGGGATCGGCGTCGGCCGATCCCGCGGCCTCGAAAGGCATCGATTCCTGAGGGCCCGGCGGCCGCCGGTCAGACTTTCTTCTTGGCGGCGGCCTTGCCGTAGGTGCCCTGGAACTTCTTGTTGAACTTGTCGACGCGGCCGGTCGCGTCCACGAACTTGACCGAACCCGTGTAGTACGGGTGGCACTTCGAGCAGACTTCGACCGCGATCTTGGCCTTGGTGCTGCGGGTGGAGAACGTGTTGCCGCAGCCGCAGGTCACGGTGCAGTCCACGTATTTGGGATGGATGCCGTCTTTCATCGCGGATGCCCCTGGATAACCGGTTCGCCTCCCGCCATCGCGGGGGAATCGCCCGGCCCGGTGGAGATTGGGAGATCGACCGCCCCGCTTCCCTCGCGGGCCGATCGGGAAACCACGACTTTATCATAGGCACGCCGGCCAGGCGAGAGGTCTCGACGAACGGCAATACAGGCCTTCCCGGGGGTACACCCTTTCGGTTCCGTAGTACGATCGATAGATTCGTAATACGAAGGCCGTTCCCCCCGACCCGGAAGGAGCATGGAGATGCGCAGCCGCCGCGGATTCACGCTGATCGAGCTTTTGGTGGTGATCGCGATGATCGGCGTGCTGGTCGCCCTGCTCTTGCCGGCCGTGCAGCAGGCCCGCGAGGCCGCCCGGCGGATCCAGTGCACCAATAACCTGAAGCAACTCGGCCTGGCGGCCCTGAATTTCGAGTCGACCAATAGCTGGCTCCCTCCGGGGGCCGGCCCGTATCCGGTACGCTCGGGCGGCGGCGCGCGGGCATCGGTCGCGGCCCAGGTCATGCCTTACCTGGAGCAGTCCGCGATCTACGCGCTGTTCAACTTCGAGTGGAACCTGAACCTGACGGGCCCCGGGACGGTGAACGACACCGCCCAGACCCAGCTCGTCTCGGCCTTCATCTGCCCGTCCGATCCGTCCAACTCGAAGCTGCTCGCCGGTGCCAGCCAACTCGGCTACAACAACTACTTCGCAAGCCTGGGCAATACGCCCAGCCAGCAACTCGGCACCGCGGCGTATCAGGAGCCCGACGAGAGCCGGGCCGGGCTGTTCAACGTCCGGTACGAGACCGGTTTGCCCCTGTACCTGGATCCGCCGGCGAATACTCAGTTCAACCCGCAGTACAACCGAGCCCTCGGGACCCGTATCGCCCAGATCGTGGACGGTACCAGCAACACGGCCATGTTCGCCGAGACGAAGCGGTCGCGGGCCGTGGCCAATACGGCGGCCGAGATACCCATCTCCGATTCGATCAATGTGTATACGATCACCGGTGATTTCACCGGTGCCACGGCGATCGACCCGCCGCCCGACTGCTCGAACTTCGCCAACTCGATCCGGCTGCGCTACCGGGGCCAGCAGTATTACCGCAACCTGCCGTCCACCGGCTATTACAGCCATACCGTGCCGCCGAATTACAAGCTCTGGGATTGCAGCAACAACGCGAACTTCAATCAGGTGCACGGCGCCGCGAGGAGCTATCATTCCGGCGGGGCGAACGCCTGCTTCGCCGACGGATCGGTGAAATTCATCAAGGATTCCGTCAGCCTGCCCGTCTGGCGAGCCCTCGGCTCCCGCGGCGGTCGCGAGGTGATAAGCTCCGACTCCTACTGATCCGGCGTCGGCGGTCGTCCTTTTATTCCGGCGGGCGGGTTGCCGTGATGCGACCCGCCCCGTCCCCCCTCGCGAGCCCCACGGAATGCAACGCCTCGATCGTGCCCTGATCTTCTCCCTGCTTCCCCTGCTGCCGATTTCATGGGGTTGTGGTTCCAGCAAGGCACCCCAGTCCCTGGTCGTCGAGAATCAGTCCCTCGCCGATGTGGGCGAAGCCTACCGGGTTACGACCATCGCGAACAACCGACCCCCCAAGAAGCTCGATGAGCTCCTGACCGCCGAGGGTATCGGAGGCAACGGCCTGGGGCTTGTCCGATCCGGCGAGATCCTCGTCCGGCTCGACGCCGCCTTGCCCAGCACCGGCGAGGAGCCGGGCGACGGTTCGTCCCAGGAGGTACTCGCCTACTTCAAGAGCGTCCCCGAGTCGGGAGGCTATGTGCTGATGCTCGACCGAACGATCAAGAAGATGACCGCGGCCGAGTTCGCCTCGGCCCCCAAGGCGGGCAAGGAACCCGGGACGGTCTCGAAGAAAAAGTAGGGTCACTCTTCAGCGGCCCGAATCCCGGGCGAGATCCTCGTAAAGCGCGGCGAACCGGTCGATCATCGTCGCCGCCCGGAACTCGGCCTCGACGCGGGCACGCCCGGCCTCGCCCATCCGGCGGGCCTGGCCGGGGTCGTCCGTTAGCTTGCGGATCGCCCGGGCCAGTTCGGTCGGCTGGCCGATCGGCACGAGCAGGCCGGTCTCGCCGTCGGCGACCACCTCGGTCGTCCCGGGCGCCGCGGTGGCGATGACCGGCTTGCGAAATCGCATCGCCTCCAGCACCACGTTGGGCATCCCCTCGTAGCGACTGGGCAGGACCAGCATGTCCGACGCCGCCAGCAGCCGGGGTACGTCGTCGCGATGCCCGGTGAACTTGACGACGCGGTCGAGCAGCGTGAAGGCCCTCGACCGGCGTTCCAGGCGCTCGCGGAGCGGGCCATCGCCCACGATCAGGGCCCGCAGGTTGGGCCGGATGTGCTGCAAGACGTCGAGGGCCATGATCAGGTCCTCGACGCATTTCTGGGGATACAACCGGCCGGCGAACAGCAGGAGCGTCGTCTCCGGGCCCCAGCCGAATTCGGCCCGGATCGCCGCCGGATCGATGTCGGGCGGCTCCTCGTCGGCGATCCCCGACGGGATGCAGAGCAGCTTACTTTCGGGGATGCCCAGGTCCCGGTAGAAATCGACCACCGCCCGCGAATTACCGATCAGGCGGTCGGTCCAGCGGGCGAGGGAGCGATCGACGATCCGTTCGGACCGCCCCTTCCAGAGGTCCACGGCCATCTCGGCGGTCAGGATCACCGGCACCCGGGCGCGTCGGGCCGCGACCCGCCCGTAGGCGTTGGCCGCGAAGATCCAGGTCTGCACGACGTCGAACCGCCGGGCCTTCAGGTGCCGGGTCAGCCTCGACAACGCCGCCGGGTCGATCTTGAACCGTTTGCCGATCAGCGTGACCGGGATCCCGGCTGCCTCCAGGTCGGCCTGCAGCGGACCGAGCCGTGTCAGGGCGATTACCTCGACGCGGAAGCGGTCGCGCGGGAGGCCGGCCGCCAGCATCACCATCTGCTTCTCGGCGCCCGATCGGTCGAGCGTGGGGATGATCTGGGCGACGTTCAGCATGGTCGCGATGGTCCCGTTCAGGCCCGACGGGGCGGGGTTTTGCCCCGGCTCGCCAGGATCGCCCCGAAAAGCTCCAGGTGCTGCTTCGCCATCGTTTCGATCGAGAACGACCGGGCGACCAGGGCCCGGGCGGACCGGCCCATGTGGAGGGCGCGGTCGAAGTTGCCCCACTGCTCCACGATCGCCTGGGCCAGCAGGAACGGGTGGTCGGCGGGCGTCAATCGGCCGTGCTTGAAGTCGCCGACCAGGCGGCGGTTGCCGGGGATCGCCGTGGCCACCAGCGGGATCCCCAGCGCCATCGCCTCCAGCAGGGCGATGCTCATCCCTTCCTCCCTCGAAGGCAGGACGAACAGGTCCTGCTCCCGGAGGAAGGCCGTGGGATCGTCGATCGCGCCGGCGAACCGGATCGAATCGCCCAGGTCGAGCTGGGCGATCCTCGCCTCCAGGGCGGGCCGTTCGGGGCCGTCGCCCGCGAGCGTCAAAAGGGCATGGCGGTGGACCCGGCGGACCACTTCCCAGGCGTCGACCAGGGTATCGAGCCCCTTCTCCTTCGCCAGCCGGCCGACGAAGGCGGCGCGGGGTGCTTCCCGCCAGTCGGGCCTGCGGTTCCAGGGCTGGGCGGGGATCGGCACGCCGTTGGGGAGCTGGGCGATCCGATCCGCGTCGTAGCCGTCGGCTTCCAGCTCCCCGGCGATCGATTTGGACAGGGCGACGAAGGCATCGGCCTGCCGGCAACGGCCGGCGATCTTCCGGCCGAACCGGCCCCAACGCTGCCAGGCGATGTCGCCGGTCTGGCCGGCCCCTTCGGGGCGGAGCACCACCGGGAATCCCCGGCGTTGGCCGACCCCGACGGCCTCGTAGGCGTCGTGCTTGAGCATCGAGACGTAGGCCAGGTCGGGCGGGTCGCGATCCAGCCGACTGCGGAGATTCCGCATGTAAAGCCAGGTGCCGACGAACCGCCAGGGGTGCGTCGCCAGCCGTTCGACCGCCAGCGAGCCGTTGCGGGTCGGCGGCCGCTCCCGATCGGGCAGCGGTTCGGCCCGGTCGAACGGCATCGCCGTGATCACGGCGACTTCATGACCCTGCTCGGCCAGCGCGGGCGCCAGGTAGCTGAGCACCTTCTCGGCGCCGCCGATGGCGGGCGGATATCGGCGGGTGACCAGGGCGATGCGCACGGCCTCAGTCGCCTTCCCCGTCCCCGTTGGTGCCCGCGTCGGCGTCGGAGAGGGCGACGTTCGAGCTGGCCAGGTGGCAGGTCGCCGGGCCGAGCATCTGGATGGCGGCGAACAGGTCCTCGATGGCCGCGACCGGGGCCGTGCCCAGGTCGATGGAGACGCAGGCCCCGTCGGGGGTCTCCTCGGGGTCGGTGAGGCAATGGACGACCTGCGCGAAGCCGGACCGATCGCCCTCCTTGTCGTCGTCGGGGTCGTCCCCAGGTCCTCCTCGTCGAACCAGGCGAGGAACCAGGCGGTGAGGGGCGCTGATCGGTCTCGTCCGGGTCGAGCCCGCCGAAGGTCACTTCCAGGCAGTCCCAGACGAACGGCTCGATGTAGAACGTGGTGCCCCCGCCCTCCTCCAGCTCGAACGAGAACGGATCGAAGTCCATCATGGAGGTGGAATCGACGGCGTATCCCTGCATCTCCCCGCCGTCGGCGACGAACAGGTCGCCGCGGAGCGGCAGGCCGAGCTTCCCCTCGCGGACCGGCTCGCCCTCGTCGTCGAGCAGGATCGGCTCGAGGTAGACGGTGGTGTCGGGGTCGCCCCGCCGCTCGTCCAGGGCCTCCTGGTAGCGTTCGATGTAGAGGTCGCGGATGGTCCCGAGCAACTCTTCGAGGTTCATGGCGTCGGCCCGGGTTCGGCCCCGTCGCCCTCGTAGATGGCGATGTGGGGCAGGTGTCGATAGTCGTCGTTGTAATCGAGGCCGTAGCCGATCACGAAGGCGTCGGGGATGGAGAACCCGGTGTAATCGGGCTCGAACGGCACCGTCTGGCGGCCGACCTTGCGGAGCAGGACCGCCGTGCGGACGCTGTGGACCCCGCGGCTTTTCATGCGGTCGTACAGGGCCGAAAGGGTCACGCCGGTGTCGAGGATGTCGTCGAGCAGGAGCACGTCCCGCCCCTCGATGTCGGGGGCGAACGATTCGTTGAGCACCAGGGTGCCGGCCGAGGTGGCGGTGCCCCGGTAGCTGCTGGCCTGGAGCAGGGCCACGCGGTGCGGGATGTGGATCTCGCGGATCAGGTCGGCCAGCAGCACGAGGCAGCCGGTCAGGATGCCGACGATCGTCAGGGCTTGCCCTGGTAATCGGCCTCGATCTCGCGGCCGAAGCCGCGGACGCGGCTCCTGGATCCGATCCGGCACTGATCAGGACCTGCAAGGGGGACGGCTCCCGGTGCGGGCGAAGGGCGGGCGCACCGGCCGATCCGCCCGGCCGATGCGGACCTTATCGTGGCCGATCGCCCGGTCGCTGCCAAGGCCAACGGCGGCGGCGGGTTGTTGGCAAGGGCCCCGGGGCCCCTATAATCGGGGGCCATGCGCGGACCGGCCCGCATTCGATCCGGCGGCCGTGCCGGCGTCGATGCGGGCCCATCGAACCCCCGTCCGTCCGCCCCCCGGCAGCCAACGACCGAGGTCGGTTCCCCGCCCGCACCGCCCCTACCCGCCCGGATCGCTCGCCCAAGGAACGCCACCCCATGGCCAAGGTCACCCTGACTCGCGGCAAGTTCAACGGCATCAATTCCTGCGCCAACGAGCACGGGATCATCGCCGCCGCCGCGATGGACCAGCGCGGATCGCTCCAGAAGAGCATCGGCAAGGCCCGCAACGGCGCCCCCGCGTCGGCCGAGGAACTCACCCAGTTCAAGACGGCCGTCACCAAGGTGCTGACCAAGCACGCCAGCGCCATCCTGATGGACCCCGAGTTCGGCCTCCCCGCCCTGAAGGAGAAGGCCCCGGACGCCGGCGTCCTGCTCGCCTACGAGAAGACCGGCTACGACGCCACCGTGAAGGGCCGCCTGCCGGACCTGCTCCCCGAGTGGAGCGTCCGTCGGCTCGTCGAGGCCGGCGCCACCGCCATCAAGATCCTGCTGTATTACAACCCCTACGAAGGGGACGCGATCAACACGATCAAGCACGCCTTCATCGAGCGGATCGGCGCCGAGTGCGCGGCCAACGACGTGCCGTTCTTCCTCGAACCGATCTACTACGAGGACGACCTGGACGAGCTGGCCGTCGCGAAGAAGAAGCCCGAAGCGGTGACGGCCTACATGGCCGAATTCAGCAAGCCGCAATACGGCGTCGACGTCCTCAAGGTCGAGGTGCCGTTCAACATCAAGTACATCGAGGGCTCGCGGGCCTACGGCGGCACCAAGGTCGGCACCAAGGCCGACGCCCTGAAGCAGTTCAAGGAAGCCGCCAGCGCCACCAGCAAGCCGTTCATCTACCTGAGCGCGGGCGTGACCGATGCCGTGTTCATCGAGTCGCTCGAATGGGCGGCCGAGTCCGGCACGCCCTTCTCGGGCGTGCTCTGCGGCCGGGCCACCTGGCAGGAAGGGATCCCCGTCTTCGCGAAGGAAGGCGAGAAGGCCCTGGAAACCTGGCTGGAAGACCGCGGCGTCAAGAACATCGAGGCCCTGAACCGGACGCTCGCCAAGGGCGCCAAGCCGTGGTGGGGCGCCTACGGCGGCAAGGACAACATCGAGGTCAAGTAATCGCCGGGGAAGGCTGATCGCGACCCGCGACGCCGGGGCTCAACGGGTGGTGCCGTTGAAGCTCCGGCGTTCTTTCGTCCCCTTGTCGCCCATCCGCTGCGGCATCTCGAGCGGCTTGATGGGGTCGGGCTGACGGTTCGGGGCGGGCACGAAGCCGGTGCCGAGGCCCGTCTTGGGCTCGAACATGCTGAGATAGCTGAGATCGACCGCGCGGGTCGCGCCCGTCCGTGCGTTGTAGAGCACCTGGCGGGACTCGGTGCCAGTCACCGGCTGGCCCAGGCCGTTCGACCTGGCGATCACGACGTCCCGGCCGTTCTCGCCGACGACCAGGAACTGGGCCGTGTCGGTGTGGTAGGTGATCCGGTCCCCTTCGATCGTCGACGCCTCCTTGCCGTAGGTCCTCGCCAGCGCAGCCTGGCCGTCGCCGCGGGCGAGCAGGCGGGTCCTCGACGAATCGGGCTTGTTCTTGTCGCCCGGGCCGGGGAGGTTGTCGACCCAGAGATACTGCGAGTGCAGGGCCACCATGTCGTCGGGCGGGTGCATCCGATCCTCGGTCAGGTCGGCCTTCTCGTCGGCCACCTTGGCGTGCAGCACCTTGACGTCGCCCCAGAACTGGCCGATCCGCTCGCCATCGGCGGGGTTGTCGGCCGGGCCCATGAATCGGCCGAGCATCGCCTTGCGGAAATCGACGCGGGTGAGCTGCAGCGGCGCCAACTTGCCGCCCGAGGGCTGGGCCGGGCGACGGCCGGCGGCCGGGTTCAGGCCCGATTCGGCCCCGGATCGGCCGTAGATCCGCACGATCCCCGCCCCGTCGACCTGGAAGCCGCCCGGCGCCCAGTAGGTGACCTTCTGGCCGTTGATCCGGTCGTATTCCAGGAGCAGGCCGGTCCTGGGATCGCGCTTGACGTTGCTGATCTCGACGTCCTTCGTGGGCGCGGACGAAGCTGAGGGGGCCTCTTCTCGGCGGTGCCGGAGAGCGAGATGGGCTGGTCGAGGTAGACGTCGGACAGCTCCACGATCCGGGCCTCGTCGATGGTGGCGACCACGCCCGACACGAACCGGGCGTGCCCCGGCAGGGGCCTGCCGTCGGTGCCGGTCGGCTGGCCATCGAACTGCATGCCGGACTTCCAGGTGACCACCATCGGCCTGCGATTGGCCCGGGGCTCGGGCTCGATCAGGGCCGGGACGCCGCCGGGCATCTCCTCCTCGCGGCCTCGTGTCAACTCTGCCCGGCCCGTCGACCCCCGGCGGTGTTCGCGGTTTGACGAATGCCGGGAGCTGCGGCCCTTCGATCTTGAACGAGTCGGACACCACCAGGGCCGGCTTGCCGGGGGTGCCATGGGCCCGGATCAGGAACTTGTTCTCGCCCTGGCCGGTCAGGTCGACCTTGTCGGCGGTCACATCCGAGCCGGATTGCTCGTTCGCGCCGGGCCCTCGGTGGACCTCGACCGTGCCCCGGAGCCGGGCCTCGCGGATCTCCATCTTGGTATCCGGGCCGGCGAGGCCTCGGGCCCAGACGGTATCGGCCACCACTTCGATGGTGGGTTCGGCGGGCTTCGCCGCGGCCTGAGCGACCGCCTCGGGCCGGTCCCCTTCCTCAATCGGCGGCGGCGCCACGGCGACCTGGGCCGGGGCCGCAGGCGCCGGCGGGGGATTGGGGACGATGGCCGAGGCCGCCGGGGGCGGCGCGGCCGCGACCTGCTCGCCGCCGATGAAGCTGGGGCGCGCGTTGTCGAAGAGCACGGAGCCGGTTCCGGGCCCACATCTTCCGCATCCCCGGCTCATCGCTCTCCACTTCCGGGGGGCGGAGCCGAGCGGCCGGGGCGAGGCGTAGGCGACCAGGTGCACGTCGCGTTTCTGCATCTGGGACCGGACGATGACGGCCCCTTGGCCCTTGGCCGATCCGGCGACGTCGCCGCCGGTACGATGCCGGCCGCCACATGACGGGTTGGGCGGCCCGACGCCCGAGCCGCGGAACCCGGCGGGGCCGTAGTCGAGACCAGCGTATCCCGCGAGGCATCCTCGCCTGGGTTGGCGATCCTGGAAGCGGGCGAGCCGGTCAGGATCAGCAACCGCCGGTCATCATGGTCTTGGCCGGTGCAGATCCTGCCAGGTGGCGATCCGCTGCGGCGGCTGGTCCTTGTCGGGCCTCGATTCGAGCCGGCCGGGGCCCCGGGCGACGATCGTCATCAGGCGGGCCGGGCCGGAGCCGGTCTGCACGATGGTCGCGTCGATGGTGTCGATCGTCGTACGCGTCTACTTGCCGGCATCGGGGCCGTCGAGCGTCCGGTCGATCTTCTCGATCCGCAGGCCGGTACCGCGATTGGCGCTGAAATAGGTCTCGTCGTTGGGCAGTTCGGCCGTACCCTGGCGCCGGTAGATCAGCTCGTTGCCCAGCGCCTTGAACTCCTGGGCGGGCGATTGCAGCCAGACGGCGTGCCCCGAGGCGCGGGCATCGCGGATTTCCAGGGCCGAGCCCAGCCCCGAATCCGGGTCCTCGGCGTCGGTCGGCGCCTCCCCGGCCGGCTTGTCGACCGGGTAGAGCTTCACGACGAGGTTGTCGCAGTCGATGCTGCTCGGGATCGGTTGCCCCGCTTGAGCTGCACGTTGCGGTCGAACCGGGCGATCGTGGGCAACGGGGCGGGCGGGGCGACGCCCGGCGGGGGGGGCGGCTGGGGCGGCGGCAGCTCGAAATCGGCCTGGCCGGCGCAGGTGAGCTCGAACGGCATGCGCTCGCCCTGCCCCTTCTGGCCGGGCGGGCGAGGCGCTGGCGAGGAAGCCGGCTTCCGGATGGTCATGGACGATCCTGCACGTCGCGATCGAGCCGGACGCGCTTCACCGCCGAACCCGGAGACGACCGAGGGCGTGCCGGGCTTGGCCGGCCCGGGGGCCGCCGGCAGGAGGTCGACGAGGAGCCCGACGCAGGTGATCAGCAAGTCCCGGTCGCGGATCGTGATGGGGGTGTTCTCGCTGCGGATGACCTGCTCTTTCTGGTCGTATTCGAGGTAGGCGAGCGGGCCGATCTTGAGGTCGCCTGGCCGCCGCCCTGCCAGTTCGGATGACGACGTCGTCCTCGATCTTGGCGTTGCGGATCTTCGCCGGCTTGTTCGACGGCTTGAGCGGGTCGAACTTCTCCTCGAAGTCGGCGTAAGCATGCTCGCCCGAGATCGCCTTGAACCCGCGCCGGTCCTTCGATTCCCAGATCACGGCGAACGGGAAGAACTCGACGCGATAGCCGTCAGGCTGCTTCTTGTAGTCGCCGGCGTAGACCCAGTAGCCGCTTTCCTGGTTGTAGTACTTGATCGTGAGATCGGGCTTGGTCGCCCAGTGCCCGTCGCCGAATGCCTTGCGGGCCAGCTCCATGGCGTGCTGCTGGCTGACCGGGATCGGCACCGAGGGGTCGGCTTCGTCGTCCGGCCCGGAAGGCAGGTTGAGCCTCGGGACCGACGTCCTCGGCACGTTGGCCCCCATGTAGCCTCGCGAGGATGCCGGCCAGCCATGTTCGTACGCGACGTAGCCGGCCGACAGGACGGAGCACGCGGACCACGGCTTTGATCAGCTTGCGGAACACGGTCAAGTCCCGGGGACAAGGCCGGGCCGCCGCTCGCGCCCGACACGGGGCGGGACGGCCGGGCACCTGGGGAGATCGCGACGCGGGCTTTCCTGGCGGGGGGCAAGCTCGAAGGGGTGCCCTCGATCTGCTCGACTCAACCGGCCCAAAGGCCCTGGGCCCGGAGGATCGCCTCGATGACCTCGCGGACGGCGCCCCGGCCGCCCATCGCCTTCGTGACCAGGTGCGATGCCGATCGGGCCTCGGGCGTCGCATCGCCGGGGCAGGCGGCCAGGCCGGCGATCTTGAGCCGCCGGCAGGTCGGGGAGGCGTCGCTCGATCAGCAGGCCTGGATCGGCCCGGAAGCCGGCTGCCGCCAGGATGGAATGCAATTCGGGCCCCTTCTCGGAGGCCCCCTGCCGGACCAGGGTCATCCCCAGTTCGCCCGCCCTGCGGCCGACGATCGGCGAGGACCGGCCGGTGAGGATGGCCGAGCGCTTGCCCAGGCGATGCCAGAAGGCCAGCCCGGCCCCGTCGCGGACCGAGAACGTCTTGATCTCCCCGCCCCGATCGTCGTACGAGATCGAACTGTCCGTCAGGACGCCGTCGACGTCGAGCACCAGGAGCTCGATCGCCGCGCAGCGGGCCATCACGCCGGGATCGGGGGTCGGGTGATCCTCGTTCCGCTCGACCATACGCGGATCAACCCTCCTGCAAGGCTTCGGCGGGGACCAAACCGATCAGGTCGGTCACGTCGATCAGCCCGCCCGGGTCGTCGACGACGGGCAACTCGCTGATCTTCCGGGACTGCATCAGCTCGACCGCATCGGACGCCTCGCTGCCGGCGGTGATCCGCAAGGGATCGCGGGTCATCGACTCGGCGATCGGCCGGTCGATCACCAGGTGGTTCTCGAAAAGGCGGGCCAGGTCGCTGTCGGTGAAGATGCCGGCGAGCTTGCCGTCGTCGTCGACCACGAGGACGGCGCCGCCCGGCGTGCCCCGCCCAGGCGGATGAAGACCGAGCGGACCGTCTCTGAATGATCGGCCACGCGGATCATCCGGCCGGTCCGCATCAGGTCGTCGACCCGCCCCAGGCGTCGCCCCAGGCTGCCGCCCGGGTGATACATCGCGAAATCGCCGGCCGTGAATTGCCGGGCGTGGCTGACCAGGAGGGCCAGCGCGTCGCCGATCGCCATCAACGCCGTCGTGCTGGCCGACGCCAGGCCGGGCAGGCCCCGGCGATCGCCTCAGCTCGATGCACAGGTCGGCGAGTCGGCCCAGCGTGCTGGAGGCCCGCGAGGTGATCGCGACGATCCGGGCGCCCAGGTGCCGCACCATCGGGATCAGGCGGACGACCTCCTCGGTCTCGCCGCTCTGCGACAGGGCCAGCACGATATCGCCGGGGTGATCCGGCCGTCGCCGTGGAACGCCTCGGCGGGGTGGAGCGGGAAGGCCCGCGTGCCGGTCGAAGTCATGGCCGCCAGCTTCTGGCCGACGAGCCCCGCCTTCCCCATGCCGGTGACGATCACGCAGCCGTCGGAATCGAGGATTTCCAGGGCGGCCCGGGCGATCGTGCCGTCCAGGCGGTCGCGGCAACTTCGGTCCGTGCCGCCTCGGCCTCGATGCGCACCACTTCGCGGGCGAATGCCAGCGCCTCGGCGGCCCCGATCCGGGGCGCATCCAGTGTCCTGGCCATCGCGTGCCTCCATGCTCGGCGACGGTCGTGCTCGGGGCCGACTTCGCGGGGAACTTCGGTCCCACCATCCCAAGCCCGTCCGATCGTCAACGCGGACTCCGCCCCCGCCGACCCGTATCATCGGCCCGGATCACGGTCCGACTCGCGACGAAGGCCCGATCGGTGCGCCTCGGGAAAGATCTGTGGAGGAACCCGGGGCGGCCGGCCGATGAAAAGGGCACCGGTCACGATGACCGGACTCGCCACGGAAGGCCGAGCCAGGGATGGCCGGACGCCGCCACCAGGGAAGGGGGCGGCAGGCATCCCGGGGTCCAGGGATGGGCCCATCGAAACTCGCTCGCGACGCCCTGCTCGCCCGGGCGCCGCGTTCATGCCGCCGCCCAGGGCCCCGGCGCTCGTTCGACGAGCGATCGGAGAGCCCGGGCGGCGGCTCACTTTTTTGCGTGTCCTACCTTAGGCCGTGTTGACTGAAGCTGGGTTAGCCTGGCGGACTACGTGAGCATGGACGATCGAGGCGACCCAGACGAAGCCCAAGTAGTTCGCCGCCCGAAGTTTAACAAGGGCACCGGGTGGCCACCCGACGATATCGCTTCTGCCCGGGCGAAATACCGTTCGATCACGTTCCGCTCCCGGTACAGGTGCCGGCAGGGGACGGCCTTCCCGGTGATTCCGCCGCGGCGGATGCATATTCTTGCCCCGGCCGCGCGGATCGCGGCCCGGTTGGCGTCCGAGTCGTACCCCTTGTCCGCCAGCACCGACTCGGTCGGTGACCCCGGCGATCAGGCCCGGCAAGCGCGGGGCTGTCCGCCGCCTCGAGCTGGTCAATTCCAGGGCCACGGGGTGGCCCAACGGGGTCACGGCCGCATGGATCTTGCTGCCGAACCCGCCGCGGTTGCGGCCCAACGCCTCGGCCGACTGGCCGCCGGTGCCGTCGCCTTTTTGGCCCCGCCGCGGCGGCGCTCGAGGCGCGGACGCACGAGCCGTCGACCGCTGAGCCACTCGGCATGGTCGTCCCGCAACTCGGCCGCGATGCGGGCCCAGACGCCGTTGCGGCACCAGCGCGATTGTACCGCTGCCACAGGCTGTTGGGCTTGCCGAAGCAGGCCGCAGGTCGGCCCAGGCGACGCCGGTCTTGGCCAGGTAGCGGATGGCATTGACGAATAACCGGGTATCGTGGCCGACACCATGCCCGCCGGCCTGGCCGGGGAGCAGGTGGGCGATGCGGTCCCAGTGACGTCGATGTCGTGGCGGCTGAGCATGAGAGCGACCTCGGGGGCGAGAATGGGCCGCCACGCTATCGCAATTCGCCCAACTTCAGTCAATACGGCCTAGGTTCTACGGACATTCGGCCTGGCCTTCTCGCAAACGGCTCTCGATAATCGAGCCGCACCCGAGGGAGGATGGCCGGATGGGACGCCGACACGCGCTGACCGACGAGCAATGGGACAGGATCCAGGGCCTCCTACCCGGCAAGCCGGGCGACCCGGGGCGGACGGCCGCCGACAACCGCCTCTTCGTCGACGCGGTCCTCTACGTCCTGAAGACCGGCATCCCCTGGGAGGACCTGCCGGCCCGCTTCGGCAAGCCGAACTCGGCCTGGAAGCGGTTCGATCGCTGGTGCCGCGCGGGAGTGTGGGAGCGGATCGCGGCCGCCCTGAACGACCCGGACCTGGAGGAGGTCCAGCTGGACTCGTGCAGCATCAAGGCCCATCCGGTCGCCTCGACGGGCCGGCGCCAGGCCGCCGAAAAAAAGAGGAGGCCGACGCCCGGCGCCGCCTCGGGCGGAGCCGGGGCGGCCTGACGACGAAGGTCCACGCGGCGGTGGACCGGCGTGGGCGGCTGCAGCGGCTGATCCTGACGGCCGGCCAGTGCGGCGACGCGCCGCAGGCCGAGGCCCTGCTGGAGGGGTTCGCCGCGGGGGAGGTCGGCCACGTGATCGCCGACGCGGCGTACGACAGCGACGCGATCCGGCGCCGGGTCCGGCGGATGAGGTCGCGGGCGTGCATCCGGCCCAACCCGACGAGGAAGGCGAGGAAGCGGTACGACAAGCGACGGTATCGCAACCGCAACGTGATCGAGCGGTTCTTCGGCGCCATCAAGCGGTGCCGGCGGGTGGCGACCCGCTACGAGAAGAAGGCCGCCAACTTCGCCGGATTCATCTGGCTGGCTTCATTGCTCGTCGGGGGGCTCAGTTGAATGTCCGTAGAACCTAGTGCGAGCGGTCCCATTGAGGGCGGTCCTCCTTGACCGGCCCGGGTGACGGATCCTCGTCGGCGCGCAACGGCGCGGCCGGGTTCAGGAATCGTCCGATGGGGCCGGGCCTGACGCGGCGACTCCTTCGCCGCTTGCCCTAATGATCGGCAAGAACGGCCATTTCGTTGAATTCGACCCTCCGGACCGCCTCGCCATAATTGCCTAGGCGAAAACCATTTCCGATGTTCAACTTCGGGAAACCCCGACGGCCGTACCGATCAGGGGTGGACTACCAGGCCTCGATGCCCGGTCGACTCGGCCACCGGTGCGTCGGCCCGGGGGGCCTGGTCGATCGACCAGGTCAAGGTCACTTCCCAGCGACGTTCCGCGTCGCCCCGGACGATCCACCGGGGGATGATCGCCGAGCTTTGGTAAACCCCCTCGAATCCGCCCTCGCTCTGGCTGACCGTCTCGATCGGCAGGCACCAGACGGATGCGGGCCGGCTCCAGGACAGGCGGACCGCCAGGTCGAGCCACTCGTCGATCGCCCCCAGCGCCCCGGTCGGTTCGAGGTCGAGCCTCGAATCGAGCGTGCCGAGCGACTCGCCCGACTCGCCGGTGAAGTAGCGGTCGGACGCGCGGCCGGCCATCCCGGCCAGGTTGATCTCGACGCCGAATTGCAGGGGGATCCCCTCCGGCAGCTCGTCGAGGGCGTAGTGGACCTGCAGGGCCTTGCCGCCCGACTCCAGCACGATCGACTTGCGGATGTGGATCGCGTGCCCGTCCACCCGGCCGGGGCGTTCCATCAGCAGCGTGACCCGCCCGGGCTCGTGGATCGCCTTCGACAGGTAGGCCCCCGTCACGAAATCGCCCCGTTCGGCGCCGTCGAGGTCATCGAGGGCGGCGTCGATCGCGAAGAAGTGATCGATGAGCGCCTTGCGGGGATAGCGGTCGTACGTCAGCAGGCGGTCGAGGCCGGCCGACTTCAGGACGACCCGCTCCGAGACGGCCGGGCCGAGCTGCGCCGCGTTGGGATCGCCGGCCGCGGCCGCGGCGACCGCCTCGTGATACGGCTCCGGTCGGCGGTCCAGGGTCGCCAGCACGTTGGTGAGCGCGTGCTTCACGTCCAATTCGTAGACGTGGCCCCCCATCGCCGGGCGGACGAAGGCGATCAGGTGGTCGCTCTCGAGCCGGACCTCCTGGCGGGCGTCCAGGTTGAAGTCGCCCACTTCGAGCGAGCATCGCGGGCCGGCGATCCCCTCGGCGTCGTCCAGGGCCAGGTCGGCGGCGATCAGGTGGCGGTAAATCGCGTTGCGCAGGTGGGGCAGGTAAAGCCCGCCGAACGCGCCGTGCCAGTAAGGGCAATTGCACTGGCCCCGGAAGAGCTCCTGGCGGGCCGCCTCGATGTAATCGGGATCGCCCTTGCCCTGCAGCGAGGCCAGGCGGTTCGATACCGAGAGCATGCGGACGTACATCTCGTCCGACTCGGGGTACTTGGACCGGAAGTTCCGCCAGGTTCCGGCCGCCCGGACGTAGGGCCGGATCGCCTCGAAGGCCGGCTGCGCGGCGACCTCCTTGACCGCCTTGTGGTAGGCCACCTGCCGCGGGGAGGGCAGGGACCACTCGATCATCTCCCGGTAGGAAGAATCGGGGAGGTACACCTTGCCCATCGGCAGGGTGGTTTCGAGGGCCTTCGACGGCGTGACGACCTGGATCCAGTCGCGGTTGCCCGACAGCATGTCGCAGAACCGCCGGAGCCAACCCCGCGTGTACACGTGATCGTACGTATCAGGCCAGGCGCCGAACTTCTCGCCGTCGTCGGCGAACGCGATGGTGGCGCCGGGGCGTTCCTCGGCCAGCCGGCGGAGGTATTCGTAGGTCGCGTGCGGCTCCTGGAACGGGATCAGGTAGCGGAGCGGTTCGGAGACCGGGAAGACCTTGAGCAGGCGGCCCTCGTCCTCGGTCAGGTAGTAGCCGAACAGCTCCGACTCGGGGAGGCCGGCCCGGCCGAAGTGGGAGTCGTCGAGCAGGGTGTATTCGATGCCCGCCTCGGCGGTCGCCCCCACGAGCTGCTGTTCCCAGACCCGTTCGGGGATCCACATGCCCCGGATCGGCTGGCCGAAGACCTCGCGGAGGTGCTCCGAGAACTGGGCGATCTGGCCGACCCGATCCCGGTGCGGGATCATCGTCAGGATCGGCTCGAAGAATCCGCCGCCGAGGATCTCGACCCGGCCGGCGGCGGCCAGCTCGCGGACCCGCTCGACGTATTCCGGCCGCCGTTCGATGAGCCATTCGAGCAGCGGGCCGGAGGTGTGCAGGGCGAAGGGGATCTCGGGGTAATCCCCCAAGACGTCCAGGAACGGCCGGTAGCTCGCCCGATACGACGCCTCGAAGACGTCGTCGAAGTTGCCCACCGGCTGGTGATCGTGCAGGGCCAGGATCAGGCGGACGCGGGGCATGGCGGTTCCCGGGATGGGGTCGATCCGTCGAGGGGTGGGCCGAATCCTGGCCCATCCATCCCGATCATAATCGGTCCGGCGGGGCCGGGCGCCGTCAAGTCGGCCCGGTTCCGGCCGGCCCCCCCGGATTGGCCGTCAAGGTCGACGCCGAACCCGCGACCCTCCCGGCCCGCCGCGCTCAAGGGACGCGGATGTCGTACTCCCGCAGCTTCTCGAACAGCTGGCGGCGGCTGATCCCCAGGCGTTCGGCGGTCCGGGTCCGGTTGCCGTCGCACGCGGCCAGCGCCTCGGCGATCGCCCGACGTTCGACCTCCGCCAGCAGGGCCCGCAGCGGGAGCGCCCCCTCCTGCGGCCCGGACTGGAGCGGCGGGGGGTCGGGCGAATCGCCGAGTTGGGGCCGGATGTGTTCCTCCAGGATCGCCCGGCCCCGGGCGGCGATCGCGGAGCGGGCCAGGGCGTTCTCGAGCTGGCGGACGTTCCCCGGCCAGGGGGCCCGCCGGAGCGCCTCGAGCGCCTCGGGGGCCAGGGAAAGGCCCGGCCAGCCGTAGCGGGCCTCCAGGCGCCGCAGGATCATCTCGGCCAGGGGCGGGATGTCCTCGGGGCGTTCGCGGAGCGGCGGGATCCCGAGCGGGACCACATTGAGCCGGTAGAAGAGGTCCTCCCGGAACCGGCCGGCGGCGACCTCCCGCGGCAGGTCGCAGTGCGTCGCCGCGACGATCCGGGCGTCGCCGCGGAGCGTCTCGGTGCCGCCGACCCGCTCGAACTCCTGGAATTGCAGGACGCGGAGCAGCTTCGCCTGGACGATCGACGGCAATTCGCCGACCTCGTCGAGGAACACCGTCCCCCCCTCGGCCCGCTCGAACCGGCCCTTCCGCTGCCGATCGGCCCCGGTGAAGGCGCCCCGCTCGTGGCCGAACAGCTCGCTCTCGACCAGCCCCTCGGGCAGGGCGGCGCAATTGACCCGGACGAACGGCCCGTTGGCCCGCCTCGAATGGCGGTGCAACGCCGCGGCGGCCAGCTCCTTGCCGGTGCCCGACTCGCCCACGATGAGCACCGGCTCGTCGGTGGCGGCGGCCCGGCCGATGGCCTTGAACACGTCCCGCATCGCGGGGCTGACGCCGACCAGCTCGGCGGCCGACCCCTCGGCCTCGTCCGAGCGGGCCTCGCGGAGCTGCCGGACCTCCTCGGCCAGCTCCCGCTGCTTCAGCGCCCGGCGGAGCGTGAGCAGCACCTCGTCCAGGTCGAACGGCTTCGAGAGGTAATCATAGGCCCCCCTTCGCATCGCCTCGATCGCGGCCGACGAGCCGCCGAACGCGGTGATCACGACCACCGGCAGCTCGGCCAGCGACGGACCGAGCTCGGCCAGCACATCCAGGCCGTCGCGCACGGGCATCTTCAGGTCGAGCAGCACGGCGTCGGGATCGCCCGAGCGGATCGCGTCCAGGGCGGCCCCGCCGTCGGCCGCCTCGAGCGTGGCGTAACCCTCGGCCTGGAGCAGGCGGACGAGGTTCTTGCGGATCGTCCGGTCGTCGTCGGCTACCAGGATGCGGGTCATCCGGAGTCCTCGGCCCCGTGGGGGTGGTCAGGTCGCGGGATGCTGGATCGGCAGGCTCAGGCGGAAGATCGCCCCGCTCCGGTCGTCGCGGTTGGCGGCGAGCAGGTCGCCCCGGTGGGCCAGGGCGATCTCCCGGGCGATCGCCAGGCCCAGGCCGGTGCCTTCCGGGCGGGTGGTGAAGAACGGTTCGAACAGGTGGCGGGCCGCCTCGGCGCCCAGCCCCGGGCCGGTATCGATGACCTCGGCGACGATCCGGCCCCGCCCCGGGTCGAGCCGGGTGGACAGCCGCAGCGTGCCCCCTTCGGGCATCACCTGCAAGGCGTTGGTCGTCAGGTTGCGGAACAGCTGGAGCAGGGCGGGCGACGACATCGGCACCGGCGGGATCGCGCCGTCGGTGGCCAGCTCGACGGCCACGCCCTGCTCGTCGGCCCGGGGGCGGGCCAGGCGGGCGGCCTCGGCGACGACCTCATTGAGGTCGTCGGGGCGGAGGTCGGAGCCGTCGGCCCGGGAGAACCGCAGGAGGTGGGCGACCAGTTCATCGAGGCGATCGACCTCGGCGATCACGTCGGCGATCGCCTCGGAGTCGGGCGGCACCCCGCGCTGCCAGAGCTGCACGGTCGACCGGATCCCGGCCAGCGGGTTGCGGACCTCGTGGGCGACGCCGGCCAGGAGCTTGCCCAGGGCCGCCAGCCGCTCAGATCGCCTCAGCTCGGCCTGGAGCCGCTCCCGCTCGCCGGCCTGCCGGCGCACGGTCCTCGACTGGGTGACGGCCAAAATCAGGGCCAGGGTGATCCCGCCCAGGGCCAGGCCGGAGGCCAGCCGGTACCGGCCCAGGGCCTGATCGACGACCCCGGCCTCGTCGAGCCGGAAGATCGCCCAGGTGGCGGCCACCTTGCGGCCGTTCACCCTCACGGGCACGGCCCGGACGACCACCGCGCCGCCGGGCCCGTCGACCAGGGCGATCGCCGGCCGTTCCTCGTCCAGCGCCTCGCGGACCTGCTGATCGACCAGGTCGTACTCGCGGCGAGGCGGGTCGATCCCCTGCGTCGGCGGGGCCGGGCTATCCCGGGGGGCATATCCCAGGTAAAGGCCATCGGACGTGATGTAGTAGCCCCCGTCGATCCCCGGCATCGGATCGAGCACCTCGCGGGCCTTGCCGACGAGCCAACGGTCGAGCTCGGTCCAGGAGTCGGCGTCGAGGTAATCGGGCCAGGTGGGGACGATGGCCAACCCGGCGGCCGCGGCCTCGGCGAGCGCGCGGTTGGCCCGCTCCAGGTCGACCCGCGCGTCCGACCGTCGGGACTCCCGCGCCGCGAGGGACGAGGTGGCCCAGGCCAGGGCCCCCAGCGAGGCGCCCAGGAGGAGCACCGCCGAGGTGGCCAGGGCCAGGGAAATCGTCCGTCGCCAACCGGATCGGGGGATCATCGAGCGTACGGCCCTGCCATGGGACTCGGATCGGGCGGGGTGGATCTGCAGCCGGCCCGCAGGCCGGGTTGGGCGGAAACCGCCCGGCCTCCCCGGGGGATTATCGCCCAAACCGGCCGCCCTTCGGGGCGATTTGCCGGGAAAACCGGCGAAAAAGCGATCGGCACGGGCGGTGCTTGGGGCAAGTCGCGGGCCGGCCCATTCGCCGGCCGATTCCCGATCGAAGCAACCGGAGAGAAACGATGCTGCGGAACCTGCTCGCATCCGGGGCCTCGGCCCTGGTCGGGTTCGGACTGGTCGGCTCCTTGCCCCCCATGAGCGCCTATCGCGGCGGCCAGGACGGCGAAGCCAAGCCGAAGAAGGTCGAGGGGACCATCTCCACGACCGTGACCGTCGCCGCCGAGGATACCGAGGCGCTGCTCCACCAGGCCTACGAGCGGCTCCGCCGGATCAAGTCCGAGCGGCTGGAGGACCGCCAGAAGGCCCTGGTCGAGCGGGCCTCGGAGATGTACCGCCGGGCGATCAAGGCGTACGAGGCGAAGCAGGAAGACCCGGCCCGTGCCACGGCCCTCGCCGCCCTGGAACTGGCGAGGGCCGTCGAGCAGGCCCGCGCCGCCCGCGAGATCGCCCGGCCCGACCCCGACCTGCCCGCGCCGCCGGCCACGCCCGCCCCGCCGGCACCCCCGGCCCCGCCCGTCGCCGTGGTCGCGCCCCTGACGCCGACCGCACCCCTGCCTCCCCTGCCGCCGCCGATGGACGTGACCATCGCCACGGCCCCGAGGATCGCCATCGCACCGAGGGCCATCGCCGAGGGCAAGAAATACGTCACCCGCACCGTCCCCTCCTCGGAAGTCAAGGTCGTCGGCAAGCTCGAAGCCAAGCCGGGCGACGAGGCCCAGGTGATCGAACTCCGCGTCGACGAGCCGAAGGTCACCGTCGAAGGCAAGGCCAACGTCGAGTCCGGTACATTCGTCGTCCAGAACGTCGAAGGCAAGCCGATCATGGTGCGGACCGAGCCGCTCAGGGCGATCACGCTCGCCGAGAAGGCCAAGGGCCAGGACCCGACCAAGGCGCTCCGGTCGTTCACCTACAGCGTCCCCCTGCAGGGCAGCAGCCCGGCCGAGGCTCGCGCCCAGGTCCAGAAGGCGTATGAGGCGGTCAAGAAGGCCCGCGAAGCGAAGAAGGACGGCGAGAACCGCGGCGTGCTCGACACCGCCCGCGACCTCTACAACTCGGCCCGCGCCGCCGCCGAGGCGGGCGAGAACGCCAAGGCGATCGGCCTGGCCCAGGCCGCCATCTCCCTCGCCGGCGTCCCGAGCGTCGACGCCCTGGCGATCAAGGAAAAGACCGAGAAGGCGTTGCAGGACGCGAAGGCGGAGGCCCGCAAGGCCCAGGCCGAGCTGGAACGGCACCGCGCCGTCCTGGAGAAGCTCGCCAAGGACCAGCGCGACGACCAGGCCGCCAAGGAAAAAGCCCTCAAGGAGGTCGAGATCGAGGTGACCGGCGCCAGGAAACAGGCCGCCGAGGCGCTGGCCCAGGCCAAGGTCGAGCTGGACAAGCAACGCCATGCCCTGACCATCGCCAGGGATCATGCCCAGGCCCAAGCCCACGCGAAGCTGGTCGAGGGCAAGCCGGCCCAGATCCAGGTCCAGACCAGCGGCGACGGCCA
Organism: Isosphaeraceae bacterium; assembly: GCA_046350035.1. Classification (GTDB taxonomy): domain Bacteria; phylum Planctomycetota; class Planctomycetia; order Isosphaerales; family Isosphaeraceae; genus CALLYK01. The sequence goes on along the minus strand of JAXMBD010000027.1, from coordinate 58,351 downwards.
GATCCAGGTCCAGGTGGCCACCCAGACCACCGACAAGGACGGCAAGGCCGAAACCTCCGTCCAGATCCACGCCTTCAAGGACGGCAAGGAAATCCCCGCCGATCAATTGAAGCTGGAGAAGAAGGGCGATGCTTACATTCTCCGCCTCGACCCGAAGGTGGGCAAGCAGGAGAAGGAAGCCAAAAAGGATAAGGAAAAGGGGGAGGCCAAGCCCAAGGAGGAGGTTAAGGTCCTTGCCCCCCGCGTCTTCATCGAGAACCTCGAGAAGAAGGTCGCCGAGGAGATCAAGTCGGCCCTCGACGATTCGATCGTCGGCATCGGCGTATCGATCCGCGAGGACGAGGGCAAGCTGCTCGTCCAGGACACGATCGCGGGCGGCCCGGCCGCGAAGGATGGCCGGATCAAGCAGGGCGACCAGATCGTGGGCGTCGAGGACAAGGACGGCAAGGTCGTCGAGTTCGCCGGCAAGCCGCTGGCCGAGGCGGTCGAGCTGATCCGCGGCCCGGAAGGCTCGAAGCTCAAGCTGGTCGTCCAGCCGGTCGGCTCGGTCGAGCGCAAGACCTACGAGCTGACCCGCGCCAAGGTCGCCGTCCCCAAGGAGCCGGAGGCCCCCGAGGCCAAGGCGTCGGAGTCCCCGAAGGACAAGGGCGGCGAATTGCCCCCCGAGATCAAGGACTGAGCCGCCGCGGTTGAAGCCGAGGCGCTCGCGGCCCGGCGGCCCCCGCCCGACGAGGGGTCCGCCGGGCCGTTGCCGCGTTGTACGGGCCTGCGGTTCGGGTTAAGCTGGACGCCAGGTTGCCTTGAGCCGACCGTACCACCAACCCGTCCCGTGGAGTGGGGTCGCTGGAAGTCCTGCTGATAGCCCCCGAAGCCGCCCCGTTCGCCAAGACGGGGGGCCTGGCCGACGTGACCGGTAGCCTGCCTCCCGCACTCGAACGGCTCGGGGTCCGGGTGCGCCTGGCGATCCCCTGCCACCGATCGGCCTGGTTCTCGGGCCGACCGATCGAACCGGCCGGCCAGTCGGTTTCGGTCCCGCTCGGCTCGCGATCGATCGAGGGCCGGTTGCTGCTCTCGACCTTGCCCGGGTCGTCGGTCGAGGTCTGCCTGATCGACTGCCCCGAGTTCTTCGACCGGGACGGCGTCTACCAGGGGCCCGGGGGCGATTACCCCGACAACGCCGCCCGCTACATCTTCTTCCAGAGGGCCGCCCTGGAGGCGATCGACCGCCTCGGCTGGCGGCCCGACGTGCTGCACCTCCACGACTGGACCACCGGGCTGGTCCCGGTCTACCTCGACGAGCTGTACCGGCCCCGGGCGGGATTCGCCGGCATCGGCACGCTGCTGACGATCCACAACCTCGCCTACCAAGGCTCGTTCTGGCCCGGCGAGATGGCCCAGACCGGCCTCGACTATCGCCTGTACAACTGGCGGGACCTGGAGGCTTACGGCCGGTTGAACTTCCTCAAGGGGGGGCTCGTCCGCGCCGACCTGATCGGCACCGTCAGCCCCTCTTACGCCCGCGAGATCCAGGAGCCGGCCCTGGGCCGGGGGCTCGACGGCCTGCTCCGCAACCGATCGGCCGACCTCCGGGGCATCCTCAACGGCATCGACACCGGGGCCTGGAACCCCGCCAACGACCCGCACATCGCGGCCCGGTACGACGCGGAAACCGTCGTCGAGGGGAAGGCCGCCTGCAAGGCCGCCCTCCAGCGCGAGGCGGGGTTGCCGGTCCGGCCCGGGGTGCCAGTTCTGGCCCAAATCGGCCGGTTCGATCCCCAGAAAGGTTGGGACCTGCTGGCCGGCGCGGCCGATGTCCTGTTGCGTGGCGACGTCCAACTCATCGTCCTGGGGGGCGGGGAAGCCCGCTACCAGGAGATGCTGGACCGCCTCGCACGCCGGGAGCCCGGCAAGCTCCGCGTGTTCTCGGGTTTCTTCGACGACCTGGCCCACCGGATCGAAGCCGGCGCCGACCTGTTCCTGATGCCCAGCCTGTACGAGCCGTGCGGCCTCAGCCAGCTCTACAGCATGGCCTACGGGACGGTGCCGATCGTCCGGGCGACCGGCGGCCTGGCGGATACGGTCGTCGATCCCGACGAGGGCGGCGACTCGGCGACGGGATTCCGGTTCCGGGGGCCGAACCCCGGGGCCTTCCTGGAGGCGATCGACCGCGCCCTGGCCCTCCGCGACGACCCCCGGCGCTGGCTTCGGATGATCCGCGCCGGGATGCTCCAGGATTGGTCGTGGGACCGCAGCGCCCGGTCCTATGTTGATCTCTACGAGGAGGTGGGCCGGCGACGATCGGCGAGGGCCGTGGGCTAGCCGGTCGGGCATCGCGGGGCCTCGGCCCGGCGAAGCCGTCAACCACCGCAGGACAGGAGGCGGCGTTCATCGGCCGCGGGACGATGGCGAAGATTGCCCTGGCCCTGATGTGGCACCAGCACCAGCCCTATTACCCGGACGACATCGGCGGCGAAAACCCGATGCCCTGGGTCCGCCTGCACGGCACCAAGGACTACATCGGGATGGCCATGCACCTCGACGAGGTGCCCGAATTCCGGTGCACCATCAACCTGGTGCCCAGCCTGCTCGTCCAGGTCCAGGCCTACGTCGACGGCGCCGTCGACAAGCACCTGCGGGTCTCCCGCCTGCCGGCCGACGGCCTGAACCGCGACGACGCCCTCTACCTGCTCGATAACTTCTTCATGGCGTACCACGACGCCATGATCCGCCCGCACGCGCGGTATGCCGAACTGTTCCAGATGCGGGCGCCCGGCATCGAGACGGCCGCCAACGCGCTGGTCCGGTTCCGCGAGCGCGACCTCCGCGATCTGCAGGTCTGGTCCAACCTCGCCTGGTTCCACCCGCTCCTGTTCGAGTCCGACCCCGAACTCGCCGAGTTCCGGGCCAAGGGGCGGCGGTACAGCGAGGACGACAAGAACTGGCTGCTCGACAAGCAGCGGGAGGTCCTCGCCCGGATCATCCCGCTCCACCGGAAGCTGGCCGAGCGGGGCCAGGTCGAGCTCACCACCACGCCGTTCTACCACCCGATCCTGCCGCTGTTGCTCGACAAGCGGTACGCCCGCGAGGCGATGCCCGACGTGCCGATGCCCCGGCACCTCGCCGGCTACCCGGAGGACGCCGACGTCCACGTCCGCCGGGCGGTCGAATCGCACGAGAAGCACTTCGGCACGAAGCCCCGCGGCATGTGGCCGTCGGAAGGCTCGGTCTGCCAGGGGATCGTATCGCTCCTGGCCCGGCACGGGATCGAATGGATCGCCACCGACGAGGAGATCCTGGGCTGCTCGACCCACGGCAAGATCGGCCGGGACGGCCGGGGCCACGTCCGGCACCCCGACCTGCTCTATCGCCCCTGGAAGGTGGCCGACGGCCAGGACGAGCTGGCGATCGTCTTCCGCGACCACGCCCTGTCGGACCAGATCGGCTTCCACTATCAGCGGAGCCCCGGAGGCATCGCCGCGGCCGACTTCCTGGGCAAGATCCACGCGATCGGCGACGCCTGCCCGTACAACCCGGCCACGCTGGTCCCGGTGATCCTCGACGGCGAGAACTGCTGGGAGTATTTCCCCGACGGCGGCGTCTCGTTCCTGCGGTCGCTCTATCAGGGGGCGGCGCTGGACCACCGCGTCGAGCCGACCACCGTGGGCGAGTTCCTCCGCCAGCACCCGCCCGCCGACACCCTGCACCGGCTGTTCGCCGGGAGCTGGATCAGCCACAACTTCGCCATCTGGATCGGCCACGACGAGGACCGGCGTGCCTGGGACGCCCTCCACGAGGCCCGGGCCTTCCTCGTCGCCGAGGCCCAAACGAGCCTTCACGACGCCAGGACCCTGGAGAAGGCCTGGGACGAGATCTACATCGCCGAGGGCTCCGACTGGTTCTGGTGGTACGGCGACGACCACTCCAGCGCCCTCGACGCCCTCTTCGACCACCTCTTCCGCAAGCACCTGCGGAACGTCTACCAGCTCCTCAACCACGAGCCGCCCGGCCACCTGTTCGAGCCGATCTCGAGGAGCGGCGCCCGCCGCGAGATGAACGAGCAGCCGACGAGCTTCCTGCGGGTCAAGGTCGATGGCCGGTATTCGTACTTCGAGTGGATCAACGCGGCGCGCTACGCCTGCGGCAGCGAGCGGGGGACGATGGCGTTGGTCACGCAGGGGCCGATGAAGGCCCTCTGGTTCGGCTTCAGCCCCGACCAGTTCCTGCTCCGCGTGGACGCCGCCGAGGGGGCCGCCCGCGACGGTTTCGCCGGGGCGACCACCCTCCGCGTCGGCTTCGTCGACCCGCCCGACTACGAGATCCGGGTCGCCGGGCCGTCGCTCCCCCGGCCGATCGCCACCGTCCACCTCGGCGACCAGGCGGTCTGCAACGGCGAGACGGTCGAGGTCGCCTGCGACAAGATCCTCGAACTGGCCGTCCCGTTCGACAGCCTGGGCCTCAGCCCCGGCGACAAGGTCCGGTTCTACGTCGAGTTGCTCCGGGACGAGGCGAGCCTCGACCGGGCCCCCCGCGAGGGGATCTTCGAGTTGTCCGTACCCAGCCCCGATTTCGAGCGGCTGATGTGGCAGGTCTGAGCCCGGTGCCGGCACCCTACCCGGGCCCTTGAGGATCGTTCCCATGCCCGAATTGCGCAAGGATCCGATCGTAGGACGCTGGGTCATCATCGCCGACGAGCGGGCCAAGCGGCCGCACGACTTCAAGCAGGAAGTCGCGCCCGAGTCCGACCTGGGCCTCTGCCCGTTCTGCGAGGGGCACGAAGGGAAGACGCCCCCGGAGATCGTCGCCTACCGAGAGCGGAACACCCACCCGAATCAGCCGGGCTGGCGGGTCCGCGTCGTCCCCAACAAGTTCCCGGCCCTGAAGGTCGAGGGGGCCCTCCAGAAGCGGGGCGACGGCATCTACGACAAGATGGCCGGCGTCGGCGCCCACGAGGTCATCATCGAGAGCCCCAAGCACTACATCAGCATGGCCGAGCTCTCCGAGGACAACATCCGCGAGGTCATGTGGGTCTACCGCGACCGCCTCGTCGACCTCAAGAAGGACAGCCGCCTGGTCCACGGCATGCTCTTCAAGAACGTCGGCGCCGCGGCGGGCGCCAGCCTCGAGCACACCCACAGCCAGCTCATCGTCACCCCGATCGTGCCCATCTCGGTCTGGGAGGAGATGACCGGGGCCCTCGAATTCTTCAACTACCGAGGCCGCTGCATCTACTGCGACATGATCTCGCAGGAGCTTTCCAACGAGCGCCGGATCGTCCTCGACACCCCCCACTTCACCGCGTTCTGCCCGTACGCCAGCCGGTTCCCGTTCGAGACCTGGATCCTGCCCAAGTTCCATTCGAGCCATTTCGAGAACATCCCCCGGCCGGGCGTCGACGACCTGGGATCGGTGATGCGCCAGGTGATCACCAAGCTGGAGGAGGCCCTCGACCAGCCCGCCTACAACTACATCGTGCACACGGGGCCGTTCGACCACCAGGAACTGCCGCACTACCACTGGCACATCGAGATCATCCCCCGCCTGACCAAGGTCGCCGGCTTCGAGTGGGGTTCCGGGTTCTACATCAACCCGGTGCCGCCCGAGGAGGCCGCCGCGTTCCTCCGCGAGGTCGAGGTCGGCCCGTACGTCCCCCGCCCGCCGATGGCCCTCAACCGGCTGAGCACCGCCCGGATCCCGCCCGGCGATTGATCGACCATCCGGCCGGCCGGCTCCCCTCGCGAACGGACCTCGAACCCCAACGATGGATCGCACCTTGAGCACGATCGCGACGAGGGCCGGCATCCCGGCCCTCTTGTTCTTCCTGTCGGCCCTCGCCCTGGCCAGCCTGGCCTGGGGCATCCGCCCGGCCCTCCGCGACAGCGACGACCTGATGCGGAGGGCCGAGGAAGTTTCGTTGTTCGTCCGAGGGCTCGATCCCTACGACGACCCGGACATGACGTACCCCCCCTCGGCGCCGCCGGTCTTCACCCCGCTGATCGCCCCGTTCCCGCCGGCCATCTTGCGGGCCGCCTGGCTGGGCCTCAACTTGCTGGCGCTGGGCTCCGTGATCGCCCTGGCGATCCGGACCTGGGGTGACGCCTGGCCGGGCTGGCTCCGGGCGGCCGTCGGCCTGTCGATCGTGGCGATGAAGCCGGTCCGGGGCGGGATCGCGCTGGGGCAATTCCACCTGATCCCGCTGGTACTGGGGATCCTGGCGGTGGGCCTGGCCCGGAAACGCCCCGTGTTGGCCGGGGTCTGCCTGGGGATCGCTCTGATCAAGCCGACGATGGTGCTGCCGCTGGCCTGCCTGGCGATGGCGAGGGGCTGGTGGAAAGTGCTGATCGCGGCGTCCCTGGTGCAGGCGGCGGCCTGGCTGTTCACGTCGGCCTGGCTGCACATCGACCCGATCACGCTGGGCCGCGAATGGGTCACCCTGGCGAGGCTCCAGGACGATGCCGGCGTGATCGACCTGCCCAGCCTCATCCGGCGGAACTGGCCCGATTCGGCGCGGCTCTCGGGGCCGCTCTCGATCGGCCTGCTGGGCCTGTTCGCGACGGCGTTCGTCGCGCTCCGCGAGCGGAGCGATCGACCCTCGGGCGCTGGCCTGCTCGGCCCGATCTCACACATCACCGGCGTACGACCTGGTGTTGCTGATCCCGCGTTCGCCTGGTTCGCCGCCCGGGGATGGAAGCGGGTCGGCTGGGAAACGGCCGCGGCCGTCGGGATCGCGCTCCTGCTGATCTGGCCCAGCCACCCGTCGATCACCGGCCGGTTCGAGGCCGTCTACGAGCGGGCCTTCCCCCCCCTGGCGTACCTCGCCCTGTTCGGGCTGATCGCCTCGATCCGGGGGGAGACCGCCCGCCCCGATCATTCCTCGGCAGCCTCGGGCGACCTCGGCCGGTAGGCGATCGCCCGCCGGACGGCCGGTGGCACCGGCGAGTCGGCGCCCTTGATCGCCTTCCAGAGGATCTCGTTGAGCTCGAAGTCGTCGATCCGGTCGTAGTCCGAAAAGTCCATCGCGTTCGAGCGGTCGGCGCCGTAGGCGAGCGGGCTGTTCATCGCCTCCAGGTCGATCCGGGCCGGCTCGTGGGAGTAGGGCGTCAGGTCCGCCTTGTTCGTGAATGCGTTGTACATCGGCGTGGCGGCCGCATCGAACTGGCTGAGGGGCGGCAGGCCCAGGATCAGCTCCATCGTGCGGATCATGCTGACGGTCTGGTACATGGTGCTATCGACGGCCGCCCGCTTGGTGTAGGGGCTGATGACCAGGCCGACCGTCCGGTGCGCGTCGACGTGGTCGCCGCCGTTCTGGGCGTCGTCCTCGATCACGAAGATGGCGATCTCGGGCCAGTACTTGCTCCGGCTGATCGCGTCGACGATCCGCCCCAGGGCCAGGTCGTTGCTGGCGACGCACGCCTGGGGCGTGAAGGCGCCAGTGGAGGTGCCCGAGGTGTGGTCCTCGCCCAGGCTCATCACCAGGAACCTCGGCAGGTTGCCGTCCCGCTCGTACTGGGCGAACTCGCCCAGGAAGACGTCGGCCTTATCGGTGTCGCGGACCTTCTGATTGGGCCGAGTGGGCAGGCCGAAGTTGGGGCTGAAGTGGCCGACCAGGCCGGGGACGCGGCCTTCCATCTTCACGGTGCCGTCGGGCTGGCTGACCCGCGCGCCGTACTCGCCGTAGCTGCGATAGGTCAGGTTCTTGCGGGCGCAGGCGTCCCAGAGGAAGCCCGAGGGGGCCTTGGCCAGCTCGGCGTCGTCGTCGAGGTCGATGCCGGATCGCCTCGAATAGGTCAGGGCCCAGTTCCGGGCCAGGTAGTCGGTGTTATACGCCATCGTCGACCAGGGGTGGCCGTCGGCCGAGACGTGCCCGTTGCAGTAGAGGTTATCGAGCAGGACGAACTCCTCGGCCAGCTTGTGGTGGTTCGGGGTGATCTGCCGGCCGAACAGCACCAGCGACGGGTCGCCGTTCCCCTTGGGGATATCGCCGAAAACCTGATCGTAAGTCCGGTTCTCCTTGATGATGTACAGCACATGCTTGATCGGCGACGGGTCGCCCACCTTGACCGGGATCGCCGTCGCTTCGGCGGGCGCCTTGGCCTTCGTCAGCAGCGCGTCGGAATAGGGGCAGTTCTTGTAGACCGTCTCGGTGTAGGCGGCGAGTTGTTTCTCGTCGGGGATCGGCACGACCGTCAAGGACCCGGAGAGCGTCGTGCCGATGTAGGGGAACCGCATCAGCTCCTTCCTGAGGTCGGCCGGCAGGTCATTCCCCTGGTTGCGGAGGTATTGCTCGACCTTCGCCCGCGACTCGGCCGGGGCCGGGTTGGGCCGGGTGCCGTTCCCCTTGCCGACGCCGACGAGCAGGTTCTTGCCGTCTGGGGTCACCGCCAGGCCGGTGGGATACCAGCCGGTCGGGATGAAGCCGAGGATCCGGCTGGCGTGCTCCTCCTCGACGTCGATCACGGCGATGCAGTTGTTGTCGGCGTTGGCGACGAACAGGGTCTCGCCGTCGGGGCTGATCGCCAGCGCGTCGGGCGTGCTGCCCTCGGGGGCCTTCGGGAAGAGGGCCGTCATGATCGTCTCGGTGACGACGCCCCGCTCGGTGTCGACGACCGACACGCAGTTGCTCGAGGCGCACGCGACGAAGAGGCGGCCGTCCTCCGGATGGGCGACGATCTGGTTGGGGTGCTCGCCGACCGGGATCGTATCGACCACGGCCAGGGTCTCCGGGTCGAGGGCCAGCAGGCGGGAGCCGGCCCAGTCGGAGACGTACAGCCGCGAGCCGTTGGGGGCCAGGAGCACGTCGTAGGGCCGCGCGCCCACCTTGCCGGTCGCCTGGACGGCGCCGTCGGCCAGGTCGATCGCCTCGATCCTGGCGTGGTTGATGTCGAGCAGGCCTGACCGCTTCGATCGCGTCGATCAGCAGTCCGCTGCGGAAGCCAGGCCAGGGCGACGTCCGCTTGGCCTGGGCCTTGGCGGCCTCGGGCTCGGCCCGCCCCGACTTCGCCCAGTTCAGCCCCTTCAGGGTGTAGGTATGCGAGGCCGCCACCCCCGCCCGATACCCAGGCCGACCCGTCGGGCCGTCGAACGCCAGGCCATTGCAGCTCTGCCCGGACCGTCCTCCCAGGTCACCACCTTCCGCCGACCAGATCGACGACTCAGCTCGTGCGCGTTGAAGCCGGCCGTGCCGACCAGGGCGTGCCGGTTGTCGTCGAGCAGGATGATGTTGAGCGGCAGGTCGGTCAGGTCGATGCAGCCCGACCGGCCGGCGCGGCTTCCAGCCGTTGGGGAGGAGGAACCCGTCGGCCTTCGGCCCGGCGAACGCCGGCCGTCCTGCGGCAGCCCCGGGATGGGCCGCCGCCAGGATCAGGGGGAGCGAAGATCCGGCCGCCAGGGCCGCGGTCGCCGCGAACATCGGGGACTTCGGTCTCCTTGGCGGCATCCCTGGCCAGCGGATCGAGGTAGGCGCATCCACCGCCATTGTCGCGGGCGGGTACGCGGGATTCAGGGTTTTCCAGGAGTCGGCGCGGCTGAACTTCAGGGGCGGGAAGCTCCGCTCCTCCGTCCAGCGCGCGCTATAGCGTCCACTGCAGGTTGGGCGTCGGGCGGATTGGTCCGACCACCAGAACGGGCATCGCCGGGCGGCCGCCGGCGGCCATGAGGGTCGTCGGGCGATCACCGCGCAGGCCGGTAGATCGAGGCCGCGCCGAGCTGATCAGCACGTGCCCGGATAGGCCAGCGCTTCGATGCAGGGCAGGTCGCCGGCGCGCGTCCGGCCAGCGCGTATCCGGCGACGTAGCCCACGCCTACCAGCCCGACGGCCAGCCCGATCAGGCGCCCGGCGAGGGGCGATACCCGCGATGCGGGAATCTTCATCGATTCGTCCAAAGCCGGCCCCAATCCGGTCGAATCCGCCCCGATGCCATGGAGATTATTGGGCGCCCGCGGGCGGCCGCAAGCCCCCCGATCCGGGCGGCCCCGGCCGCCCACGGCGAAATCCAGGGCTGGGCGGCAAAAAATATCCAGATATCCGGTTACGTCTTGACATGGGCCCCTCGTGGCCCCACAATCCCGGTAGAGCGCACCCGAAGAACCGGGCTGGGCTCGGCGGCCGCGCAGGCCGCACGTTTGCAAGGCGCGGGGCGTGGCATCCTCCCATGCCATCCCCCATGATGGCGGCCCCCACCCCGCGCCGGGTCGTGTATCACCGAGGGGCGAAAATCCCCGGTCCCCGGGATGGGCCGCCGCCCGCATGCCGCCCGAGCGGCAGGGCAAGGTGTCGCGCCGGCATCGGGCCCCGCCGGGATTTGTACCCTCGCGCGCCCTGGAGATTTCCGATGTCCACGCTCGTCGAAGAACCGGTCGAGGTGTCGCTCCCGAAGTCGACGCTCCGGATCGTGATCGAGGCCTGCGTCCTGGTCGCGATGGTGGTTGCCAGCCTCGTCCTGATCGTCCGGAGCACCGCGCCGGACGACCCGATGAATACGGCGAGGGTCGTGCAGGTCTTGCCGGCGGCCGACCCGGCACCCTCGGCGATGCCCTGATCCGGGAACGGCCCGCGCGATCGCCCGATTGAGATGAGCGAACGGCCGGGGAGGAGGACCTCCCCGGCCGCTAGCGTTTCAGGGCCGGCGGCGAACGCCCAGGATCAGGGGCCATCCTCGCCCGGCACGACGGCGGCGACCTGCGGCACGACGGGGGGATCCTCGGCCTGCGCGACCGGGCCGGAGGGCGGATGGCCGCAGCGGGGGGGCACGCCCCGGACCGGCCTGGGCCCGGCCGCCTGCTTCGTCAGGGGGACGCCGAAGAACTTGCCCGTCGCGGCCGACTTGTACCCCACGTAGGAGGCGGGCAGCATCACGGCAACGATCCAGGCGGCCGCGGAAGTCTTGAGCATCGCCTCTCCTCCCCGCGTTCCGGGTCCCCATAGGGTCGGGTCGATCGGCCAGGTCGGGGTCGGTCAGGGCGTCCCCGCCGGACGATAGTCGATCTTCAGGGCCTTGACAAGGAATCCCAGGGTATCGGCGACTTCCTCGATCTGCTTCGCGGTCGGCTTGCCGGCCCCGTGGCCGGCGCGGGTTTCGATCCGGATCAGGACCGGGTTGGCGCACGACTGGGCCTCCTGCAGGGTCGCGGCGAACTTGAAGCTGTGCGCCGGCACGACCCGGTCGTCGTGGTCGGCCGTGATCACCAGGGTCGGCGGGTAGCAGGTGCCCGGCTTCAGGTTGTGCAGGGGGGAGTACTTCTTCAGGGCCACGAACTGCTCGGGGTCGTCCGAAGACCTCGTAGTCCTCGGTCCAGGCGTGGCCGACGAACTTGTGGAACCGGAGCATGTCGAGCACGCCGACTCCCCGGCACTGCCGCCGTGGAGTTCGGGCCGCTGGTCATGGCGCGCCCACGAGCAGGCCGCCGTTGGACCGGCCGGTGATCGCCAACCGGGGCGTGGACGTGCATTTCGGCGATCAGCTTGCTCGGCCGCTGCGATGAAGTCGTCGAAGACGTTCTGCTTCTGGAGCTTCGTCCCCGCCTTGTGCCAGGCCTCGCCGTATTCGCTGCCGCCCCGAGGCTCGGCTGGGCGTACACGCCGCCCTCTCCATCCAGGCGAGGTCGGCGACGCGGAACGAGGGGTCAGCGAAAGGTTGGTCCCGCCGTAGCCGTACAGCAGGCAGGGGCATTGCCGTCGGCCCAGGCCCTTCTTGTAGCTGCCGAGGAACATCGGCACGCGGTGCCGTCCTTGCTCTTGTAGAAGACCTGCTCGGTGGCGTAATCGTCCGGGTCGTAGGCGAGCTTCTGGGGGCCTTGTAGGCTGTCGTGCTTCATGCGCCGGTGGCGACGTCGTACCGATAGATCGTCGCCGGCCGGGTGAAGGTGGTGAACGCGTAGAAGGTCTCCGGGTCGGATCGCTTGCCGCCGAACCCGCCGGCGGTGCCGATGCCGGGCAGGTCGACGTCGCGAGGTGCCAGCCGTCGAGGTCGAACACCTGCACCAGCGATCGGCGTCCTTCAGGTAGTTGCCGATCAGCCGGCCGCCGACGATCGTGGCGTTCTTGTTGCCTCGGGGCCTCGGGGAGGATCTCGCGCCAGTCGGCCGGGTCGGGCCGGTCGATGTCGATGGCGATCACGCGGCCGTTGGGGCCGTCGCGGTCGGTCTCGAAGTAGGTCTCGGTGCCGACGTTATCGATGAAGTCGTATTTGTATCGAAGTTGCCGACCAGCTCGGTCGGCTTCATCGACGGGATCAGGTCCTTGTAGAAGACCTTCACCTTGTTGCCCGAGCCCTTGCGGACCGAAATCAGCAGGTATCGGCCGTCGTCGGTGACGTTCGCGCCGAACATCCAGTTCTTCTCGGCGGGGTTCTCGAACACCGTGGGCGTCGTCGGCCTGGGCGCCGAGCCAGGTAGTAGACCTTCTGGAAGAAGGCGCCTCGGAGGTCAGCGCCGGCCTGGGTCAGGGTATCGCGCAAGTAGAAGAAGCCCCGGCCGTCCTTCGGTTCAGGCGTATGCCGGTGAACTTGGTCCATTGGATCTTGTCGTCGAGGTCCTTGCCGGTCTCGACGTCGCGGACCCGCCAGGTGGTCCAGTCTCGAGCGGCCTCGGCGACGGCGTAGGCGATCCGCTTGCCGTCGTCGTTGACCGACGTGCCGCCGGTGCCGCCACCGTGCCGTCGGCCGACAACGCATTCGGGTCGATCAAGCGCCTTGCCCGGCGTCGAGGCCGGCGGCGGTGTACAGGATGCCCTGATTCTGAAGGCCAGTGTTATAGGTGTAGAAGTACCGGCCGCCCTCGCGTCGGGGCGTCGTGAACTTCTCGTAATTCCAGAGGGCCGTCAGCCGGTCGCGGAGCGGCTTGCGGGCCTCGATCCTGTCGAGGTAGGCGAACGTGACCTTGTTCTGGGCCTCGACCCACGCCCTGGTGACTTCCGCGTTGTCATCTTCCAGCGGGCGGAACGGGTCGGGGATCTTGACGCCGTGGTACTCGTCCACGACGTCGGCCCGGGGCGATGCCGGATACAAGGGCCGATCTCCCTGCTGCCGGGCCGCCGCCATCCCGGCCCAGGGCAGCATCCCGACGACGCCCAGCAATCCGACCGCGACGCGCTTCATCCCTCGCCCTCCCGGGGAACTCGTAAGAGATCCCCAAGTGTAAGCGGACGCGAGTGCACACGCCGCCCGCCGGGGCGGTCGGGCGGGCGCGTCCCCGCAAACCCGGGGGCGGCCGCCTTTCGGGGATCCGCCCGGGATGCGAGCGGTTCTCAAGGAGCTGCACACGGATCTGCGGTTTTTCAGCCGGCGGGGCGGAAGTGGGTAGCCCGGGGTGGGGCGCGGCGGAACCCCGGGAAACCCCTTCCCAAACGGCCCCGGCAGGGGCAGCCGGAAACCCCGGAAATTCCGGGGTTTCCAAGGCCTGCCGGGGCGGGGATTCGGGTGGCGGTCGCGAAGTCCCGGGTTCCGCCACGCCCTACCCCGGGCTATTCACTGGGTCGCTTCCTGCGGGGCTGCAAGGTGAGCCGATCGAAGTCGGTCCGATTGAAAACGGCCCTAGATCGCCTCGGGGTTGTGCTTCACCGCGAGTTCGCGGTCGAGCACGTTGTCGACGAGGCCGTATTCCTTGGCCTCGTCCGGCCCCATGAAGCGGTCGCGGTCGGTGTCGGCTTCGAGCCGTTCGAGGCTCTGGCCGGTGTGCTTGCGGTAGATCTCGTTGAGCTGCCGCTTCATGCGGATGAATTCCTCGGCGTGGATCAGGATGTCCGTCGCCGTGCCTTCCATCCCCGCGAGCGGCTGATGGATCATGATCCGGCTGTGGGGCAGGGCGTTCCGCTTCCCCTTGGCGCCGGCCGCCATCAGGAGCGAGCCCATGCTGGCGCACTGGCCGATGCAGTAGGTGGCCACGTCGCAGGGGACGTACTGCATGGTGTCGTAGATCGCCATGCCGGCCGTCACGCTGCCGCCGGGGCTGTTGATGTAGAGGTGGATATCGGCCTTGTCGTCCTGGTGGGCCAGGACCAACATCTGGGCGACGACCAGGTTCGCCACGTTGTCATCGATGGCGGTGCCGAGCAGGATGATGCGGTCCTGGAGCAGGCGGGAATAGATATCCATCGCCCGCTCTTCGCGGCCGCTCCTTTCGATCACGATCGGGATCAGGGGCATGGAACGGTGCCTTTCGCATCGCGGGGAGTGTTCGGGCCGGTTCGATTCGGGTCGGGAAAGCTCAGGAGGGCTGGGTGTCGCCCTTCCTGGCCTCGGCGTTGGGGATGTGGCCGACCACCTCGTCGACGATGCCGTATTCCTTGGCCTCCATCGCGGTCAGGTAGCGGTCGCGTTCGGTGTCGCGGGCGACCTGCTCGACCGGCTGCCCGGTGCGGCGGGCGAGCACCTCGTTGATCATCTTCTTGCTGTGCAGGATATGCTGCGCCTGGATCTCGATGTCGGAGATCTGGCCGCCGACGCCCCCGTACGGCTGGTGGATCATGATCTCGGCGTGGGGCAGGGCGTACCGCTTCCCTTGGCCCTGCCTGCCAGCAGGACGGCGCCGCCGAGGCCGCCGTGCCGATGGTAGCGCAGGTCGAGACCTGGCAGTCGATGAACTGCATCGTGTCGTAGATCGCCAGCGTCCTGGAGACGCTGCTGCCGGGGCTGTTGATGTAGAAGCTGATCCCCTGCGTCCGCTCCCGAACTGGAGGTAGAGGAACTGCTTGATCACCGCGTTGGCCACGATCGCCGATCGGGCCCTCCAGGAAGATGATCCGGTTTTCCAGGAGCAGGTCGTTGAGCGTCATCTGCTCGCCGTCGCGCGTATTCGCGGAAGCGGTTCAGCTCGGTTGGCCTTCGAGCGGGGTCGAACGGCATGGCTGGTCCTCGCGGCCGCGGCGCGGACGGACGGGATCGGGTCGTTCGGTGATCGCGGCGGCCGGGCGGGAACTCGCGACGGCCGCCATCACGCGGGATTATGTCGGGGCGGGCAAGGCCGGGCCTGGAGTTCTTCCCGCGCCCCGGCCATCCCCCCGAAAACTGACGGGCCCTCGCCGGCCCCCCGGATGATACGCCTCGGCCCGGTTCGCCCTGGGTCAGGGCGCGCCTTCGGCCGGGGCCTGGCGACGCGCCCGACTCCGCCACCTCGGGTTCGGGCTGGTCCGCCACCGCCTCGTCGAGGGTCTCGGTCGCCTTCTCTTCCTGGTGCTCGACGACCTGGTCCTCGACGTTCACCTTCTCGAGGATCTTGTCGATCACCGGCGCTCGGCGATCTGGGCGATGAGGTTGGCCCCCTCGTCCCCCTTCTGGATCCGGGCGCGGACCCGGCGGGGGCTCTCGTCGGTCCGGGCGGCGATCACCTCGATCTCCTGGTCGATGTCGTCCTCCTCGACCGAGAGCCCCTCCGCCTTGGCGATCTTGCTCAGCAGGAAGAAATCCTTGAGCGTCCGCAGGGTGATCTCGTGCGCGTTGGCCCGCAGCTCCGCCTCCCGGGCCCGGATCTCGCGCTCGTTCAGGCCGGCTTCCTGATACTCCTGGATCAGGCGGGCCCGGATCGACCGCTCCTGCCGGGCGACCAGGTCGGTCGGCAGCTCGAACTTCACCCGGTCGTGGAGCTGGTCCAGCAGCGATCGACGCATCGCCTGCCGCTGGTTGTAGGACATCCGCCGTTCGAGCACGCCCCGCAGGGCCGTCCGCAGCTCATCCAGGCTCTCGAAGCCGATGCTGTTCAGGAACGTCGCATCGGTCTCCGGCATCCGCAACTGCTTGATGTCGTGGATGATGAAGTGGACCGTCACCGACTTGCCGCGGAGGGCGGCGTCGGGGCTGCCCGAGCCGATCTGGCCGGTGGCGGACCGCGACTCGCCCGCCTTGGCGCCGGCCAGGGCCTTGTCGAGGTCGTTCACGACGCCGTCGGGGATCCGCAGGGTGGGGGTGACGCGGAACTGGGCCTCGCTCACCTTGTTGTACTGGACCCCCTCGTACTCGAAGAGGACGTCGGCGACGATGATGTCGCCCGACTCGACGCTGCCGTCGATCTTGGGCACGACCTGGGCGTAGCGCTCCAGGAAGGTTTGGAGCTGGCGGTCGACGGCGTCGTCGGTCACCTCGGTGATCGGCCGTCGGACGGTGATGTTGTCGTACTGGGGCAGGTCGAACTCGGGCTGGACCTCGACGTTCATCTCGAAGCTCATCGGCCCGGTGTCGGGCAGGCCGATGGCGGCGACGTCGAGGTCGGGCTCGGAGATCGCGTTGATCTCGTATTCCTTCTCGATCTGCTGGATGCTCGTCATCACCAGCTGCGACTTGACCTGCTCGGCCACCTCCTTGCGGAACCGGCGGCCGACGACGTGCTTGGGCGCCCGGCCGACGCGGAAGCCGGGGACGACCGCCTCCTTGCGGAGGTTCACCAGGGCCTCATCGAACTGGATGTCGATGTCCGACCGGGGCACGCTCACCTTGATGTGCTTCTTGCACGGGCCGGCGTCCTCGATCTCGACGGCGAGGTCGAGCCGGCGTTCGGGCTTCTCGGCCGCCTCGGTGGCGGTCGCTTCGGCTTCCTCGTGCTCGTGCCCGGGATCCTGGGTGCTCATCTACGGCGTCCTTACGCGGCGGGGGACGGAGAGTCTCGGCCGCCGTCCCGAACGCCCGCGCCGCCGAGCCCGGATCAAGGCAAGGCCCGGCGGCCGGAGCGGGTCCGCTACGCCGGGGCATCCTGGTAAGGATGGAAAGAATGGAGCGGGAGATGGGATTTGAACCCACGACAACCACGTTGGCAACGTGGTGCTCTACCCCTGAGCTACTCCCGCCCGAAATCCCAAAATCCCCATCCGGGGAATCCGGGACCAACGCACGATTCTTCCTGGGAAGATCGTGCCGACGAATCGAAGTCTAGTGTTCGCCACCCGCCAGGGCAAGCGCCCAGTCCCAAAAAAATCCGCCCGCATCGGCCCGGCGCCGTCGCCGGGGATCGGGGTCGGATCCGGGAATCCGAACCATTTCGGCCGGACGCAACCCGGGCGGCTGCTTGACACCCGACCGCCCCCCTGTTCTGATGGGCACGCCCGACAGGTGCCCCCGGGGCCCATTGAGGAGCCGGGGGAGAATAGGGAAGACGGTGCAAATCCGTCGCGGGGCCGCCGCTGTGACCGGCCAGGCCCCGGGCCGAATGCCACTGCCGAACTCCGGCGGGAAGGCGGCCCGGGCCCGATACGAGCCGGGAGCCAGAAGACCTGCCCGTCGGGATCTGTTCGATGCTCCGGCCATTGGGCATCCGAGCGGGACGCAAGCAGGCCGTCTGCCGATGCGCCGCGAGGACCTGGCCGGGGGTCGGACCTGACGCCCGTCCCGGCGGAAAGGTCGGCTTTCGGATGCATCCGCGCCCCCCGACCCGCGTTGATCGCGGGTTCACGCTGATCGAATTGCTGGTGGTCATCGCCATCATCGGCGTCCTGATCGCCCTGCTGCTGCCCGCCGTGCAGATGGCCCGCGAGGCCGCCCGGCGGATCGCCTGCACCAACAACCTCAAGCAGATCGCGTTGGGGTTCCACAACTACCACCAGGCGCACGACGTCTTCCCGATCGGCGGATACGGCGGCGCCCTGCCGACGATCGCTTCGGGCCAGACGGCCGGCGCCCGGGCGTTGAAGATCGCCAGTTGGGGCCAGTCGCTGCTCCCCTACCTGGAGCAAACGCCCCTGTACGACGGCATCAACCAGTCCCTCTGGTACATCGATCCCGACAACGCGACGGCCGGCGGCACGATCCTGTCGGTCTTCCTCTGCCCGACCAACCCGATCGCCTCGAAGACCCGGCCCAACGGCGACAACCCGTCGGCCTTGCCGGCCTACGGTCGGAAGGGATTACGGCGGCAACTACGGCGAGCGGGCCTCCGCCGCTACCCCGGCACCGGCCGAAGGTGGCAATACCTACGATGGCCTGGGCGGGCGCCTGGGGGATGGTGCTCACCTCGTCCGAGCCCCGGTCCGCATCGGGGCTCGATCCGCGACGGCACGAGCAACACGATCGCCGGCGTCGGCGAGGCGTCCGAGGCGATCCACGGCCTCTGGACCGGCTACGCGAACTTCCTGGACCAGAGCGCCCTGATCAACGCCCGCAACGGCACCGCCTCCCTGGGGGCCGTGCCAGGTCGCCGCGACGTCCCTGTTCCTGGGGAAGATCGGCTGCGACTTCGGCCAGGAGTTCGCCTGCTACCACCCTGGCGGCGCCGGGCTTCGCCTTCGCCGACGGCTCGGCCTGCCAGTTCGTCAAGGAATCGGTCGACTTCGGGTACTGGCCGCGCTGCTCTCCCGATCCGGCGGCGAGATCATCGGCGGCAACGACTACTGATCGACGCATCGGCCCCCATCCCCCTGAACCTCCCCCACCTTTGAACGGAAGGAATGCCGCTCCATGCCCTCGCCAGGAACGCCCGCGCCTTGGCCGCCCTGCTCGCCCTGGGCCTGGCCCCGATCGCCCAAGCCGACACTGTCGTCACCACGTTCGAGACCGTGGCCCCCGCCGCCGGCTAACCTCAACGCCGGCGTCTTCGCCGCCTTCACGATCGACGGCAATCGCTACAACAACAGCTATGATCTGTCGTTCGACGTCTTCTACGGCTGGGCGGTCTCGAACCGGACCGACACCACCGGGCGCCAGCTTCTCGAACCAGTACAAGCGCCATCACCGGCTCAAGCGCCGGTGGTCGTCGCAATACGGCCGTCGGCATGACCTTCAAGCAAGCCGGCCTACGGCCAGGTGGGCGGCAATCCGGCCGACCTGCCTACCAGCTCTCGAACCTGTCCCACCCGTCCGACACGACCATCACGCTGGTGGCCGGCATGACCGCCCAATCGATCGCCATCACCAATACGACCTATCCGTACCTGACGATGCGGAACGGCGACCCCTACGGGTTCGTCCAGCGCCTCTGGTCGGGGCGCGATTTCCATGCCTCGACATCCGGGGCTACAACGCCCTGGGCACGCTCGTCGGCACGGTCGAGTTCTACCTGGCCGATTACCGGGGCGCGAACCCGGCCGACTGGTACGTCGTGAATACCTGGCAGACGGTCAACCTGGCGTCGCTGGCCGGCGCGACCACCCTTCGGTTCGGCATCACGTCGAGCCAGAACGACCCGACCTACGGCGTGAACACCCCGGCCTATTTCGCCGCCGACAACTTCACCTTCGTCACCGCCGTCCCCGAGCCCGCCTCCCTCGCATTGATGGCCGCCGGCCTGGCCGCCGTGGTCGCGATCGGCCGGGCCCGCCGCATCGGGCGCCCCTGATTCGATCCCGGAATTCCGAGGGCGGCGCCTGGAAGGGGGGTCGCCCCGCGGATAAAACGGGGGATCGCAGCCGGGGATCGACGCACGGGGAGAGCAAGCGATGGGATCGACTCGACGCGGATTCCTCGGCCAGGCGGCCGCGCTCGGACTGGCCTCGGCCTCTTCGGCGATATCGGCCCCGACGCACGGCGAGGGCCGGCCCTCCGCGGCGCGTCGGCCCAACCCGATCGGCGTGTCGACCTACTCCTTCTGGCAGTTCCGCGGCGAACGCCTCGGCATCGAGGAGTGCATCGACCGGGCCGCCGACATGGGGTTCGACGGCGTCGAGATCCTGCTCGTGCAGATGCGCGACACGTCGAACGCCTCGCTGCAACGGATCAAGGCGAAGGCCCACTCGCTGGGCCTGGCCTTGATGGGCTTCTCGACGCACCAGGGGTTCGTCTTCCCCGACCCCTCGACGCGGCAGGAGAACGTCGACAAGACGATCGGCCAGATCGAGATGGCGGCGAAGCTCGGCATCCCGACGATGCGGATCAACACGGGCCGATGGAACACCATCAAGTCGTTCGACGACTTCATGGCGAACAAGGGGATCGAGCCGGCGATCGAGGGCCACACCGAGGAGGAGGCGTTCGGCTGGACGATCGCGTCGATCGAGAAGCTGCTGCCGAAGGCCGAGGAATGCGGCGTCGTGCTGGGCCTGGAGAACCACTGGGGCCTGGGCCGCACCGCGGCGGGCGTGCTGCGGATCGTCGAGGCGATCCGATCTCCCTGGCTGCGGATGACGCTCGACACCGGCAACTTCCTGGAAAACGGCTACGACCAGATGGAGGCGATGGCCTCCTCGAAGGTGCCGATCCAGCTCGTCCAGGCCAAGACCTACTACGGCGGCGGCCGATGGTACGCGCTCGACCTGGACTACACCCGGATCGCCGCGATCCTCAAGAAGGCGGACTATCGAGGCTGGATCTCGCTCGAATTCGAGGGCAACGAGGACGCCGCCACGGCCGTGCCCAGGAGCCTGGAATTGCTGCGGAAGAGCTTCGCCTGAGGATACCGCCGCCTTGCGGGCCCTCGCCCTCTCGTCGCGGATGCGCGGACGGTGAAAAATTCCGGGGGGCAGGCATTCCTGCCTGCCCCCCGGAATTCCCCTTGTGAGGATCCTTACGGGCGGGCGGGAGTCGCGACCTGGTCGTCAGCGCTGGCCGCTCCCCCGTCGTGGACGTCCCGGTACCGAGTGCCGGCGTCCCTCACCGTCCCGTAGTAGCGCAGGGCCGAGGCGGCGCCACCTGCCGGTAACATCGCCCCCGGGTTGGCCGGGGCACTGGCCTTGGCCGCCTTCTCCAGGGCCTCGATCCGCTTCTCCAGCGCCGCCAGCTTGTCCTCCAGGGCGTTGAACCGGTCGAGTTGGCCCGTGCTCCGGTTGGTCGCGACCGCGCGGGGGGCGGTCGCCCTGGCTATCCCCTGCCCGGTCGTGGAGACTTCGATCGGCACCCCCGCCGGGGCGTACGTGGTGACCGCGGTAGCGGGCTGCGAGATCGCCGGAACCCCCGGGACGTAAGTGGTGACCGTTCCCGCGGGCTGCGCCACCGCGACCGGGGCGGCCTGTTTGCCTTCCATCGCCGAGATCAGGCGGTCGAGCTTCGCCTCCAGCGACTTGAGCCGATCGGGCTCGCCCTGGGCCTGCGCCTGGCCGGGGAACCCGGCGGCGGCCGCCGCGGGGGCGGCGGGGGCCGACTGCGGGGGGGTGAGGCCGAGGCCCGCCGCGGCGAGCAGGGCCCCGCCGGTCACGACGGCGACTTTGAGCTGATTCAGGATCATGGTGCGGAGTACCCCATTGGCGAGCGCGGCGGCCTGGCCCGGGACCGTCCCGGCCAAACCCGCCGCCCAGGAACCGGCCGCGAACCTTAACGCGGCCTCCGACGTCGTTTCGACCCAGAACGCGGGCAAGGGGGCGGCGGCCGAGGCCGATTCGGCCGCGAGCAGGGTCGCGACCGCGCCCGAGGCGGGGGCGAAGCCCCGGCGGACCAGCCGGCCCCGCAGCCGTTCCCTCGCCCCGGCCAGCCGGCTCTTCACGGTGCCCACCGGGCAACGCATCAGGCCGGCCGCCTCCTCGTGAGATTTGCCTTCGAGATAGCAGAGGACCGCCGCCTCCCGGTACCGTCCCGGCAAACGGCCGATCTCCTCGTGGATCACGGCGCCGAGGTCTTCGGGATCGCGGGGCGAATACCAGCTCGGCGCGAAGCCGGCCCGGATCCGCTCGTGCTTCCGCCGCCTCGCCAGGTCCGCCCGGCTGCTCGACGCGACCCGCAGGGCCACGCCGTGCAGCCAGCTCGCCACCGAGTCCTTCTCGCGGATCGCGCCGGCCTTCCTCGCGAGCACGAGGAAGGTCGACTGGAAGGCGTCGTGGGCGTCATGCGGATCGCCCAGGACCTGCCGGCAGGCCCGCAAAACCATCGGGCCGTGCCGCTCGACCAGGGCCTCGAAGGCCAGTTCGGCCGTCGGCCCCGGCCCGGAGATCGCCCGGTCGAGCAGCTCGCCATCGCTCAGGCCCGCGGACAATCCCCCTTCGAAGATCGCCCGGAACCCCCGGATTACGTCCGCTCGTCGGCCGATCGCCACGGGCCTCGCCCCCCTTCGCCGTTCCTCTCTCGGTCGCAGTGTAGTGCGACGGCGCGGCCGATCGGTTCGAAAATTCCCCCGAAAAATCGGCGAGGCGTCGCGAGCATCCCCGTCCCGCCGGGCCTCCCTATTTCTCCCCGCCGGCCCCGCAGCTACGATCCGGGGATGTCCCTCACGATCACGCCGCTCGAAATCGCGCTCCGCCTGGCGGCCTCGCTGATGGCCTGCGCCCTGATCGGCCTGAATCGGACCGAGAGGGGCGAGGCGGCCGGCCTGCGGACGACGATCCTGGTCGGCCTGGCGTCGTCGCTGTCGATGATCCTGGCGAACCTCCTGGTGCCGACGGCCGGCCGCCAGCCCGGGATGTTCGCGTCGCTCGACATGATGCGGCTGCCCCTGGGCGTGCTCACGGGGATGGGGTTCATCGGCGGCGGGGCGATCCTGCGGCGGGGCAGCGTGGTGCAGGGGGTGACCACCGCGGCGACCCTGTGGATCGTCACGATCCTGGGCCTCTGCTTCGGCGGCGGCGAGATCGCCCTGGGCGCCGCCGGGTCGGCGCTGGCGCTGGGGGTCCTCTGGGGCCTCAAGCCGGTCGAGGGCCTCTTGAAGAGGCACCGGCAAGGCCGATTCGCGGCCCGGATCGGCCCGGGCGGCCCCTCGCCCGACGAGATCCGAGCCCGGCTCGAACGCGACCGCATCGATATCCACGCCTGGGAAGTCACCCGGATCGTCGGCGAGGGCCGGGGCAAGCCCCGCGCGACGATCCGCGCCGAATTCCAGTGGCTCGCCCGGCACGGCGAGGCCGCCCCGCCACCGGCCATCACCGGCCTGGCCGAACTCCCCGGGGTGCTGGCCGTCCGCTGGTATGTGCAGTAAAGAAGGCCTCGGCGGCCCGCGGGTCGGGCGGAGCACATCCCAGCCGGCCGGCGAGGTCCCGCCCGGGTTCAGGCGATCAGCTCGTCCGCGACCGCCTCGATCGTCCCCGGGGCGTTGCCTTCGAGGCGATTGTTGACATAGACAAAGGCCGGCTTGTTCATCCGTTGGGCGAGCCGGGCGATCCCGATCATCCCCAGCCTCGCCCCCTCGTTCGGCTCCCGGACGGCCCGGTACGGCTCGAATTGCTTCACGGCGTCCTCGTAGTTCCGCCCCTTGCGGAGCAGGGCGCGGACGACCGTGAAATCGGCCGTGAACGCCTCCGGCACCGTCGCCATGTCGTCGAGCGCGGGCATCCGGGTCCAGGCGTTGAAGGCGTGGGCAACGCCCCGATCGGCCAGCGTGCCGAAGTAGGCGGGGCCGAGGTATTCCGGGTTGCGGACCTCGACCGCGTAATGCGGCCCCTTCGGCAACGCGTCCAGGAACGGCCCGAGCCGATCCAGGAAGTCGGCCGTCGTCGCGAATGTGGATTTGTTGAACGTGCTGAACTCGAAGATGATCGGACCGACCCGGGCCGAATGGGAGCTCAACCGCTTGAGGAAGAAGCGGACGAAGGCCTCGGCGTCGAGGAAGTGCTCGTTCCGCAGGCCGCCCGGCCCCCGTAACGCGTGGCCCGGCCAGGCGGCGACGGTGATCTCTTCGGGCACCTTCAGGCCCATCAGGAATCCGCCGGGCAGCGGGTCGAACAGGCGGGCCCAGTATTCCTCGGTGGGGAACTGGTAGAACGCGAAGTCGCCGCAGACCGTCGGGAATGTCGCGGCGTACTCGGCCAGGCAGGTGTCCTCGAACTTCTTCTTCGACGGCTTGCCCCGCGTCCGGTACCGCGCCTCGTCGTAGATCGACCCCAGCCAGCCCTCGTACTTCCAGGAACTGGTGCCGAAGTAAAGGCCGCGGTCGGCCAGGGCCCGGAGCTTCGGCGCCAGTCGGGCCGCCTGCGGCGGCGGGTCTTCGGGAAAGAGCGAATCCATCCTGCCCCCTCCGGTCCGGCCGCGCATCGCGGCCCGTCCCGCCTTCCATCGGCACCGACCCGCCCCGCACATCGGCCCGATCGGTCCGGTCGCCGCGCCGACCTGGAATTCGCGGCAACGCCGCTTGACCTGTTAGCCCGTGCGCTGTATCCATTTGGACATGGACGCCATCGGTTGGGTTGACGCCGACACCTTCTATTGCAACGCCGAACGCGTCCGTTTCCCGATGCTCCGCGGCGTGCCGCTGGCGGTGCTGGGCAACAACGGGGCATGCGTGATCGCCCGGACGCCCGAGTTCAAGGCGGCCGGCGTGCGGGTGGGCGACCCGGTCTGGGAGGCCCGCGTCAGGTGCCCGGCCGGGGTCTACCTCAAGCGCGATTTCGACTGGCTGGGGGAAATCTCCGGCCGGATGCTCGGCGAACTGCGGGAGGTCTCGCCGCTGGCCGAGTACTTCAGCATCGACGAGATGGGCTTCGAGGCGCTGCCGCGGGCCGGGTCGTACACGAGGGCGGCGGAGGAGGTCCGCGGGCGGATCCGCGAGCGGGTCGGAGTGCCGACGACGACCGGCATCGCCCGGACGCGGACCTTGGCCAAGCTGCTCTGCGACGTCTCCAAACCGTTCGGCGCGGCGGCCGTGCTCTCGAAGGCCGAGGAGGAGGACCTGCTGGCGAAGCTGCCGGTCTCGGAGATCTGCGGGATCGGCAAGCGACGGGCGGCGGCGCTGAATGCGATCGGCATCGGCACCTGCCTCGATTTCGCCCGCGCCGACCGCCGGCTGGTCCGCCGGCTGCTCACGGTCGTCGGCGAGGCGATCTGGTACGAGGTCAACGGCGACCCCGTTTTGCCCCTGAAGGAGGAGCGGCCGAGGCACAAGATCTGAGCCGGGGCGGCAGCCTGGGGCGCGAGTCGTCCGACCCGTACATGCTGCTGGGCTGGCTGGTCCATAACCTGGAGCGGCTGGTGGAGGAGTTCCGGTTCCACCGGGTGAAGGCCGGCAAGATCCGGCTGGTCGTCTGCTACCGGAAGGGCGACCGCCACGGCACAGTGGCGGGGCCCGGGCCTCGGTCGTGCCGCCGGCCGACCGCTTCGACGACCTGCTGGATCCGTTCTGCGCCTGCCTGCGGGCCTGCTACGTCCGGGGGGCGTCGGCCACGCGGATGCACCTGTTCGCCGAGCAGCTCGCCCCCGAGGGGCTCACCCAACTGTCCCTGTTCGACGACCCGGCGTCGCCCGGCGACGTGGTGGACGCCCTGAAGGAAGAGGTCAACGCCCGGCACGGCCGATTCGCCCTGCGGTCGGCCGCGACCCTGGCCCTCCCCGAGATCTACGCCGACCCGGCCACCTGCCGCGAGGTCTAGAGCATCCGGGGGAAGCACGTCTTCTGACGATGATATGAAACCGTCGGTCGTCCTGGCGGGGAGCGAGGTGCCCACGGAACTGATGGGGCTGGCCGAGCTGAGGCGCCGCGAGTTCCTCCGCGAGGCGGCGGCGGAATTCCGGTTCGCGCTTCGACGACCCCCGGCCCAAGATCCCGATCCGGCGGCAGGACCGTGCAGCTCGCCCGTTGGGGCAACGCCGCCGGCCAGAAGGCCAGGCCTCCCCGCGCCCGTCCTGACCCGCAAGGACCGCGTCGACTCCAGCGACTGGGCCCGGTACGGCGGCGTGCCGATCGAGATCCGGCCACGTTCGGTGCGCGGGCGGCGCTGGTGCTTCGTCCGCTCCGGCATCCGCGGCATCCTCGCCCCCGACGAGCACGGCCGGGCGGTCTGCTACGTCATCTGCGAACCCTCGACCAATTACTACAAAAACATGACCGGATGCCGATGGATGCCCGTGCTGATCGACCAGCAGCACCACTGACCGGCCGGCCCGGCGGGCTGGGGCGGCTTACCGGGCCCGCCGCCAGTCGGGGTCGTAGGGGGTGCGCGGTCGAAGGCGGGGTCGTCGGAATGGACCTCGCGGCCATCGCGGCTGACCCGGATCGCGGCCGGCGTCGCCGATCGCCGCATCGCCGGATTGCCGCGGGGTCGGCCATCCATTCCTGGCCGGTCAGCATCGGCCCGAGAGCACCCTGGCGGCGTTCGTCGACGCCATCGCTCGTCCATCACCCCTTGCCAGTTCGATTCCGACCAGGCCCGGTAGGCGGCATGCGCTGGCCATCCTGCCGGGCGATCCCGTGGATCGCCTGCGCCCATCGACGCGCCGCCGTAGGCGTTCGGCCCGGTGTTCCTCGCGGCCGAGGCCAGGTCCGGCAGCCATCCCTGATACGACGGCCAGCGACCGGCCTCGGAACTGGCCAGGGCGATCGTCCCGCCGCAGGTCCCGTAGCCGATCGCCACGTGGCTCGTCACCACGCCCCGGATCGGCACCGGCCCGTTGGGCGAGGCGACGGTGTAGGCCGTCTCCATCCGCGCCGCCTGGGTGTAGCCGGGCAGGGGGGGCACCGGCCGGGCGTCGAACAGGCGGACGTCGGGCGCCAGCCGCATCACGCCGGCCATCGCCTGGTGGGCGAACTGGTCGGGCGCCATCGGGTACATCAGGCCCGACTGGCCGAATACCACGACCCCCGCGAGCCAGTCGGCCGAGCGGAGCACCAGGGCGAACGGCCCCTCCTCGCCGACCGTCCAGCCGGGCGGCAGCCAGTAGGAGAAATGCGGCCCTCGGACCGGCTGCGGCGCCGCGGGCGGCCCCGATGGCGGCGCCGGGTGGAACGGCAACGGGCCGGGCTGGGAAGGGGGCGGGAACGACACGGGCAACCTCCTCGGTCGGGACGAGGGAGCGGGTATCGCCCGTTATCGGCCCGAAGGGCCGTCCGTCCCCAACCGAAGTGCCGAGGGATTTCAGCCCTTCGGGATCGCCGGGAAATCGCCCGCGACCCGCTCGTCCCGGTTCGACGGCGAATGGCCCTGCTTGGCCGGGAACCAGATCGGCACCGCCTGGGGCCGGCCGAAGTGCAGGCACTTGGTGTAGAAGCTGTCGATCGTCTGGCCCGCCTCGGGGTCGTGGTGGGCGATCGATTCGGCCAGCGCCTCCCAGGCGATCGGCAGGAGGACGACCTTTTCCAAGGTCGGCACGAACCAGTCGTCGTGCCAGGCGTCGCGATCCCCCCGGTAGGCGTCGACCCGGCGGCGGACCTTCCAGCCGATCGATTCGGCCGTCAGCTCGTCGTCGAAGGCGCCCGCCTCGATCCGCGACCTCGGCGCGATCAGGACATACGCCAACATGTCGATCTCGTCGGGGCGCCGGCCGGCGCGGCGGAGGACCTCGGCCATGCAGGCGACGGTCCGGGCCGCCTGGTCATAGCCGGGCGAGTTCTTCACCCCGCCCGAGAGCCGGCTGAACATCTTCCCCTCGACGACGACGAACTGATCGGCGTCGGGCAAAAGGGCCAGGTCGGCCGTGCCGTGATTCCCCGCGATGAAATGGCCGATCACGCCGTCGGCATGCGTCCACGACTCGGCCAGGCGGTCCCGGCGCGCCCGGGGCAGGAACGCCGACGGCAGCCAGGCTTCGGAGTACCACCCCGCGCCGTCGGCCGGCGTGAGCAGCTCCCCCTCGGGGGCGCCCCGCGCGTACCAGTCGAGCACCAGCCGCAGCAGCCAGTTCTCGTTGAAGAGGAGGGTCGGCGGGAACGGCGGGCGGTCGCCGTCGGCCTCCTCGAGCATGGCCTTGATGCGGTCGAGGACCATCGGCGTTCCGTCCCGGCAGGCTGGGCTCGTCGTTGGTGGTCGCCGCGAAGGGGCAAGGCTTCCCGATCGGGCCGGGAACGCCGCCGCGAACGCCATTGTATGCGGCTCGACCCGCAAACCGGAATGGTCGCCTTTTGAACAGGATCGTCGCGGCCTCAGCCGCGGAACGTCTGCTGCTCGGAGAAGCGCCCCCGGTAGCCCTGCATCGGGGTCTCGCGGATCTCCTCCAGGATGAGCTGGCAGATCGGCATCCCGGCCGCCAGGTGGACGCGGAACGGGCCGAGGTTGAAGATCTCGAGCTGGATCGGCAGGCCGACGTCGCCCCGATCGACCGCCGTGTGGCCGAACCCGCCGTGGATCGTGGGGGCCGTCACGTGGACGCCGACGCCCAGCCGCGCCAGGCTGCTCTTCCCCTCGATCCGGGCCGCGATCCTCGACTCCCGCCGCAGGCAAATCTTCTGCGCCGTGTACCCCAGGACGAAGCTCCAGGGCTCCAGCGCATAGCCCGATTCCGGGATCGGGATCCGTTCGGCCAACTCGGCCTCCTGCATCATCATGCCGATGTCGAAGCCGGCCTTCGCGGGGTGGACGCTGCGGGGCTCGCCGCCGGCGACCTTCGCCTTCCAGCCCAGGAGCGTCGCGTCCAGCGTCAGGTCGATGGCCGTCGAGGTGAGCAGCCGCGCGTCGGGCTTGGGCTCGATGTGGATCAGCCCCGAATCGATCGCCGCCTGGATCTCGCGATCCGAGAGGATCACGGCAAGGCCCCGGCGTGCTGCAACGTATCCCGGCGGAACGCGTCGAAGCCCACCCAGATCCGGTGATAGCCCGAATCGGCCACCATCGGCAGCTCCACCAGGGCCCGCCGCTCATCGCGACGGATCTCGGCCACGCCCACCGGCAAGTAGTGGACACCCCCCGATTCCAGGACCATCCCGTCCGCCATCTGGATGTGCTGCTCGACCCCCTGGGCGTCGGTCAGGCTCACCGTGATCCCGTTCGGATACAGCCCGCCCCGCCGGACCGTGCACCGCACCTCGGGAAGATAGACGACGTCGCCCATGACTCGACCCCCGATCCCGATCCGAAAACTCCTCACAAACGTACAGTATATCAGCCTGAACATCCTGTCAATCAGGCCCGGGCCGATCCCCATCATCGACGCCTCGACGGCGCGGTCGCAAGGGTTTCTGGGCGGAGATCTGTTCGAAGGGCCCGTCCTGACCGTCGCCATCGCGAGGACCGTTATCGGTGTCAAGGCCGAGGGGCTGGAACAGGCGGATCGCCGACCGCCGAGGGGACGGACATGGTCCTTGCCTGCTCATCGGGTTGGGAAGGCCCCGGAGGGGCCGCGGTCGATAGCCCGGGGTGCAAACCCCGGGGATCGAATCAGGCTCATGTTTTTATATCAAGCCCCGGAGGGGCGGCAGTCCATCTCCGGGTTGGTCGCGGGGGCCGCGGGCGAGCGGGCTTGCGCCTGCGAACTGTCGTCCCTCCGGGACTCCGATCCCTTTCCTCGTTCGAGCGGTTGCCGGGGCTGGCGCCCCGGCCTATCGACCGCCGCCCCTTCCGGGGCGAGAAGGCGGGGAGAACCGCGGCCGCTCGCCTACGGCTTGCGGAACAGCAACTGCTGGACCTTGCCGTCGGGCGAACGGTACAGCAGCCCTTCGAGCGCACTGTCGGCGAATTCGAGCCGGATGTTCGCCACCTCCATGCCGCCGCGCTCGGAGACGTCGAGCACCTGCGCCGACTTCGGTTCGCCCAGGGCCTTCAGCCTGGGGGCGGCCGCGGCGAGGCGTTCGTAGGTGAGGTAGGCCGAGAACTCCTCGCCCAGCTTCGACCGATCGACCCGGCCCGCCTGCATCTGGCGGAAGAACTCCTTCGCGGCGTCCTCCGGTTTGGGGCCGTCCACCTTGGGCGGGCCGGCCGACTTTTCGTTCTGGAGCAGCAGGGCCAGGAGCGCCTTGTAGATCTCGGCCGCCTCGACCCCCTCGCCGTTGGAGAGGACCACCACGGCCGATTTCGTCCGGGGGATGAAGCCGTTGTACGCCTTGAAGCCGCTGATCGAACCGCCGTGGGAGTAGGCGACCTCGCCGTCCCGGCGGATGATCCCCAGGCCCAGGCCGTAATCCTGCACGCGGCCGTCGAGCAGGGGCGTGGGGGCGGTCATCTGCTGGAACGACCCGGGCTTGAGCAGCTTGCCTTCCATCAGGGCGAGGTCCCACCGCGCGACGTCCTCGGCGGACGCCCAGATGCCGCCGGCGGCGAACAGCCAGCCGGGCGCCTCGGGCGTGGCGGGTTCGGCCGGGCCGGTCGCGAACGACAGGTAGCCCTTTGTCGAGGGGTTGCTCGGTTCGAGCGCCGTCTGCTTCATCCCGGCCGGCTGGAAGATCCGGCGGTCGAGCAAGGCGGCCAGCGGTTCGCCCGAGACCTTCTCCAGAATCCGCCCCAGGGCCATGTAGGCCGTGTTGGTATACGACCAGCGGCTGCCCGGCTCGAAGTCGAGTTTCCCCTTCGCGTATCCGTCCAGGATCGCGTCGGCGGTGGTCGGCTTCGCGAGTCGGCGGTCGACGAAATCGAGCGGGTAGAAGTCGGGATAGCCCGACGTGTGGTTCATCAACTGGCGGACCTTGATGTCGCCGGCGCGGGCGAGGTCGGGCAGGTACTTGCCGACCGGGTCGTCCAGCGACAGCTTGCCGTCCTCGGCCAGGAGCAGGGCGGCGGCGCAGACGAATTGCTTCGAGACCGAGCCGATCGAGAACGCGGTCCCGGGCCGGACCGGCTCGCCGCCGAGTTCCTTCCGGCCATACCCCTTCGCCAGCACGACCTTGCCGTCGCGGACGATCGCCACGTTCAGGCCCGGCACGCAGCCGTCGAGCTTCCAGGCGGCCAGGTAGGCATCGACCGCGCCCACCTCGAACGCCTTCGGCGGCGTCGGCCTGGGCGAGTCGGCGAGGGCCGTCGAGGCCGCGAGCAGGAGCGCGGCGAGGCGAAGCGTGGTCATGTCGATCGGTCTCCGCGGGAATCCCGGGCATTGTCCCCGACCGATGGTAAACGACCGGGGACGCCCCCGGAAGCCGGCCGGGTAACGCGGGTTTCCCGCAGGCGAAGCCGGCGAAACCCGTGTGAGCGAGCCCCTCTCGGAGCCTGCTCGACGAGCACGGCCGGCGCCCGGTTGCCCACGCCCTCGGTCCCGGAAACCGTCGGCGTGCGCGCGCTCACGGGTTCCGCTCCGCGAGGAACCCACGCCACCCGACCGCCCATCCGCCCCTTACGCAGGCCATCCGCCCGCTACGCCGCCGCGGGGCTTATAACCCCGCCGGCGGGAGGGCGGCGGCGCGGCCTTGGCGATCCGGCCGACCAGAACGTGGAAGGCGTTGTCGTGGAACCGCCTCTGGACCTCGGGGCTGGGGGTCTTGGCCACCGCCAGGTGCGAGGCCTCGAAGGCGGGCAATTTGGACAGGGGCACCTCGGTCTGGGCCTGGATCGCCTGCTTCCATTCCATCTTGCCCGGGCATAGGAAGTGGAGGCGGCCTTCCAGATGCGTCGTCGTGTTCGCCGACTGCAGGTAATGGCCGCCGTCGCGTTCGGAGACCTGCAGCGACAGGCGATTCGGGGCCGATTCGTTCCAGATCGCCGCGAGCCCCGCGTCGGCCGGCTCGGCGGCGTAGCCACGGGCCCGCAAGGCCTCGACCAGGATCGGCCGGACGGCTTTCTCGTACTCCTCGGCCGAGCCCAGCCGGAAGCCCCCGGATCAGCTCGACCACCGCCCCGTGGCGGGCGGCGATCCGCTTCATGAGGTCGAGGAGCCGATCGGGGGCGGGATCCCGGGCCCAGTGCGGCAACGTTTCGGCGACCTGCCAGAGGCCCTCGGCCCGCTTCATCGCGGGCCCGCCCTCGCCGGCGTCGCAGGCGGCCCCGGCGGCTTCCAGGTCGCGGTCGAACCGGCGGGCCACCGCCCGCCGGACCAGTTCGCGGGCCGGCTCCCGGTACGCTTCCAGGTCGGGATCCTCGTCGATCCGGCGGTGCAGGGCCAGGCCCTCCGGGAGGGCCTCGTCCGGGCCGAGGAGTTCCAGCCGGCCGAGTTCCCGCTCGGCCAGGCGACCGGCGGCGGCCCCCCTCCGTTCGCGGAACGATCGGACGACCTCGGGGTCCCAGGGCAGGTCGCCGCGTTTCAGGGCGGCGTCGAAGGCGGCCAACGCCTCGTCGAGCCGCTCGGACTGCCAGGCCTCCTCGGCGGGCTGGCGGAGCCCGGCCATGGCCGCGATCGACGCGGCCCGGGCCTGCGATCGCCAGGTGAGCTTGGCGGCGATGATCGCCAGGCTGAGCAGGGTGACCATCCCGGCCACCGCCCAGATCGCCGGCGGGACCAGGGGTTCGGACCGCCTCGGGGCCCGGACGACCCGGGGCAGGAAGGGGACCTCGATCAGGGTCCCGCATCCCTCGCATCGGAGTTGGCGGCCGGGCGCATGGCCGTGCAGGCGGACCGGGTTGCCGCACTCGGGGCAGGCGAACTCGGGGTTCACGGCCGGCGGCCCTCGGCGGGGGTCGGGGCGGGGCACAACGCCCGACCCCGCCCGGCATTATAGCCGGGGCCGTCGCGCCAGGTCAGGCCAGGTCAGGTCTGCACCTGGCCGGTGCACTGCTTGATGAGCCAGGTATCGATGTCGGCCATCATCGGCGGGGTGATCCGGTGGGCGCAGGGGTATGACTGGTAGGCCACCTGCAGGCCGCCGGCGCGGAGGATGGCGACGTCCTTGCGGGCGTCCTGGACCGGCGCCCGGGTGTTCCACTCGCCGTGGACGGCCAGGACCCGCAGTTCCCGGGTTTCCTTGAGCCGGCCCAGCGGGCGGAAGCGGTCGGGAAGCCAGCCGTTGATCGCCACGACGCCGGCGAACCGCTCGGGGTAGCTCAGGCCCATCCGGTAGGCGACCGCCGCCCCCTCGCCCGAGCCGACCAGGAAGATCCGCTCGGAGTGGACGTGCAGGGCCCGCATCGTCGTCTGGATCGCGGAGAAGATCCGGTCTTCCAGCTGGTCGAGCGGGTCGGCCCAGCCGTCGCGGAGGATCCGGTCGAACGTCTCGCCGTCGGTCAGGGCCGGCTCCGCCGCCGAGGGGGCGACCCGGCGGTCCCGGCGGGCGAACGGTCTCCCCCAGCCGTAGCCGACCAGGCGTTCCTTGCGGACGATTTCCTCGGTGCCGCGGAGCCCCAGCGCCACATAGTTGCGCCAGGCCAGGCCGCCCATCGAGTGGACGAGTTGCTCTTCGTCGCCGCCCCGGCCGTGGAGCAGGACCAACAAGGGATAGGCGTAGTTGGGTTCGTACCGGGGGGGTATGAACCGCGCCTCGACGAGCGGGGCCGCTTCTCCCTCGATGGGGAGGGTCCGTCGGCCGTGGTACATCGCGGGGACTCCTCAGGGCCAGGGCCACAGGCGCGGGGTGTCGGTCGAGTCGAGCGATCGCCCGGGAGTGAAGGCATCCACCGGCTAGGGCTGCGTGCGTTGCACTGCAAACGGTGGAAGCATAGCCGCGATGTGGCCCTCCATCAACAAGAGGCGGGGCGATTTCGCGACTTTCCCTCAAGTCCAGGGCGGATTCGGCCGACGGGGGTCGAAACCTGGAGAAAATGCCGATGAGGATTCGGGTTATGACGGTGGTAGGTGGCCCCGAATCGACGCCCCCGCGCGGCCTCCCCGGGGCGTCCATCCGTCCCAACCGGCAGGCCCGCTCAGGCCTGTCGCAGTGCCAATGCGGGCGCCTCCCCGGCATACACCCGGAGGTGCGACGCCTGGGAGCGGAGCCGGACCCACGATCCGCCCGCGGCGGACGCCGCCGGGGCCGCGACCTCGGGCGTCTCCAGGCGGTCCCGGGAGCCGTCGGCATGGACCACGGCCAGCGGCGCGGGGGCCTGGCGGGGATCGATCGCCGGCAGGACCGCCAGGCCCTCGCCGCCGTCGAACTCCTCGGCGAACCGGACCACCAGGCTCGGGGCCGGTTCCGGCATCGGCTTGACTTCGGCCTCGGCCTGCGGGGCGCAGGTCGGCGGGCCGATCGGGGCGGCCGGGGTGAAGGCCAGCAGGTGGGGGCCCTGGCCCCAGGCGAGGCGGCGCGCAGCAACGCGGCGATTCAAGGACGGCATGGGGACATCTCCTCCGTGAGTGTCGATCGCACCGGGGGACATCAGAGTCGGGACGACCTTCCTGGCCGTTCCGGCGCGGGGTGGAATCCTTGAGGGGTTGCAGCCACGGGGAGATTGTTCCCCGTGCAGTCCGTTCATTCCGTCGAAAGCCGGGGAGATTTACTCAAGTCCCGGACGCCATGTCAAGAGTCCGCCCGGCCCGCAGTCCAAAAAGTCGGGTTGCAACGGTCGCAACGAAGCCCAGGGCCCCCTATCGATTTCTTCGTAAGACCTTTGCCCCATTCGACTTCGATTGGAAGTCGGCTTTCGATCCCGCTTTTTCCTGCCATCGACGAGCCATTCTCAGCAATCGTTTCGTATTACCTGAATTTAGAGAGCCCCGCGAACCACCTATCTTTCGGAGATCGACGATGACCGTCGAGGCCGAGCGATCCCCCGAGGTTGATGCCGAAGACACTCGGAAACCGAGCCGCCAGGGCCAGGGGGGCGGCCCCAAGACTTCGTTCGGCAAGGCGGCATCCTGCACCAATGCGACCACGCATGGGTTGGCTGCCCGGTTCCGCCTGCCGGATGTGTTCCAGCGGCAGGTCAACGAGCGGATGGAGCACATCGTCCCGCGGTATCAGCCCCGCGACGACGAGGACGAGTTCCTCTGCGCCCAGGCCGCCTTCGGCTACGCCCGCGAGCGGAGGGCGATGGGCGAGGCCTCCCGGTACCTGCAGATCCGCTCCGATCGGGCCCAGATCTACTGGCACCAGGACCGGTGGGCCGAGGCCGCCAAGCTGGGCGGCCGGCTGGCGAAGCGGCCCTCGGAGATCGCCGCGAGGCTGGCCACCAGCCTCCACGGGGCCCGCTGGATGCTCGATCGGTGGGAGCACCTCCGCGCCCTGCTCCTGATGGAGGTTGACGGCGAGACGGACGGCGTCTGGGTGGATGAGACGGTGGCGATGGCGTACGACCTGCTGGGCATCGACCCGGTCTTGCGCGACGCCGACCCCAAGCGCCTGGCCAAGGGCTCCCGCGAGGAACGCCTGGCGGTGGTCGACGCCGAGATGGACCGGCTCCGCGAGTTGACGACCGGGGACTACCTCGAACACGACAAGATGCTCCGCATGAAGGCGATCTGCGGCGAGGCGTTCATGCAGGACCCGTATTATCAACGCCTGCTGCGGTACGCCCGCGAGGGCCAGTTGCTGCACGAACGCAGCATCCAGGAGCTGGAACGGCGGCGGATCGCCCGCGACCTGCCCGCCTACGCCCCCGACGGCACGCTGCTGCACCCGATCGACCCGCCCGGGACGCCGCCCCGGCCCGAGCCGTTGCCCCTGCCGAAAGAGCACATCGCCTTCTACGAACCGTTCGAACCGCCCGCACCTCCCCCGACAATGACGCCCCCGCCCCGCGAACGCGAGCCGGAACAGCCTCGCGAACCGGCCCCCGCGCCGCCCCGCCCCCGGCTGAGCCCGGACGAGGCCCGGCGGAAGGTCCACGAGGCCCGCCAGAAGCAGGAGCTGGACCGCCGCCAGGCCCGCGAGGAAAAGGCCCGGAAACGGGCCGAGCGCAAGGCCCTGAAGGCGGCCCGGGCCCGCAGCCGCGATCGCTAAGGGCCCGGAAACCCGGCACCCTGCGCAGGCGAGCGGCTACTCCCCGAACGGAGCCCTTCGGCATGGGCCCGGCCGTGTGAAGTTGCGCGCCTTGCCGGGTAGAAAGCACCCCACACTCGCCCAGGGACCAGGCAGGACTGCCTGCCCAACGGCACAACCCTCCCGATCGCCCCACTTTCGGGTCCCCAGGAGTCCTGGCGGGGCATCACCCCGGTGGAATTCCCGAAAGCTCGCCGATGGCGGATCTTGCAATCCATCGAACGGATGAGCCCGGGGATCCATCGGCTTGAACGAACTTCCGATTTTGCCGAGGGGAGCGATTGCGCCCCCAGGTTTCCCGATCGGCCCGGTCGGCGATCGGCGCGGTTCGGGCCGAATTCGAGGGCGTCGGCCAAGGCGCCCGGCCGCGAGCGTTGCGGACCCTCGCGGGCGGAGCATACACTCACCGATGGGCCCCGATCGCCAATCGAAACCCGTCGCCATCCGGCCCCGGATATCCCTGCATGATGAGCACCGCGGGCGGCGTCTTCATCCTGATCCTGGTGGTGGTCGCGATCTTCGCGATCATCCGGGGCGCGGCCCAGGCGGTCTCGTTCGCCGCCGGGGCCCGGTTTCGGGCTTATCGCCAGGTCGCCGCCCGCTATCGGGGGCGGTACGAGCATCGGGGGATGTCCGACCCGCCGACGGTGAGCTTCGGTTACAACGGCTCGTCCGTCCGCGTCGGCCTGGCCCCGGTGATCGCCGGCCAGCCGTCGCCGCTTGACCCAGGTGGTGGCCCAGTTCGCCACGTCGAACCCGTTCCGCCTGGAGCTGTATCCCTGGGCCGGCCGCCCCGCCCAGCCGCCCAAGGGGACCCGGCCGGTCCACACCGGGATCCCCGAGTTCGACGGCCAGTACCTGGCGCATTCGAACGACCCGCAGATCGCCTCGGACGTGCTCCGGGTGCCGAGCGTCCGGGCGGCGCTCGACGAGCTCCGCCGGCTGGCCCCGCCGCACGGGATGCTGGCCTCGGTGAACCCCGAACGGCTGCTGGTGCAGGTCGACCGGAACCTGGGGGCGTCGGCCCCCTCGCTGGAGGCGGCGGTGCGGGACGCCTTGATCATCCACGACTACCTCCGGGCCGGCGTCACCCGTCGGATCGGCGACGGGGTCGAGATCGTGGCGGCCGGGCCGGCCGCGCCCGAGGACGCGGGCCCGCCCGTCTGCAAGGTCTGCGGCGACGCGATCGTGGCCGAGTTCGTCTACTGCGGCCAGTGCCGGACCCCCCACCACCGCGATTGCTGGACGTTCGTCGGCGGCTGCTCGATCTTCGGCTGCCAGGGGAAGCACTGCACCTCGGCCTGAGGCCCCGCCAAAATCGCGGCGGGCCGGTTTCGGTCGGCGGCGACCTTCCGGTATCCTCTGGATGAGGGCGAGCCGTCGGCCTCGGTCCCAGTTCGATTTGATTCGGACTCGCCCCAATAAAACCCGGCCGGTCGCGAATTGCTGCTGAGGAGGGCTTCAACCCATGTCGTCATACGGTGGATCCGCGGAAGCCTCGGGCATCCAGGTGACTTTTCTCGACCAGACCGGTGCGAAGTCGGTGAAGGCGGTGATCGCGTTCACCGTGCCCGTCAGCCGAATTCTGCCCAATATCATCACCAAGATGAGCCTCCCGGCCACCAGCCCGGACGGCCAGCCGATGAGCTACTCGCTCGACCACAAGGAGGGCGGCCGCCGCCTCCTGGAGCACCAGACCCTGGTCGAGGCGGGCGTCCAGAACGGCGACCACCTGATCGTCTATCCCGAGGTCGTCGCCGGCTGAGGCGGCGCGCAACGGAGTCGGGGGCTCGCCATGAACGGTCGAACCGGGTACGAATCGCCCCAGGTCCGCCGGTTCCGCAGCGACCTGGCCGCCATGGAGCGGCTCCAGGCCGAGAGCAGCGTGCTCCGGTTCCGCGCCATGGGCACCCCCGCCCAGCGGTACCTGATCCAGTTCTTCGGCCGCAGCCTGACCCGGGAGAAGGGGAAGATCGGCCTTCGCGAGTTCCACGAGGTCGAGGTCAAGCTGGGGGCCTCCTACCCGAGGACCGCCCCCGAGCTCCGCTGGCTCACCCCGATCTACCACCCCAACATCTCCGAGATCGGCCTGGTCTGCCTGGGCGCCTACGGGACCCACTGGGTCCCCAGCCTCCACCTGGACGAGCTTTGCGTGATGCTCTGGGACATGTGCCGGTATCATAATTATGATATCCGCAGCCCTTACAACCGCGACGCGGCGATCTGGGTCGCGAGCCAAACGGCGTTCGCCTTCCCGCTCGACCTCCGCCCGCTCCGGGACCGCCGCGGCGTCGCCGAGCGACCCGCCCCCGCCCCGGACCTGACCGCACCGGACGCCGGCACGGCGCGGCCCGACGCGATCCCGCTCGACGGCGATTCGCCCTGGATCCTGGACTCCTCCGACCTCCCCGCCTCGCCGCCGGGCCGCCCGGCCCACGGGCAGGCCGAGGAGGTCATCTTCCTGGACTGATCGGACCGATCGCCCGATGACCGAACCCCGGGCCGTGACCTTCCTGGATGGCGACCCCGGCGTCGACGCCCCGCCGGCCGACGACGCATCGACGCCCCTGGTCATCGACGACGCCGACCGATACGGCCGGTTGCGGCTGATCCCCTGGTGGCGCCAGGAGAAGCTGGCCGCGGCGAGGGTCCTGGTGGTGGGCGCCGGCGCCCTGGGGAATGAGGCGATCAAGAACCTCGCCCTGCTGGGCGTCGGCACGATCCTGGTGATCGACCTGGACGCGGTCGAGCCCTCGAACCTGTCGCGTTCGGTCCTCTTCCGCGCCCGGGATGCCGGCCGGGGCAAGGCCGAGGTGGCCGCCGAGCGGGCCGGGGAGATCAACCCCGAGGTCCGCATCGCCGCGATCCGGGGCGACGTGATCCACGACCTGGGCCTGGGCGTCTTCCGGGACGCCGACGTGGTGATCGGCTGCCTCGACAACCGCGAGGCCCGCCTCTGGGTCAACCGCCAGTGCTGGAAGGCCGGCACCCCCTGGGTCGACGCCGGGATCCAGGAGATCCAGGGCGTCGTCAAGGTGTTCACGCCCCCCGACTCGGCCTGCTACGAATGCGCCATGACCGAGCGCGATTATCAACTCCTGAACCTCCGCTATAGCTGCCCGATGCTCCGACGCGAGGAGATCCTCGAGGGCAAGGTGCCGACGGCGCCGACGATCGCCTCGATGATGGCGGCGCTGGAGGTCCAGGAGGCCCTCAAGCTGATCCACGGGATGCCGGTGGACGCCGGCTCGGCCCTGGTGTTCAACGGCGTCACGAACCAGTTCTACCGCACGAAACTGCCGTTCCGCGACGACTGCCTGAGCCACGAAAGCTACCCCGATCCGACCCCCCTGCCGATCGGCCACGGGTCGACCGCCGGGGCCCTGTTCGAACAGGCCCGGGGGTCGATGGAAGGCCCCCTGTCGCTGGCCCTCGACCGCGACCTGGTGACGACGATCGACTGCCCGAGGTGCGGCTGGGACGTCGAGGTGTATCGGCCCCGGGCGTCGGTCCGGCTGTCGGAGGCGACCTGCCCGAATTGCCGGCAGGCGGGGCATGCCGAGACGCTCAGCCGGGTCGAGGAAGGGTCCGAACAGGCGGGGCGGACGCTGGCCCAACTGGGCGTGCCGGCTTACGATATCGTGCGGGTCGAGGGCCCCGAAGGTACGGGCTTCTTCCTCCTGGCGGGCGACCGATCGCCCCTGGCCTGACGCTTCCGATCGGATGGTCGTCGTGATGAATACCGCCGGCGGGAATCCCCAGCACGGAGCGCCCGCGAGGGAAACGGATCGCGCCGGCGGGGCCGGCCTTCTTCCGTCCCGCGTCTTCCCGCCAGCCGGGGCCCGCCCGTGAGCGGCGACGAGATGGTCTTCGAGGAGGTCAGCTTCCGCGAGCCGCAGCGGCTGCGGAGGCCCGACCGCGAACCCCGGCTGGCCAGCCTCGCCTACGGGCTGCCGGGGCCGGACGACCTGCCGATCTTCCTCGACCGCGGGCCGGCCGACGCCATCGAGCGGCATGCCCTGCGGGACACGAGCGTCGAGCTGGGCGGCATCCTGCTGGGCAAGGAGTGCGTCGATGAGGAGACCGACCGGCCGTTCGTCTGGGTCACCCAGGCGATCGAGGCCAAGCACTACGAGAACACGCAGGCGAGCTTCACCTACACGCACGATTCCTGGGAGGAGATCACCCGGGAGCGCGACAAGCAGTTCCCCGACCTCGACATCGTCGGCTGGTATCACACGCACCCGGATTTCGGCATCTTCCTGTCGGGCCATGACCTGTTCATCCACCGCAACTTCTTCGACCGGCCGTTGCAGGTCGCCTACGTGGTCGACCCGATCCGCCAGGATCGCGGGTTCTTCCAGTGGCGGGCCGACCGGGTCGACCAGGTCGGCGGGTGTCAGGTCACCTGCGAACGGGCCGAGCGCGTGGCCACGGCCCGCTTGCTGAACAACCTGGAGAAGCTGCCCGACCAAGAGCCGGGCGGCGGCATGTCCCCGAGGCTCGAGGCGGAGTTGATCGCCATGCTGTCCCGCCCGCACACCTACGCCCCGGCCCCATCGTCCTCGGCCGAACGGCTCCAGCTCGCCACCCTGTTCACGATGCTGGGCACCGCCGCGGGGGTGCTGGCCGCCGCCGGCGGCCTCTGGCTGTACGCGCTGAACAACAGCGTCGCCCGCCAGACGGATGAGATCGTCGGGCTCCGCGAGTCGCTCGCCAAGGCGTCCGAGAAGCACAAGGGGGAGGTCGACCTGGCCCGCGTCCACGCCAAGGAGGCGGCGCTCGATTCGCTGCTCCGCGAGGTCCGCCCCGGCGCCTCGCCCGAGGTCTTCACCGAACTCTACGCCAAGACGCTCCGCGAGCGCGACGAGGCCCAGCGCGACCTGGCCCAGCAGAAGGCCCTTATCGACAACGCCGGATCGAGCCTGGTCAAGTACCAGTCCGAATCCAAGAACCTGCGGGCCTCGCTGGAGGACGCCCAGAAGAAGCTGGACGCCCTGGAGGTCGACGCCCGCGAGCTGGGCCGGATCAAGGACGACAAGGCCAAGCTGGAGGCCCAGGTCAAGAAGCTGGAGGCCCAGGCGTCGGAGCAGGGGGAAGAATTGCTCACCCTCAAGGATGTTCAATCGGGGAAGTTACCCCGAAACTACCAGATTGCCTGGTATGCCGCGGTGGCGGGTTGGGGCCTGGCGATCCTGCTGGGCCTGGGAATCCTGGCGATGGGGGGGCGGGCGCAGGATGAGCCGACGACACCGCCCGGTACGCCGGCCTGATGCCGGACGACGGGGGTAAGGTCTAGGCGACGGGCCGCCGTTCCCCCATAATCTTGAGGATTGGGATGGGGGGCCCGACCCGGCCGCGCCCGAAGCGGCGGCCGATCCCGGGTTCCCCTC
The DNA here is from genome assembly GCA_046350035.1 of Isosphaeraceae bacterium. GTDB lineage: Bacteria > Planctomycetota > Planctomycetia > Isosphaerales > Isosphaeraceae > CALLYK01. Next base: position 17,720 of record JAXMBD010000027.1, on the reverse strand, counting down.
GATTGCCGACAGGACCGGAGTTGCCGGCGACCCCGGACGGGTCGCCCCCGGGGCATGGAGTTTGCTCCGCGGCAAGGCCGGGCCGCCGGATCGAGGGTGGACGGGAGTCGCCGATTCATGCCGTTGAGCACGCTCCGCTGGGTCGTCAGCCGATATCCGGGGTGGGTCGTCCTCGCTTGGTCCCTGATCGCCCTGTCCCTGGGCCTGCTGGCGCCCGATCTGACCCGCCTCGCCGAGGAGGGGCAGGCCCACCTCCTGCCCGAGGACTGCGAGAGCGCCCGCGCCGACAAGGTCGTCCGCGAGGCGTGGCCCGACAACTGGTTCCAGTCGCTGGCCGTCGTGGCGCTGCTCCGGCCCGAGGGGCTTAAGGAGGAAGACCGCGAATATGCCCGACGCCTGGAGCAGGCCTTCACGACCCCCTCGGAGAAGCCCGAGGCGCTGCTCCGCCTGCTCGGCCCCAGCTCCCGGCCCGAGATCTCCGAGCGGCTGACGACCCCCGACGGCACCACCACCAGCCTGATCCTCCAGTTCGAGACCGCCTTCGTGCAAGCCCTGGCGACCGGCCGCGACGACCCTCTTCCAGAAGATCCAGGGCGAGTTGCAACCTGCCCGAGGGCTGCAGGTTCTCTGGACCGGGCGACGCCGTGCTGGGCCGCGACTACATGGGGCAGGTCCGCGTCTCGCTCGACCGGGCGGCGATCGTCACCGTCGTGCTGCTGCTGATCGTCCTCCTGTTCGTCTACCGGTCGCTCCTGCTGGCCCTGATCCCGCTGGCGACGATCGGCGTCGGCGTGGTGACCGCCCGGAGCATCCTGGCCTGGATGGTGGAGGCGGGCTGGGAGGTCTCGCCGCTGGTCGAGCTGTTCCTGATCGTGATCCTGTTCGGCTGCGGAACCGACTTCTGCCTGTTCATTTCCTGGCGGTTCGGCGAGCACTGGAACCCCGCCAACCCCGCCGGCGCCATGAGGGTGACGATGAGCAAGGCGGTCGAGCCGCTGCTCACCAGCGCCGGCACGGTGATCGCCGGCCTGTCCCTGATGCGGGTCTCCCGGTTCAAGCTGTTCAACAGCACCGGGCCGAGCGTCGCCCTGGGGCTGGCCCTGACGATGCTCGCCTGCCTGACGCTGACCCCCGCCTTGCTCGTCCTCCTGGCCCGATGGCGGCCCCGGTCGTTCGCCGGCCTGACCCGGCCGTCGTCGGGCGTCTGGCAGGCGATCGCCCGCCGGGTGATGCGCCGGCCGGTGCTGACCTGGGCGTTCACCCTGGCCCTGATGGCGCCGATGGCGCTGTTCGCCCTGTTCGACAACCGCCCTTATGCCCAGGACATCATCGGCGAGCTTTCGCAGGACCTTCCCGCCGTGAAGGCGCTGCGGGCGATCACCGACCCGCCCGGCGACGCCCATCGCGGCAAGTTCCGCCTGGGCGAGCTGGCCCCGCTCACGCTCGTCGTGGAGTCGGACACCAACTGGACCGACTCGGAAGGGCTCGCGGTGATCGACGACGTCAGCCGGATGCTGGCGCACCAGCGGGGGCTCTCGGAAGTCCGCTCGGCCACCCAGCCGCTCGGCAGCCCCGAACTGCTCCGACGCGCCCGGCTGGCCTCCCGCCTGGGCGAGGTCAACGAGGGCTTCAAGCAGATCGCCGACGGCGCCAAGGAGCTGGAGCAAGGGCTCACCCAGGGGGCCGCCAAGCTCCGCACCGGCATGATGCTCGAGAACGCGACCGGGCTGAAGCTGTTCGGCGGCGGCAAGAAGCCGGCGCCGGGGCAGGAGGCAATAAACTCGGGGCTCAAGCAGGCGACCGGCTCGCTGCTGGGCCAGAAGTCGGGGGAAGGGCAGGACTCCGGCCCGAAACCGACCCCGCCACCCGGCCCGCAGGAGGCCCAGCTCCGCGAGCTGATCCGCGCCGCGCAGGGGGCCCGGCAGATCGCCCAGGGGGCCGAACGGGCCAACCAGGAAGTCACCAACATCCTCAGCGACCCGGTCGGCCAGAGGGCCCTCGATCGCCTTTTGATCAACAGCGAGACCCTCCGCGACCAGCCCGAACTGGCCCAGAGCTTCGCCGTGTACATCTCGTCCGACGGCCACCGGGCCCGGTTCGACCTGGTGCAGGCCGATCGCCTCTTCTCGTCGGCGGCGCTCGACGAGGTCGAGGTGGCCCGGAAGCGGGTGTCCGACTACCTCCACGAGGAGAAGCAGGTCTCGGCCAAGGGGCTGGTGACCGGCCCGAACGCCCAGGGCTACGACACCCGCGTCGTCACCAGCCGCGACCAGTACGTCACCTGGGTCGTCGTGCCGGTGGGCGTCTTCCTGATCCTGCTGCTGTCGATCCGCAACGTGCTGTCGTGCATCAACCTGGTCCTGACGATGGTCCTGACCTACTCGTTCGCGATGGGCCTGACGCACCTGGTCTTCGTCACCCTCCTGGGCGCCGAGGGGATCGACTGGAAGGTGCCATACTTCCTGTTCGTCCTGCTGATCGCGGTCGGCGTCGACTACAACATCTTCCTGATGAGCCGGGTGCACGAGGAAGTCGAATCGCTAGGGGTCCGCTCGGGGATCACCCGAGCCGTGGCCTCGACCGGCGGCCTGATCTCCTCGGCCGCCATGATCACGGCCGCCAGCTTCGCCTCGTTCCTGTCCAGCCCGCTGGGGTCGATCCGGCAATTAGGATTCGCCCTCGTGGTCGGGATCCTGGTCGACGCGGTGCTCGTCCGGCCGATCCTGGTCCCCTGCGGCCAGTGGCTGATCACCCGCGACAAGAAGCGAAAGCCCCGAATCGGCATGTCGGCCCCATCGATGGCCTCCGAGCTGGCGACGGTCGGGAGGTGAGCCGGATCGGAGACGGGGGTTGTCGAGAACCGACCGCCCTCGTCTTCCCCAAACCCAGGCCGGCCAAACCCTCCGGGTTCGGAAGTCGGGCGAAATCCGGCCGAGAGGATCGTCCCGGGGAAGAGCGCCCGCGAAGGCACCTTTCGGGCTCGACGAATGGCGGGTGCACGGCTCGCTCCGGATTCTCCGGTATGCGATCTTCGTAGAGGCGATCGGTTTTTCAGGAGATACCGTCATGGCAACGACCGTGTGGGGCGTCGTCAAGGACGGTCGCATCGTGCCGAGTTCATCCCTTCCCGAAGGTGCCCGGGTCGAAATCAAGCTATTCGAACCGGCCGCGGACGTGCCTCATGAGTTGCTCGAGGAGTTGGCGGGGTGGGACAACGCCAGCGCGAATGCACTGGAGCTGGTCGAATACCTGGCAGGGAAGAGCAAGGCCGATCGAGCGACGTGAAGTCTGGCACGTGCATATCCCCTACCATTCCGAGCCACGTTCGAGAGACCACTCGAAGGCGAGGTGGACCAGCTGCGATGGGTACCTATGGGATTAGGGCAGGTAATCTTCCGATAGCATGACCGCCAGCGTGCCAATCGTGAAGCCCCAGAGGATGACGGTTCCCACGTACAAAATGGTGCGATGGGAACTCCTCCTTCGCAGGCCAAGTCCGATCGCGGGGACGAAACCAAGCAATCCGGCCAATGCTGAGGCCGATTCCGCCATTCCCACCGTCGCCAGGTCGTAATCCTCCCAATTTGGCAAGCTGCTGAGGATAACCCTGTCGCGGGCGAAATGGTGCTGCAGTTGCCCGCTGGCCCAGAGGAACAACGCCGCACACGACGCGAACGCCCAGATCGTCGCAAAGAGCATCGGTAGGTGAGGTCGCATTCCAGGCCGCTGTTTACGGGGATCACAATCCCATCGGATTGCAGGTTAAGCAAACGGCGGTAAGGACTCTACCAAAATAGACGGCGGCGGGCATGCCCAGGTCCGCGTGGGCACGCCACCCGCCGACGGTGTTGATCGTCCCATTCACGCAGACCCCGGCGTCGCCCGCTTTTCCGGGACCCTCGTCGTCCAACCCCAAGGCCAGAATTTGAGGGCGTTCCCTACCTTGAGGTAGCCGTTCGGCGGAATTCACCGCGCGCGATCTCAGTCGATCCGGAGATCATGGCAAGTCTGCTCATAACTTGCCTCCAGATCGAGAGGAATGCTGAGTTCGTCGTCGAGCCAGAGCGGTAACGTTGGCATCGGTTTGCCGACGACCAGCGTGTGCGACCAGGCCTCGAGCCGAGCCCGCGTGCCCCGGGTAGGCCATCGGCAGCTCGCGGCATAGGTCGGCGGGTCGTGCGGGGTCATGGTCGGGTCGGGATGACCGATGAATTCCATCAGTTGCGCATACAGGTTGAAGCGGCGAATGGCGACCAGATCGACGATGCTGACGGCGACGCCGCCCCGGAGCAACGAGGCACACTTGGCGACGAACGCCTCGCGGGAGGGGGCGCGGTCCTTGTTGGCGGGGCTGACCAGTTCGATGGCGGCGACCAGGCGGCGTTCGCGATGGAGGTCGAATACGCGCACCTCGTATTCGTATTCCTCGGGCGGGTCGGTTTCGATCGCGACCACCGGCCGCTCGCCGGCCCAGGAGGTTGATGAACCGCCGCCGTTGCCCATGGATTCCGAAGATCGGAACTCTAGGGCCGCGTCGGTTTCCAGGGCCCCCACGTCGATTTCCATGAACGTGCCGAGGCGAACGCGGGGCTCGGCGATGTAGCCATCCGGGAGATGGGGTCGCAATTTTTGCACGATGACCATCGGCCAGCCGCCGTGGAACCCTTCCCACGACGACCGGGTGCTCACCGGTGGTCGGAAGTGATCGCGGAATGGCATGGCAACCTCGTTTCGCCCGATTTTACCATGCCGGGCTTGTCACATTCCTGATTCTATCGACTCACACGGCCCCAATCTCTTCGTCCGTGCTGATGGCATGCCCGCCCAGCTATTAATAGCCATGGGCGGCGGGGGCCATGAAGCCCCCGCCGCCCGAGCTAGCCGATCAATAGCGATAATGATCGGTCTTGTACGGCCCCTGCTTCGGCACGTGGATATAGGCGGCCTGCTCGTCGGTCAGCTCGGTGAGCATCACGTTCAGCTTCTTGAGCTGCAGGCGGGCGACGTGCTCGTCCAGCTTCTTGGGCAGGACGTAGACGCCGACCGGGTACTTCTCGTTGTGCTGCCAGAGCTCAATCTGGGCGAGCGTCTGGTTGGCGAACGAGGACGACATGACGTACGACGGGTGGCCGGTGCCGCAGCCCAGGTTCACCAGCCGGCCCTTGGCCAGCAGGATGATCCGCTTGCCGTCGGGGAAGATGACGTGGTCGACCTGCGGCTTGATCTCCTCCCACCGGTAGTCTTCGAGCGACGCGACGTCGATCTCGTTGTCGAAGTGGCCGATGTTGCAGACGATCGCCTGGTCCTTCATCTTCTTCATGTGGTCGTGCGTGATCACCCGGAAGTTGCCGGTGGTGGTCACGAAGATGTCCGCCTTGTCGGCGGCGTACTCCATGGTCACGACCCGATAGCCTTCCATCGCCGCCTGCAGGGCGCAGATCGGGTCGATCTCGGTGATCCAGACCTGGGCCGACAGGGCCCGCAGCGCCTGGGCGGAACCCTTGCCGACGTCGCCGTAGCCGCAGACGACCGCGATCTTGCCGGCGATCATCACGTCGGTCGCCCGCTTGATGCCGTCGACCAGCGACTCGCGGCAGCCGTACAGGTTGTCGAACTTCGACTTGGTGACCGAGTCATTCACGTTGATGGCGGGGAACTTCAGCTCGCCCCGCTTGTGCATCTGATACAGCCGGTGGACGCCGGTGGTCGTCTCCTCGGTGACGCCCTTGACGGCCGCGAGCCGCTCGGCGTACCAGCCGGGCTGCGAGGCGAGCCGCTTCTTGATGGCGGCGAACAGGATCCGCTCCTCCTCGCTGCCGGGCTTGTCGAGCACGGAGGCGTCGGCCTCGGCCCGGGCGCCCAGGTGGAGCAGGAGGGTGGCGTCGCCGCCGTCGTCGAGGATCATGTTCGAGAAGCCGCCGTCGGCCCACTCGAAGATCTTGTGGGTGTACTCCCAGTACTCTTCCAGCGTCTCGCCCTTGTAGGCGAAGACGGGGATGCCGGCCTCGGCGATGGCGGCGGCGGCGTGATCCTGGGTCGAGAAGATATTGCAGGAGGCCCAGCGGACCTCGGCGCCGAGCGCCTTGAGGGTCTCGATCAGGACGGCCGTCTGGATGGTCATGTGCAGCGAGCCGGTGATCCGGGCGCCCTTGAGGGGCTGCTTCGCGGCATATTCCTCCCGGATCGCCATCAGGCCGGGCATTTCGGTCTCGGCGATGGCGATCTCGCGGCGGCCCCAGGCGGCCAGCGCGATGTCGGCGACCTTGTAATCCTTGGCGGGGGCGGCGGCCGGTTTCTGCGCAAGGGCGGTCACGTTCAAAGTCTCCAAAACGATGAACGGGCGCCGTTGAACGGGAGTAAATCCACCCCATCGAGCCTGGCAGGCACGCCGATGCGTACCGTCGCAGCGCCCCTCAACGGGGTGGGAGGACTTGATCGACTCTAGGCCGGGTTCTGGCCGAGCCGGTCCCCGAAGACTCTTATTTTTACGGAACGGGCCGGCCGTCGGCAAGTCGAAGGATGTCGCCCAGGCGGCCATACTGCCCGGAAAGGACGGGCTCGGTGCGAAACGGGGCAATTTCGGCGGGCGGTCCCGCACCCGGGTTCGCCTGGTAGAATCTGGTCAGGGCCGCGAACCCGACCGGGGCATTTCGGGCCGAGGGGATCGATCATGGAACCGACCCGCGAGTTGATCGACGACCTTTATCGCGAGAGGGTCCTTCGTGCGCGACGAGTGGATCCCGCCGAGAAGGTTCGAGACGGTGCTCGCCTCTTCGACATGGCCTGCGAGATCGCCAAGGCCGGCATCCGTGCCCGGTATCCCGAGGCCGACGAGCCCCGGGTGATGGAAATCCTCCGGCGACGGCTGGCGATCGGGGAATTGCTGGAGCAGTCCCCATGACGAGCGAGGAAATCGCGGCCACCGTCATCGAGACCCTGGACGCGTCCCGTCGATGCTGGTCGGGTCGTTCTCGACCAACCATTACGGTATCCCCAGGGAGGACGCGGATTTCGTGGTCACCCTGGGCGACCGCTCGATCTCGACGATCACCCAGGCCCTCGGCCCTGCCTTCCGACTGGACCGCCAGATGCGGTTCGAGACGATCACGGGGACAACTCGCCACATCGTCCACGTCCCCGAAGCCGCCTTCGTTGTCGCGTTCTTCCAGCTCAGCGAGGATCCCCACGATCAGGAGCGATTCCGACTTCGCCGGGCTGTTCGCCTCTTCGACAGGCCCGCCTTCTTGCCCACGGTCGAGGACGTCATCATCACGAAGCTACGCTGGTCCCTCCAAGGGAATCGCCCCAAGGACCGCGACGATATCCGCAACGTGATCGCCGTGCAGGAAGCGGAAGGGGCGAGCATCGACTGGCCCTACATCCACGCCTGGTGCGACCGCCACGGCACCCGCGAGCTGCTCGACGAGATCCGCCGATCCATCCCGCCGATCGATATCGAACCGATCGCGGGGCATGATGCCTAAAAAGGACCTGGGGTTGATCGTTCACCCCTCCTGAGCCCAAGGAAGGTATCGGGCTCGCGGGGGTTTCTGCCATAATGACCCGCGAAATTGGAGGCCCGGGCGGTCCTTCCGGGGCGATTGGAATCCCGCGACCGCGTACAACCCTACGGCCTCGCCTTCGAGATCGAATCCGATGCCCGAGATCCGCCCTTTCCGAGGCGTCCGCTACGACATCGCGCAGGTCGGCGACCTGTCGAACGTCGTCGCCCCGCCGTATGACGTCGTCGATGCGGCCCTCCAGGAGAAGCTGTATGGGCTCAGCCCGTACAACGTCATCCGCATGGAGTACAACCGCGAGGAGCCGGGCGACCAGCCCGGCCGCGACCGGTATGCCCGGGCCGCCGACTTCCTCAAGGACTGGCGGCGCCGGGGGGTCCTCAAGGATGACGGCCATCCGGCACTGTACCTCTACGACCAGACCTTCACGGTCGAGGGGCAGACCTTCACCCGCAAGGGGTTCCTGGCCCGGGTCCGGCTGGAGCCGTTCGGGCAGGGGAAGATCTTCCCCCACGAGCAGACCCTCTCGGGCCCGAAGGCCGACCGGCTGGCCCTGTACCACGCCACGAACTTCAACCTCAGCCCGATCTTCGGCCTCTACCCCGACGCGCAGGAGGAAGTGATCCGCGCCGTCGAAGCGGGGCTCAAGGACCGCACGCCCCTGGTCGCCCGCGACCATCTGGGGGTCGAGCACCGCCTCTGGCTCGTCACCGACCCGGCCGCGCATACGGCCGTCCAGGGCCTGATGGGCTCAAGGCCGATCTTCATCGCCGACGGCCACCATCGGTACGAGACGGGCGTCCGCTACCGCGACGACCTGGCCTCCCGGGGGGAGCTTACCGGCGAGGACGACCCGGCGAACTTCTGCATGATGATGCTGGTCGGCATGAGCGATCCCGGCCTGCGGATCCTGCCAACCCACCGGCTGGTGAGCGGCCTGGGGGCGATCACCGCCGAAGCCCTGGCCGCCCGGCTCGCCAGCGAATTCGAGGTCGAATTCACCGGCGAGGGCGAGGCGGGCTGCCGGGCCGCCTGGGAACGGATCGAGATCGAGGGCGACCAGGACAGGCTCGGCTTCGGCACGATCGCCGACGGCCGATGGATGACGGCCCGGCTCCGGTCCGACGCCGCGATGGACGCGCTCGTGCCCGAGCACAGCGCCGATTGGCGATCGCTGGGCGTCAGCATCCTCCACGAGCTCGCCCTGAAATCGCTGCTGGGCGACCTGGGCACGGCGTCCTGCCGGTACGTCCACCTGCTCGACGAGGTGCTCGCCTCGGCCGCCGCCCGCGATTGCGACCTGGCCTGCCTGGTGCCGCCGGCCGGGATGGAGCATGTCGAGGCGATCGCCTCGAACCTGGAGAAGATGCCGCCCAAGAGCACTTACTTCTATCCCAAGCTGCTCACGGGGCTGGTGCTGAACCCGCTCCGTTGACCCGCGGATCGAGGGCCGGCGGGGCGGGTTCGCGAAAGGGCCTGCCCGCCGGCTCAGGCCGGCAGGATCTGCACGGCGTCGATCAGGGCGGTGTTGTCGCCGCCGGCGGTGTTCCGCCCGCGGTACGCGACCGTGTGGCTGCCGGCCGACGCCGTGAACGTCGCCGTCGCGTACGACCGGTAGGTGCCGTCCGTCGGCCGGATCGTCGACACCAACGCCCCGTCCACCAGCACGTCGAAGTCGGCATAGGCCGCCTGCCAGTTCGCCCGCTGCGCCGCCCGGAAGTTCACCGTGTAGCTCCCGGCCGACGCGAACGACACCGCCTGCGACAGCTGGCCGGCCTGCTGCACGAACGCCACCTGCGAGCCCTCCGGCGCCGGCCCGTTGCCGGCCGTGAACCCCGAACCGTTGGCCGCGATCCCCGCCCCGCCCGTGAACGTCCACGCCGAGCCCGTCGGCCCGTACACGAACGACGACGACGAACCCGCCGGCCCGGCGTATACCTGCTCGAACCCCGAGTCGCCCACCGCCGTCGTCGCGGCGGACGCCTGCACCGACACGGCGTCGATCAGGGCGGTGTTGTCGCCGCCGGCGGTGTTCCGCCCGCGGAACGCGACCGTGTGGCTGCCGGCCGACGCCGTGAACGTCGCCGTCGCGTACGACCGGTAGGTGCCGTCCGTCGGCCGGATCGTCGACACCAACGCCCCGTCCACCAGCACGTCGAAGTCGGCATAGGCCGCCTGCCAGTTCGTCGGCGGCGCCGCCCGGAAGTTCACCGTGGTGCTCCCGGCCGACGCGAACGACACCGCCTGCGACAGCTGGCCGGCCTGCTGCACGAACGCCACCTGCGAGCCCTCCGGCGCCGGCCTGTTGCCGGCCGTGAACCCCGAACCGTTGGCCGCGATCCCCGCCCCGCCCGTGAACGTCCACGCCGAGCCCGTCGGCCCGTACACGAACGACGACGACGAACCCGCCGGCCCGGCGTATACCTGCTCGAACCCCCGAGTCGCCCACCGCCGTCGTCGCGGCGGACGCCTGCACCGACACGGCGTCGATCAGGGCGGTGTTGTCGCCGCCGGCGGTGTTCCGCCCGCGGAACGCGACCGTGTGGCTGCCGGCCGACGCCGTGAACGTCGCCGTCGCGTACGACTGGTAGGTGCCGTCCGTCGGCCGGATCGTCGACACCAACGCCCCGTCCACCAGCACGTCGAAGTCGGCATAGGCCGCCTGCCAGTTCGCCCGCTGCGCCGCCCGGAAGTTCACCGTGTAGCTCCCGGCCGACGCGAACGACACCGCCTGCGACAGCTGGCCGGCCTGCTGCACGAACGCCACCTGCGAGCCCGCCGGCGCCGGCCCGTTGCCGGCCGTGAACCCCGAACTGTTGGCCGCGATCCCCGCCCCGCCCGTGAACGTCCACGCCGAGCCCGTCGGCCCGTACACGAACGACGACGACGAACCCGCCGGCCCGGCGTATACCTGCTCGAACCCCGAGTCGCCCACCGCCGTCGTCGCGGGGGCGAGGGCCCTGCCCAGGTCGAGGATGCCGCCGGTGATCGTCCTGCCGGACAGGGAGGACAGCGAACGCGCGTTCTGGGTGACCCGCTGGACGAGCTGGGCTGCGGTCAGGTTCGGGTACAGGCCGGCGACCAGGGCCACGGCCCCCGAGACCTGGGGCGCGGCGAACGACTCGCCGCTGCCGTAGCCGTAACCGCCGCCGGCGGTGGTGCTGTAGATGCCCTCGCCCGGCGCAAGCCGAGGTCGACCAGCGTGGGGCTGTAGTTCGAGAAGCCCGAGAGCCCGCCTCGACGAGTTGGTCGAGGCCACGGTGATCTGGTTCGGCTCGCGGTAAGCGGCCGGGTAGAACGGGAGCGTGCCGAGGCTCTGGCCGTTGTTGCCGGCCGCCGCGACGAAGACGGTGTTCTTGGTCGCGGCGTACTTGATGGCGGCCTGGACCCCGGGCGACGCCGAGGTATCCCCCCAACTCGCGTTGATGACCCGGGCCCCGTAATCGGCCGCGTAATTGATCGCCCGGATCGCGTCGGCGTCGCTGCCGCTGCCGCCGGAGTCGAGGACCTTCAGGGGGAGGATCCGGGCGCCCCAGCTCACGCCCGAGACGCCCGTCGCATTGTTGCTGGATGCGCCGATGATGCCCGAGACGAACGTGCCGTGGCCGTGGTCGTCGGTCGGGTTGTTCGTATTGGCGGCGAAGTTGTAACCGACGATATCGTTCACATAGCTGCCGCCGTTGTTGATGGCCCAGGCCGAATCGTTCAGCAGGTCCGCGCCATCGATCCGGCCGTTCCCGTTCAGGTCGACCGTATAGGCGGCGTTGATCGGATTGCCCTGCCCGTTGCGGACGACCTGGCCGTTGGCGTCGAGCGAGTTCAGGTCGGCCATGGTGAGGAAGGGCAGGCCGTCGGTGTGGACGATGGCCGAGCTCGCCAGGCCGCGGATGGTGGCCGGGACCCGGGCCTGGTTGATGGCGACCTTGAGGTAGAGGTCGGGATGGGTGATGTCCAGGCCGGTGTCGGTGACGGCCACGACGACCGACGGGTCGCCCGTCGAGTAGTCCCAGCCGGCGGCGGCGTTGATCCCCGCGTCGGGACTCGTCAGGGCGTATTGCAACCCCTGGGTGTAGCCCGGGTCGTTGGGCGCCTGCTCGATATGGATGGCGTTGTTGGCCTGGGCGTACTTGATCCCCGGGAACGCCCGGATCTGGGTCAAGGCCGCGGCCGGGTCCATCTGGGGGGTCAGCGCGATGAGGGCCGACCCGCTGTCGAACCGCTCGACGATCGAGGCGTCCAGCTTCCCGAGCGGCCGCGCCGCGAGGGAGCCCCCGTCGGTGAAGGCGACGATGACGCTGTTATTGGCGTCGTAGCGGACGGGCGATTCGGCCGCCAGGGAAAGCAGGGTCCGGCACTCCAGGAGGTCGAAGCGGGGCGCGCGGGGGCGACGAAGTTGCCTTCTCATGAATGAAACTCATGCGTGAAGTGGGGGCGAGGAAAGCGCGGAGCGCCACGCGAGGAACGCCGGAGGGATTGGCGTGCAGGCCGCCGACCTGGCGCGGAACAGGAATCGGATTTTAAGCCGCGCCTCGGCGGGCCGTCAACGCGCCCGCGGCCGTCGTTGCGGGAAAGCACCCCGCCGTCGCGATCAGCCGACGGGCCGCCCCTGTTCGGCCTCGGCGCGGGGGAAGTAGGGGATGGTCGGCGGGGTCGTCAGGCCGCCGGTCAGGATCGCCTGCAGGGTCTGGTCGATCGTCCAATCGACCTCGGTGACCTCCTCCTCGGGCACGAACAGGGTGAAGCCGGCCGGGGGGACCACGCCGGTCAGGAGGCAGACGCAGAGGATCTTCCGCCCGGTCGCCTCGTCGCGGAGGGTCCGGGTTACGAACGCCAGGGCCCTCGAGCCGGCGTGCGGGAACGGCACGAGCACGACGCGCTGGAACCGGCTCATGCCGCCGTCGCCCTGGAGCGAGGAGACCACCCCGCTGACCCCCTTGTACACGGTGGTCACCACCGGCACCCGCAGCAGGATGGCGTCGAAGAGCTGGAAGAGCCGCGACCGGACCAGGTAGCCGAGGAGATACAGGATGCTCAGGATGAGGGCGATCGCCAGCAGCGGCGAGAAGAACTTGATCCACCAGTCGGGCAGGGTCCCGTCGAGGTTGAGCCGCGCGTTGGCCAGCCGGACGAGCATCGAGGCCACCGGGTTCAGCACCCAGGTGGTCAGGATCTGGTAGAGGTAGCCCAGGATCACGAAGGTCAAGATGGCCGGCAGGACCAGGAACAGGCCGCTCAGGATCCGGTTGCGGATGGCCAGCAGGAGGGCATGCACCGCCCCCATCTCGTCGAGGGGCGGGTGGGGAGGGGTCGTGGTCACGCGGTCACTCCGTCTGCGCGGGGGGATCTCCGGCCGAATCGCGATCGCACGAGGCTAATCCAACGCCGGCCGCCGGCAATTCCGAGGCGGGCGGTCGCCCGGGGCGGTCCTCCCCGGTACACGGGAGGGCCGCGCGGCGGGCCCCGGCCCGCCGCGCCCGCACCCCCGGCCCTCGGTGAGAGTATGACCAGCACGCCCCAGACCGCCCGGATCGGCGACGTCACGCTCCACCTCAGCGAGCTGGACCGCACCGAGCAGGCTTGGATCGGCCAGGACGAGATCCTCCGCCAGCTCCTGGCCTGCTGGCTGGTGGTCGACCCGGTCGATCGCCCGCTGTCCCCCCGGCTGACGGGCCCCCCGGGGATCGGCAAGACCACGCTGGCGATGTCGGCGGCCAACCTGCGGGGCCAGTCGCTCTATATCAACCAGTGCACCGCCGACACCCGGCCCGAGGACCTGATCATCACCCCGGTCCTGGCCGAGTCGGGCCGGATCGCCTACCATGCCTCGCCCCTCGTCTCGGCGATGATCGCCGGCGGGATCTGCGTCCTCGACGAGGGGAACCGGATGAACGAGAAGTCGTGGGCCAGCCTCGCCCCCTTGCTCGACCACCGACGCTACGTCGAGAGCATCGTGGCCGGCATCAGCATCCCGGCCCACCCCGACTTCCGATGCTGCGTGACCATGAACGAGGACGAGTCCACGTTCGAGGTGCCCGACTACATCCTGTCCCGCCTCCAGCCGACCCTGGGCCTGGGATTCCCGGCGCGGGACGACGAGATGTCGATCCTCAAGTACCACATCCCGTTCGCCCAGCCCGAGCTGCTGGCGATGACGGTCGAGTTCCTCCAGAAGGCCCACGCCCTGAAGCTGGACTTCTCCCCCCGGGACGGCATCAACATCCTCCGATTCGCCCTCAAGCGGCTGGCGCAGGACTCGCGGCACCCGCTGGGCCGCGACGCCGCCTGGCGCGAGGCCCTCTTCTGCGTGCTCGGCGAGGAGGCCCTCGACCTCGACGGCCTCGCCCGGCGGAAGCGACGGGCCATGGGCGACCAGCACGCGCCCCTGGGCCTGGGCGACCTGTTCTTCAACCCCGACGACCCGCTCCACCCGGACCTCGACGACGAAGATGAGGATGACGAGTAGCCCGGCCCGCCCCGGGCCGGCCCTCGGCCTGCTGGCGGCCGCCCTCCTCCTGGCCACCGGTTGCCTGCCGCCGTCCCCGGCCGGCCCCGGGCCCGCGCTGGTACCGCCGTCGAACCCGCCCGACCCGCGCGACCCGCTGGAAGTCCGCCCGGTCGAACCCAGGGCCGACGACCTGGCGGCCCTCCTGGAAGAGCTGGGGGCCTCGGCCCGGTTCTGGGACTACGACGGCCCCCCCTGCGCCGTGAGGATCTGGGTCGAGGTGCAGGACGACCGCCGGGGCGGGCCGTCCGAGGTGGTCGCCGACGCCAACTTCGACCTGATCGGCCCGGGCGCCCGGCTCTACTTCATCCTCATGCCCCCGGCGTCGGCCGACGAGCCGCCGACGGCCGTCTTCGGCACCGAGAACTACGGGGTCAAGGACACCGCCCGCGCCGCCTTGCCCGCCCTCTGGCACGCGGAGGCCGCCGATCGGACCCTGGCCTCCACGGTCAACTCCGACCCGTTCTCGATCGAGGAGGCCGAGGGAGTCCCGCTGGTCTCGTTCGTCTCGGACCTCAAGGAGGCCGACGCCGAGGGATCGGCCGGCGGCTCGCCCGACGGCCAGCGGATCCTGCTCAACGCCCGCCTGTCGGTCCTGTCGGCCGAGTCCCCCTGACTTGAACCGGAATGGAGCCGCCCCGAGCGAGGGCCTGCCATCATGACGCCTCGATCGCCCCGGGCCGAAGACTTCCTGACGATCGGCGACCGGATCCGCGTCCTGCCGGTCGTCCACGGCTCGGGCGACTGTGCCATCCTCGTCCGCGAGGAGTTGCTGGCGCGGCCCTACGACTGCCTCGCGGTCCCCTTGCCGCCGTCGTTCCAGGAGGACGTCGAGGCGGCCGCCGACGACCTGCCCCGGATCTCCGCCGTCGTCCGGCGGGATGGCGAAGGATACGACCCCGACCGCGACCCCGAGGACGACGTCCAGGCCGGCTTCAGCTACGTGCCGATCGATCCCTGCCAGCCGGTCATCGCCGGCATCCGCACCGCCCTGGGCGAGCGAATCCCGCGGGCGTTCATCGACCTCGAAACCGCTCGTTTCGAGGCCCGGAACGCCACCTATCCCGACCCGTACGCCCTGAAGAAGGTCCGGCCCGAGGCGTTCGCCGCCGCGATCCTGCCGTCGATCCCGCCCCCGACGCCCGGCCAGCACGCCGACCGGATCGCCTGGATGGCCCACCAACTCCGGCGGCTCGAGGTCGACCACCGCCGGATCCTGCTCGTCTGCTCCATGATGGACTGGCCGTGGATCCGCGACGCTTACAATCGCCGCGCCCCACGGCCCGAGCCCGACCCGATCGAGACGCCCGTCGAGCGGTTCGAGGTCGATCCCCGGACGCTCGCCTTCCTGCTCGGCGAACTGCCGTTCCTGACGAGCCTTTACGAGCGGGGGCGGATCGAGCTGACGGCCGACGATAACCTGTCGGTCGACGGCATCAAGGAGATGCTGGTCGCCGCCCGGGAGCGGCTCAGGCGGACCCTGCCCAAGGTCGCCCGGCGGATCACGCCGCACTCGCTCTCGCTCCTGCTGCGGTATGCCCGCAACCTGACCCTGATGGACCGCCGGCTCTCGCCCGACCTGTACACGCTGGTCGTGGCCGCCCAGCAGACCGCCGGCGATGACTACGCCCTGGCCCTGGCCGAGGCGGCCCGCGAATACCCCTACATGGGGCACCGGCCGACCCGCCCGCCGACGAATGGGGCGAGGGCCCGCCGTTGCGGATGGGGTTCCGGCCAGGCCGAGGTGCCCGGCTGGGGCGTCGCGACGATGGCCAGCCGGCTGCCGGGGCAGGCGATCTTGTGGCGGAACGTGCGGCTGCGGCCCCGCCCCCCCGAGCGCGAGAAGAGGCGTTGGCAGCAGCGGTGGAACCCCTACGGGATGTGCTCGTGGCCGCCGGAGGACGACCGGATCGAGAGCTTCCACCGGCACGTCCGCGACCAGGCGAAGGCCCTTAGCGCCGACCTCGCCCGGTCGGAGAAGTTCACGGCCAGCGTGATGGACGGCCTGGACATCCGCGAGACGCTCCGGCTAGTGGCACACCGGCGACCTCTACGTGAAGGTCATGCCGCCGGCCCGCGGGTCGATCGAATGCGTCGCCTTCCTGTTCGACGTCCCGGCCGACCCCGATCGGTACGTCCACCGGGCCACCTGGTATGCCGAGCATCCCGGCGAGTCGACCCTGGCCTCTTCGCCACCGACCCGATGCGGACCTCGTCGGCCCGGGCGTCGCGCGGGCCGAATATGGCGGGGCCTTCTTCCTCTTCCCCCGGCCCCTGCCCGATATCTGGAGGACCCGCGGCTGAACTTCGCCCGGACCCTGGAAGAACGCCTGATCGCCGGCGCCTGCCTGCACAGCCGGGAGCGGTTCGTGGCGGTCGTCAGCCCGAATGCGCCGCCGGCCTCCTGGCGGCGGCTGGCCCGCCGGTTCGGCCGGAAGCTGGTCCACATGCCCCTCAAGCGGTTCGGGGCGCAGCTCGTCGAGCGCCTGCGGACCTTCCACGTGCTCAACGGTAAGGAAGTCCGATCCTACGCCGCGGACTATATCCGCGACGGCTGAGGCCCGCCCGGAGCGACCCCCGCCATGTTCCTGCCGACCCTCGCCCTGCTCGCGGCCCTCCCCGCCGACGCCGCCCGGTTCGAGTCCGCCAAGTACGGCGTCGCGTTCGACCTCCCCGACGACTGGGCCATCGCCCTCCGCGAGCGCGACGAGTACGTCGTGGTGGCCAGGATCCCCCAGGCCGACCCCGACCTGCCCGGCGCCTTCGCTTGCGAACTGGGCCCGGCGCCCGAGGGCCTCGACGAATACCGGACCCGCCTCGAGGCCAACGCCGCCCGAGGCCGGACGCCCGGCCGTTTGGTCCGCAACGAGGTCGTGAAGGCCCCGGGGGGCGACCGCCTGGTGACCGTCCGCGAGTTCCAGCCGCCGGGGCAGGGGACCTGGCACGAGATCGCCGTCCGCGTCATCGCCCACCGGCAGCTCTACACGTTCACCCTCAATGTCGACGACGCCACCCACCATCGCCTCCGCCCCGCCTTCGGCGCCCTGATCGACTCGGCCCGGTTCACGCCGCCCGATACCGGCCTCATACCCGACCCGACCGATCGCGAACGCCCCGTCCCGCGGAACCGCTGGATCCACCGGGCCGACCGATTCGCCGTCGACCTGCCCGAACGATGGTCGCCCACCCTGGCGCCGGCCGGGGTCGCCCGCCTGTTCGCCTCGTCGCCCCCGCGCGGCATCTGGTCCGATAATCTGCTCGTGCTCGCGGAGCCCCGCAAGGGCCGCGACCTCGAAGCCCTCTCCAGGCAGCTCCCCGACGACCTCCGCCGCGAAGATCCCTCGTGCGAGGTTGTCTCCTGCAAGGTCATCCGTCAGGGTGATGCGCCGGCGCTGGAGACCATCGTCAAGGCCCGCCGGGGGCCGTTCGCCATGACCGTCCTGGAACGGCGTTTCTCCACCGAACGCCTCGACTATGAGGTGAAGTTCACCGTCGAATCGCGGCGATTCGACGAACTCCTCCCCCAGCTCCGCAAGACCCTCGACAGCTTCGTCGAGCTGCCCGCGGAGGTCGACGAGGCCGCCGCCGGGGCCTCCCCGGGCTAAGGGGCGACCGCTCCCTTCGCCGGATTCCTGCAAGGGCACCCCCGCATGACGTCTGCAGGGTGCCCGATGATGCTCCCTGCATTCGTCCGTCAC